>CAZETS010000006.1:0-102983 GCA_964515335.1 uncultured Spirochaetaceae bacterium
GAACCGAGATCAAGCAGAAATCATGCCAGGCACAATCCTCGATCCACCGTTGATCAGCCACGTCTCCTCGCCGCGGGCGTCTGCGCGACGGCGTGCAACTCGCCCGGAAGGCCCTCGAGCGCCTCGGCGGCGAGCGCGTGAACCTCGGGCCCGGCTCGCAGCCGCTCGATCACGAGGCTCGCCGACGCCTCGCCGTCGCAGCGCACTGCGCGATGCTCGCCGAGCACCCACCATTCGCCGCGCACCTGTTCGATGCGGTACGGGCCCTCGAGCGGGATGCACTCGCGGTCGGGGGTGACGAGGTAGGGGCGCTTCGGCATGGGAGCTCCGGCTGCCCGTCAGTGTACAGCGCCGGCGGACGGCCCGGAGGTACGCTCGGGCCGCTAGCCCCGGCGCCGCACCTCGACGTCGGCGCCGCGCTGCACCACGACCGCGTCCGCCATGCCGACGAAGAGGCCCGTGCCGAGCACGCCGGGGATCAGCGTGATGGCGTCGTCGAGCTCGCCGGGGCGGTCGATCGGTCCCACCCCGCAGTCGAGGATGTGGTTGCTGTTGTCGGTGACGACGGGGTGTCGGTCGGCGTCGAGGCGCAGCTCGGGCTCGCAGCCGAGGGCGCGCAGCCGCTCGCGGGCGAGCGACTCGCCGAAGGGCACGATCTCGACCGGCAGGCGGCCGCGGTCGCCGAGCTTCGAGACGAGCTTCTCCTCGCCGACCAGGATCACGAGTCGATCCGACGAGGCTGCCACGATCTTCTCGCGCACCATTGCGGCGCCGTAGCCCTTGATGAGGTCGAGGTGGGGATCGACCTCGTCCGCGCCGTCGAAGGTGACGTCGAGGCGTCCCGCGTCCTCGAGGGTGAGCAGCGGGATGCCGAGCCCGGCGGCGAGCTGGGCGGTGCGCTCGGAGGTCGGCACGCCGCGCACCGCGAGGCCCCGGGCGACGCGCCCTGCGAGGGCGCGCACGAAGGCCTCGGCGGCCCGTCCGGTGCCGAGACCGATCGTCTGGCCGTCCTCGACGAATTCGAGAGCGGCCTGGGCGCTGGCTTCCGGCGCTGCGGGCGTCCGGCTCGCGCTCAACGGATTTCCAGAAGAGAATCGCGCTTCTTGGTCACGGCCTCGAGAAGCTGGTCGAAGGCGTCGCAGAACAGCTGGCAGCCCTTTTCCAGCAGCTCGTCGGTGATCTCGTCGAGCGAGATGCCGAGTTCGCTCAGGCTGCCGAGCACGGCGCGCGCCTCGCCGAGCGCCGCCGAGCCGTCGCCGGACAGCGCGTCCTGCACGTTCCCTTGGCTCTTGAACGCCTCGAAGGTCGCGGCCGGCACGGTGTTGACGGTGTCGCGGCCGATCAGGCGGTCGACGTAGAGGGTCATCGGCAGGTCGGGGCTCTTCGTGCCCGTGCTCGCCCAGAGCACGCGCTGGGGCCGCGCGCCGCGGGCGGCCAGCGCCTGCCAGCGCGCGCCGCCGAGTTCGTCGCGGAACCGCGCATAGGCGTCCACCGCGTTGGCGATGGCGACGCGGGCCACCAGGGCCTCGAGCTTCGACTTGCGGTCGGGATCGCCGCTCTCGGACAGCTCGGCGGACACGCGCTTTTCGACCATGGCGTCGATGCGACTCACGAAGAAGCTCGCCACGCTGGCGACCCGCTCGGGCTGACCACCGGCCGCCACGAAGCGCTCGAGGCCCGTGATGTAGGCGCGGTGCACCGCCTCGTAGTACGACACGGAGAACAACAGCGTGACGTTTACGTTGATGCCTTCGCCGATCAGCGTCTCGACGGCGGGGAGGCCCTCGGTGGTGGCCGGCACCTTGATCATCAGGTTGGGGCGGCCGACGGCGGCCCACAGGCGCCGCGCTTCGTCGATGGTGGCCGCCGTGTCGTAGGCGAGGTGGGGCGACACCTCGAGGCTCACGAAGCCGTCCGCGCCGTGGCTCTCGTCGTAGACCGGACGCAGCACGTCGCAGGCGAGCTGCACGTCGAGGACGGCGAGACGTTCGAAGATCGACTTGGGGTCGCGCTCGCCCTGCGCGGCCAGGGTTCGGATGGCGGGGTCGTAGTCCGAACTGCTGGCGATGGCCTTCTCGAAGATCGCCGGATTCGAGGTGACGCCGCGAACGCCGTCTTGCTCGACCAGCCTGCGCAGCTCGCCCGAAAGCAGGAGATCGCGGCTGATGAAGTCGTACCAGATGCTCTGGCCGTACTCTTGTACGGCGCGTGTGGGAGTCGTCATTCGGCTCGCTGGGGGCTCGGCTCTCGACGGAGGGCAGGCCTCGGTTTCGGGGCGCGCCGGCGGAGCCGACGTCGGGGGGGATCCGAACAGACGCATAGGATGCCTCCCCCGCGCGCTTTGCGCGAGGGGGAGGGCGGCGGGGCGCTTCGTGCGAGGGGGAGGGCGGCCGGGCGCGGCGTCGCCGACCCGGACCGATGCCCGCCGGGCCGGGAACTCGTCAGTGGTTCTTCCAGAAGGCATCGAACTTTCCGCAGTCCAGCTCGCGTAGTCTCCCGGGCGCCTTCGGCGCACCTTCGACGGGCACCGGCGAGTCGCCCTCGAAGCGCCGATCGATCACGCCGTCTCCGTCGCTGTCCTCGTCCTGGCGCGCCACGGCGCCGCCCGCGTCGAGCAGTTGGACGACGTCGGGTGCACCGCTGCCCGTCGTGTCGATCTCGACGCGCGCGCGCCGCCCCCCCTCGTAGAGCTCGCGCTGGTCGGCTCGTGCGTCCCCGGTCGTGTCGAGCCAGGTCTCGACGATCCGCGATCCTTCGCGCAGCACGACGAGCTCCATCCGGCCGTCGCCGTCGGCGTCGATGCACTGCCGCTGCTCGACGCCGTCCGCATCGAGGAAGATCTTTCGGGCGGGTCGTCCGTTCTCGCCGGCCAGCTCCTGGGCGACGATCCGGGTGGCGTCGTCGAAGCGCAGCAGCAGCTCCGGCCGCCCGTCGCCGTCGGCGTCGCGCCCCTGACGCCGCAGCTGCTCGTTCCGGTAGTAGCTCCAGGTGTCGAGCCGGCAGTCGCCGCTCGTGTCCTTCTCCTCGGCGAGCACCTCGCCCTTGCGGCCGAGCCAGCTCACCACCTCGACGCACCCGCGCTCGGCGCTCTGCTGCACCACGCGGTGGGCCACGCCGTCCCGGAAGTGGACCGTCAGGTCGGGCTCGCCATCGCCGTTGCGGTCCTCCCGGCGCGCGACGATCGTCCCCCCGGCGTCGTTCTCGACCCAGAGATCCGGGCGCCCGTCGGCGTCGCGGTCGCGCTCGCTGCGGCGGTGTACGCCGGCCTCGAAGATCTGCGCGGCATCGAGACGCCCGTCGCCCGTGGTGTCCTCTTCGATGCGGGCGGGGCGGCCCTCGGCGTCGAAGTGCGTCACGAGGTCGAAGGCGCCGTCGCCGGTGCGGTCCTCGCGCTGCTGCATGCGGCGCCCGCCCACGTAGGTGACGACCACCTCGGCCCGGCCGTCGCCGTCGCCGTCGGTCTCGGTGGCTGCGATCACGCCGTCCTCGAAGCGCGTGCGCTGCTCGAAGCGGCCGTCGTGGTCGGCGTCGAGCTGCTCGCCGGTCGGGATGCCCTCGGCGTAGGTCTTGACCACGTCGGCTCGCTCGTCGGCGTTGGTGTCGAACTCCTCCCGGGCGGGCCGCTCGGCGTCGTCGTACACCACGAGCTGATCGAAGCGGCCGTCGCCCGTGGTGTCGCGCCGCTGCCTGACCGGGCGGTCCGCCTCGAAGGCGAGCAGGGTGTCGAAGCGGCCGTCGGCGTTGGTGTCGATGCGCTGCTCGCTGCGCGCGCCGGCCTCGAAGCTGGTCACCACGTCCCAGGCGCCGTCGGCCCGCGTGTCGCGCTCCTCCTTCAGCTGCACGCCGTTCTCGAAGGTGATGCGCAGATCACGGCGGCCGTCGCCGGTGGTGTCGCGCTCCGACACGCTGACGCGGCCATCGGCATCGAGGGCGCCGCCGCCGTCCATGACGCCGTCGTGGTCGGTGTCCTCCTCGTAGCGGGCCGGCACGCCGGCCTCGAGGAAGACCGTGTAGTCGGCGCGTCCGTCGGCGTTGCGATCCTCCTCGACGCGCAGGGGCACGCCGTCGGGGCCGGCGATGCGCAGGGTGTCGCGCACGCCGTCGCCGGTGGTGTCGCTCTCGACGCGCACGGCGGCGCCGGTGGCCGGGTCGAGCTCCAGCCAGCGGTCGACCGCGCCGTCGTCGTCGGTGTCTTCCTCGCGGCGGACGACGCGCCCCTCGGCGTCGTAGATGCTCCACGCTGCGGGCCGGCCGTCCTGGTCGGGATCGAGCTCGACGCGGGCGAGGCGACCGTTCTCGAAGCGCTCGATGCGGTCGGGCGTGCCGCGGCCCGTCGAGTCGATGCGGCGCACCTCCACCAGGCCGGCCGTGTACTCGGCCTCCGTCTCGAAGCGGCCGTCGAAGTCGCCGTCGACCGACTCGTGGGCGATCCGCTCCTCGGCGTCGAAGCGGTAGCGGACGTCGGGCCGGCCATCGGCGTTGCGGTCCTCGGTCTGGCTCGCCCGGCGTCCCGCCTCGAAGTCGACGTGGGTGTCGTAGACGCCGTCGCCGGTCGTGTCCGCCTGCTGGCGGCTGGGCGTGTCGCCCTTCGCGCCGCCGTAGAACGTGACGACCTCCGGGCGTCCGTCGCCGTCGCCGTCGTGCTCCTCCCGGGCGCGCACCCCCGCCTCGTAGTGGCGCACCCGCTCGCGCCGGCCGTCGCCGTCGCCGTCGATCTCCTCGCGATCGAGCAGGCCCGTCGCGAGCAGCGTCGCCACGAGCTCCGCGAAGCCGTCGCCGTCGGCGTCGATGCTGCGCGTGCGCTCGACCCCGCCCTCGAACGCCGCCACGCTCTCGAAGCGCCCGTCGCCGTCGCCGTCGGCCTCGCGCCGCACCAACTGGCCGTCCGCGTAGTGGCTCACCACGTCGGCGCGGCCGTCGCCCGAGGTGTCCTCCTCGACCCGCGTGCGCTGGCCTGCGGTGTAGACCACCAGCACCTCGAAGCGCCCGTCGCCGTCCTCGTCGAGCTCTTCGCGCGTCTTGTGGCCGGCGGGGCCGAAGTCGGCGCGGGCGTCGATGCGGCCGTCGTTGCGCCGGTCCTGCTCGACACGGCTCACTCTCTCGCCCTCGATGTGGGTCGTGCGGTCGACGCGGCCGTCGTGGTTGGTGTCCTCCTCGCGTTTCACCGCGACGCCGGCGGCGAAGGTGGTGAACAGGTCGGCCTCTCCATCGGCGTTGGTGTCGTCCCGCTGCCGGGCGGGCCCCTCGACGCCGAGCGCCGTCCAGCGATCGACGCGGCCGTCGCCGTCCTCGTCGAGGCGCTCCTCCTGTGGCTCGCCCGCGGCGTCGTAGTCGATCCACGCGTCCATGCGGCCGTCGTGGTCGCGGTCCTGCTCGGAGGCGCTTGCGACGCCGTCCGCGTAGCGCACCACCTGATCGAAGCGGCAGTCGCGATTGGTGTCGGTGTGCTTCTCCGCGACCACTTCGTTCGGGTCGTAGAGCAGCTCGATGTGGGGGCAGGGGATCTCGCCCTCGGCGTGCGCTGCTTCGGGCTCGGCGTGCGCGGGCAGGCAGGCGATCGAGCAGGCGACGGCCGCGCCCAGGACGCCCAGGACGCCCAGGACGTCGGGGACGCTGGGGAGGTGGAGGCGGCTCGAGCGGAGGGCGAGGGCGGGGCGATCGGGTGAGCGGTTCATCGACTGGTCGCGCTAGCGGGTGGGCACCGTGAAGGTCAGCACGATGCGCTTGTCGGTGAGGCAGCGGTTCGCGTCGACGAGCGGCGGAAAGGGCGAGGCGGTCAGCAGCGCCTGCCGGGCGCTCGCGGACAGGGCCTCGTCGTCGGCGCTGCGGCCCTCGACCCGGCCCGCCATGCCCGCCGCGTCGAGGTCGAAGCGCAGCACGACCCTGGCGTCCGCGGGCACGCCCTCGGGCACGGTCCAGCGCTGGTTGGTCCGCACCCGGACCGTCTCGAGATAGCGCTGCACGGGCGCGCTCTCGAGGCAGCGCACGACACCGCGCGCGCTGCCTTCTCCGCCGCTCCCGGCGCCGATCCCCGAGCCGCCGCTGCCTTCGCCCGCGCCCGCGCCCGCACCCGAGCCCGCGCCGATCGCCAGGCCGCCGGCCAGGCTGGTGTCGATGCCGATCGCGACCCGGCTCCCCCCCGCAAGCGCTTGCGGATCGATCGCCGACGCTTCGACGCCGCTGGCCGCGAAGTCGCCCTCGGGCAGTGACTCGAGGACGGCGAGCGCCTCGGGGACGCTCAGGTCGGTGATGCTCTCGGGATCGATCGCCCGTGGCCCCTCGAGCCGGGGCGCGATCGCGGCGAGATCGGCCGGGTCGATGCGGATTGCCTCGACGTCGCGCGGGTCGACGGCTTCGGTCGGCGAAACCGCTGCGGCTGCGCGGGCGGCAACGGTGTCGGCCTGCACGGATCGCCGCTCGACCTGGGTCGGCAGCGACGGGATGTCCTGGGCGGCCTCGAGGTCGAGCTGCGCGATCACGCGCCGCGCAGCCTCGAGCGCCTCGCGGCGCATGGCCGCGGTCTGGGCCGGGGTGAGGATCTGCGACGCGGCAAGCTCGGCGGCGTTCGCGCGGCGCGCGCCCACCTGCTTGGGGCCGGCGGGCGCGGGCTCGAGGTTCGAGCCCGGAAGCTCGACGGGCTGATCGAGGACGGGCACCAGCTCGACCGGAATCACGCGCTCGATCAGCTCGGGCGGGGCGAGCGCCGCGCCGAGCAGGATCGCCACGAACGCGCCGGCGTGGACGAGCGCAGTGATGCCGCCGGTGATGCGACGCGAGCGCGGATCGTCGGGCTCGGCCAGCAGGAGTCGCGGCGCCTCGACGCCCGCCGCCCCGGCGCCGGGCACGGCGAGGGCCCAGCGCACGGCGCTGCGCGGGTGGCGCCGGCGAGGTCGGACGGTGAGCTGCGAGGCCAAGGCGGTGGCTGCTCCTTCGGCGGGATCGGGGGCGGGATCGGGGGCGGGATCGGCGGCGGACGGAGCGCTGGCACCGGTCCGGCGCGCCGTTCGCACGTTTTACACCTTTCGCATCTTTCGCACCGTTCGCAGGGCTCGCAGGGCTCGCAGGGCTCGCAGGATGGTCGCGCCCGCGGTCGCTTCGGACCGGCGCGCAAGCTCCCCTACCTGCGCGGACACCGGCGCCGGCAACCCGGTTCGACGCCCGGATCCACCTCCCCGAGCACCCGATTCGAGGCTAGCAGCCCGACCGTGAGCCGCTGCCGCCGGGGCGGGCCCGAGCCCCTGCGAAGGGCCGGGCCGCGGCCGTGATCGCTGCGTCGCAGGGGGGCGTCGGGTACGCTCGGGCCCGCTTCCGGGGGACCCGATGCTCGACGCCACTCGCCTGATCGATCTGCTCATCATGGGATGGTTGTCGAACATCCCGCTCGCCATCGGCTCGATCGCGACCATCACCATCTTCGTCGACCGCTACCGCAATTTCCGCGGCCTCGAGGACAAGAGCCGCGCGTTCGCGAGCCGCGTGATCGACAAGCTCGTCGAGCCCGATCTCGAGGGGGCCCGCGAGATGTGCCGGCAGTCCGAGCTGCCGGTGGCGAACATGATGCTCGAGGCGCTGCGTTGGCAGAACGTGAGCGTCGAGGACTACGACCGCGTGCTCGCCACCCTGCGCGCCGACATGGGGACCGAGATGCGCCGCGGCATCTGGATGATCGGCACCGTCGGCTCGCTGGCGCCCTTCGTCGGATTGTTCGGCACGGTGGTCGGCATCATTCGCGCGTTCGGCGACCTGTCGCAGGCCTCGGGCGGCGGCTTCGAAGTGGTGGCGGCGAGCCTCTCCGAGGCGCTGATCGCCACCGCCGCGGGTCTGGGCGTCGCGATCGCCGCGCTCACCCTCTACAACTACCTCAACACGCGAGTGCGGCTCATCTCGGGCACCTACGCGCGGGCCGCCGAGCGGCTCGTGCAGGCCATCATCTACGTCGAGTCGGGCGGCGCGGCCGCGCGCGCGACGCCCGGGGAGGGCGCCTGAGGTGGCGGTCACCGCGCTGCCCGGCGGCGAGGAAGAGGACGCCGACGGCATCGTCGCCGAGATCAACGTCACCCCGTTGACCGACATCTTCCTGGTGCTGCTGATCATCTTCATGGTGACCACGACGGCGGTCGTACAGGAGGGCAAGAACATCGATCTGCCCTCTGCCGAGATCGCTGCCGAGACGCCGCCCGAGGGCGTGACCGTCGAGGTCGACGACGAGGGCGCCATCCACGTGAACGGCGAGCTCGTTTCGGATGGCGGGCTCGGCGCCGCCATCGAGGAGGCCCTGGCGGCCGCCCAGGACAAGGTGGTCGTGCTGCGCGGCGACAAGCGCGTGCTGCTCGGCCAGGCGGTGAACGTGCTCGACCTCGCCCAGGAGGCCGGCGCCGAGGGCATCGCGATCGCCACGCAGCGGGAGCGCTAGGGGCGGGCGCCAGCCGAGGGGCTGCCGGCGAGGGAAGCGGCGATCACGCCTCCCGCCGTCGCAGCCAGACCAGTCCGCCGGCGATCAGCAGCAGCTCGGGGACCAGCAGGCCGACGCCGTACAGGGCCTCGAGGGAGGTCTGGAGCGGTACCGGAAACTGCACGAGCTGGCGGCCGCCGATCTTGGGGCGGATGGCCAGCGGGGCCTCGTGCTCGGTCGCCCAGTGAATGGCGTTGAGCACGAGGTCGAGGTTGTAGAGCGCGCGCAGATAGCGGTTGGCGGCGAGGTCGGCGTCGCCGAAGACGACGATGCGGGCCGCTGCTCCCTGCCGCTCGATCTCGGCCACGGCGACCAGGGTGTGGTAGTTCGGGCGTACGCCCCGCGGAGGTACCGGCCAATCGGTCGTCGACGCGTCCGGGTCGGGGGCGGGGTCCACCCAGGCGCCTCCGCTGGTGTGGACGACGGCGCGCAGGCGGTCGTCCGGCTGCACCTTGCGCAACGCGAGAGAACGGGCGCCGCGGAAGAAAGTCATGCGGTTCGACTCGAGTCCGGTCGTCACCGGGTGCTGCGAGTAGGCGGCGGCGATCGGATTGTGGCCCGGCGCGTCGCCCTCGATCGGTCCCGAGGCGGGGTCGATCACCTGACCGGCCAGCGGCGTGATGCCGAAGCCCGACAGCACCCGTTCGAGCCCGCTGTCGCCACCGGGCTCGACGAAGGCGACGAGGCGGCCGCCGCGGCCCACGTAGCGCTCGATCGCAGCGAGGGCCGCATCCGGAAGCGCGCGCCGCGGCGCGATCGAGACGACGCCGGCAGCGTCCGGGGGCACGTCGCCGGCCACGGCGAGGGGCAGGGGCCGCACCGAGTAGCCCTCGCTCTCGAGCGCCGCGCGCAGCCCCGAGTAGCCCTCGTCGTCCGAGCGCTCGAGGTCGCCCTCGCCGGCGCCGACCGCGATGTAGAGCACGCGCTCGCGCGCCCGCGTCAGCGTCGACAGCGCCTGATAGAGCGCGCCCTCCGTTGGCCGGTCGACCCGCTCCCAGCGGTCGCCGAGGCCGATCACCACGGTGTTCGACGACCCGATCGCGTAGCGGTCCTCGTCTTCGGGGTGCCCGTCGATCGAGCGCACGCGCACCGCGACGTCGCGGCCGCGCGCCATCTCCTCGAGCAGCAGGCGGGTGCTGCGGATGCGTGGATCGCCGACGTCGAAGTAGAGCGTCAGGGTGAGGGGGCCCGGCAGCTCGTCGAGCACGACGTGTGTCGCCTCGGCCAATTCGAAGCGGCCCTCGAACGTCCAGTCGAAGCGGACGTCGGCCCGCACCACGCCCTCGTAGAGGGCGAGCGCCAGGGCGATCGTCAGTGCGCCCGCCGACAGCACGCGCAGAGTGGGGCCGAGCAACGCCGGCTGGCGGGCCCGCCCGATGCGCAGCAGCGCGACGGTCAGCGCCGCGGCGAGCGCCGTGCCGCCCCCCACGAGGTGCGCGGTGGCGAACGGCGTCGCCTCGCCGAGCGCGCGCAGCGTGAACACGCCGAACCCCGACGCGATCAGCCCCACCAGCGTGAGCGCGCCGATCACGGGCTGACTCTCCGCAGGCCGAGCGACGTGCGCACCACTGCTCCCGCCACCACCGCCAGCGCCGCGAAGTAGGCGATGTCGGCGAGCGCGACGATGCCCTCGCTGAAGCGGGCGAAGTGGAGGTGCAGCGACACCTCGTCCAGCAAGCCCGCGGTCTCGGGGCTGACGAACGCGTACGACCAGCCGAAGTCGTACAGCAGATAGGCCACGGCGACGGTCGCCGCGGCGGCGATCACCTGGCTGCGCGTCATCGCCGAGCAGACGAGCCCGATCGATGCGATCCCGCAGCCGAGCAGCACCAGCCCGATGAAGACCGCCAGCAGGTGCTGCATGCCGAGGCCGCCTTCGGTCACCGCGCTGACGGGATAGAGGAAGCTCACGGCCATCATCAGCGCCACGAACGCGTAGGTGACCAGGAATTTGGCGAGCACGATCGCGGTGGGGCTCGCGCCGGACGTCAGCAGCAGCTCGTCGGTGCCCAGGTCGCGCTCGCGTGCGAAGACGCGCATGGTGACGAGCGGGATCGGCAGCAGCAGCAGCAGCCCCAGCTGCTCCATCACCGGGAAGAAGACGGTGTCGCGCAGGTTGATGTAGTCGGGAATGGTGTCCGAGTCGAATCCGCCCATGTTGCTGCTGGCGAACAGGAAGAGCTGGTGGTTGTAGAGGCGCAGGTGCTCGAAGAAGACGATCGACGTGAGGATCGCGACGGTGGTGAGCACCAGGTACGCGATCGGCGAGGCGAAGAGCACCGCGATCTCCTTGCGGACGAGGGCGGCGAGCGCGGTCACCGGGCGGCCTCCCCGGCATCGGCCGCTTCGCTCGTGGGCGCGTCGCCGCGAAAGAGCGCGAGCGGCTCGTCTCCGCCGAGCACCTCGTCCGTGGGCCCCAGCGCGACGCGTTTGCCGCGGTGCAGCACCGCGCAGCGCGATGTCAGCGCGCGCGCCTCGGCCAGATCGTGGGTGCAGAGCAGGATCGTGCGCCGTCCGGCGAGTCCGGCGAGCAGCTCGCGCACCTCCTGGCGCTGCACGGGATCGAGTCCGCTCGTCGGCTCGTCGACGATCAGGAGCGATGGGTCGTGGAGGAAGGCCTGCGCGAGTGACACGCGCTGGCGATAGCCCTTCGACAGATGCCCGATCGACCGCCGCGCCACCTCCTCCAGCCGGAAGCGCACCAGCGCCGAGTCGACCGCGGCGCGCCGCGCGGCGCCCGCCAGGCCGTGAAGGCCCGCGACGAATCGGAGGAACGCCTGCACCCTCAGCTCGGTATAGAGCCGCGGCGTCTCGGGCACGTAGCCGAGCTTTGCCTGCACGGCCGCGGGCGCGAGGCCGGGCGAGCGGCCGTCCACCGTGACGCGCCCGGCGCTCGGCAGCAGGTAGCCGGTGACGAGCCGGATGAACGTCGTCTTGCCGGCGCCGTTTGCGCCGAGCAGGCCGAAGACCTCACCCGGCTCGATGGCGAGATCGAGGTCGCGCAGCGCCTCGTGGGGCCCGAATCGCCGGGTCAGCCCGCCGGCCTCGACGCGCGCGCCGGCGGCGGCTCCGCGTTCGGTCTCGTTCTGCGCGGAGCGGCCAGGGGTCTGCACGCCGACGGTTCGCCTCTCTCTCGCTGCTTGCTGGCTACTGGCTGCTCGGTCTCTAGAGATGCCGAAACACGTCGAAGTACTTCGGCCAGGTCTTGCTCACGCAGCCCGGGTCCTTGATGACCACGCCCGGCACCCGCAGGCCCGCCAGCGAGAACGACATCGCCATGCGGTGGTCGTCGTAGGTGTCGATCTCGGCGCCGTGGAGCGGTCCCGGTTGGATGTGGAGCGAGTCGCGGTCGGCCTGCGCCCGGGCGCCGAGCTTGCGCAGCTCGGTCTGCAGGGCCTCGAGGCGGTCGGTCTCCTTGATGCGCAGGTTCCAGACGTTCTTGATCAGGGTCGGTCCGTCGGCAAAGAGCGCCACCACCGCGTAGGCGAGCGCCGCGTCGGGCATCTCGTTCATGTCGACTTCGCCGAGGCTGCGCAGCGGCCGGTCCGGCCCGAGCACCTCCACGGTGGTGCTGCGCCGGTGGACCGTGCAGCCCATGCGCTCGAGCAGGTCGAGGATGCGCCAGTCGGATTGCAGCGAATCCGTCGGCACGCCCTCGACGCGCACCGAGCCGCCGGCGATGGCCGCGGCGCAGAACGGGTAGGCGGCCGACGAGGCGTCGGGCTCGATCGCGTAGGCGCGGGCCTGGTAGCTGCGTCCGGCGCGCACGTTGATGTGCGGATCCTCCTGGTCCTCCGCCCAATCGGCTTCGGCCCCGAATGCCCGCATCATCTGCAGCGTGATGTCGACGTAGGGCTTCGAGACGAGCACCCCGTTGCGGAAAGTCACCGTCACCGAGTGCTTCGCGTACGGCGCAGCCAGCAGGATGGCCGACGTGTACTGGCTGGACTGGCTGCCGTCGATCGTGACGAGCCCGCCCGGCAGACCGCCGCCCGCCACCCGCACCGGCGGGCAGCCGTTCGTGCCCAGCGGGTCGACCGCCGCACCGAGATCGCGCAGCGCGTCGACGAGGTGCACGATCGGCCGCTCGCGCATGCGCGCGTTGCCGTCGATCTCGACCGGCCCGGGCGCGAGCGTCGCCGCGGCCGTCAGGAAGCGCGCCGTCGTGCCCGAGTTCTGCACGTAGAGGGGCTTGCTCGGCACGCGCAGTGTGCCCCCCACGCCGCCCACCACCCACGGGTCGCCGCGGCTCTCGACGCGGGCGCCGAGCTGCGCGAGCGCCTCGCGCATGACGTCGGTGTCGTCGCTGGCGAGCGGCCCGGAGAGTTCGCTCTCGCCGTGGGCGAGGGCGGCGATCAGGAGCGCGCGGTTGGTGATGCTCTTCGAGCCCGGCACCCGGACCGTCGCGTCGAGCGGTCCGCTCGGTTCGATGGGCAGGGCTGCGGGGGCGGCGGACACCGTGAACCTCGTCGATCCGACCGGGCGGGACGCCTCGGGGCCGCCCCGGTCCGCTCGCGGGACCGGGCCGGGCGGATTGCCCGGGCGGGGCGAGGCCCGCGGCTGGCCGGAATGGGCGGAGGCTAGCAAGCCCGGTGGGCGGCTCGGGAAACAGCGTCTTTCTAGCTTCGACCCGGGGTCGAACCACGCACACGGGGGCTCGCGGGCCTGCCTGGGCGGATCCGCGCCGCGATTCGGCGTTGACACTTTCCCGGGGCTTCGGCACCCTTCGGCGGTCGCTCGATTTCTTTTCGGTGACGCAACCTTAGCGGCCTGCGGCGCGATCGCGAGCCGGCTCCGGCCGGACCCGCGAGGCCCCGAACGGCCGCACGCCGATGCCCGAGCGATCCCGCCTCGGGGCGGGTGTGCGCGGCATCGGACCGACCGCGCCCGCACTGCATCCACACGCTTGTGTGCCCGCCGCCCGGGGGCCTCACGGTATCTCGAGCGGCACCGGACACGCGGCACCATCCGCGAACACGACGGCAGGGATCCCAAGGCCTGTAGCCGAAGTCGGAAAACCGGAGGAGAGACGAGGTGGTCAAGGTCCTCGTGACGGATTCGCTCGCGCCCCAGGGCGTCGAGGTGCTGCAGCAGGCGAGCGGCATCGAGGTGATCGAGCGCGCCGGCGCCAGCCCCGACGAGCTGCTCGAGCTGATCGAAGACGCCGACGGGCTCGTGATCCGCAGCGGCACCAAGGTGACCGCCGACGTGATCGAGCGCGCCCGGAAGCTGCGCGTGATCGGCCGCGCGGGCATCGGGGTCGACAACGTCGACGTCCCGGCGGCCACGTCGCGCGGCATCGTGGTGGTGAACACGCCCGAGGGCAACAACGTCACCACCGCCGAGCTGGCGATCGCCCTGATGGTGTCGCTGGCGCGTCACGTCCCGCAGGCCACCGCCTCGATGAAGTCCGGCAAGTGGGAGAAGAAGAAGTTCCAGGGCATGGAGCTCTACAACCGCACGCTCGGCGTCATTGGGGCCGGCAACATCGGCCGCATCGTCGTCTCGCGCGGCAAGGGGCTCGGCATGCGGGTGATCGTCCACGACCCGTACCTCACCGCCGAACGCGCCGCGCAGCTCGAGGTGGAGCGCGTCACCCTCGACGAGCTGATGTCGCGTTCGGACATCGTCACAGTCCACGTGCCCAAGACGAAGGACACCACCGGGTTGATCGACCGGGACGCCCTCGCCAAGACCAAGAAGGGCGTCTTCATCATCAACGCGGCCCGCGGTGGCATCGTCGACGAGGCTGCGCTGCTCGAGGCGCTGGACGCCGATCAGGTGGGCGGCGCCGCGCTCGACGTGTTCGAGCAGGAGCCGCCGCCGGACGACCACCCGCTCGTCCAGCACCCGCGCGTCATCTGCACCCCGCACGTCGGCGCCTCCACCGAGCAGGCGCAGATCAACGTGTCGGTGGCCGTGGCCGAGCAGGTGCGCGACTACCTGACCGACGGCGTGCTGCGCAACTCGATCAACGTGCCGTCGGTGTCGCCCGAGCTGCTGGCCGAGCTGGGGCCGTACATCGCCCTCGGTGAGAAGCTGGGCCGCTTCCACGGACAGCTGCAGGACTGCGCGGTCGACCAGGTCGAGGTGGAGTACGCGGGCGATATCTCCGACCAGAACGTCGCGCCGATCACCATCGCCGTGCTGAAGGGCCTGCTCGAGTGCCACAAGTCGGGCGTCAACATGGTGAACGCCACCGTGGTCGCGCAGGATCTGGGCGTCAAGCTGATCGAGAGCAAGCGAGGCCGCGCCGAAGACTTCGCGAGCTCGGTGACCGTGCGCACCCGTGGCGCCGTCGAGCGGCTGATCTCGGGGGCCGTCTTCCACGGCAAGCAGCCCCGCATCGTACGCGTCGACGACTTCATGCTCGAGGCGATACCGGAGGGGCCGACCCTGCTGCTGCACAATCACGACCAGGCGGGCGTGGTCGGAGCGGTGGGCCAGGTGCTCGGCGACAACAGCATCAACATCTCCCGCATGCAGCTCGGCCTGGTTCGTGAGCGCAACGAGGCCGCCATGCTGGTGAACGTGGACACCGCGCCGAACGAGCGCGTGCTCGAGCAGCTGCGCAACGTCCCCCACGTCATCACCGCCAAGCTCGTGGAGCTATAGACATGCCGACCGTGGTGGCCGTCGGCGCCCAATGGGGCGACGAGGGCAAGGGCAAGATCGTCGACTGGCTGGCCCCGCGCGCGGATCTCGTCGCGCGCTTCCAGGGCGGCAACAACGCCGGGCACACGCTCGTCGTGGACGGCGAGAAGACCGTCCTGCACGTCGTGCCGTCGGGCATTCTGCACGAGGGCAAGGTCAACCTGATCGGCCCGGGCGTGGTGGTCGATCCCGGCATCCTGCTCGACGAGATCGGCAAGCTCATCGAGCGGGGCGTGCTGCGGGACCCGTCGCGGCTGCGCGTGTCGGGCCGGGCGCACGTGATCCTTCCGTGGCACCTGGCGCTCGACAAGGCGCGGGAGATCGCCGCGGGCAAGGACTCGATCGGGACGACGGGCCGCGGCATCGGCCCGGCCTACGAGGACAAGGCCGCGCGGCGCGGCGTGCGGGTGGCCGAGCTGCTGCGGCCAGAGAGCCTGCGCGAGAAGCTGCGAGGCATCGCCGAGTTCAAGAACTTCGAGCTGACCCGCTTCTACGACGGCGAGGCGATCGACGTGGAGGCGCTGCACGCCCAGTGCGTCGAGTGGGGCAAGCAGCTCGAGCCCTACATCGACCACACCGGCCGCATTCTCGACGTGGCGCTGCGGGGCGGCAAGAGCGTGCTCTTCGAGGGCGCTCAGGGCACGTTCCTCGACCTCGACCACGGCACCTACCCGTTCGTCACGTCCTCGAACTGCGTGGCCGGCGCCGTGACCACCGGCTCGGGCGTCGGGCCGACGAAGATCGACCGTGTGCTCGGCATCACGAAGGCCTACACGACGCGTGTCGGCTCGGGGCCGTTTCCGAGCGAGGACCACGGCGAGGGCGGCGCGCAGCTGCGCGACGCCGGTCAGGAGTACGGCGCGACCACCGGCCGGCCGCGGCGCTGCGGCTGGTTCGACGCGGTCGTGCTGCGCGAGGCGGTGGTGGTGAACGGCATCACCGATCTCGCGATCAACAAGCTCGACATCCTGAGCGGATTCCGGGAGCTGCAGATCGCCACCGCCTACCGGATAGACGGCAAGCTGACCCACGACTTCCCGATGACGCTCGACGAGATCACCCGTGCCGAGCCGGTGTACGAGACGCTGCCCGGCTGGGGGGAGGACGTGCGTGAGGTGCGGCGGGTCGAAGACCTGCCCGACAACGCGCGGCGCTACGTCGAGCGGATCGAGACGCTCGTCGACGTGCAGGCCGCCTTCCTGAGCGTGGGCCCGGGGCGGGACGAGATCATCGCGGTGAGGGATCCGTTCGCCGCCTAGGGGCTCGCCCCCAGCGCCGTGCCCAGCAGGCCCGCAGGCCGGGCAGGGGGCGTTGGCACCGGGCTCGGGCACACGGGGGGCGCTCGGGGGCCGGGCGTGGCTGCGTGGCTGCGCGGCTGGGCCTCCGCGTAGACGGCAGTTTTCGCCGGTCGACCGGCGAGCTTCCGGCGCGCTCAGTCCTCGGGTCTTGTCTGCCGATGAGTGGGGCGTATCAAGCTCGCCATCGGTAGCCGGTCGCTCGACCGGATTCGTGCAGGCGAGCGCGAGCCCCGGGTTTCCGGGGAAAGGGTGGGGCGGCAGCGGCAGTGGGTGCGCGGTTGCGTTTGATGTCGGCGAATCTCTGGAAGGGCGGGGCGGACGCCGATGCCTTGGCGGAGCTGGTGGTGCGGCTCGATGTCGACGTGGTGGCCGTGCAGGAGGTTGGCCCCGACCAGGCGCACGCCCTCAACGAGGTGCTGCCGCACGGCTCGCTCGGTCCGGGGCCCTGCAAGGACGGCACGGGCATCGCCATGCGCCGGCCCGGGCACGTCCACCCGGTGGAGATGCCCTACCGACGGGCGCGCTCGACCCTTCTGCACCCGGACGAATGGCCCGGGCTCGCACACCCCATACAGGTGACCGCCATGCACCTGATGGCCCCGCAGCTGATGCGCCCGCGGCCTTCGTTTTCGTGGCGGCCGCAGCAGCTGCGCGCGCTCGAGCGGCACCTGGGCCAGTCGCCGAACGGTCAGCGCGTGGTGCTCGGCGACTTCAACGCCACACCCCTGTGGCCCGCCTACCGGCGAATGGCCGCCCAGTTTACCGATGCCGCCGTGGCGGTGGCCGAGACGCGCAACGTCGCGCCGCAGCGCACCTGGGGGCCCTGGTCGGGCTCGCCCCGGCTGCTGCGCATCGACCACGCCTTCGTGTCGGGCATGGGGGTCGAGGCGTTCGAGGTGGTGCACGTGCCGGGGTCGGACCACAGCGCCATCGTGATCGACGTGGCGGCCGAGTAGGGGGGCTCGGGGCTCGCCACGGTGTCGGCCGGGGTGCTCTGCTGCGAGGCGCGCGGCGTCGGGCGCCCGGCGTAGCGAGATCGCGTCGCGCGGGGCTCGCGGACCGCGATGGCGCTGTCGATGGCAGTGGCTGCGCCGGCGCCGGCGCTGGTGATCTCGATTCGCACGGGTTGTCTCCTTCGCTGCTCTTTTGGTTTTGCTTCTGCTTCTGGTGCTCTGGCTGTTGTCTCGGCTCTCTTTTTTGTCTCTTGTCTCTGTTGTGTCTGTTGTCTCTGCTCGCGCTGCTCTCGTGGTGCTTGCGTGGTGCTCGCGTGGTGCTCGCGTGGTGCTCGCGCTGGTTTGCTGATTGCCGTCTGGTTCCGGCTGACGCGGGCGGGGGGACAATGGCAATTGTCTGGGGGAGCCCTCCCGCCCGCGTGTTCCGGCACCCTTTGGGTTTGCGGCTCTTGGCTCTTGGCCTTTGGCTCTTGGCTCTCGGCTTTTGGCTCTCGGCTCTCGGCTCTCGGCTCTCGGCTCTTGGCCTTTGGCTCGTGGCCCTCGGCCCTTGGCTCGTGGCCCTCGGCCCTTGCCGCCTGCCTCGCGCCTTTCGCTCCGTGCCTCGTGCCTTTCGCCCTTCGCCTTTCGCCCTTCGCCTCGCGCCTATCGCCTTTGGCCTATCGCCTATGGCCTATGGCCTATGGCCTACGGCCCCATGTCTCTTGTGTATTGCGCTGTGGCTCGCGATCCGAGAGCTTTGGCGCGGTCCGACTCGGGATCTTCGGTCGAGTTTGCGGGCAGCCCGTTTGCCGCAAGGTCTCGATTTCGAAGGCTTTGTCGGTTCGATGGGGCTTCAGCTCGCCTTGGGGTGACCTTTCCGGAACAGCCTGGATTCGATGGCGGCAGCCTAGGCGAAAGTGGGGCGAAAAGAAAGGGCGTGGGCGATCTTTTTCGCGAAATTTTCGCCTCGCGGTGCCGGGGGCGCGTGGCGCGCGCCTGCGTCGACACACCGCCGGTGTGGTGGTACTCAGGGCGTGGGCCCGTAGCACAATCGGCAGTGCAAGAGACTTTTAATCTCTAGGTTCTGGGTTCGAGTCCCAGCGGGCTCACCACCCCGCCAGGCTGCGCCGGTGCGCGCGGGCGATCATCTCGCTCGCCCCGCGCGGCATCCGGACACAGGTAGTGGGGGGGCGGGCAGATTCCGACACCGCCGAGGTCGAGGCGGTCGACGTCCCGGCAGATCTCGACCGTCGGGTCGCATCGCGTTTCGCCTGCGCTGTTGCGCTGTGATGTCTGCACGCGACCCCGAGCTGCTGCATGGCGGCTGGATCCAGCGAGAACACCCTGCCGTTCAGCTCCCGGGCGAGTTCGGCGGCGCGTTCTCCGTGTAGGGGGTCGCAGCCGTCGTGCTCGCGCCGCACTTCGTGGAGAAACGCGAACAGCTCGAGCACGCGCGTGTCGGCGGCGGCCGGTCGCGCGAGCAGTCGTGTGGTCGACACTCCGAAGCGTTGAACGCAGATCGAGCGATCTCGCGGGTTGACTCGCGGGCCCGGCGTCGACCCTCGAGTGGATCGATCGCGAAGGGAGGCGCCGATGGACCACGACGAGATCGTTCGCTGGCTGGAAGAGCACGCCGGGCAGGTGCACGGTGAGGTGCCGGCCAGCACGCCACCGAGTCGGCGGTGGCGCGCGAGGTGTGCCCGATGCTCGCGCGCGAGCTGAAGCGCCACGAGCCCCCGTCGAGCCGGGCGACGAGCCCGCGCTTGCCGGCGAGGCCGTGCTGGGGGCCCTCGAGCCCGAAGCCCGCGCAAAGCTCGAAGAGTGGGTGCGCGAGCTCGCCCAGCAGGTCGAGCATCGCATCTGGCGCGAGATCGTCCGCTTCACCGGCGCGACGGGCGCAAGATGGCGAGGGACGGCCGTGCGTCGGACGACGGCAGCTGGGAGGGCACGGAGAACTACGCCCACAAGGCGGCGCACGTGGCCCAGTTGCTGATCGACGACTACGAGGCCCACCCCAGGGAGGGCCGGGCGTAGGGCCGGTCCGGCCCACGGCTTCGGGTTCTTCCCGGCTCGCCAGTGGTACGAGAGACGTTGCCACCCGTTTCCCGAAGCGCCTGAAGGACGTCGTCTCGTTCGGCCTCGGTGCGATCCCGCCGAATCGACGAGGCGAGGTCCTCGGCTTTCGAGGCGCAGGTACCAGGGCCTTGCCTCGTGGCAGGGCTCGGCGGCCTGCTAGAACGACCCGCGAATCGGACGGACGTGCCCACGAAATTGGTTCTGGCGCGCGGCTCCCTCGGACCTTCTTTGCCACCCACTGACGCGAACGCCCGGACCCGCTCTGACCCGCGGGAGAGGGCCTCTGAGGGTTCTCGGGGTCACGAAACGGGCGCTCGGGCGGGGGGAGGTCCCGGGGCCGACTCTCGGGCCGTCGGCACCATTCTCGTGGGCACGACGAAATCGAACCAACGCGGGGGCTCACCTCCCCCGGGGGCCAATGCGGCTGGGAGGCCAGCAGGGGAAAGCCCGGGCGCGCTGTCTCGCGTGATGCGTATTTCCTCTTTTAGATCAATGAGATAGGGAAAATCGCCGCGATGCGCGGCGAAAACTCCGACACGCCCGCCGTTGAAACGCACACATACAACTACAGGAAGGCCGCTCTTCGGCTGGAAAGGCTTCGGATGCGCTCGCTTGCTTCGCTGCTCACTGTCTCTGCTCTGTGGCTCGTCGCCTCGACTCCGGCTCTTGCCGTGACGTTGGACCGGGTGACCGTGGACGCTCCGGGCAACCCCGGCGCCGCGATCTTCCTCCCGAGTGAAGGCGAGTGGTACGAGGGGGCGTACTACGACCCGTCGGCGGCGAGTTTCTTCGGCGACCCGACGGGAACCGCCACGCCGCCGGCATGCGCTATCGCGTCCAGCGACACGGCGAACTGCGACGAGTTCCGCGTTCCCCGCGGCAGCCTTGGAGTCGTGGGCAGCTACACGGGCTCGGCGAGCTCCTACGAGATCTTCGACCAGGGCGGAAACGTGGCGGAGCAGACCGCCCCGCTCGCTGGCCCCACTTCCTTCGGCAAGTTGATCCACGCCGGACCGGGCGGGTCTTGGCTCGATGGTGCACCGCAAGCCTCGGCCAGCACCCGGAGCGAGGTCGAAAACGAGGACGGCTGGTCGGGTATCCGCGTCGCGAGCTTTCCCGAGCTCGGTACGAGCCTGCTCGTGATGACCGGTCTGCTTGGTCTGGTGCGCTCGCGCAGGGGCTGAGCGGAAGCGCCTGAAGACGCGATCCACCGCCACCAGCCCACAGGGCCGGGGCGAGGGATCCGCGTTGCGTTCGCGGCGCCGAGGGCCGGGCGCCTTGGCGGCGGCCTCGAGCCATCACCGGCCGGGCACGAAGAGCCGGCCGGTGGCGTCGGGGCGGGCCACCTGGTGCTTGTCCATCAAGCGGTAGACGGCGCCTCGGCTTCTTCCCAGCCGGGCAGCCGTACGAGTGACGTTGCCGCCCGTCTCGCGAAGCGCCTGCAGGAGGTCGTCTCGTTCGGCCTTGACGCGACCCCGCCGAATCGTCGAGAGGCCGTCCTCGCGTTCGGACAGCAGCTCGGCGATCAAGCCGGGGTCGATCGACTCGCCGCGCGTGAAGGCGATCGCTCGCTCGAGGAGTCGCTCGAGTTGCTGCACGCCGCCCGGCCACGCGTAGCCGTGCAGTAGCTCGCTCGCCGCGGGAGACAAAGCCGCCCGTCTGTTCATTGCCGCCGCGACCCGATCGACGATCGACTCTGCGGTCGGGCCGATGTCCTCCGGTCGTTCGCTCAGCGGCGGCAGCGCGATTCGAAAGCGCGACAGTTGCTCCCAGATGCGATTGGGGTCGTTGGTGCTCCCGACGCGGAATTCGTCGACACCGGTCGTCGCGAAGACGCGAGTGAGCTGCTTGCTCCATCTCTGGGCTGCGCCGCTGATCGCATCTGCCCAGAATGCACTGGCGGCCGGCGAGAGGTGCTCGACGCCATCGAGGCAGACGGCGCCTGCGCGCAGAGGCCCCTGTGCCGGATTCCAGGCCCCGCAGTCGATGCGTCCGAGGTCGTCGCGGCGTGTCGAGCCGAGTTCGTGCAGGGCGCGGACCGCCGCCATGCGTTCCGAAGCCGAGTCGCCGATGACGAGAACCGCCTCTCGCAGCGGGGCCAGTCCGGCGAGTCTTCCCCTGATGCGTGTGATCGCGTCGCTGCTGCCTGGAAATCGTCGCTCCAGCGCGCAGTCGATCTCGACCGCCGCGGCTTCGTCACCCACCGAATCGATCCCGTTCGCCATGTCGTCACCCACCTCGTGGAGTTTTGGGGCGATCTTATCCGCAGCGCGAGAGAGGCGACAACGAGAAAGTGCGTGGACGAGTCGCGAGGTTCGTGGCCGGGCGTGGTCGAAGCTTCGGGCGCCTACTCGTTGTCCGGGTCGGCGTGAAGTCCACCTTCGTCGATCGGAATGCGCTTGCGCAGCGCGAGTGAAGTCGCGCTGAAGAAGCTCTTGCGGAGCTCGGGGTCGGCCTCGAGTCTCTCTACGATCACCCGTGTCGTGGTCTGCTCTTCGAGGCTATGGGCGATGAGCAGTCCAGGAACGAGTGCGTCGCCGATGCTGATCATGCTCGAGCGGGGTGCGTGGATTACCTTGGAGGACGAGCTCCGGCCCTTCTTCCAGTACTCCATGCGCAGCATCGCGAGGTCGCTCGTCGCGATGTGAAATGCCACCTCGGCGTACGCGGAGCCATAGAGGGGCCGAGCGTGAACGACGTGCACCGACTCGCCGTCGATCGTTCCCTCCTTCAGTTCGCCGATCTCGTAGTCGGAAGCGTAGTGGCGCTCGACATCTTCGAACGACAGGTCCGTCTCGAACCACGGGTCGCTGCGCTGGTAGGTGCTGACCCTGCGGACGACCCTGAAGGCAGGCAGATGGATGAAGTAGTCGGACGTGCGCTCGGATTCGATCGCAAGAAAAGAGGTTCCCCGCATCCTCTGCGGCTCGAGGAACCGCCCCACGACATAGAGGTGGCCGTCGAACTGCTTGGTTGCCATCTGCAGCTCTCGCCGACCGATGCTTCCCGAAGGCCCGCTCAGCTCGATCACCAGATCCTGAACCAGCTCCACCTCGTACCGGCGCTCGAGGGCCTCGGAGAGGATCTCGGTGGGATCCGGCGCCGAGGAGGCAAAGGAATCGCACGGAGCCATCCAGCCGAGGGTGACGAGCAGCAGCAGGAGGACGAGTCGAAGTGTCCGCACATCGTTTCTACGCATGATTGCCGCCATTCTCGATGTGATCGATTTCGAAGTCGGAGAGCAGGATCCGCATTCGGGTTCCCTTGCCCACGGCGGATTCGACCAGCTCGATATCGCCACCTGCCTGCCGCATGAGGGTTCGCGAGAGAGCGAGCCCGAGTCCCTTTCCGCCCGAGGCTGCATGTGTCGTGTACCACGGTTCGAACGCCCGATTCCTCGATTCATCCTGCATCCCTTCTCCGGTATCCACGACTTCGATCAAGAGAACGTCACCTTTGAGGACCGCATGGATGTCGATCTCTCCGGCCTTTCGTGTTGCACGTATCGCATTGTCGAGCAGGCAGCGGAGAGCCTGCCGGAGCTCGGTTCCGAAGCTCACGGAGGGCAGGGCGGAGCCGATCCGGAAGCCGATCGTGCGCTGCGTTCGATGCTCGGCCTCGCAAGCCGCGCGGCTGATGACCTCTCCAACCGGGTTCAGGCTGGGTCGGCTATTCGCCGAGGGCGGTGGCGTCATGATCTCGGTCAGTGTCTCGAGTGCCGAGCCGGCTCTCTCCATCAGCTTGCCGGCGAGTGACCTGGCGTCGGCGGTCAGGTCACTTCTCCTGGCGAGCGACCGCGCGGCTGCCCAGGCTGCGCTCATCGGTTGGCCAAGGTCGTGAGCGAGCGAGGCGGTCAGGTAGCCTCGCATAGCGAGGCCTTCGAGAGATGCGAGGTTTTCGGCGGTGTTGCTCCACGCGAGCGCGAGCGTCAGCTGTGCGCAGACGGTTTCGATGAACCGGAGTCCGTCCCTCGAGTGGGCTTGGTCGGCGCCGCCGAGAAGGACCAGGCCCAGTCGCCCTTCCGGGCCGTCCAGAGGGGCGACGACTTCGACGCCCTTGTCTCTGAGCTGGTAGTGGTCGTCGCTCTGCGTGGCCTCCTCGTGCGCCAGGTAGACGACCTGGCGAGGCGCCGCGACGCCCGATGCGCGGCGTGCAAGTCGTTCGTCGGTGCAACCCCCACCCACGGCGGAGGCCGCATGCCAGCCGCGAGGGCTCTTCAGGTAGATCGTCACGAAAGAAGCCCTGGTTCCTCTTGCGAGGATGTCGAGCGTATGTCTCGACATCTCTTCGCGATCGGGCAACGCCCGGAGTCGCCGTGCATGGAGGTCCCGCAGGAACTGCGTGTAGCCGGCGCGCGCCTCGAGCCGGCGCTCGACGACTCCCCAGACAGTGTGGCGAGCGATTTCGGCGGTCCCCCACGCGAGGGCGGACGCCACGAACCAGCGAGGACCGTCGTCTTGTATGGCCTGCGAGAGCGCCCAGGCGAATAGGGTCAGTGCCGACGAGAACACGCCGAGAAGCGTGATGAATCGAATCGCCGACACGAAGTCGCGCCGTATGTCGAAGAGCTGATATCTGTAGATCGAGTAGGCGACCGGAAAGACCAGCGCCAGCGCTCCGAGCGCAAAGCCCCCGGCCATTCCTCCCGGCACGTGAGCTGGGTTTCGAGAGGCGAGCCATCCGAGCATCGCCGCCAGCCCGGCGGCCACGGAGGCCCCGGCAAGGAGAACGCGCGCTCGTGAGCGCTCGAGCTGAGATCGAGAACTCGCGGCGGCGACGACGCAGCTCGTGATCACGGCAAGGCCCGCCGCGAACGCGAGTGCATGCCCGATCTGTAGGGCCATTGCGTTCAGCTCGGGGCGTCCTGGAAAGCTGGCGGCAAGAACCGTGATGTAAACGACCGCTGCGGCGTAGATGGCGCGGACGATGCCCGGAGCCAGCCGAATGAGGGGACTCGTGGAAGGGAAGGTCAAGGCGAGGTGAGTCGCGGAAAAGGGCAGGATGGCGGCGCCGATGATCCCACCAAGCTGCGCGACGGCGCTGCCGTTGCCCGAGGCCTGGGCGACGAGAAGGGTGCAGAGCGCGACGGCGGAGATCAGCAAGGGGACCGCCGCTTGCGCCCTGGAGGCGACCAGGATGACTGCGGCGAACAGCGAGATGAGCATCGTCACGGCCGCAACGGCGTAGAATTCACCGAGCTGGCTCTCCGCCGAGCGGATGCGAAGTGGAATCGACACTTCCGCGTCGGCGCCACTCCTTGTCGTTCGTACGAGGCCGGACTGAGGGGAATCGGATGCGAGCCATTGGCTGATCGACGCTGAATCGATACGAGGCGGCTGTCCGCCCATTTGGATCACTTCGTAGGGGCCGATCGGGCAATCGGGTCTGATCGATTCGCTCAGCGGCATTACGCCATTCGGAAGCAAGGCGCAGACGGGCGTCGGTGAGTCGGCCTGCCGATGCACCTGGAGGCCGACGGCGAGGAGATACCCGGCCACAGCCGTGAGGGCGACCAGGGCGACCGTCGTCCGCGTGTTGCGCGGGACTTCGCGTTGCCGGAGTTCTTCGCCGGCGTCGGATGGGGGGCTCCGCGATCCGGTCACCGAATAGAGCAGGGCGGGAAGCAGCAGGAGATCCGCGCCGAGAGCCGCGAGGATCGCCAGTGCCGAGAGGAATCCGAACGACGCGATTGCTCCCCAACTCGAGAGAAGCAAGGAGAGAAAGCCAAGCGACAGAGCAAGGGAACTCGCGACCACCGGTCGGCCGACCGTAGAGAGGGCAGACCGCATTGCGTCGGCCTGTGGCGCCCCCGAGCGTCGCGTCCGCTGATAGTGGGACACGAGGTGGACGGAGTCGTCGACCGCGATGCCGAGTACGATTGCGGCGATCATCGACGTGCCCGTGTCCAGCGCGACTCCGACGAGCCCCATCGCCCCGAGCGTGACTCCGATCGGGAGGACCGTCGGAATCATGACCCAGAGAGCCGCGGCGGCGCTGCGCAGCCCCAGTCCGACGAGAAGTGAGATCAGGACGACGGCCCCGGCGAAGCTGCGAGTCTGGGTGGAGTGGAGGCCCTCGACCATCGCGCCGAATACGCGAAGCGGCCCCGTCAGTTCGTGGTGCCATCCAGGCGGAAGAGTGGCTCTCAGGTGTTCGTCGACCGACTGCACGACCGCCATGCGCTCGGTCTTCGTCAGGAGTTCGGCCTCGGCCGAGAGCCGCAAGTGTCTGCGATCGCGGGAGACCCAATGGTCCACGGACGGCCGGTCGAGCGATCCCAGCGCGAACAGCAGCTGCTCGTTCTCTGCGCCGGTCGATCCGGCGCGCGCGAACTCTGGATCTCCATCATGGAAGACCTGGTTGACGCGCCCGAGTGGCTCGAGGATCGACCACGTCTTGCCGAGGTTCTCCTGCGACTCGAGGAACTCGGCGACATCGCCCACGACGGCGAACGCAGCAGGATCCGAAACGACGGCGTCATCGGGCAGAGTCAGCCGCACCTCGAGGGTGTCGGGCTTTCGTAGGTGGGATTCGACCCACCGTTGCCACCGGACGATCGGGCTTCCGCTCCCCATCAGGGATTCCTTCGACACGTCGATCTCGAGCTGGCCGATCCCATAGGTGGACACGCCCATCAGGGCGAAGGAGACCGCCAGGATGGCGCGCGGGCGACGCTCGCTCGCGCGCGAGATGAGCAGCATTGCCCGCTGCCACACCTGCGAGGTCTCGGTGAGTCGGAAGTCGATTCGAGCGAAGGACACGAGCAGCGGGAGCAGCGTAAAGGTGAGCAGCAGCGCGGATACGATCCCGACGCTCGCGGCCAATCCGAAGCGCATGAAGGATGCGAGGTCGCTCACCACGAACGATGCGAAGCCGGCAGCCGTCGTCAGACTGGTGAGGAGGCAGGGTGCTCCGACGTCGGCGGCAGTTTCGAGAAGGGCGGCGTTTCGGTCCGTCGAGGTTTTCGTGGCGTCACGCAGATCGCCGTAGCGGGAGAGGAAGTGCATGGAGTCGCACACCCCGACGACGAGTATCAGTGGGACGAGTGACTGCGAGATCTCGGTCTGCGGCCATCCCGCCCAGCCCATCAGCCCGAGGGTCCACAGTGCGGCGAGGCCAACCGTCGCTAGAGCGGACAGCGGGACTTTGGGGGAACGGAACAGGATCCAGAGAGTGAGGAAGATCAGCAGAACCGTGAAGGCCGACAACTTCTTCGGCTCTTCACTGAGCGCTCCGCCTCCGACGACGAAGTCGATCGGGTCACCGACGAGAGCAAATCGATGGCCGCGGTCCTCGTACGGCACGAGCGTCGAGCGGATGGCGTCGACCGCATGAGCGTGGGAAGCCGAGTCTGAGGATCGGAGCTCGACGACGATGGCCGCTGCGCGAGAGTCTGCGGAGACGAGCGTGCCGACCCACAGTGGATCGGTGGCCGCGAAGTCGACCAGCTCGGCCAGATCGGTTGCCGGATCGCCATCGGCGAGCAGGAATTTCGCCTCCCCCGACGCAAAGACGAGCGGCGTGCGTGCGGGGCCCCGGACGCGCCGGACTCCCTCGATCGCGGAGAAGGCCTCTTCGAGGTCTGCGGCCATGCGAACGGAATCCGGATCGAGCGCCGACTCGCAATCGTTCGTCCGGCACCCCCAGGCGATGACGATGGGCAGCCCGCCGCCGAAATCCTCGATGAATCGGTCGAGGCGGGCGACCTCGACGTGCGCTGCTCCCAGCGTCGCCCGGTATCCGGTCCTGGGCTCGAGGCGCAGTGATCCCGCTGCCGCGACGGCAGAGATGGCCGCGATCACGGCGAGAGTGGCGCCGGGCCGGGCCAGCGAGAATCGGGTCAAGAACTTCATGGCGACGGGGTGGCGAGAGCCACTAGCGATCGACCCGGGGCGCCGTTCGACCTCCTCTCGTGAAGGGCAAGCCTTCGAACGTCAACCCGGTTCCGAATCCGAGCATGATCCCGAGATCTCCCGGTGCGCACGCCGCCAGCTTGCGTTCGAGCACATGGAAGACCGTCGCGCTGGACATGTTCCCGCGCTCGCGCAGGACGGCTCGACTGGTGGCGAGTGCCTCTGCATCGAGCCCCATGGCCCGCTCGACCTCGTCCAGGATTGCGCTGCCGCCCGGGTGAACGACCCAGGCTCTGGTTCGTTCGAGGTGCTCGTCTCCGAGCTTTCGCACGAAGGGTGCGACGTTCGCGCCGATCAGCTCGGGAAGCTCGGGGTCGATGTGGGCGCGGAACCCGGTGTCCGAGAACTCCCAACGAAGCTTGTCCCGGTGGTCGGTCAACATCTCGGTGCGGCCGCCGTGGAGAACCGCGAGTGCGTCGTCGGATTCGTGGTGTCCGGCGAGGACGACGGCGGCGGCGCCGTCAGAGAACAGGCTGTGGGCGAGGATGCTGCCCATCGAATCCTGTGTCTGAACGTGTAGCGAGCACAGCTCGATGCATATGACCAGCGTGTATGACCCGGGTCGCGCGGATGCGGCGTATCGGGCGCAACGAAGCGCAGGAAAGCCAGCGGTGCAGCTCATCCAGACGATCTGCGAGCGCTCGGCGTTGGACGACAGGCCGAGTCGGCCGCAGAGCCGCACGTCGAAATCCCGTGCTCCGACACCCGTGCACGTCGCGATGACGACGTGGGAGATCTGCTCGGGTTCGATTTCGGCAGATGCGAGCGCCTTGCGGCACGCCGATTCGGCCAGGTCGATGCCATGTTGGTCGAAGACTCGTAGTCTGGCCGAAGTCGTGGGGACCGGGGCGTCGGGCGAGTAGAGGAGGCGTTCCGTCGGGTGTACGAAGTCGGGAAGGACGAACCGTCTCGTCTCGACCTGGGCGCGGCGAAAGGCAAGGCGAGCGCGCCGGGCGGCGCGAAGGTCTCCATCTACCTGGGTCAGATACGACTCGTAGGCCCGCGCCAGGTCGCTCTGCGTCGCCTGGTAGCGGGGCTGGGCCGTCCCGATTCCGACGATGGAGACCGGGTTGTCGTCATTGCGCGTGGTCATCGTTTCCGTTCCCCTTTATTGGTGCCCAGGAGAGGGGGCCGCCCGAGTCATCCCCGAAAGCGCGGATGTTCGGCGCGGTCGGCCTCGCTTCGGGCTAGTACAGGCCGTACTTCTTCAGGTGGTAGTACGCGGTCTTTCGGTCATTGCCGAGTTCGTCGGCGATCTGCTGCAGAACGCCGTCCGAGTTCTGCAGCGCGCGCCTGTAGAGGTCGTATCGCGCGTTCTCCTTCTGCACTCGGATGTTCGTGATGCTGAGCTCGAGTGCCTTGCCGACGACCTCGGCGAGGCGTTCCATGTCCCGGTGCAGGTGGAGGACTTCTGTCGCGCCGCCCTGTCCGGCTTGAAACACCTCGGCCACGATGTCGTCTGGACGCTGCGACGTAACGACGATGATGGGGGCCCATGAGCGGGCCTTCGAGCGAATGAGGCGAATCAGCTCGATTCCATCCGACCCGGGCATCCGGATGTCGGTGACGATGGCGTCGGGTCGTTGGCGAACGAACGCTTCGAACGCAGCGTCGCCGTCGCTCGCGGTGAGGACCCGGTAGCCGGATCGAGCCAGCTCCTCTGCGAGTAGTCCGCGAGTCACCTCATCGTCGTCGACGACCAGCACGAGTCTGCTCACGATCCGTCTCCTGTGGAGGGATATGGGAGATCGTTTCATGAAGTGCTTAATTGAATCAAGACACTTGACCCGATCAGCTGGCACATTTCCGCGGAATATTGGTCGTCTTGACGCATTTCTGGTGTGTTCTAGGCCCGGGAGCTGGCCGCTCGACGTCCAAACGCGTTCGTTCCACGATCGTCCACGGCCGACCACGCCGTTGCGGGGCTGTTCCGGATGACGCGGACGGGCCGGCTGTGGAGAGCCGGCACCGAGCTGCGATCGGCCCGATCGCCAGCATCGCTGCAGGTCGGAACGGCAGCCCGCGGCTCGAACGAGCCCGCGCCTGGAAAAAGAAAGGGCCCCGTGAGCGTTCGCTCACGGGGCCCCGTGGATCACTCTGGCTCGTGCCGGAGTGCTACAGCTTCACGACGTTCTCCGCTGCCGGGCCCTTCTGGCCCTGGACCACGTCGAACTCGACCCGCTCACCTTCGCTGAGCGAACGGAAGCCGTCGCTCTGGATCGCGGTGTGATGGCAGAAGACGTCCTTCTCGCCGTCTTCGCGCGTAAGGAAGCCGAAGCCCTTCTCGTCGTTGAACCACTTGACCGTACCGGTCACTCTCATGACTGAACTCCTGTTCGTGCTTTGATTCACCCGTCAGGGTGATGTTCGAATCGTCGGAGTCCAGCGCTTCCTTCAGGGTGCACCATTCGCGACTACCCGACTCCTCGCAATCGCGGGAATCCGTCCCACTGCGGCGGCCGTCCCTACCTATGGGACGCCCTTACTCGTTCTTCCTCGGTGCTCCCGATCGTGCTTGTGCCGCGAAGGCCGTTACTGACTGGTCTCGTGGCGATGGTTGAGGGATGATCGGACCGGGAAAGTTCGCGATCCGGCACCGTGGACGGAGATTGAGTAGTCGATCGGGCGGGGGTCGTCAATCGCGGCGAGATGGCCCGCTCGGCGGCCTCGAAATCACTCAGACGCGTCGCCCGGCCGGCTCCGACGCGCCTGCAATTTCGAACACTTCCGCCGCCACCGCCCGACCCGGCTTGCAGACGGCCGGCCCGCGGTCCGGGCACTGTGGCGTCACCCGCATCGTGGGGGCGCTGGCGGTGCTCGGGCGGGATCGCGGGCGCTAGGCTGAGGCCGTCGTTCCTCTTTCGTTCTTTTCTGCTCCATTGGTCTGCCTGATCCTCCTTCGCTCGCAGCCCCCACCCGGAACCCGCCATGATCCGCAGCGACCGTCTCGACTTCCCGGGCTCGAGCGGCGACTCGCTCGCCGCCCGCTACGACCACCCCATCGGCCCGATTCGCGCGACCGCGATCTTCGCCCACTGCTTCACGTGTTCGAAGGATCTGGCGGCGGCGTCGCGGGTGTCGCGGGCGCTGGCGGCGCGCGGGCTCGGGGTGCTGCGCTTCGACTTCACGGGGCTCGGGCACTCGGAGGGCGAGTTCGAGAACACGAGCTTCTCGTCGAACGTCGAGGATCTGGTGGCGGCGGCCGACCACCTGCGCGGCACCCACGGCGCTCCGGCGCTGCTCGTCGGGCACAGCCTCGGCGGGGCGGCGGTGCTTGCTGCGTCCGAGCGCATCCCCGAGGCGACCGCCGTGGTCACGATCGGCGCCCCCGCGAATCCGGCCCACGTGAAGGGGCTGCTGCGCGGGTCGCTCGAGGAGATCGAGCGCGACGGTGTGGCGGGTGTCGAGTTGGCGGGGCGGCGTTTCCGTATCCGCCGCGAGCTGGTCGACGATCTCGAGCGGCACCCGCTCGCCGAGCGCATCGGCCGCCTCCGCAAGGCGCTGCTGGTGATGCACGCGCCGCTCGATCAGACGGTGGGCATCGAGAACGCGAGCGAGATCTTCCTGGCCGCCAGGCACCCGAAGAGCTTCGTGTCGTTGGACGGGGCGGATCACCTGCTTTCGAGCCGGGAGGACGCCGACTACGCGGCCGATCTGATCGCGGGCTGGGTCGGCCGCTACCTGCCGCCCGATCCTCGAGCCGGTCGCGTGGCCGAGCCGGGAGAGGTGCGAGTCGAGGAGACCGGCTACGGGCGCTTCGCGACCGACGTCGTGGCCGGTTCGCACGTGCTGCGCGCCGACGAGCCGCGCGCGCTCGGCGGCGACGACACGGGGCCGTCGCCGTACGGGCTGCTGTCTGCAGCGCTGGGCGCCTGTACGTCGATGACGCTGCGCATGTACGCCGAGCGCAATCAGTGGCCGCTTGGCAGGGTCTCGGTGGCGGTGCGCCACGACAGGGTCCACGCGAAGGACTGCGAGGAGTGCGAGGCGGAGACGGGCAGGGTCGACCGCTTCGATCGCACGCTGCGCATCGAGGGCGCCCTCGACGCCGAGCAGCGCGCCAGGCTCGTCGAGATCGCCGATCGTTGTCCGGTGCATCGTACGCTGCACGGCGAGGTGCAGGTGCGGACGCTCGTCGAAGAACCCGAAGCGTGAAGGCAGTCGAGGTTCGTGTTCCGCTGCCGGAGGGGACCGCCCGCATCGCCGACACCACCGGCCTCTGGCTGCGCCCCCGCGGCGCCCGCGCCGTGCTGGCGTTCGCCCACGGCGCGGGCGCGGACATGCGCCACGCCTTCATGCAGGCCGCGGCCGAGCGGCTGGCGGCACGCGGCATCGCGACGCTGCGGTACCAGTTTCCGTACACCGAGCAGGGGCGTCGCGCACCGGATCGCGCGCCGGCCCTCACGGCCACCGTGCGCGCGGCGGTCGCCGAGGCGCGCCGCCGGGCCCGCGGCCTGCCGCTGTTCGCCGGCGGCAAGTCGATGGGCGGGCGGATGACATCGCTGGCGGCCTCGCAGGAGACACTGAGAGGCGTCTCGGGCATCGTCTTCTTCGGCTTCCCGCTGCACGCTTCCGGCAAGCCCTCGGGCGAGCGGGGCGAGCATCTCTCGGCGGTCGCCGTGCCGCTGCTCTTCCTCCAGGGCACGCGCGATCCGCTCGCCGATCTCGCGCGCATCAGGCCGCTCGTCCGGCGCCTCGGCGGCCGCGCCACGCTGCACGTCGTCGACGGCGGCGACCACGGCTTCCACGTGCTGAGGCGCTCGGGCCGCACTGGCGACGAGGTGCAGGACGAGCTCGCCGACGCCGCGGCGGCGTTCGTCGCCAACCAGGGGTGAGCGGGCCGGTCGTCCGGGCGCGAACCTCAGGGCTGCGGCATCATCCGTTGGGGCCCGGTGAGGTCGCGGTGGGCCGCCACAGAGAGACCCAGAGACGGAGAGAGGGGAGGGCGACGATGCGGATCGGCAGGACCTTCGCTGCACTGCTGCTGGCCGCGCTGCTGCTCGCCCCCACGACGGCTTCGGCGGTCGACTGGGACGAGTGGAAGCGCCTGATCCGCGAACGCCCCGTCGCCGTGCTCGTCTCGGTTCCGCCGCTCCTCCTCACATCGCCCTTCATGGCGGCAAGCTGGGCGTTCTCGGCGGCCAAGGGCGACGGCAAGGACGACGACCGCGATTAGGCCGCGGCGCCCGGCGTCAACCCCTGCGCGCCCGCGGTGTGGAGTGCTGCCAGTCGGCCAGAAGCGCGGCGAGGCCCGTGGCCAGGGCGAGTGGCTGGTCGAGCATGATGTGGTGGTAGGCCTCGGGCACCTCGATGACCGGCGCCGCGTGGCCGAGCTGCTCGTACATGAACTGCCCGATGTCCTTGGTGACGAGTCCGTTCTCGGCGCGGAAGAGCGCCACGCGACAGGTGATGCCGCGTAGGATGTCCGGGCGGCGGCGCGCCTCGAGGTTCGCGAACACCCGCGGATCGAACTTCCACGTCCAGCCGCCCTCGACCGGCCGCAGCGAGTGGCGCGCCACGTAGTCGAGGATCCACGGCTCTGACGAAGGCTGGTCGGGCACGGTGCGGAACTTGGCGATTGCCGTGGCGGTGTCGGGATAGGTCTTGGGGTTGCGGAACGAAGCGCCGCGGGTGCCCTCTACCTCTTCGGGGTCGGGCTTGCGAACCGGCGAGTCGAGGATGATCACGCCCTCGAGCCGGTCGCTTGCCCGCGAGGCCAGCGCCAGCGCGATGAAGCCCCCCATGCTGTGGGCGACGAGCACGGGCGGCCCGTCCATCTCGGCGTCGGCGGTGACGGCGAGGATCTCGTCGCCCCAGAGCTTCGCCGCGTAGATTTCGCGCAGACCGCTGTCGCCGTGGCCGCTCAGGTCGATGGCCGCCACCGTGTACTCGTCGGCGAAGCGGGGAGCGATCCAGGTCCACCAGTGGGCGTGGGCGGCGCCGCCGTGCACGAAGAGCAGGCCGGGGCGGCCGGGGGCGCCCCAACGCATGTAGTGGATCTCGGTGTCTTCGACCTCGACGGTGCGGTCTTCTCGAGGCGAGGCGATGGCCTTGTGGAACCAGTCGGGAGCGGTCACGTCACGCATGCGACCCAGACTAGCCGCCTGGCCCCGGATGGGCCGCGTCTGGTCGGCGCTCGACTCCGACCACCGACCTCGTCATTGCGCTGGCCCGACCGGCGGCTTGCAGATCCGGATTCGCGCGAAGAGGGCGGGGTGGTCGCTGAGCGGCTCTCCCTGGTGCTCGAACTCCGCGGCTTCGCCCGCGCCGAGGATGTCGAAGCGCGCAGCCCTGCCGTCGCGGTAGAGGATGTAGTCGAGCACCGTCCAGCCGCTTTCCTCTCGCCCGCGGGCGCCGGAATCGCGCAGCCCGAGCCGGGCCGCGAATGAATCCAGCAGCTCCCGGTCCGCGGGATCGGCCGAGTCGAGGTTGAGGTCGCCGGCGAGGATCAGGGCTTCTCCCGCAGCACGGCTGCTCACCGTCTGCGCGATGGCGTCGAGCTGGCTCGCGCGTGCCTGGCGATCCGCCGCCCCGCGTCCGGCGTCGAGGTGCGTGCTCACGACGAAGAATCCGGCGCCTGAGGGCGAGAGAATGCGGGCGATCTGGAATCCCTTGGTGGCGAAGCAATCGTTCAGTCCGTCGAGCCAGCCCGCGCAGGTGTCGAACGCAAGCGAGTCCACCTCGATCTGCCAGCTTTCCGGCAGTCGGGAGAGCAGCGTCAGTCCGGAGCCCGAGCAGAAGGGGCAGAAGCCGAAGCGGCTCGCGGGGCCGCGCTCGACCCGCGTGCCGGAGGCGAGCGCGCGCTCGAGCTCCTCGTGATGCGCGAAGTCTTCCTGCAGCAGGGCGAGGTCGAATTGCTGCGTGCGCTGGCCGATCCGGGGAAAGCGCGCCTCCGGGTCGTCGCCGGCCAGGAGCGAGGGCAGGCCGTGGGTGTTGTAGACCAGCAGCCGGAGCTCGTCTTCGGCTGCGGGCTGCGTGACCGAGCAGGCGGCCGCCGTCAGCGCCGTTGCAACCATCGTGGCTGCGAGGGTCATGGGGCCGCCTCCCTACCGGCTCGCTCTCAGGCCTCGATCCCGAAGGCCCGCAGCACGTTCGCGCCGAGAAAGCCCGGCCGCGCCGACTCCGGAAGCTGGTGGACGAGGCGCGTCAGCTCGGGGATGTAGTCGGGCGGGTGATCGGGGTGCGGAAAATCCGAAGCCCAGAAGAACCGGTCTTCGCCGACGACGGGGACGATGGCAGCCAGAGCCGTCTCGTCGGGATCGCCCGAGATCCAGCACTGGCGCCGAAAGTAGAAGCTGGGCTTCTCGGGAAGGACCTGGCGGGCGGGGACGCCCTGGGGCGACTCGTAGACGGTGTCCATGCGATCGAGCCAGTAGCCCACCCAGCCCGCGCCCGACTCGAGCACCAGCACCCGCAGCTCGGGAAACTTCTCGAAGACGCCATACTGAAAGAGCGACGTGAAGGCGTGACGCACCCCATCTGCCGAGGTGACGTTCAGGAAGAACGAGTACTTCGCGCTGCTGTAGGGCCCGAAGCGCCCGGGGGCCGTCCACTTCGGTTCGAGTGACGGGTGGATGCCCAGAGGCAGCCCGCACTCTTCGGCGGCTGCGAAGACCCGGTCGTGGGCCGGGTCGCCCAACGGCTTTCGGCTCCACTGGAAGGGCGGCACGAAGACCCCCGCGACGCCGTCTTCCGCGGCACGCCGCACCTCGCGCTCCGCCGCCTCGGGGTCGCCCAGCGAAAGCTGGGCCATGGGCAAGAGCCGGCCCCCCGTGTCCGAACAGAAGTCCACGATCCAGCGGTTGTAGGCGCGCAGGCAGGCCTGGGTGTAGGCCTCGTCGTCGCACTCGGAGATCCAGAAGAGCGTGAGGGTGGGATAGAGCAGGACACGCGAGAGATTCTCCATGTCGAGCCGCGTGATGCGCTCGCCCGGGTCTTGAGCGCCCAGGGGCGCCTGGTCGACGTATTGGAGCCCGGTCTTCGGCTCGCGCTCGTAGATGTGGCCGGCGACGCGATCCATCATGCCCAGGCCCGCCGGCATGCCGTTGCGCACCAACTTCGACGCCCGCCCGTCGATCTCGAGATATTCGAGCCCGTCGTCGCCGACGCGAATTCCCGGTGCCCGGGCGCGGAAGCCCGGCTCCAGGTAGCGCTCCCACAGGTCCGGAGGCTCGAGCACGTGGCCGTCACCGTCGACGGCGCCCGAAAACGGCAAACGAGGCAGAGGCTTCATGACACCGCAGTTTCGCCAACCGCCTGCCCCCGCGCACCCTCGCCAGGTACGTGCCGACCCGGATGGGCTTCGTCTACGTGTAGGAAAGCCCGAGCTCGGTCGGACGCGACCGAAGGTCTCTGCGGGACACCCGAGGTGGTTCATCGGCTAGTATCCCGGCCCCGGAGGAGGACGCGGCATGCCCGATCGGCTCGACTACTCGGTGAAGGACGGCGTGGCGGTGCTGCGCCTCGACGACGGCAAGGCCAACGCGCTGGGGCCGCCGATGCTCGACGCGCTGCACGGCGCGATCGATCGGGCGCTTGCCGACGAGGCCGGCGCCATCGTGATGCTGGGTCGCGAAGGCCGCTTCTCGGCGGGCTTCGACCTGGGCGTGATGGGGCAGGGCGGGGACGCCGTGCGCAAGATGGTGGGGCGGGGCGCCGAGCTGGCGCTGCGCATCTACGAGTGCCGGGTGCCGGTGCTGATCGGCGCAACGGGGCATGCGCTCGCCATGGGGGCGGTGCTGCTGCTGGCCGCCGACGAGCGCATCGGCGCGGCGGGCGACTACAAGATCGGGCTCAACGAGGTGGCGATCAAGATGACGCTGCCCGAGTTCGCCATCATCCTCGCGCAGGAGCGGCTCAGCAAGCGGCACCTGCAGCGCGCCATCAATCTCGCCGAGATCTACGGACCCGACGACGCCGTCGACGCGGGCTATCTCGACCAGGTCGTGCCTCTCGAGCAGGTCGAGGCGACGACGATCGCCCGGGCGCAGACCCTGGCCGCCACCCTCTACCCGAAGGCGCACCGCGAGACCAAGCACGCCCTGCGCCACGCCGCTACGCAGCGACTCCACCAGGAAGTCGACGCGATGCTGAACGGATAAACGGCCGATCGCCCGAAGGGCGATCGGCCGCCCCGCGTGCCACGTTCGGCTCTTGGGTGCTTGGCGCCTTCGGGCGATCGGCCGACCTCCATGGCCTGTTTGGCTATTGGGTGCTTGGCGCCTTCGGGCGATCGGCCGACCTCCATGGCCTGTTCGGCTCTTGGGTGCTTGGCGCCCTTCGGGCGATCGGCCGGGCGTCAGGGGCAGGTCTGGCCTGCTACTTTTCCTTTGTTTGCGGGGCACGAGGACGCGATGGCGAAGGGGTATCGGAGTCAGACCACTACGCACGGCCGCAACATGGCGGGCGCGCGCGCTCTGTGGCGCGCGACCGGTATGGACGACGACGACTTCGAGAAGCCGATCATCGCCATCGCGAACAGCTTTACCGAGTTCGTTCCCGGCCACGTCCACCTGCACGACGTCGGTCAGCGCATCAAGGGCGTGATCGAGGAGGCCGGCGGCGTCGGCCGCGAGTTCAACACGATCGCCGTCGACGACGGCATCGCGATGGGCCACTCGGGCATGCTCTACTCGCTGCCCAGCCGCGAGATCATCGCCGACAGCGTCGAATACATGGTGAACGCCCACTGCGCGGATGCGCTGGTCTGCATCTCGAACTGCGACAAGATCACGCCGGGCATGCTGATGGCCGCGCTGCGCCTCGACATCCCGACGGTCTTCGTCTCCGGCGGACCCATGGAGGCGGGCAAGGTCGTGGGCACCCGTGATCGCCACGGCAACCCGCTGCCCGAGCGCATCGACCTGATCGACGCGATGATCCAGGCCGGCAACGACGACGTCGACGACGAGACGATCGACGTGATCGAGCGCTCGGCGTGCCCCACCTGCGGCTCGTGCTCGGGCATGTTCACGGCCAACAGCATGAACTGTCTCACCGAGGCGCTCGGCCTGTCGCTGCCTGGCAACGGCACGCTGCTCGCCACCCATGCCCGCCGCTGGGAGCTCTTCGAGCAGGCCGGCCGGCTGATCGTCGACCTCGCCAACCGCCGCTACGAGCTCGGCGACACCAGCGTGCTGCCGCGGCAGATCGCGACCTTCGAGGCGTTCGAGAACGCGATGACGCTCGACGTGGCGATGGGCGGCTCGACGAACACCGTGCTCCACCTGCTTGCCGCCGCCCAGGAGGCCGAGGTGGCCTTCACGGTGGACGACATCGACCGCATCTCACGGCGCACGCCGTGCATCTGCAAGGTGGCCCCGTCGTCCAGCGATCACATCGAGGACGTGGGCCGGGCCGGCGGCATATTCACGATCCTGGGCGCCCTCGAGCGCGGCGGGCTGTTGCACGCCGACGTGCGCACGGTGCACACGCCGCGCCTCGGCGATGCGATCGTGCGCGAGGACATCCGCAGCGACGTTGCGTCGGACTGGGCGAGGCAGCGCGCTCTGGCCGCCCCGGGAGGCGTTCGCACGACCGTCGCCTTCTCTCAGGACAAGTATTACGAGACACCCGACACCGACGCTGTCGCGGGCGTGATCCGCGAGCTGCCCCACGCCCACACCCGCGATGGCGGCCTCGCAGTGCTCTCGGGCAACATCGCCGAGAAGGGCTGCATCGTGAAGACCGCGGGCGTCGACATCTCGATCTGGCAATTCGAGGGGCCGGCGCGGATCTTCGAGAGTCAGGACGACGCCTGCGAGGCGATCCTCACCGACAAGATCGAGCCGGGCGACGTCGTGGTGATCCGCTACGAGGGGCCGCGCGGCGGGCCGGGCATGCAGGAGATGCTCTATCCCACCAGCTACCTCAAGTCGAAGAAGCTCGGCAAGGCCTGCGCGCTGATCACCGACGGCCGCTTCAGCGGCGGCACCTCGGGCCTCTCGATCGGGCACATCTCGCCCGAGGCGGCCGAGCGCGGCGCGATCGCGCTGATCGAGGAGGGTGATCGCATCCGCATCGACATCCCCGAGCGCACGATCGAGCTGCTCGTCGATCAGGCCGAGCTCGAGCGCCGGCGGAGCGCGATGGAGCAGCGGGGCGACCGTGCCTGGAAGCCCGAGAAGCGCGAGCGGCAGGTGTCGCTGGCCCTGCAGGCGTACGCGTTGATGGCCACCAGCGCCGATCGCGGCGGCGTGCGCGACCTCACGGGCCTGCGCCGCGATGAGAGCTGACCGCCCGCACCCCGCGACCAATCCCTGGCCGTCGCCGGGCCGGTGACTACGGAGACACGAGCATGTTCATTGCGATGAATCGCTTCCGCATTGCGAAGGGCCGCGAAGCCGACTTCGAGAAGGTCTGGCGCGAGCGCGACTCGCATCTCGACGACGTGCCCGGCTTTCGCGAGTTCCGCCTGCTGCGGGGGCCGGAGGACGACGAGGCCACCCTGTACGCGTCGCACACCGTCTGGGAGAGCCGAGCCGATTTCGAGGCCTGGACCCGCTCGGAGGCCTTCCGCAAGGCCCACGCGGGGGCCCGGGCGCCGGAGGGCGTGTACCTCGGGCACCCGAACTTCGAGGGCTTCGAGGCGGTCCTCTAGGCTCGATTGGCGCTCTGCTCGTGCCGATACGCCAGGTGCCCGCGATCGATGTGGGCAGAACGGAGTGCGGCGGCGGGACGCCGCGCAGGAGGATCGAGGTTGCTGCGGGAAATCTCTCGACTCGCGCCGGCCCTGCTGGCTGCCGCGCTCGCCACCGGACCGGCGCTCGCCGCAGACGATCCGGATGCCGGCATGATCGTGTTCGAGGGCGTCTGCGACGCCTCGGCGGTGGTCTTCACCCTGGGCGAACAGCTGCTCGTGGCCGACGACATGACGGACGTGCTGCACAGCTTCCGCCCGACCGGCGGCCCGGCGTTCGCGCGGCACGATCTGTATCCCCACACCGGCACACCCGAGCGCGCCCGCGGCAACTTCTCGGCCTTCGAGGGGGCGGCACGGCAGGGCGACAAGATCTACTTCGTCACCTCGCACGCGCGTCAGTGGCAGGGCAAGAACCGTCCCAATCGCCGGCGGCTGCTTGCCCTCAAGTCGAAGCCGATCGGCAAGGGCGAGCTGGTCGAGCCGGTAGGCATCGCGTACACGAACCTCAGGGCAAAGCTCACCGATGCGCCTGAGATGCGCGGTGTCGCGCTCGGCAGCTCGATCATGGAGCTGCACAGGCAGCTCCCGCAGCTGGCGCCGGAGCGCCTGGGCATCAACATCGAGGGCCTGGCCGGGGGAAGGGACGGCACGAGCCTGCTGCTCGGTCTGCGCAACCCGCGGCGAGACGACCTCGCCCTCGTGGTGCCCATCACGAACCCCGAGCACGTGGTGCTCGGGCTCGCCGATCCGCGCTTCGAACCGCCGATCCGCATCGATCTCGGCGGACTCGGCATCACCAGCCTGGCGCTCGACCGCGGAAGCGGCCGTTACTACATCCTGGCGGGGCGCCACGACGCCGAGGGGGGGGCGCGCCTGTTCGGCTGGTCGGGAGAGTCCGCCGATGCGCCCGTGCCGCTCCAGGACATCGCCCCGGCCGACTTCGAGGCGCAGGGCCTGGCGGTGGCTCCCGACGGCAAGCGCCTGATGGTGCTGAGCGACGACGGCTCGCGGCGCGTTCCCGTCGAGAATCGGGACCAGTGCCAGCGCAAGCCCGACGAGGCGGGCACCTGCGCGTGCAACAACCTGGCGGACGCGACGCTGAAGCGCTTCCGCGGGCAGTGGATCGAGCTGCCCGGGTCCGAGCCCGGGTCTCAGACCAAGCCGAAAGCCGCTAGCGCGAAGCCGTGAGCTCGCGCTCGGAGAAGTGACGGTCGCGCAGGTTGGGGTCGGCCTCGAACTTCTCGATCGAGAGATCGGTCCAGGTGTCGAGCTTGAGCTGCGTCATGCGCGAGGAGAGCACGAGCCAGACGTCCTTGACCTCTCCATCCTCGCGGGCCTGGAAACGGTTGATGGTGTCGACATCGGCGTCGAGGCGCTTCACGAGGACGCGCTTGTTGTCCCAGTAGTGGGTCTGGATCGGGACGAAGTGCTCCTTCTCGATGGCGATCACCAGCTTGGCGTACTCCGACTCAGTCTCGGCGTGCGGCACCACCGTCACCACCCAGACCGGCCGGCCCGACACGACGGCGTCGGGCATGCGGTGGTGGGTGCCGTCCTCGAACTCGGGTGGCACGACGTCCTCGAACGAGAAGTCGGTGCCCGCGATCGCTTCGCCGCGGACGTTGACGCGGCGCACCTTGCGGGCGCTCGGGCGGTAGACGAACTGGTCGTCCGGCCCCTTGGTCTTGTTGATCACCAGGTAGCCGAGGTGGCGGACGTCCGAAGGCTCGAAGTACTTGGCGATGGTCTTCGAGATGACCCGCGAACTCTTGTTGCGGAAGTTCTTGTAACGGATCCGCAGCCGGACGTCTACGAAGCGCCCGTTCTGGCTGCCCGAGCGCATTCGTCCGATCTGCTCGAAGGCGTCGAAGCGGTTGGCGACGACACCGCGGTAGATGTCGTCACCGCTCAGCCCGTCCTCACCGACGTACTCGTCGAGCGGAAAGAACTCGACCTCGTCGTCGGCGGATGCTGCAAGCGCAGCCGTCGCGGCGAGAACGGTGGCCAGAGCGGCGCGCCACGATCGCCGCGCGAGGGCACTTCCTGATTGGCGGCTTCCGCGTGACAACGGCTTCCTCGGTGGCCGGGCCGACCGATCCGAGGGCCCGCAGCGCGAGGCCAGTATACGGCGAGCGAGGTGGGTGGGGGTGGGTTCAGGCGGTCGCGGGGGCGCCGGGCGTCGGCGAGGCGCCGCTTCTGCGCGCGCGGCGATTCACCCTCGCCACATAGCGCTCGACGGCGGTCAGGTCCTGGCTCGAGCCGTCGAGAAACTCGATGCCGAGGCCGGGCTGGGGCGGGTCGCCTTCCTGGGCTGCTTCGGCCAGCGGGCTGCGCGACCAGGCGACGCGGCCGATCGCCTCGATGGTCGGACCGCCGGGCAACTCCAGCTCGACCAGCAGCCGGCTGCCAGTCGGCACCGCCTCGTGGGTGGCCACGAACAGCCCGCCGCGCGACAGGTTCTCGCACTGCTCGTCGGTGCTCAGGAAGAAGCTCTCACCGGTCTCCGCGTCGGCCTCGGCGTCGATCGTGGAGATGCGCACGGGTAGGTGCACGGCGCCGCGCGGATGCTTCTGCTGGCGGCGCCAGACGGTCTCGGTGTTGCTCGACATGCCAGTCCCCCCCCGACCCGAGAATCGGCTGGGCGGACCGTTGGACTTGAGGGCAGCCGCGCCGTGAGGGGCGGAACCGGGCTGGGAGCCCTTCCGAATGGGTCCGAATGACTACGCAGAAAAGCCGATGCGCTCCGGCGGCGAGCCGGTCCGGTACAACTCGTCGGACGGCTGGTGCCGGTCAGCGACCGACGCGGACCTGGTAGGGGAAGCTGATGTGCTCGGCTTCCTCGGTCGCCGTCTCCTCGTTTGCGCCCTGGTACAGGGGCGAGACCTCGGCGAGCGACTCCTCGTCGCTCGAGTGGCGCTTGCGGCCGTTGGTCGCGGTGAACGGACTGCTTCGGGCGATGTCGTTCGGCGCGAACGGCAGCACGCCCGCCTGCCCGGCGCGCGCTTCGCACATCTCGCGCATCTGGGCAGCCGAGAGGCGCTGGCGGTCGACCTGCCCGCGCCGGATCGGGCAGAAGAGGGGACCTTGCGCGCGCCCGCGCGCCTCGAGCCAGTCCTCGAGGGAGATCAGGTCCTGGTTCTGCAGCGTGATGCGCCGCGCCCGCTTCGCACCGGGCGCCTTGTGGCGGATCGTCGAGTTTCCGGTCTTCTGGTCGAACCCGAGGTCGTCCAGGGTGAGGTTGATCAGGTCGACGGTCTTGAGCACGCCGTGCCAGGCCAGACCCAGCATGAGGGCGTCGCGGGCGCCCGCGATGGTGTGGTCCATACTGCAGGCAGCAAGCATCGCGCGCAGCTCTCCGCCGGTCAGCTCGCGGTCGCGGTTGCTCTTGGCCACGGCCTCCTGCTTGGGAGGTTGCACGGCGAGATCCTTCTCCTCGTCCGTGATGAAGCCGAGGTTCCAACAAGCCTGGATCACGCCCTGGAGCGTGATGCGCATGCGCTGTACTTCCTTGGGCTTGTAGCTCTCGGCGACCTGCTGGTACTTGCGGGTGTCGTCGTGCCGGCAGCGCAGCGCCTCGATGTGCCCCGGCGCGCCCTGCTCCTTGACGATCGAGATCGCCAGGGCGCCGTGGTAGGCCCGCACCTGGTGCCAGGGGAACCGGGTTCCACCACAAACCCCGCCGCTGATGACGGCCGCCAGCGTGTCGAGGGCCTCCTCGGCGCTGCGGCGCACCTCGCCGGGCTTCATGTTTTCGAGGTAGGTGGCCGCGGCCTGCTCACCTTTGGAGACCTCATCGGGCGACAGGTAGAAGTCGGCTCCGTGCGTGGTCGCGCCACTCTGTGCGGGGTGCGGGTGGTGGGGTCCGATGGCGTCCGCGGACACTTTCGCTCCTTCGTTGGTCGATCGTTGGTCGATCGCAGGTCGATGGCCGGGCGGCGGTCGACTGGCCCGCCAGGCCTCTGCCGGGTCGTGGTGCCGACCGGGCTTTGGCTGCGGTCGTCGAGCCTGGATCGCTCGAGCCGGGTGGTACACGCGTCGCGTTGCCCGCCCGGAGGAGTGGCGCGCCCGGCTCGTGAGGGGAGGGGGGCAACTCGTGAGGGAGGGAAACGACCTGGGCATGACGCCATCATCGAGGCTGATTGTCAAGTCAATACTGCTTCTCCGGTGCGCAGGGGATCACTTAAATATTTGTAAATAAAGGATTATTCTCGTGCTCGGGTGAGGGCTTCGGAGAGGGGTCGACCAGCGGGACAACTCCGAAAAGTGCGGACCCGCGCCCCCGTTTTCCCCCGGGATGGTGCTTTCAGGCGTTCGTCCAGGCGCAACAGAACGGCATTTGGGGAGACTCGAGAGGTGCCCACGAAATTGGTTCTGGCCCGCGGGCTCGCTCGGACCTTCTTCGCCACCCACTGACGCGAGCGCCCGGACCTGCTCCGACCCGCGGGCGCGGGCCTGGTGGGCCCTTCTGGGTCGCGAAAAGGGCGCTCGGGCGAGGGGAGGTCCAGGGGCCGGCTCTCGGGCCGTCGGCACCATTCTCGTGGGCACGCCCAAAAAGAAGCGGCCCGGCTCGCATTGCTGCGTGCCGGGCCTCCCTGGGAAGGGGATGTTGCTTTCTGTACTTGTAAGTGGCTCTGCACCGGAGAAGGTGTCAGAGTTATTCGGCTTTTTTCGCTCATTTCCCTGGTCGGCCTCCTCCTCGGCCGCTCTTACGAACCGGCGGAGAAGACCTCCATGGCCAGCACGCTCGTTCTCACCATCATCGGCCCCGATCAGCCGGGCCTCGTCGAGGCCGTCTCGCAGGCGGTTGCCGACCACGGCGGCAGTTGGGAAAGCAGCCGCATGGCGCGGCTCGCGGGTCAGTTCGCCGGCATCCTGGAGGTGCGGGTGCCGAGTGCGCGGCTCGGCGCGCTGCGCGCCGCGCTCGAGGACCTCGAGCCGCGGGGGCTGCGGGTCGTCGCCGAGGAGGCGGGCGCCGCGGTCGAGTCCGCTCCCCACCGCGCGCTGCGGCTCGATCTGATCGGCCACGACCGGCCGGGGATCATTCGCGAGGTGTCGTCCGCGCTCGCTGCCGCCGGCGTGAACGTGGTCGAGCTCTCGACCGAGTGCAGTAGTGCTCCGATGTCGGGCGAAATGCTCTTCAGCGCGAGCGCGTTGCTCCATCAGCCACAGGGCCAGTCGGTCGACGAGCTCCACGAGACGCTCGAGAAGATCGCTGGCGAGCTGATGGTGGACATCACCCTGGACGAGAGCGAGGGCTGACCCGCCCCCTCGATCGGGCGTGTCGAGCCCGCCGCGAAGCGGGCACCGGATCGCGTCGGCATCGCTGCGGCGCGTCCGGTCGCGTGCCGGTCACCGGACGTCCACACGACCGGTGAGACCGGGGCTTGACGGCTGCGCGGGCGCGCCGCGCCCGGCATCTTCGCCGCTTCGGCGGCCCGGTCCCGGGGAGGCGCCGGTGCCGTGGCGATCGCCGATGTGCTCCAGCCGGTCGCACTCTGCGCGGCATTCTGGCTGGCGGTGGCGCGCCTGCGCGGCGAGGCCCGCGCTGGGCAGGTCGCGGGTCTGGCGCTCGGCGCCGCACTCGGTCACGCCGGCTGGCTTCTGCTGCACGCCGACCGGCTGACGAGCGTGCGCGATCTGCTCGCGGATCCACTTCGCGGCTACTGCGTGCTGTTCGTGCCGCTCGGTCCGGCCCTCGTCGCGGCCCTGCAGCGGGATGCGGCGGCGCGGCGCGCGTTCGCCGCCGAGGCAGCGCGGGTGCTTCCCGCCGCGCTGCTCTGCGCCCGCGTCGGATGCGTGCTGGCCGGATGCTGCGGGGGCGTTCCGTTCGATCGGACGATCGACGGCGGCGGCCTCTTCGATCGCTTCGCCGAGGCCACCGGGGGCGGTCGGCACCCGACCGCGCTCTACGACGCCGCCGGGCTGCTGGCGCTCGAGCTCGGGATGCGTCGGGCTCGGAGCGGGCGGCAGCGCATCGCGCTCTTCGCGATCGGCTTCGGAGCGATTCGTCTCGCCGTCGAGCCGTGGCGAGCGTCTCCACCGCTCGGCGAGCCGTGGATCGAGGTGGAGAACGTGGCCGGGCTCTGGGTGGCCGCCGGACTGGTCGCCGCCCTGCGTGAGCGGCGCGCCCTGCGGACCGGCGGCAGACGGCGGCCCGCCTACGGTCCGGCGCTCGGGGGAACGGAGGGTGGGTTGCCGCCTTCTTGGTTTTCTAGCTTCTCGTGCAGGCCCCGGACTGGAGGCGTTCGCCACATGCGGAACGTGCCCTTCTGGCGTTCGTCGCGCTCGTAGCGACCGATCAGCCGGCGCCCGTCGCGCTCGATCGATTCGACCCGGTAGTCGGTGCCGCCGCCCGACTGCTTCGTCAGGGCGTTGCCGACGAAGTCTTCGCGGCGGATGATGGGCAGTGCGTCGAGGTGGTCGATGCGGACGTGCTCCTGGTAGCTCATCACCATCGCCGAGGTCGTCGGCGGTCGCCGCGGTGACGCCCAGCCGCGCTCGTTCGACCCCCTCATGGACTTCACGCGCTTACCGCGTTGGTTGACGCGGGGGCCGGCGGCGATCTCCTCGCGTTGCTCGGCGTTCGGCTCCCAGGCGTCCAGCACGCGGCTCGAGGGATTCGTGCCGAGTCGTTCGAAGCGGCCCCTGGAGTCCTCGAAGACGACCAGCGGGTACTCGGTCCACTGCAGCCGCGAGCCGCGGCGCTCGAACACCCAGACCAGGTCCTTCCAACGATCGACTTCGGGGTTGGCGGTCGCAGGGTCGCGATAGTGGATCAGTACGTACCAGGTGCCCTCGAGATCGATCGGCTCGGCCGAGGCGAGCCCGGCGACGGGCAGCGCGATCGTCATCGCAATGGCCAGGCCGACGCGGCGGGGGACGGGGAGACGAGGGGTGGGCATTGCTGGGTTGGTGTCGGTGTGGGTTGGGCGATGAGGGGAGCGCGCGGCGTATCGAGGCGCCAGCGTAGGCCGCGTGAGCCCGCCGCACGAATGCAGGGCCGAGATCGTGATTCTTCGGAGGTGCCCACGAAATTGGTTCTGGCCCGCGGCTGCCTGGGACCTTGTTCGCGGCCCGCTGACGAGAACGCCCGGGCCTGCTCTGACCCGCGGGCGGGGGCCTCTTAGGGTTCTCGGGGTCACGAAACGGGCGCTCGGGCGAGGGGAGGTCCCGGGGCCGACTCTCGGGCCGTCGGCACCATTATCGTGGGCACGTCGTACTTCTTATAGGAATTTGACGAATTCGAGCCAATTCGTATAATTTAATGGATGCCTGGGTCCATTGAATCGCAGAGGCAGGCCCTCACCCCGCGGAGCCGGCGCACCCGCCGCCGCATTCTCGAGGCCGCCGGCGAGTGCTTCGCGGTGCGCGGCTTCGCGAAGACCACGGTGGAGGAGATCGCGAGCGAAGCGGGGGTCTCCAAGGCCCTGGTCTACCACCATTTCAAGACGAAGGAGCACATCCTCGACACGGTGCTCGCGTCGACTCTGTCGGACTGGGACGAAGCCACGCGCGTGGACTGGCACGCCGGGGGGAGCGTGCTCGAGGGCATCGCGGCCATGCTCCGCACCTCGATCGCCTACGCGCGCCGGCGCCCGGTGCTGCGCGGACTGATCGAGCTCGACAGTCGCCTGCTGGCGGACTCGGACGCCGGCCGTGTGATGCGGGAGCAGATGCAGGAGCTGCGCGCGTCGCTGCGCGCCGCTCTGTCGGCCGGGGTCGAGCGTGGCGAGCTGCGAGAGGACCTCGACACCGAGCGCGCCGCGGAGGTGCTCCTGCTCAATCACCTGGCGTTCCTGCAGCACGTGCTCGATCCCGAGTGGATCGACCTCTCCGACGGATCGCTGGTCGACGCCGGCCTCGACATTCTCGTGCGGGGTCTGCAGAGGAGCTCCCCATGACGACGCGACCGGCTCGGCGAAGAGCGGGCGTCGCGGCCGCGCTGATGATGTGTCTGGCGCTGGCCACGCCGGCCTGCTCGGGAGTGGAGGAGACGGGCGCCCGGGCCGCTCCTGCCGTTACGGCCGGTCGGTTCGCCGAGCCTGGCCCGGAGCCGGTGGAGGTCAGCGAGATCGGGCTGGCGAGCCTCGAGATGCCGGTCACGGCATCGGGCTCGACGCGGGCCCGGCGCGTGTCCGGTCTGGGGGCAGAGCTTCGCGGTCGCATCCTCGCCGTCTACGTGGACGTGGGCGATCCCGTGGAGACGGGCAACGCCCTCTTTGCACTCGATCCCGCGCCCTACAAGGCGGCGCTCGACGAGGCCCGGGCGGGACTGGCGCTGGCCCGGGCCGAGCACCAGAGTGCGCGGCACGAGGAGCGGCGTGTCGAGCGGCTGGCCCAGCGGCACGCGGCCTCGGAGGCGCAGCGGGACCAGCTCGCCACGGCCGAAGATGCTGCCACCGCGCGGGTGGCGCAGATGGAGGCGCGGGTCGTCCGGGCGGAGAGCGACCTGGAGCGCACCCTGATCCGCGCCCCCTATCCGGGCACCGTGGTGGAGCGGCGCGCCCACGAGGGCGACATGGCGGGCCCCGAGCCCGTCGTCGTGCTGCAGGAGCGCGGACCGCTGGTGGCGGTGTTGAACATCCCCGAGTCCACCCCCGTGCCCGTGCGGGCGGGCGCACCGGTGCTGATCCACGCGCCCGGGCTCGCCGCGCCCATCGCGACGCGGGTGAACCGTGTGAGCGCGCGGGTCGATGCGGACACCCGGACCTACGAGGTCCGCGCCATCGTCGAAGACGAAAGCGGCACCATCAAGGCGGGCTCCTACGTGTACGCCGAGATCATGGCCACGCCGGCCGGTCCGCGTCCGGTGGTCGAGCGCTCGGCGCTCCTCATGCGCGACGGTCGCACCTACTTGTTCGCGCTCGATCCGGGAGAGGAGCGCGTCCGCCAGGTGTCGGTGCGCGCGGGGGCCATCACCGACGAGTGGGTGGAGATCCTGAGCGGCGCGGACCCGGGCGAGCGGGTGGTGCGCGGCGAGGTGGTGAGGCGCCTCGCCGACGGTGACGCGGTGCGTCCGGCCGCTGCCGGACTCGCGGGTGGTGTGGCGGCGCGCGGAGCCGCCCGGTGAACCTCTCCGACGTCTCCATCCGGCGTCCCGTCTTCGCCGCGATGCTCATCCTCGGGCTCGTCCTCCTGGGCTTCATTTCTCTCGGTCGGCTCGAGATGCAGATGGAGCCGGACATCGAGTTTCCGTTCCTGATCGTGGTGACGGATCTTCGCGGCGCCTCGCCGGGCACGGTCGAGCGCGAGGTGACCGACGTGCTCGAGGAGCACATCAACGCCATCGAGGGCATCCGCTCGCTGAGCTCGCTCTCGAGCCAGGGCCGCTCGCGCATCTCGGTGGAGTTCTCGCTGGGTTACGACATCGACACCAAGGCCCAGGAGGTGCGCGACAAAGTCGCCCTGGCCAGGCCCTTCCTGCCCCTCGACGTCGAAGATCCGGTCGTGCAGAAGTTCGACCTGAACGCCCAATCCATGCTCACCATCGTGCTCGGCGGCCCGGTCACCCTGCGCGAGCTGTCGGACTTCGCCGAGCACGAGGTGAAGGAGCGGCTGGAGCGGCTGCCCGGCGTGGGCGGGGTGAACCTGCTCGGCGCGCGCGAGCGCGAGATCCGCGTCTGGCTCGATCCCCTGCGCCTGGCGGGTTACGGGCTCTCGGTCGACGAGGTGAGCAGGACCCTGCGGCTCGAGAACGCGGAGCTGGCCAGCGGACGCATCGAGGGAGAGACCCGGGAGTGGTCGGTCACCACCCAGGGCAAGGCGGTGAGCGTCGAGGAGTTCGGGGCCATCGTGGTGGCCGAGCGCGCGGGCCGGGTGGTGCAGCTGCGCGACGTCGCCGTCGTCGAGGACGGCATGGCGGAGGCCCGGAGCGTCACGCGCTTCAACGGTCAGCCCGGGGTGGCCTTCGAGATCCAGCGCCAGAGCGGTGCCGATCTCGTGAGTGTGGCGCGCCACGTTCGCGCCGAAGTCCTGGAGATCCGCGAGGTCCTGCCGCCCCGCATCGGAATCGAGATCGCGCGCGACTATGCGATCTACATCGAGACCCTGGTGGACACCGTCTTCGACGACATGCTCGTAGCCGGCGCTCTGGTGGTGGCCGTCGTGCTGATCTTCCTGCGCGAGCCGCGCTCCACCCTGATCGCCGCGCTGGCCATCCCGGCCAGCTTGATCGCGTCGTTCACCCTCTTCTACGCGATGGACCTCTCCATCAACAACATGACGTTGATCGCGCTGTCGCTGGCGATCGGCCTGGTGATCGACGACGCCATCGTGGTGCTGGAGAGCATCTACCGAAGGGTCGAAGGCGGCGCCGAACCGCGTGACGCCGCCCAACGCGGCGCCCGGGAGGTGGGATTGGCGGTGGTCTCCACCACGCTGGCCGTGTGCGCGGTCTTCGTGCCGATCGCGTTCATGCGCAGCCTGGTGGGCCGCTACTTCTTCGAATTCGGCGTGGCGGTGACGGTCGCGGTCTGCATGTCGACCCTCGTGGCGCTCACGCTGACGCCCATGCTCGCCAGCCGCTGGCTGCGCGTAAAGAAAACGCACGGGGCGGTGTACCGCTTCTTCGAACGCGCGCTCGGCGCGTGCGAGCGGGGCTACCGGGGGCTGCTGGGGGCGGCGCTGCGACGGCGCGTGCTGACGGCCGGAATCGGCCTCGCCTCGGTGGTGGGCGGCCTCTGGGTCGCGTCCACTCTGCCCTTCGACCTGTTCAGTCGCGACGACCTCAACGAGGCGAGCGTTCGGGCCAGGCTGCCGGTGGGCACGCCGCTGGCGGCCACGGATCGCATCGCCCGCCGCATGGAGGGCCTGCTGGCCGACCATCCCGACGTCCGCGGCGTCTACGCGGTGACGGGCAGCGAGATCCTGCACGAGCCCAACGTGGCTCGGCTCGACGTGATCCTCCACCCCAAGCACGAGCGGGACCACCCCATCACGCAGACCTTCGACGAGCTGCGCGAGCGGCTCGCCGCCGAGCTGCCCGAGCTGCAGGAGTTCTCGGTGGGCTTTCCCGCGTACGTCGACTCGGGCGACGGAGCGGACCTGGCCTACAGCCTCCAGGGCCCCGACCTCGCGCGCCTCGAGCGCTACGCCAATCAGCTCGTAGCGCGCATGAAGGCAGACCCGTCCCTGGTGGACGTGAAGAGCTCGTTCGAGACGGGCCGCCCGCAGATCACCCTCGCCATCGATCGGGGCAGGGCGGCCGACCTGGGCGTCACGACCGCGGGGATGGGGCGCACCATCCGTACGCTGCTGGCGGGGGAGAAGGTGGGCTCCTTCGAGGAGTCGGGACGCCGCCACGACGTGCGCGTGCAGGTGCTGCCCGAGTACCGGGACGAGCCGGCGAAGCTGCAGCTGATCCGGGTGCGCGCCCACACCGGGCAGCTGGTCCCCCTGACCAACGTCGTGCACCCGCGCATCGAGGAGGGCCCGGCGGAGATCCGCCGGGAGAACCGCACCCGGGAGATCCGGCTCAGCGCCAACATGGCCGCGGAGGTGCCGCTGGGCACCGGGGCGAAGCAGCTCGAGCAGTGGGGCCGCGAGCTGGGCATCCGGCCTCCCGACACCCTGGTCGCCGGGGGCAGCGCGCGCACCATGCAGGAGACCGTGAGCGACATCGGCTTTGCGTTCGCACTGGCGCTGACGGCCCTCTACATGGTGCTGGCCTCGCTCTTCAACTCCTTCACGCACCCCTTCACCATCATGCTGTCGGCCCCGCTGTCCTTCATCGGCGGCTTCGTGGCGCTCTCGCTCGCGGGCATGAGCCTCGACATGATGAGTGGCATCGGCCTGCTCGTGCTGATGGGCCTGGTGATGAAGAACGGCATCCTGCTCGTCGACTACATCAATCGGCTGCGCGGCGAAGGACTCGGCCGCGACGAGGCGATCCTGGCTGCGGGCCCCGTACGCATGCGGCCGGTGCTGATGACCTCGGGCGCGCTGATCTTCGGCATGCTGCCGACCGTGCTCTTCGCGGGCGTGGGCAGCGAGTTCCGCGCTCCGATGGCGATGATCACCATCGGCGGGCTGCTCACCTCGACGATGCTGACCCTGGTCATGGTGCCGGTGGCCTACAGCCTGGTGGACGGCGGAACCGAGCGGCTCCGGCGTTGGCTGCGTCCCGCGCGCTCGCGGCTCGCGCGCCGGCGCCCCGGCCCGGCGGCCGGTGCGGCGGAGGGAGGCGGGATCTGACCAGCGAGGAAGTGCAGCACGGCCGCGTAGGGCCGGCCGGCGGGGGGCAGTTGCTACCCTCCTTCCCGATGTTCGAACGGCTTTCGTCGACGGAACGCCTGCAGCTGATGAAGTTCGTCTGCTCGTTCGCCTGGGCGGATCTCGAGATCCGCCCCGAGGAGCGCGCCTTCATCGGGCGCCTGGTGGGCGGTCTCGATCTCGATCCGGACGAGGAGGTGCAGGTCCAGCAGTGGCTCGAGGTGCCACCGGCCCTGGACGGCCTCGATCCGACGACCATCCCCGCCGCGCACCGGCGGCTGTTCATCGCGGCGATCGAGGGCGTGATCGAGTCGGACGGCCGGCTCGCCCTCGAAGAGTCCGAGAGCCTCGAGGTCTTTCGTCAGCTGCTCGAGTGATCGGGCGGCGCGGCAGCCCGCCGCGCCGGGTCGTCTTCCGGGCCGCTGCCGTCGCTACTCGGCGCGATCCTCCTGCGCCCTCGCCGGTCGCAGCAGCGCCTCCTGGGCGGTGGAGGCGACCAGCTCGCCTTCAAGCGTGTAGATCGTGCCCCGGGCGAGACCGCGCGCTCCGAAGGCCGCCGGACTGTCCTGGTGGTAGAGCAGCCACTCGTCGATGCGCGCCGGCTTGTGGAACCAGACGGCGTGGTCGAGGCTGGCGGTCATCAGCGGGCCGAGCTCGCCCATACGGCCGTGCGACTGGACGATGGAGTCGAGCAGCGAGAGGTCGCTCGCGTAGGCGAGCACGCACTGGTGGAGGAACGGGTCGTCCGGCAGCTCGCGCACGGCCTTCAACCAGACGCAGCTCGGGCCCTCGTGGGTGTCGAGCGTGATGAACGTCGGCGGGTTCAGGTGTCGCGTCTCGATCGGTCCGCTGCGGCCCGCCCACTCGCGGAACTCGGGGCGGATCTGGTCGGCCAGCTTCCGGGCCCACTCGGTGCGGGTGAGCACCTGCTCGGGCGGCGGAACGTCGGGCTTCGCGAGTTGGTGCGCGTAGCCGCGCTCGGCCTCGTGGAACGACACCGCCATGTTGAAGATCGCCTTGCCGCGCTGCTGCGCGACGACACGGCGGGTCGTGAACGAGCGACCGTCACGAATGCGGTCGACGGTGTACACGACGGGCACCGCGGGGTCGCCCGGACGCAGGAAGTAGCCGTGCAGCGAGTGCGCGGGCGTTCCCTCGACCGTATAGCCAGCGGCGCGCAGGGCCTGAGCGGCCACCTGCCCGCCGAAGAGGCGCCCGGGCCGTCGCTTCTCGTTGCGGCCCCGGTAGATGTTCTCGTCGATCTCTTCGAGGTCGAGCACCGCGAGCAGGTCCTCGATCGCCTCCTCGGGCCTGCTGTCGAATCTCATGGGCGGCGGAGTATAGCGGCGCGGATCGCGCGCCCGGGAGGCGGCGTCGGGGGGTAGCCGCTCAGCGAGGCGATGCGGCGGGGGGCACGGCCGGTGCGACGATCGCCTCGGCGGATTCCGCGGCGATCGAGCCACCGTGTCGCAGCCGCCGTTCGAGCTCCCCGTCGATCAGGCCGGCGAGATCGTCGAAGGCGGCGAGAATGCCCTCGCGATTGCCCGTCGTGCACAGCTTTTCGACGACCTCGACGAGTGTGGCCTCGGTCCGCTCGAGCGCGGCGGTGCCGGCCGACGTGATCTCGATGCGAACGCCGCGCCCGTCGGTCTCGTCGGCGACCCGGCGCAGGCGGCTCTCCTTCTCGAGGCCGGCCACCAGCGCGGTCAGGGTCGGCCGCTTGATGGCGACCTCGGCGGCCAGCTCGCCGGCGCGCTTCGGCCCGTGTCGCAGGAACAGCAGCAGCCGGTACTGCGGAAGGCTCAGGCCCGCGCCGCGGCACGCCTGCTCGAAGGCGCGGCTCAGGCAGACGATCGATCGCACTGCCCGCGCCGCACGGGCGTCGGTCGCGGTCGGGGGGCTCTTCGGTCGGGGGGCTTCGATCTCGTCCACTACCCGGTCATCGTACCAGACGGGCGAAGCCGTTTCGGTGGAATTTCGACCGCTGCTGTGTGGTCGGGCGACTCTCGTCGTCTCACGCGCCTTCTCGTGCGCTCTCGGCCACTCGTCCCCGGGGCGACAGCCCGGCTTGCTCGTAGATCGCGTCGATCACCGCCATGTTGCGCACGCCGTCCGGGCCATCGGTGACGGGTGACCGGCCGCTGCGCACGGAATCGACGAAGGCTCGCAGCTGACCCGTGTACGTCGGCTCCCCGCGCAGCCGGTGCACGGCGCGCTCGTCCGGACCTCGGACCGTGACGCGGTGGTAGACGTGCGGGGCGATCGGGTTGAAGATCCGGATCGAGCCCCGCGCGCAGCGCACCACACACGACAGCCGCAAGAGCGCGAGTGAGCAGAGCGAGACGGTCATGCGCGCGGTGCTTCCGTTCGCGAAGGCGAGTTCGGCCCGCATGAAGCGGTCGACGCCCGGACTCGATTCGCGGGCGCGCGCCGAGACGACGGTGGGCTCGTCGCCTCCGAAGGTGCGGATCATGTTCACCGTGTAGGCGCCGAGGTCCATGGTGGCGCCGCCGGCGAGATCGAGCCGGTAGCGGATGTTGCCCGGGGCCAGCATCGGGACGCAGAAGGCGGCCTCGACGTGCTCGACGCGGCCGAGCCCGCCGCCCGCGAGCGTTTCGGACACGAAGCGGGTCACCGGGTGGTAGCGCCAGTGGAATGCCTCCATGAGGATGCGTCCGTGCCGTTCGGCCGCCTCCGTCATGGCACGGGCCTCGTCGGCGTTCGACGCCAGCGGCTTCTCGCAGAGCACGTGCTTGCCGGCCTCGAGGGCGCGGATCGTCCACTCGCAGTGGTGGCTGTTGGGCAGCGGGTTGTAGATCGCGTCGAGCGACTCGTCGGCGATCAGCGCTTCGTAGCCGTCGTGGACGCGGGGGATGCGATGCTTCCTGGCGAACCGCTCGGCGCGGGATCGCTCGCGCGCGGCCACCGCGGCGATCTCGACTTCCGGCACGGCGCGTGCGGGCGCGATCAGTGCCATCGGCGTGATGCGGGCCGCGCCGAGCGTGCCGATGCGGATGGGGCGGTCGGTCGCGTGGGCGGGAGCGCTCAGTTGACCCTCCGCTTCCCTTCCCAGTACTGCTCGCGCAGCTTGAACTTCTGCAGCTTGCCCGTGGCCGTGCGCGGCAGCTCGGGCACGAAGTCGACGCTGGTCGGGCACTTGAAGTGGCTCATGCGTTCACGGCAGAAGGCGACCAGCCCGGCTTCGTCGGCCGTCTCGTCCGAGCGCACCACCACCAGCGCCTTCGGTGTCTCGCCCCACTTCTCGTGCGGCACGCCGATCACCGCGCACTCGAGCACCGCGGGATGCTGGTAGAGCACGTCCTCGATCTCCGGAGAGCTGATGTTCTCGCCGCCCGAGATGATCACGTCCTTCTTGCGATCGACGATGTGGATGCAGCGCGTCTCGTCCCACACCCCGAGGTCGCCGGTATGGAACCAGCCGTCCGGCAGCGCGGCGCGAGTCTGGTCGGGCTGCTCGTAGTAGCCGGCGAAGACCACGTTCGAGCGTGCGCACACCTCGCCGACGGTCTCGGCGTCCATCGGCACGGGCTTGCCGTCGTCGTCGAGCACCGCCATCTCGACGCCAATCGCCGGCACGCCGGCGTGCGAGCGCCGCGTGTAGTCGTCGGCGGCCGTGTTGTGGTCCGGGTGGTTGACGGTGAGCAGGGGCGCGGTCTCGGTGAGGCCGTAGATCTCGATGAACTGCCAGCCGAGCTCCTGCTCGAGCCGTTCGATGAAGGCGGCGGGCGGCGGCGCGCCGGCCACGGTGAAGCGCGGCTTCGTCTCGATCGTGTGCGCGCCCTTGTCGGAGAAGTCGAGGATGGTGCGCAGCACGGCCGGCGCCATGCAAGCGAAGGTGACCCGCTCGCGGGCCATCAGCTCGTAGATGCGCTGCCCGTCCACCGCACGCAGCACCACGTGGGTGCCGCCCATGCCGGTCAGCGCGTAGACGCCGCCCCAGCCGTTGCAGTGGAACATCGGCAGGGTCCACAGCTCGACGTCGTCGTGTCGCAGGCCGAGGTGGGCGATCAGGTTGTAGGCGTTCAGGTAGCAGTTGCGGTGGGTCAGCATCACGCCCTTCGGGCGGGCGGTCGTGCCGGACGTGTAGTTGATGCTGACGAGGTCGTTCTCGCCGACACCGGCTGGCGGCGGAGGCTCGCCGGACGCCGCGGCGACGAGGCGATTCCAGTCGAGCCAGCCCTCGGGCGGGTCGAGATCTTCGTCCCGCGCCACGATGCGGTCCTTCACCGCCGCTAGCTCGCCGATGATCTCGTCGACGACCTCCGTGTACTCCCAGTCGACGAGCAGCGTCCGCACCCCGGCGTGTCCGAGGATGTACGCGTGGTCGGCCGCCGCCAGCCGGTAGTTGAGCGGCACGAGCACGGCGCCGATCTGGCTGGTTGCGTAGAAGCTCTCGAGGAAGAAGTGACTGTTCGGGGAGAGGATGCAGACGCGGTCGCCGCGGCCGACGCCCAGCCCGAGCAGGGCGTTCGAGAGTCGGTTCACCCGCTCGGCGAGAGCGCGGTAGGTGAGCCTCGATTCGCCGTCGACCACGGCGGTCTTGTCGGGATAGACCTGCGCGGCGCGGCGCAGGAAATCGTCGACGAGCAGGGGCACCTCCATGGGCTGCGTCGTCCTCCGAGTGTGTTCGTGGGCGGAAGCCGGATGGTACCGCCGCTCCGCCGCGCGCGACCCCCCGCGCGCGATCGCGTATGCTGACCGGCCCGCCGCTCGTCCGCGTTGCGCGAGTGCGAAGAGCCTGGGCGACGCGGTCCACCCGGGAGCCCGGCCATGAGCACAGTGCGCTACGAGACCCGAGCCACTACGGCCGTCGTCACCATCGACCGGCCCGAGGTGCGCAACTGCGTAGACGGCCCGACCGCGACGGAGCTGGCGGCCGCCTTTCGCCGCTTCGAGGCCGACGACGACCTCTGCGTGGCGATCCTGACCGGTGCCGACGGCTGCTTCTGCGCGGGCGCCGACCTCAAGGCGGTGTCCGAGCGGCGCGGCAACCAGGTGCGCCTCGACGGCGACGGCCCGATGGGGCCGAGCCGGATGCTCCTCGAGAAGCCGGTGATCGCCGCCGTCGAAGGCCATGCGGTGGCCGGCGGGCTCGAGCTCGCTCTGTGGTGCGACATGCGGGTGGCGGCGCGCGACGCGGTCTTCGGCGTGTTCTGCCGGCGTTGGGGGGTGCCGCTGATCGACGGCGGCACGATCCGGTTGCCGCGCCTCGTGGGGCAGAGCGTCGCCATGGACATGATCCTGACGGGGCGAGGCGTCGAGGGCGAGGAGGCGCTACGCGTCGGGCTGGCGAACCGGCTCGTCGAGCCCGGCGAGGCGCTCGGCGCGGCGTTGGCGCTCGCCGACGACCTCGCGAAGTTCCCGCAGCGCTGCATGCGCTGGGATCGGCTCTCGGCGATCAGGCAGTGGTCGCTCGACATCGACGAAGCGCTGGTCGACGAGACGCGTGGCGGACTCGAAGTGATCCGCTCGGGCGAGACGGCCGAAGGCGCCGCCCGGTTCGCCGGCGGCGCGGGGCGGCACGGCTCGTTCGGCGACTGAGGGGGATGTGCGACCGGGCGTCGGGGATCGGCTACCGTCGCCCGCCGATCGACTCGCAGCATCCGGGGGGGGACGAACATGAAGCGGGACGACATCGCATGGTGGGCCGCGCCCGAGGTGCGCATCCTCGGCCAGGACGAGGACGAGGGCGCGCCGCCGCGGCGCGAGGACCCGCTGGTCTCGCGCATGCTCGAGACGCGCACCGTGGTGCTCGCGGGCCAGGTCGACGAGAAGCTCGCCGAGCGCGTCGTCTCGCAGCTGCTCATCCTGAACGGCATCTCCCACGACCCGATCCGCATGGTCATCACGACGCCTGGGGGGCACGTCGACTCGGGCTTCGCGATCTACGACATGATGCGCTTCATCGAGTCGCCGGTGATCACGATCGGGGCCGGATGGGTGGCGAGCATCGGCGTGCCGATCCTGCTGGCCGCGGAGAAGGACTGCCGCTACTCGCTGCCCCACACCCGCTTCCTGCTCCACCAGCCGAGCGGGGGGGCCGGCGGCCAGGCCGCCGACATCCGCATCGCCGCGGAGGAGATCCTGAAGCTGCGCGCCCGCCTCAATGAGCTGATCGCCACCGAGACCGGCCAGGACGTCCTCAAGATCGAGCAGGACAGCGACCGCAACTTCTGGATGACCGCCGAGCAGGCCCTCGAGTACGGCCTGGTGACGCGGCTGATTACTTCCGCGGCCGAGGTGGGCTGAGGTCGGCGCCCGGCGCGTGTTCGCGTGCGGGCTGAGGGTTGGCGCCCGAACTTGCCGGTTGGGTTGCGAAAATCCACCGTGGCCGTTTTGAGCTTCGTGCTGCCGGTGTACCCTGGTCGGCCGTCTGCGCCCCGCTGCCGGAGACCCGTCACCCCGTGGATCTAGACGCCGATCAGCCCCTCTCGCCGCTTCGCGACCGACTCGATCGGCCGTTGCGCGACCTGCGCGTCTCGGTGACCGACCGCTGCAATTTACGCTGCACGTACTGCATGCCGGCCGAGATCTTCGGCGAACGCTACGAGTTCCTGCCCCGCGACCAGATCCTGAGCTTCGAGGAGGTGCTGCGGCTGGTCGGCCTGATGGTGCCGTTCGGCGTGTCGAAGGTGCGCATCACCGGCGGCGAGCCGCTCCTGCGTCACGACCTGCCGAAGCTCGTCCAGGGCATCCGGGCGCTGCCGGGCATCGAGGAGATCGCGCTCACCACCAACGGCACGCTGCTCAAGTACATGGCCGGTCATCTGCATCGGTCCGGGCTCTCGCGCATGACGATCAGTCTCGACAGCCTCGACCCGCAGGTGTTCTCGGAGATGAACGGCGGCAAGCTCGACGTCGCCGCCGTACTGGAGGGCATGGAGACCGCCGATCGGGTGGGCTTCTCGCCGCTCAAGGTCAACTGCGTGGTGCAGAAGGGGGTGAACGATCACACCCTGGTCGAGCTGGCGCGCTTCGCGAAGGAGCGCGGTCACATCGTCCGCTTCATCGAGTACATGGACGTCGGCACGCGCAACACCTGGGACCTTTCGCAGGTGCTGTCCGGCGAAGAAATCGTCGAGATGATCGGCCGTGCGCTGCCCCTCGAGCCGCTCTCGCCGAACTACCGTGGTGAGGTCGCACGGCGCTACCGCTACGCGGACGGGGAAGGCGAGATCGGCGTGATCACCTCGGTGTCGCGCCCCTTCTGCGGTGACTGCTCGCGCGCGAGGCTCACCACGGACGGCGAGCTCGTCACCTGCCTCTTCGCGACCGGCGGCACCGACCTGCGCACGCCGCTCCGCGACGGTGCGAGCGACGACGAGCTTCGGGCCATCATCCGCGGCACCTGGGCGGGGCGGCGCGATCGCTACTCGGAGGAGCGCGGCGAGATCCTCCGTGGCGAGCGCGACCCGGGCGAGAGCAGGAGCGGCCGGGTCGAGATGTACCATATTGGCGGGTAGGGGCAGCTCGTCGCCAGTCCCGCGGCGCGTGTTGGCGTTCGTGCTCGGCGCCGGCGCCGCCCTGGTGGCGGTCGAGCTGGCGCTGTGGCTGCTCGCGACGACGAGCCGATCGCCGCTTCTCTTCATCGACGGAACGCCGCTGGCGACCATCGAGCGGTTTCGTCTCGAGCCGCACTCCGCGTACCTCGGACACCGCACCAACGCGGGTGGCTACAACGACGGGCCCTTCGCGGTCGGCGGGCCCGATCTCGACGTGATCGCGGTCGTGGCCGACTCGTTCGGCGTCGGCATCGTGCCACGACCTCTCGGCTTCGTGGACGTCGCGGAGCGGGCGCTGGCAGACACCCGCACCCCGGGCGACCGGCCGGTCGCGCTCCACAACTTCGGCGTTCCCGCCATCGGCGTGCCCGAATACGAGTGGCTGCTGGCCAGTGAGGTGCCCGCCTATGTGCCGCGGGCGGCGGTCGTCGTGCTCTTCCTCGCCAACGACCTGGCGAGCGCGATCCCGCGGCCGCGGCGTTGGCTGGATCTCCGCGAATGGCGGACGCTGATCGTGCTGGGGCGGGTGGCGAGATGGGCCGAGGAGCGGAGACGCGAGTCGCCGGGCGTTTCCCCGGCGCCGGCAGCCGAGCCGTGGACCGAGTCGTCCGAGCCCAGCATGTCGCACGACGCCTACGCGCGCGTCGTGGCCTCGCAGTGGCGCAGCCTCGACCCGGCCGGCCCCGACGCGCCCGCTCGCCTCGAAGCCCTGTTGGCGGCGCTCTCTCGCATGCGCGCCCGCGCCGGCTTCCCGATTCTCGTCGCGCTCGCGCCGGCGGATCCGCAGGTCTCGAATCGGAGCCGGGCCGAGTTCGTCGAGACCCGTCCCGAGCTGGCGCGGATGGACGTCGATGCGGTGCACGAAATGGTTGCAGCGCGGCTGCGGGCGGACGGATTCGAGACCCTCGATCTGCTGCCGGTCCTGCGTGCCGCGGAACAGGGCGCGTCCACCTACCACCCGCGCGACTCGCACTGGAACGTTCGCGGCAACGCCGTCGCCGGCCGGGCATTGGCCGACTTTCTGGCGCGGACGGTTCTCGGGCCTGATGAGGCGCCGCCGGCGCTTGCGCGGTAGGGTGGGGCCACGGGCGATCGTCGCGCGGCGCCGCGCCGCCACGCCGACCGGAACGGGGAGGCCAGGATGTTCTACGGCTGGTGGATCGTCGCCAGTGTCTTCACCGCGCAGCTCTTCGTGGTGGGCTTCTTCACGTACGCCTATCCGTTCGTCGTGGTGCCGGTCAAGGAGGAGTTCCAGGCCTCCACGACCGAGATCAACTTCGCCATGATGGCCTCGTCGATGGTCGCCCTGGTGCTGCCGCCGCTGATCGGCCCGCTCGCCGATCGCTGGTCGGCGCGCAAGCTGATGATGATCGGTGCGAGCATGCTGGCCGTCGCGTTGTGGGCGCTATCGCTCACCCAGGGCATCGCCCAGTTCGTCGCGGTCTTCGCGCTGTTGATCGCCGGCGCCAATGTCCTGCTCGGGCCGATCACCGGACAGGCGATCGTCTCGCGCTGGTTCACGACGACGCGCGGCCGGGCGCTCGGCATCACGGCGACCGGGACTTCGATCGGCGGCCTCGTGCTGCCGGGCCTGGTCACCGAGTGGATGGAGTTGTGGGGCTGGCGAGGCAGCCTGCAGGCCCTGGGCGTCGCGGTGGCCGTCTGTACGATTCCGCTGCTGGTGCTCGCGCTGCGCGATCACCCGGCCGACAAGGGGCTCGAGCCGGAGGGCTCGAACGACCCCGAGGCCCTGGCGGCGATGCAGGCGGGGGCGGACGGACGCGTCTGGACGACCCTCGAGATCGTGAAGAGCCGGCCGTATTGGCTGATCGGGATCTGCCTCGGCCTCCTGTTCATGGCCTACACGGCGCTGCTCAGCAACCTCGGTCTCTACGTCGACGGGGTCGGCCTCGACGCCTCTTCGGGGCGCACCCTGGTGTGGCTGATCGCGCTCTGCGGCCTGATCGGAAAGATCACGCTGGGCGCGGCCAGTGACCGCATCGGCCTGCGCTTGGGTCTCTGGATCGCGCTGGGCCTGGCCGCCTGTGGCATCGGCATCCTCTCCACCGAGCCCGCCTATCCGGCGATGATCGCGGCGGCGTGCCTGCTGGGCCTGGCGGCGGGTGGCATGCTGCCCGTCTGGGCGGGCATGATCGCGGCGGCTTTCGGGACCGCGAGCTTCGGACGGGCGATGGGGCTCGTTTCGCCGGTGATCGGCGTGCTGGTGATGCCCGGCTTCATGATCGCGGGTTGGAGCGCCGACACGACCGGCAGCTACGCCCCGGCGTTGCGGATATTCGTCGGGCAGATCCTGGTTGCGAGCGTGCTGCTGTTCGCGCTGGATCTGGGTCAGCGGAAGCCGGCCGAAGCCACCTAGCTGGCCGCGCGCAGTCGTTCTGCGCGTCAGTCCGCGGGTCGCGGGGTCGATCCGGGCGCCAGTGTGCCCGGAGTCTCGCGCCCGCGCCGCCAGCGCCGGCCGATCCGCTCCTGCCAGACGAGCAGGCTCGTATAGCTGAGCGGCACGGCGAAGAGCGTGCCGATCGTCGCCACCATCAGGCCGAAGGCGATCGCCGCGGCGAAGGGCCCATAGGTCTTCGACTCGCCCTGTAGGCCGAGGGCCATCGGCATCAAGGCGACCACCGTCGTGAGCGTGGTCAGCAGGATCGGACGGAAGCGCCGCGCGCCGCTCTGACGCACCGCTTCGAGCAGGGGCAGGCCCTCGTCACGCCGTGCGCGGTTGATGAAGTCCACCATCACGAGGGAGTCGTTGACGACCACGCCGGTCAGCCCGATCGCCGCGTAGAGCAGCACGAAGCTCACGCTGTAGTCGAGGGCCGCCACTCCGAGCACGATGCCCACGAAGGCGAAGGGCACGGCGGTGACGACGACCAGCGGCTGCAGGTAGCTGCGGAAGAGCGCGGCCAGGATCATGTAGATGGCGACGAGCGCCACCGGGAAGGCCCGGGCGAGATCGGCGAACGCCTCGGCGGAGTCCTCGAACTCGCCGCCGTAGCGCACCTCGAGCTCGGGGTGTCGCGTCTCGAGGTCGGCGAAGCGCGCCTGCAGGGCCTGATTGGCGGACAGCGAGGTGGCCTGCTCGTCGTCCACCTGGGCGAGCACGCTCACCGTGCGCCGGCCGTCGTAGCGGTGGTAGGCCATGTAGCCGCGGGCCACCTCGATGTCGGCGACGTCACGCAATCGCACCAGGTATCCGCCGGGCGTCGCGACGTCGACGTCGAGCAGCTCCTGCAGCGAGGCGCGGTGGCGGTCGGCCAGCATCACACGGATGTCGACGTCCTCGTTTCGCCGGGGATCGCGGAAGCTTCCCGCCAGCAGGCCGTCGTTGGCGCCGCGCAGGGCGAGGGCGAGGTCCTCGAAGCCGAGGCCGTGGCGCGCCATCCGCTCCTCGTCGACGAGCAGCCGCACCTCGGGCGTACCCAGCTTGAGGTTGTCCTCGATGTTGTAGACGCCCGGCACGGTCTCGAGGAAGGCCTTCACCTCGCCCGCCACCAGCTTGCCGAGCACGTAGTCGTCGCCGTGCAGCCGCATCTCGACCGGCGCGCCGATCGGCGGGCCGTCCTGCTCGGCCTGCACGCGCAGCTCGCGAATCTCGCCCGGCCAGGCGTCGGCGAAGGCCTCCACCTTCTGCTGCATGCGGAAGAGCGCCTCCTCGGGCGCCTTCACGTTTTCGGGGGTCGGCTCCATGGAGAGCGCGGTCATCGAGTAGTGGCTGCCCATCAGGCGGTCGTAGTTGATGTCGACGCTCATGCCGACCGTCGACGAGTAGTCCCGGGTGTCGGTGCCCAAGGTCTCGGCCACGATGGCCTCATAGGCGCGCACCACCTCGTCGGTCTGGTCGAGGCTCGAGTCGGAGGGCATCTCGAGCAGGATGTTGAAGGTGTCGTACTCGCCCGGGAAGAGATCGACGCGGAGATGCCCGCTGCCCGCATAGGCGAGCGCGATCAGCGACACGAGGAGCGCGCCGAACGCGCCCCGGTGGGCGAGGGTCACGTCGAGCCCCTTCACGTAGAGGCCGCGCAGAGCCCCCAGTCCACGATCGACGCGGGCCCGGAAACGGTCGAGACGGCCGAGGGCCTCGCCGCCGGCCGCCCGCCGGCTGCCGAAGTCGAGATAGTGGGCGGGCAGGATGACGAGGCACTCGAAGAGCGAGGCGATCAGGCAGAGCACGACCGCCTTCGGGAGGATGCTGACGAACTTTCCCGACGTGCCGCCGACGAGCAGCAGGGGCAGGAAGGCCGCACACGTCGTCGTCACCGCCGCGATGACGGGCCACAGCACCTCCTCGGTGCCGCGCACCACGGCCTCGCGCAACGGCTCGCCCCTTTCGATGCGCGAGTAGATGTTCTCCAGCACGATGATCGCGTCGTCGACCAGCATGCCCGAGACGAGCAGCATCCCGGTGATCGTGGTGGCGTTGAGGCTGACGCCGAAGACCGGGAATAGGATCATCGCGGTGAGGAAGCTGAAGGGGATCGCAATGGCGGTGAGCGCCGCGTTGCGGAAGCCGATCGTGAACCACAAGAGCAGCACCACCAGGGCCACGCCCGCGACCAGGTTGTCGACCAGGATGCCCATGCGGCCGGTCACGAAGCGGGCGGTGTCGAAGGTCTTGAATATCTCGACGCCGGGAGGGAGCCGGTCGCGGTAGCCCTCGATCCAGGCGTCGACCTCGGCGACCAGGTCGACGACGTCGGCGGCGCTCTTCTTGGTGATGGTGACGAAGAGCGCAGGGCGGCCGTTGTAGCGGTTGACGAACCGCGCCTTCTCGAGCGCTTCAGCCACGCTCGCGATCTCGCCCAGACGTACCACGGTGCCGTCGTCGTTCTCGGTGACGACGGTCTCGAGGATCTCCTCGATGCTCTGGTAGTCGCCGCGGGCGCGCAGGGTCGACTCGCCGGTGGCGGTCTCGAAGGTGCCTGCGGGCAGATTGAGGTTCTGACGCCTGATTCGAGTCACCACGTCGGGTACGGTGAGCCCGTAGCGGGCCGCCACGTCCTGGTCGAGGTCGACGAGCACCTCGCGATCCTGCTCGCCACGGATCTCGATCCGGTTGGCGCCGCCGAGGTCGCGCAGGCGGCTCTTGACGTCTCGGGCCACCTCGCGAAGGGCGAGCGGGCCGATGTCGCCCTCGTCGACCAGGGCAATCATCACGACCGGCGCGAACTCGCTGAACTTGCCCTCGCTGATCACCGGCTCTTCTGCGTCGGCCGGCAGGTCGCTCACCCGATCGAGGGCGGCGCGCACGTCGTTCAGGGCAGCCTCGTACTCGACCTCGTCGAGGAACTCGTCGAAATCGATGTTGATGCTCGACACCCCGGCCGAGGAGACCGACCGCATCTGGTCGATGTCGGAGACGGTGAGCAGCTCCTCCTCGAGCTTCTGTGTGACGAGCCGCTCGATCTCCTCGGCGGAGGCTCCCGTCCACACCGTGGTGACGACGGCCTCGTTGAGGTTGATGTCCTGGAAGAACTCGAGCGGGATGCGCGTGTAGGCCGCGTAGCCGCCGAGCAGGCAGACGAAGAACAGCACGTTCACGAGCACCGTCTGCCGGACGCTGAAGGCCGGCGGGCTCAAGACGGCGGCTCCTCCACGGTCGCGTCGGTGCCGGAGGCCGGTTCGGAGCTTTGGGCGCCGGTGGGTGCCGTCGCGGTGCGGGCCGCCGGCGGACCCGTGTCGCGCAGGGCGACCCGCATGCCGTCACGCAGCCCCCGCACGTCCGAGGTGGCGATGCGCTCGCCTCCCTCGAGGCCGCTCGTCACCTCGCGCCACTCCGGCCGGAAGGCGACGGCCCGGGTCGTTACGCGGCGGCGCTCGGCGCGGACGTCCCGAGGATCATCGGCGGATGCGGCCTCGAGCACGTAGAGGTACTCGAGATCGAACTCGGAGAAGACGCTGCGCCGAGGCACCCAGAACGCAGGCCGGCCGTCGCCGATCTCGAAGCGCACGGTGCCCAGCATGCCGGGCAGCAGCGCCTCCTCGGCGTTCGGTACGAGCACGGCCACCGGGTACTTGCTGGTGCGGCTGTCGACGGTGCGGCCGGGATTCACGACACGGCCCTCGAACCAGCGGCCGGAGTACGCTTCGACCGAGACCCGGACCGGGTCGCCGTCCTTCACCGCGAGGATCTCGCGGTCCGACAGCCCCACCTCGATCTCGACCTCCGAGATGTCCGCGAGCTCGGCGACCGGCTCGCCGGGATTGAGGTAGGCGCCGGGCTCGAGGTCGAGCGCGTGGACGATGCCGGCGAACGGCGCGCGGATCTCGGTCTTGGCCAGCCGGGTCTCCGCGTCGAGTAGCGCCGCGCGGGCCTCGGCGACCTGCGCGGCGGCGCTCTTGTCCACGCTTTCGGCGCGGTCGAGCTCGGCGGTGCTGGCGACGCCGCGGGTCGACAGCTCCCGCTGCCGCGCCACCTCGGCCGCAGCGAGCTTCTCGCTCGCCCGGGCGCGCAGCAGCGCGGCGCGGCCGCGCTCGACGGCTGCACGAGGCAGGGCCGGATCGAGGCGAACGAGAACCTCGCCGGCCGTGACCGTGGTGTGCTCGTCGACCGCGATCGAGACCACGCGCCCGGCGACCTCGGCGCCGATCACGACGTGGCGCACGGGTTCGAGGATGCCGGAGACGTCGACCACGGTCCGGGCCTCGGTGTGGGCGACCGTGAGTGCGTCGACGGTCACGGCCGGCAGGGTCGAGGACGAGGTGGCGGCGCCCGCTTCGACTCGAGCGCTCGCCCGCCGCGCCTCCGCCTCGCGGGCAGAGCGCGCGGCATCCGAGGTGCGCAGCAGGATCACCGCCACCACGGTCAGTAGCAGGGCGGCGCCGAACACGACGGCGCGAAGGGAAGGGCGTCGCATACCGGAAGGGTAGCCGAGACGTCGGCGGGCCCTGCGCGGCCCGGGTGTCGTGACGCTCGATGGTCGTCCCGGGCGCCACGGCGTCACGATGGCCGGCGCCGCGAAGACCGGGCGGCGCCTCCTCGTGCTAGTCGATCCCCGGCAGCCACGCGGCGCCGCGCACGCCGCTCGAGTCGCCGAAGCGGGCGCGTGCCAGTCGCGTTTCGACGGCGTCGCTGCTGACCCAGCTTCCCCAGTGTGCCGGAACGCCGCACGCCGCATCGTAGATGCGCTCGATGTTCGACACGCCACCGCCGAGCACCACGAAGTGGGGATCGAGGAAGTTGATGATCTGCGAGAGCGCGAAGGCGAGCTGCCGGACGTAGACGTCGAGGGTCTGGTTCGCGGCGTGGTCGCCGTCGGCGGCGAGTCGGGCGATGTCCGGCGCGCCGAGGTCGTCGCCGCTGAGGGTTCGATGGGTGCGGGCGAGGCCCGGGCCCGAGAGGTAGGTCTCGATGCAGTCGTCGTGGCCGCAGAAACAGGGGCGAGGCGGGTCCTCGACGATCTGCGCCTCTCGCGGCAGCAGGTTGTGGCCCCACTCGCCGCAGAGACCGTTGGGGCCCGCGAGCAGGCGCTTGTCCTGCACGATGCCGCCGCCCACCCCCGTGCCCAGGATCGCGCCGAATACGCGCTGGCCTGCGGCGCCGGCGCCGTCGACCGCCTCGGAGAGCGCGAAGCAGTCGGCGTCGTTCGCGACCGCCACCGCTCGCCCGAGCGCTTCGCTGACTTCCCGCCCGAAGAAGCGGCCGTTCAGGCAGGTCGAGTTGCAGTTCTTCATGGCGCCGGTCACGGTGGACACCGAGCCCGGCATCCCGATGCCGACGGACGGTGTGGACCCCTTCTCCTTCGCCGGCCCCTTTGCCGCTCCCTTTGCCTCTCCCTTCGCCTCGCCCTTCGCCTCTCTTTTCGCGTTCCGGTTCGACTCGGCGTCGAGTGTGCGGATCAGCTCGACGGTCGAGCGAACGGTGGCCTCGTAGTCGTCGTGGGGTGTGGGCACGCGACGCCGGTCGAGGATCTCACCGTCGTCGGCGAGGAGCACGCCCTCGATCTTCGTCCCGCCGAGGTCGATTCCGATGCGCATCGAGGGTCGTCCAGGTGGCCGCGAGAACCTCTCGACGTCGGACTCTCGGCGTCGGTAGGCCGCGCGGGATGCCGTAACGTAGGCCAGATGATGGCAGCGCTCTCGGAGCTCGGCCTACGGGTACGCACCGGCCTCGCGATGCTCGACTGGCGCGCCCTGGCGATGCGTCCGGGCCATTGCCCGCTCTGCGGACCGACGCTGTTCCTGCGGCTCAGCCGCGACCCGCTCGGCGCCCGCTGCGCGCGTTGCGCGGCCTGGCCCGTCAGCATGGCGATGGGGGTCGTGTTCGAGCAGCTGGTGGCAGATCCGCCGCGCGTTCGTGTCTACGAGGCGTCCGGGCGCGGGCCGTGGGTCGAATACCTGTCCGCGCGCAGCGGCGAACTCGTTCGCTCGGAGTACTGGGACGAGGTGCCGCGCGGCGAGTTCCGGGACGGCGTCGCCTGCGAGGACCTCGAGGCGCTGAGCTTTCCCGACGCGCGCTTCGATGTCTGCACCCACACGGAGGTGCTCGAGCACGTCGCGGACGACGCCGCGGCGCTGCGCGAGTCGTGGCGTGTGCTCGTGCCCGGGGGCTGGCTGATCTTCACCGTACCGATCTTCGAGCGCGCCGAGACGGTGGAGCGCGCCGTGCGCGACCCGGACGGCCGGGTGCGGCACCTGCTCGCGCCGGAGTACCACGACGACCTGCTGCGGGGGCAGGGCCGCGTGCTCGTCTTCCGCGAGTACGGGGCCGACCTGGTCGAGAGGCTGGAGCGGGCCGGCTTCGAGTGCGCCGAGGTCCGCGAGGTCGCCGATCCCAGCGGGTTCGGACACGCGCCGCGGGTGGTCGTGGCACGCAAACCCGGGTAGCCGGAGAGCGGGGCGCGAGCGCGCAGGGGCTACTCGCGGTCGATGCGGGGCACGCCGCGGCGGTAGCGGATGAAGAGCGGCCCGCCGCGCCGACCGGCGTGCACGCGCTCGACGTGGCGCAGCACCTCGGTCGTCACGTCGATGATGGGCAGGTCGAATGCCTTCGCGATCGGCACCCACCTCAGGTCGATGAGCTCCCCGTTGCTGCGCAGCCGCCCGGTGGCCCTGTCGGCGGACGCCATGAAGAAGCGCGCGTGGTAGCGGATCGCGCTTTCGGACGGCGTGATGGCCCGGCCGAGGTAGGTGAGCGCCGCGTGGTCGGGGCGGATCGTGGCGCCGTGGACCTCGCCGAGGGCGAGCCCGGTCTCCTCCCAGGTCTCGCGGACGGCCGCGCTCGCCAGCGCGCGCACTTGCGCCGAGTTCCAGCGCGCCTCCAGGGGACGCGCCTTCGCGCGCGGCATCGCCCGAGTCACCGGCAGCGCGGCGTCGTCGCTCTCGACGCGGCCGCCCGGGAACACCCAGACGTCGGGCATGAAGCGGTCCCGGGGCGGACGCCGTCCCATCAGCACCCGCAGGTCGCCCGCGCCTCCCTTCGTGACCACCAGGCTGGCTGCGTCGCGCGGGCGTGTTCGGTTCGGCATGGCCCGGCAGACTAGCTTGGATGATCCGAGAAGCCCGGCCGCGAGCCCTTCCCCATCGTCCCCGACCGATGCGTATTGGGATAGGCTCCAAGCTCGTCGCTGGCCGCCCGGCGCGGGGCCGTAGCGGGAGGGGGAACGATGCTCGGAAGGATCGTCGTCGGCGGTGTGGCCGTGATCGCGTTGGCGCTGCTCTTGCTCTACGGGCTCGGCCGAGGCTGGCTGATGTCCGACCAACACGCGGGCGAAGCGGCGGGCGGCGCGATCCCGGCGGCGGTGGTCGCCGAGCGCGAGGCCGCGCAATCGGGCGCCGCCTCCGCGATCGGCGTCGCGCCCGGCAAACAGATCCTGTTCGGCGATCTGCACGTTCACACGACCTTCTCGTTCGACGCCTTCCAGATGAGCCTGCCGATGGCGGGCGGCGACGGCGCCTACCCGGTCTCCGACGCCTGCGACTTCGCGCGACACTGCGCGGGACTCGACTTCTGGTCGATCAACGACCACGGGGTGTCGCTCACCCCGCGCCGCTGGCAGGAGACGATCGACTCGGTGCGTCAGTGCAACGCGGTGGCCGGCAACGCCGCAAACCCGGACGTCGTCGCCTACCTGGGGTGGGAGTGGACCCAGGTCGGCACCCGGCCCGAGAACCACTACGGCCACAAGAACGTGATCGTCCGCGACCTCGAAGACGAGCGCATCCCGGCGCGTCCGATCAGCGCCGGCACGCCGCCGGGCATGCGCAGTGCCGGCGAGCTGGCGCCGTCCCCGTTCGTGATGGGCGCACTCGCCCTCTACATGTGGAACGACGGCGGGCCCGAGCTCGTCCGCTATCTCGACGAGACGGCGGCGGTCGCCGACTGTCCGGCGGGCGTGCCCGTGCGCGAGCTGCCGGCCGACTGCCGCGAGCTCGCGCCGACCCCGAAGGAGCTGTTCGAGAAGCTCGACGACTGGGGGCACGAGACCCTGGTGATCCCGCACGGCACCAGCTGGGGCTTCTACACGCCACCGGGGTCGGCCTGGGACAAGCAGCTCGCGCCCGGTCTCCACGATCCGGATCGGCAGCGGCTGATCGAGGTGTACAGCGGCCACGGCAACTCCGAGGAGTACCGCTCGTTCGGGGCCGTCGCGGTCGGCGCCGACGGCGCGCGCACGTGTCCCGAGCCCAGCGACGGCTACCTGCCCTCGTGTTGGCGGGCCGGGGAGATCATCGAAGCGCGCTGTCTGAGCGCCGGGGGCTCCGGCGAGACGTGTGCGAAGCGCGCTGAGCGGGCCCGTCAGTGGTTCGTCGAGGCCGACTTCAACGGCGGCGCCGCGGTGGTTCGCCGGACCGGTGTGGGCGACTGGCAGGACGCCGGGCAGTGTCGCGACTGCTTCCTGCCCGCCTTCAACTACCGGCCGAAGAGCTCCGTGCAGTACATCATGGCGCTCGGCGGTGAGAGCGTGCCGGATCGCTTCCGCTTCGGCTTCGTGGCCGCGAGCGACAACCACTCGGGCCGGCCCGGCACCGGCTACAAGCAGGTGGCCCGCACCGAGTTCACCGAGGCGCGCTTCGGCAACTTCGTCGACACGCCGCTCGGTTACGTGTCGGAAGACGGGCCGCTCGACGAGCCCCGGGAGCCGGTGCCGATCGAGGACATCGCCATTCCGTTCGCGGTTTTCGAGACCGAGCGCCAGGCGTCGTTCTTCCTCGAAGGAGGACTCGCGGCGGTGCACGCGCCCGGCCGCGACCGTGACGCGGTCTTCGACGCAATGAAGCGCCGAGAGGTCTACGGCACCAGTGGACCGCGCATCCTGCTGTGGTTCGATCTGCTGAACGCACCGGGCGGGCGTCCGGCGCCGATGGGATCGGCGGTCGCGCTCGCCGAAACGCCGATCTTCCAGGTGCGCGCCGTCGGCTCTTTCGAGCAGAAGCCCGGCTGTCCGCCGGACGGCGTCGAAGCGCTCGGCGAGGAGCGCCTCGCGCGCTTGTGCCGGGGCGAGTGCTATCACCCGTCCGACCGCCGGCGCGCGATCGACCGGATCGAGGTGGTGCGCGTGCGGCCGCAGCGGGTGCGGGGCGAGCCGGTGGCGCCGCTCATCGAAGACCCCTGGAAGGTGCTGTCCTGTCCGGGCGACCCGGCGGGATGTCAGATCGCCTTCACCGACCCCGAGTACGTGGGCGCCGGTCGCGACACGCTCTACTACGTGCGCGCCGTCGAGGCGCCGACGCCGACGGTGGCCGCCGACCCGCTCGGCTGTCAGCGCGATGCCAGCGGCCGCTGCGTGGCGGTCGATCCGTGCTTCGGCCGGCCGGCCGAGGACGAGTGCCTGAGCGACGCGCAGCATCGGGCCTGGTCGTCGCCGATCTTCGTCGACCGTCCGAGGAGCTGAGGCGGGAGCCGGGCTACGGGGCTTCGCCGGCTCGGGTCGCCGGCCCGGACGGCACGAGGCCGAGGCCGTCGGGGAAGCGGAGGCCCTCGATCAGCACCTCCGGCGGGTGCGGGGCGCCGCGATCGTCGAAGCGGATGCGGCGCAGCTTGCCGTTCGACCCCGGCCCGAGGTCGAGACCGTCCCAGGCCAGATCGATGTCGGCGTAGTAGAGCGTTCCGTCCCGACCGAGGGCGAGTCCCATCGGGTTGCCTGTAGCAAATGGCGGCCACAGGCCGTCGGGCTCGAGCACTTTGCGGACGAGGGTGCCGTCCGGCGCGATCTCGAGGATCTCGCCCGTGAACACGCTGCCCGCGTAGAGGTGTCCGTTTCGCGCGAACGCGAGTCCCGAGAAGGTGTAGAGCCCGCGGAAGAAGACCTCGCGCTGAACGCGGTCGGCGAGCGGGGCGCCGCTCTCGTCGCGCCGACCGCAGCCGCCCGCCGCGTGCGGACCGGTGGGGAACGGTGGCGAGAAACGGTAGATGGCGGCGCGACCGGCCGAGGCCACGTAGACACGGCCCTCCCCGTCGATCGCGAGGCCCATCGCATTGCCGATGTCGACGGCGAGCTTGCAGAAGTTGGCGCTCGTCGCGTCCGTGTCGGGATAGGCGCCGGGTGGGCCCGGGAAGTGCGCGTACGGCGGGTACCACATCAAGAGCTGGCCGCGTGGGCGGCCGAAGCCGACGTTGCCGAGTTCGGTCGTGAAGAGGAGGCCGTGCGCGTCGAACCCACAGCCGTAGGGCTCGGCCTGCTCGACGAAGGCGCTCGCCGCGAGCTTGCCGGTTGCGCGTCCGCGCGCGTCGAACACCCCCCAGCCAGGCAGCGGCGAGGGTTGACCCGTGTCCTCGGCGGCCACGAAGCCGCCGCTTCCGTCGGGCAGGGCGCACACCATGCCGTTCACGTCTCGCCGCATCGGCCGCGAGTGGTCCGAGCGCCCGCCTCCGCTCTGCTCGCGGGGGGCGTGCTCGACGAAGATCTCCACGCGCGGCGCGGGGTCGTCGGCGGTCGCGAGGTCGATGCGCCGGACGTTGTTGCCCTCCGTCACGTACAGCCAGTCGGCCGCTGCGCCGGGCGGGCTCGCCGCGGTGGCCAGGAGCCAGGCGATCGCAGCGGCGATGCACGGACGTGACGCGGCGCGCCGGGTCGCTTGCCCGGGTGCGGCCCCTCGGCTACCCACCCCGCCATGTCGTACTCCCGTGAGCGTGAGGTTGCCATCGCGGCGGTCGAGCAGGCCAGCCGGCTGTGCGTGGCCGTGCAGGCGCGGCTGGTGTCCGCCGAGTCGATGGCCAAGAAGGACAAGTCGCCGGTCACCGTGGCCGACTTCGGCGCCCAGGCCGTGGTCGTGCACGCGCTGCAAGAGGCGTTTCCCGACGATCCGATGGTGGGCGAGGAAGATGCGGCCGAGCTGCGCGATCCGGCCAACGCCGGCCTCAGGGGTCGCGTCGTCGACGCCGTTCGCGAGATCGTGCCGGGTCTCGGCGACGACGCCGTCCTCGATCTGATCGATCACGGCACGCATCCCGGCGGCGCGAGCGGCCGCCACTGGACCCTCGACCCGATCGACGGCACCAAGGGCTTCCTGCGTGGCGACCAGTACGCGGTGGCGCTCGCGCTGATCGAGGAGGGCGAGGTGGTGCTCGGCGTGCTCGGCTGCCCGAATCTGCCGGTCGACGCCGGCGACGAGAGCGGTCCGCGCGGCTGCCTGTTCGTTGGCGAAAAGGGCGGCTCGGCGGTGATGCGCCGGCTCGACGACGCCACCGAGACGCCGGTCACCGTGAGCGACGTGGGCGACCCCGCGGAGGCGCGCTTCTGTGAGTCGGTCGAGGCCGCACACTCCTCGCAGGACGACTCGGCCCGTGTCGCCGAACGGCTCGGCATCGCGAAGCCTCCGTTCCGCATCGACAGCCAGTGCAAGTACGCCGCGGTCTCGCGCGGTGACGCGTCCATCTACCTGCGTTTGCCGACCCGCAAGGACTACGAGGAGAAGATCTGGGACCACGCCGCCGGCGCGGCGGTGATCCGCGCGGCCGGCGGCCGCGTGACGGACGTGAGAGGGCGCGACCTCGACTTCTCGCTGGGCCGCACACTGCGCGACAACAAGGGCGTGGTGGTGACGAACGGCCGCATGCACGACCGGGTGATCGAAGTCGTGCGCGACGTACTCGGTCTCACGGACTGAGCGGCCCCCGGACTGGGCTTGCCTCGCGCGAGCCTTCCCGGCGTTCACGTCGTGCGCCACGCTCGTCACGAAATCGACCTCCGCAGCAGGCGGCGTCGCGCAGGCTAGAGTACGCGCTGACGGTTCGTCAATTTCGTCAGCGGGGTGCGGGCGTGCGTTGCCGTGCTTGCGATCGGGGCAGCGCAGGACGACTCGGTGTCGCGCTGGCGCTTGCGTTGCTACTCGGCTTCGCGGCGTGCGGCGAACGTCGCGAAGGCGGCGACCGAGGCGGGGGCGAGCGTGTCCGGACCGCCTCCGCTGCGCCCGCGGGCTGGCCCGCCTACGGGGGCGATCCGGGTGGCACCCGCTACTCGCCGCTCGACGGCATCACACCGGCGAACGTGGCACGGCTTCGCCCGCTGTGGACGTACCGGCTGGGGCCGAGCACGGACCCCGGCACCGACGCCCGCAGCAAGGCCTTCCAGGCCACGCCGATCCTCGACGGCGACACCCTCTACCTCTGCTCGCCGGACGACCGCGTGCACGCCGTCGACGCCGCCAGCGGCGAGCGGCGCTTTGTCTACGATCCGCGCATCGACTACCGCGGAAGCTGGAGCCTGACCTGCCGGGGGGTCGCGCTCTGGAACGCGCCACCGGGCGAGACGGGCCCGTGCCGGCGGCGCGTGTTCGTCGGCACCATGGACGCACGCCTGATTGCCGTCGACGGAGACACCGGTCGCGCGTGCACGGATTTCGGGGCGGGTGGGGCGGTCGACCTGCTCGCCGGGCTCGGCGACGTGCGCCCGGCGGAGACCTATCCCACCTCACCGCCGCTGGTGGTCGGCGACGTCGTGGTGATCGGCGGGCTCGTCGCCGACAACCGGCGCGTGGATCCGCCGGGCGGTCCGGTCCGCGCCTACGAGGTCCGCAGCGGGGCACTCCGCTGGGCGTTCGATCCGATCGAGCCCGGCACAACGCCGCTCCCACCGGGGCCCGGCGGCGCACCGCGCTTCCACCGCGGCACGCCGAACGCCTGGTCGATCCTGTCGGCGGACCCCGAGCGCGGTCTGGTCTTCGTGCCGTTCGGCGCGCCGAGTCCCGACTTCTTCGGAGGGCTGCGCGACGGCGTCGACTACTACGCGAGCTCGGTCGTGGCTCTCGACGCGAAGACCGGCGCGCCCGTCTGGCGTTTCCAGACCGTCCACCACGACCTCTGGGACTACGACGTCCCCGCGCAGCCGACCCTGATCGACGTCGTGAAGGACGGGCGCACGGTTCCGGCGGTTGCCCAGGCGACGAAGATGGGCCACATCTTCCTGCTCGATCGCGAGACCGGCGTGCCCCTCTACCCGGTCGAGGAACGGCCGGTGCCGCAGACCGACGTGCCCGGCGAGTGGACGTCAGCCACCCAGCCGTTCCCGACCTTCCCCGAGTCGATCCACCCCGCGGTCTTCGACCCCGGCGATGGCCTCGGCCTGACCCCGATCGACCGCTGGTTCTGCGAGCGCTCGCTCGCAGGGCACCGCAACGAGGGCATCTTCACGCCGCCGAGCTTCGAGGGCACGATCCAGTACCCCGGCAACGCGGGTGGTGTCGATTGGGGAGGCATGGCGTGGGATCCCGACCGGCGGCTGCTCGTGATGGCCCAGAGCCGGCTCGCTCAGGTGAACACCGTCGTGCCGCGCGAGGACCATCCCGACGTCACCGAGCAGGCCCGGCCGCCGCGGCTGCTCTTCCAGGAGGGCACGCCGTACTTCACGCGCTCGGAGGTCTTCCTCTCGCCCTTCGGATCGCCCTGCTCGCCGCCGCCCTGGGGCACGCTGCTGGCCGTCGACCTGCGCACCGGCCGCAAGGCCTGGGAGGTGCCCTTCGGCACCACCCGTGACCTGCTGCCGGTCCCGATCGCGCTCGAGATCGGCCTGCCGAGCATGGGTGGCCCGATCGTTACAGCCGGCGGCGTCGTCTTCATCGGCGCCGCTCTCGACGACTACCTGCGCGCCTACTCGACCGACACGGGCGAGAAGCTCCTCGAGCTGCGTCTGCCGGCCGGCGCCCAGGCGACGCCCATGACCTATCGATTGGCCGAAGGCGCCCCGCAGATCGTAGTCATCGCCGCCGGCGGCCACGCCACCCTCGGTACCACCCCCGGCGACCACCTGATGGCCTTCGCGCTCCCCTGGCCCCCACCAGGCAATCCGCCCCTCACCCCCGAGGTCGCGCTTGCGCAGCCCTAGAAGGCAGACCTCAGCTCTCCATCCCGAAGTACTCGAGGTATTCGGCGAAGCGATCCACGATCTCGTCGCGCGTCAGCCCCACGTCCTGCGGCGCCGTGCTGTACTCGTGCCGCCCGTGCTCGTGCTGCGGGTGGTCGGCGTGCCAGGCGCGCAGCGCGCGCTCGCTCTCGTCGCCGAGGCTGCGCCCGAAATGCTCGTGGATGCGCCGCACGGCCGCGACCGGGTCGGCCATGAAGTCGGCGAAGTGCAGGTCGTAGAACTGCCCCGAATCGCGCTTGCGCCGCAGCGCCACGGCGTCGTCGGCGCCGGCCGCCCACAGCTCGAGCTCGCGGCGCGCGATGTCGGCGCGATCGATCGCGTCCTCGTGCAGGGCCCGGAATCCGGCGATCAGGCTCACGTACGAGGGAAAGACCTCGAGCGGATGCCGGTGCGTGTGGATCACGCAGGCGTCGGGGTAGACCTCGAGGAACGTTCGCAGGTAGCGCATGTGGACGGGGTACTTGATCAGCCAGGGGCGCTCGCGGTCGGTCGATCCGATCAGCTTGAGGAGATCGCGGTGCCGCTGGTACGAGCGCAGCATGTCGGCCTGCCCCAGCCACGCCTCGTAGGAGGGCACGTGCGCGTTGGCCGCGAAGCCGTCGTCGGTGAACTCCTGCATCAGCAGGTGGCGACACTCCTCGGGACCGTCGGGCATCATGAAGTGGATCGCCTTGAGGGAGGGGTCGGCGGCGTACATCGCGTCGATCTCGTTCCTGGCGCGCACGAAGTCCGGGTGTCCCCCCCACTCGCTGCGCGGCGGACGCGGCTGCGGGCTGCCCGCCAGCCAGTACTGCAGCACCTGGAGATCCGGATCCTGGCCCATCAGGTAGTGGAGGGCGGTGCTTCCGGTGCGCACCAGTCCGCAGATGACGATCGGCCGCTCGATCTCGGTGTCCAGCACCTCGGGGCTGCGTTGCCACTGCCGCTCGCAGCGCAGGCGCTGTACCAGCACGCCGCGCAGCGTCTGCTGCGCGGCGGCCCGGCCCCGCTCGCTCAGTCGCGACTCGTCGTCGTATGCGTGCAGCAGGACGCGCAGGCCTTCGAGATAGGACGGATCGCCGAAGTCGTCGTCACCGGCGATCTCGGCGGCCTCCTCGTGGAGCGCGTCTTCCGACTCCACGAATCCCCGGTCGGTCGGTTCCGTCATGCGGCGCAGGGTACGAGAGGCGCGACCTCCGCGCCGCCGAACGGTGTCGGCCGTGCGCCGCGCCTCGAATCCCTCGTCGAAAGCAGCCGCTTCCCGCTGCGCGGCCCCGGCTGCGCCCTCCGCAAGTTCGCCCGCCTTCGGGAAACTCGCTCGAATCGACGGATTTTGCTAAGGAATTCCGCGTCATGAAGAGCCACAGAGTCGGCTTCGTGGGCTGGCGGGGCATGGTGGGGTCGGTCCTCATGGAGCGCATGCGCGCCGAGGGCGACTTCGCCGGACTCGAGCCCGAATTCTTCTCGACCTCGCAGGTCGGCGACCCGGCGCCGGACGTCGGCGTCGACGCGCCGCCGCTTGCCGACGCCTACGAGATCACGCGTCTCGCCCGCCACGAAGTGATCGTGAGCTGCCAGGGCGGCGACTACACCAAGCAGGTGCTTCCACAGCTTCGCGAGTCGGGCTGGACCGGCTGGTGGATCGACGCGGCGTCGGCCAAGCGCATGGACGACGACAGCATCATCGTGCTCGATCCCGTGAACCGCGACCTGATCGACCGCGCGCTCGCCGACGGTTGCCGGAACCTGATCGGGGGCAACTGCACCGTGAGCCTGATGCTGATGGCGCTGCACGGGTTGTTCCGCGAGGACCTCATCGAGTGGATGACGGCGATGACCTATCAGGCGGCTTCCGGGGCCGGGGCGCGGCACATGCGCGAGCTCGTCGCCCAGATGAAGTCACTCGGTGAAAGCGCAACGGATCTACTCGCCGATCCCGCCGCGACGGCGCTCGATTTCGATCGTTGCGTGACCGAAGGGCTGCAGGGCGACTCCTTTCCGAGCGAGCAGTTCGGTGTGCCGCTCGCCGCGAGCCTGATTCCGTGGATCGATCGGCGCATGGATTCCGGCGAGACGCGGGAGGAGTGGAAGGGCTTCGTCGAGGCCAACAAGATCCTCGGCAACAGTGAGCCGATTCCGGTGGACGGCCTCTGCGTGCGGATCGCCGCGATGCGTTGCCATAGCCAGGCGTTCACCGTGAAGCTCCGGCGGGACGTGCCGCTCGCCGACGTCGAGGCGCTGCTCGGGGAGGCCAACGACTGGGTGCGCGTGGTGGCCGACGAGCAGGACGCGACCGTGCGCGAGCTGTCGCCGGCGGTGGTGTCGGGCACGCTCGATGTGCCGGTCGGTCGCGTCCGCAAGCTGCGCATGGGGGGCGACTATCTCGGCTGCTTCACGGTCGGCGATCAGCTGCTCTGGGGCGCCGCCGAGCCGTTGCGGCGCATGCTCGGAATCCTGCGCGAGCACTTGAGCCAGGCCTGATCCATCTCGCCTACGCGTGATGGCGCGCAGTCCGCCGCCACTCGGGCGTGGCTGCTCTCGGCGCCCGCTAGGCGGTGAGCTTCGCCTCGCGAAGCGTCGCGTCCACGCCGGCCTTCACGCGCGGATCGCGCCAGAAGGTGAGGTGGCCGCCCTGGTACCAGACGGTTCGCGGATGCTCCCAGTGCTCGACGAGGTCGCGGACGTGGTCCGGCGGCACGAGCCGGTCCGAGACGCCCCCGAAGATCATGCGCCCGGGGTAGGGGACACGCGGAGCGAACGCGAGCGGCGAGATCGGGTGCATGATCTCGGCGACCAGGGCCTCGTCGACGTCCACGTGCCGCAGGTAGTCGAGCTGGAGCTTGGGTCCGTGGCGCCAGAAGACCCGCGGCAGGTCGGCGACGGGGATGCCGGCGATCACCGCCGCCAGGCCGCCCTCGATGCCGACGAGCAGCGACGTCGCGAAGCCGCCGAGCGAGAGGCCGAGCGTGCCGACGGCCGGCGCACCCTCGGCCCGCACCCAGCCGATCAGCCGCCGCAGATCCCAGATCGCCTGGGCGACGCCGTGGACCGTGTCCATCACCTCGCCCGAGAGGAATCCGTCACCCGAGAGCCGGCCGATGCGCCGGGGGCCGTGCAGGGGCAGCACGGGCATCAGGACGTTCAGTCCGAGGGTCTCGTGGTACTCGCGAAAGAGGCGCACGTCGACCGGCGCGTGACCGGTGCGGAAGCCGTTGCTGCAGATCAGCCAGGGGCGCTGGCCCTCGCGGTGGCGCAGCAGCCACGCGTGGCCGGTGCGGTTCGGCGCGTAGCCGAGCCAGCGATCGCGACCGGGCTCGTCGGGGTGGGGCGCGTAGCCGCTCTCGTAGGTGACGTGCTCGAAGCCGACGCCGCCGCGGCGACGGGTGCGGATGCGCGGATCGTCGAGCGGCGGGGGCTCGACGTGGAAGGACGCGGGATCTTCGAGCCAGCCGCGCTCGGCGTAGAGCTGTCGCGCGTGGTGGACCTCGTCGACCATGCGCGCGCCGTCGTGCCCGGTGGGCAGCGCCACGTTGAACTGCTCGAAGCCGAGCACGACCTCGTCGGCGCAGACCATCGCCGAGAGCTCGAGCCCGGGCTCGGGCTTTGGCACGCCCGGCAGCCAGGGCTCCTGGTAGACGGCGGCTGCGCCCGACACCAGCATGGCGGCCGCGCCGAACAGGCCGAGCAGCAGGGCCGGCAGGGCGCCGACCGCGAGCGCCATCGGCAGCGTCGCCAGCACGGCGAGCGCACCACCGAGGGCCATCGTCTGGGTGATGCGGAAGTCGCCGGGCCAGAGCAGCAGTCCGATGCCGGTCGAGAGCAGCAGCCCGCCTACGGGCAGGGTCAGCACGAGCGTCAGCGGGCTGTCCGCGGCGGCGACCCAGAGCCAGGCGAGGCCGCCCGCGATGGCGATCCAGGAGAGACGGGGAAAGCGACGCTGCTCGTACATCGGTGGTGGCCTCAGCCGGGGAGACCCTGCTCTTCGTCGAGGCCGAGCATCAGGTTGAGGTTCTGGATGGCGACGCCCGAAGCGCCCTTGCCGAGGTTGTCGAGGACGCCGACCAGCAGGCAGTGGCCCGACGGGTGCGGGAGCACGCGAAGCTCGATGCGGTTGGTGTCGTTGCAGGCGCACGGGTCGAGGGCGCGCTCGTCGCCGCCGAGCGGATCGGCGACCGGGTGCACGCGCACGAAAGGCTCGGCGCGATAGCGGGCGGCGAGGACCTCCCAGACCTGCTTGCCGGTGGTGCCGGCGGAGAGCAGCTCAGCGTGCAGCGGCACCTGCACCCGCATCCCGCAGCGGAACGGCCCGACCGAGGGCACGAACTGCGGGTCCCGCGCCAGGCCGCTGTAGCGAAGCATCTCGGGGATGTGCTTGTGGACCCTGTCGAGCGCGTAGGGCGCTTCGAAGGGCAGGGCGCCGAGCCCGATGGCCGGGTCCTCCCAGCGCTCGATCATGCTGCGCCCGCCGCCCGAGTAGCCGGAGACGCCGTGGATCGCGAGGCCCGCGTCGTGGGGCACCAGCCCGGCGTCGACGAGCGGCCGCACGAGCAGCAGGAACGCCGAGGGCCAGCAGCCGGGGTTCGACACCCGCCCGGCGGCGGCGATCGCCGCGCGCTGGTCGGGGACGAGTTCGGGCAGCCCGTACACCCAGCCGTCGTCCACCCGGTGGGCGGTGCTCGCGTCGAGGACGCGGGTGTCGCTGCCGGCCGCCCACTCGGCCGCCTCGCGGGCGGCGTCGTCGGGCAGACACAGCACGGCGACGTCGGCCTCGGCGATGCGGGAGCGCCGCGCTTCGGCCGACTTGCGGTCGCGATCCGGCAGCGTCAGCAGCTCGAGGTCGTCACGATCCCCGAGCCACTCGCGGATCCGCAGCCCTGTCGTGCCGACGTGGCCGTCGATGTACACGCGCGCGCCCATGCGCGCAGTCTAGCGGGTGGGTCGGCGGCAGGGGGCGCTCTACCGGGTGGCGATCTTCGCGGTGTGGCGCAACTACGTGAAGTCGACCTCGGAGAACCGGCGGGATGAGCCTCCGGGGGTGACGATCGGGGTGATCGGGAAACGGCTCACGGTTCGCAAGATCCTCGAGACCCGATTGGTTCCCCGGAAGCGGGAGCTCTCGCCCTGGCTCGAGCGGTGCTACTGGGGACGGATCCCGACGAGGCGGCTACCGCGGATCCGGGTCCACGCGGCACGGTTCGCCGTCTAAGCGCCGAAAACCACCGCAAATCGACAACTTCGAGTCGCCTTGGGCCCAATCTTCGAGCCACCTCTGAAGCGTGCGCTCAGGCGCGGTCGGCGGCGGCCCCCCGCATCATCTCGGCGATCGGCACGACGCGTCCCTCGTCGATCGAGCGGTGGGCGGCGGCGCCGATGGCGACCGAGCGCAGCCCGTCCTCGGCGGTCACCGGGGCCGGCCGGCCCTCGCGGATACAGGCCACGAAGTCGAGGTGCTCGAGGTAGCTCGCGCCGTGGTGGAGGCCGGTGTGCGCCACGCGAGGGTCCGGCGGCACGGTCTCGGTCGTGAAGTCGCGGTAGCCGCGCGTCGCGCGCAGGAGCTCGCCGTCGGGCACCGTGCACTCGAGCTTTCCGCCGTCGCCCACGGCGACGATCTCCTGCTCGTTGCGCGAGCCCTCGGCGAACATGCAGAGGTCGAGGCAGGCCCGCACGCCACCTTCGTACTCGACCACCACGTAGGCGTTGTCGAGGATGTCGGGAACGCCGTCGTCGTAGCGCTCGTCGAGGTGGTTGACGTCCTGTGCGCCGGACGCCATCACGCGCAGCGGATCGGAGCCGACCGCGAGGTTCATCAGGTCGAAGAAGTGGCAGCACTTCTCGACCAGGGTGCCTCCGGTGTTCCGGGTGAAGCGGTTCCAGTGGTCGACCTTCGGCAGGAACGGAAAGCGGTGCTCGCGGATGAACAGCATGCGCAGACGGCCCACTGCGCCGTCGCGAAGGCCTTCGAGCAGGGCCGCCACCGGCGCCATGTAGCGGTACTCGAGGCCCACCTGGAAGACGCCCGGATGCGAGGCCGCGCGCTCGACGACGCGGTGGCAGTCCTCCATCGTGGTGCAGAGCGGCTTCTCGACCATCATGTGGAGCCCGGCGTCGAAGATCGGGTCGAGGACCGCTGCGTGGGTGTGGTTCGGCGTGGCCACCACGACTGCGTCGAGCGCGCAGCCGGCGAGCATGCGCTCGACGTCCGGGAACACCGCCACGTCGGCGTCCTCGCCACAGGCCGCGCGGCCGAGCGCCAACGACGGCTCGTGGCCGTCGGCGAGCGCCACGACCTGGGCGTCCGGGATCTGCGCGATGTTGCGAATGTGCTCGCAACCCATCATGCCGCTGCCGACGATTCCGTAGCGGAGCGGGGCGCTCATCCCGGTTGCGGCTCCTGCGCGCCCGCGCCGTCGTCGAGCGTGATCGCAAGCTCCGGGCAGTTGCGGGCGGCGGCTCGCACGCGGTCTTCGAGCCCGGCCCGCACCACTTCGGCGACCAGCACCGCGTGGCCGGCTTCGTCCTCCTCGAAGACCTCGGGACACAGCGCGTAGCAGCGGCCGTGCCCGCAGCAGAGCTGCTCGTCGAGATGCACCCGGATCGCCGATTCGCTCGTCATTCGTGTCCCGCCTGGATTCGGCGGCATTCTAGAGGAGTGCTGGCGCAGGTCCGCCCGGCAGCGCCTGCGGGCGCCACGCCGTGGTTGCGCCTGCGGGGATGCGGAACTGGCTCCGAGTCGGGGACACTCATCGATGGGTCGGCTTTCCGGCTCACCCAGGGGGACCGATGGGCGCCGCTTCCGCCTCGTTCGCTGCTAGCCTCCCGGGCCGCATGTCGGCCCGTGTGCTCACTATTGGTGTCGCCGTGGCCCTGCTGGCGGCGTTTGGCGCGGCCTCGTCGGCGACCCGCGCCGACCTCGCGGCCGCGGCCCCGCCGGCCCCGCCGGACGTAGGGGCCGGGCCGCCCGCACCGATCGAGCGGCTGAACGACACGCTGATCGACATCATGAAGCGGTCCGACGATCTCGGCTACCAGGGGCGCTACGACGTGATGGCGCCGGTGGTGCGTGAGACCTTCGACGTGCCCTTCATGGCCGCCAAGTCGATCGGACGTACCTGGCGCAAGCTCGGCGCCGAGGACCGCGAGCGCTGGGTCGCCGCGTTCGAGGGCTACACGGTCTCGAACCTGGCCGACCGCTTCGACGGGTTCTCGGGCGAGAGCCTCGAGATCGTCGGCGAGAAGCCGGCCTCGCACGAGACCCGCGTCGTCCTGACGCTGCTGACCCGGCCCGGCGACGACGACGTCGAGCTCAACTACCGGATGCGCGAGGGCGACGGCGGCTGGCGGGTGGTGGACATCTACTCCGACGGAAAGGTGAGCGAGATCGCGCTGCGCCGGTCCGAGTACGCCTCGGTGCTCAAGCAGGGCGGGATCGAGAAGCTGATCGCTTCGGTCAACGCGAAGACCGCCGAGCGGGCGCGGGGCGACTGACCCGACCCTCGGCGGGCCCCTCGTCGCGCGCCGGCAGGTCCCGGTCAAGACCCGCGGCCGGGCACCCGATCCTCCGTGCATGGGAGATCCGCCCGCCGAGTCGGCCGCCGGGCGCGGGCCGCAAGCGCACGGCCCGCTCCACCATCCGGCCCTGGCGCCCTGGCTGACCGGGGCCGTCGCTTTCGTCGTCTACTGGACGACGGCGGCGCCGACGATCGGGTTCGGCGACAGCCCGGAGCTCTCGGCCGCGGCGCGCGTGCTGGGCGTCCCGCACCCGACCGGCTACCCGCTGCTGATGCTGCTCGGTCACGGCTTCGGTGCGGTCCTGGCGGTGGGTGATCCGGCGTGGCGGTTGAACGTGCTGACCGCGCTGCTCGCCGCGATCGCCGTCGGTTGGGCGGCCGCCTTCGCGGCGCGCGCGAGCGGGCGGCCGCTGGCGGGGTGGGTGGCCGGCTCGACGCTCGCCTTCACTCCGTCGTACTGGTCGAACGCGACGCTCTTCGAGGTGTACGCGCTGCACCTGGCCCTGCTCGCCGCGCTGCTCTGGCTGTGGATCCGCTACGAGCAGCAGCCCTCGCGCGGGCGCCTGCGCGCCCTCGTGGTGGTGGCCGGGCTGGCCTCGACCCACCACCTGATGGTCGGGCTCGTGCTGCCGGTGCTGGCCGTCGCGGTGCTGCGGCACTGGCGGCGGTTCGCGGCGCCCGCCGAGTTGGCCCGGCTGCTCGTCCTGTTCGTGCTGCCTTTCGGAGTGCTCGCCTACCTGCCGTGGGCGGCGCTCTCCGAGCCCGTCGTGAACTGGGGCGACCCGTCGTCGGCGCTGCGTTTCTGGTCGCACGTGACCGGGCGGCAGTACCATGGCAACCTCGGCGGCGACGCCGACGCCCCCTGGTGGTCGGGCGCCGCGGACTTCCTCTCGGCCGGCGCCGCCGCGCCGATGGCGCCGCTCGGGCTGCTCGCCGCGATCGGCGCGCTGGCCTTCGTGGCGAGGCCCGGGCGCGAGAGCGACCGCGTCGTCGGTGTCGTGCTGCTCGCGATCTTCGCGGTGGGCATCGGCTTCGGCTCGTTCTACGGCGTCGTCGATCGCGAGCCCTTCTTCCTGAACGCCACGCTCGCCGCTGCGCTGCTGGCCGGGCTGGGTGCGGCGGCCGTTCTGGAGCGCATCCGGGTCGAGGGGGCGGACGCGGGCGCCGCCGTGGTCGTCACGCTCGCGCTGCTTCCGGTCGTTCCCGGGGTCGCCCACTTCCGCGATCAGGATCGTTCGGACGACTACGCGGCCCACGACCGTGCGCTCGCCGAGCTGTCGATCCTGCCCCGGGACGCGGTGCTGATCACCCAGGGCTTCGAGGGTTATCCCGCCGTCTACGCGTCGCTCGTCGAGGGCCTGCGGCCCGACGTGCTGGTGGTCGACCACTACCTGCGCGTGCGCGGCGACGGCGGAGGCTACGGGGCCGAGCTCGAGCGCATCAGGCACAGGCCGGGTGGGCCCGGGCCGCTCGGACTCGAGCTGACGGTGGCGGCGGTCGCGGCGCGACTCGGTCGTCCCCTGTTCCTGACACGCGGCGTGCCCGACTACGACTGGTCGGAGATCGGTCTGGCGCGGGTGCAGCGCGGCATCGTCGATCAGCTCGTGCCGGTCGCGGCCGCGCACCTGCCTGCCGGCGACGTCGCCGAGGAGCCGATGGCCGCCTTTCGCGGGGGGCCGGTGCTGCTCTCGGCGGGCATCCGCCCGGGACGCCTCGAGCCGGGCGACGTCGCCCCGATCACGCTGCGCTGGCGCTGGCCCGCCGGAGAGCCGGCGGCCGGGCTGACGGTGACGGTGGTGGCGGGCGACGAGGCGGGGCGAATGCTCGAGGACGGCGACGGCGAGCCGCTGTTCGCACACGCGCACGCGCTCGGGCAGGGCGTGCCGCTCGATGCGGAGACGGCGGCGGCAGGCTGGCTCGAGTCGGTCGCCCTCGCGCTGCCGCGCGCGTTGCCGCCGGGTAGCGTCTCCCTCTTCCTGGCGCTCGGCGAGGGCGACGCGTACCGGCCGACGGCCGACGATCGCGTCTTCGTGCGCATCGGCGGGGTCGACGTGGCGCCCCGCACCCGCTCAGCCTGGAGGCTGGCGCCCGGGCCCGACCCGGTGCGCGTGGCGCGGGCCGCCCGGGCCCGTTGAGCAGGATCGCGCGCTCGGCGGGAGCGGCCGCGCGCTGCAGTATCGTGAGGCCCGGGACGAGACGGGCCACCCGGGCGAGGTGTGGCCCGGTCGGTCGGAAACGAGGAGTCTCCGGCGCGTGCAGGCGCTGAATCGGCTCGCGAGATGGCTGCAGGGGCACCCGGTCGCAGGGCTCTGCAGCCTTGTCGTGCTGGCGTTGGTCGTCCGGCTCGTCGCTCTGGCGCTCACACACCGGACGCTGCCCGCCGGCGACGAGACGGAGCTGTTCCTGCGATCCGCCCGTGCCGTGCTCGGTCCACCGCTGCCCGACGACGCCGGCCGGGCGCCCGGCGTGATCTTCTTCTACGCCAGCGCCTTCAGGCTCTTCACCGTCCACGCCCTGGTGGCCAAGCTCGCGAACTGCGTGGTCTCGGCCCTCACGGTCGTTCCCATGGTGGTGATCGGCCGCCAGCTGGGCGGCGCGCGCGTGGGTTGGCTCGCCGGCCTGGGCTTCGCCCTCTATCCGACGTTCGTCGCCTTCAGCCACTACCTCTGGCCGGCGCCCCTCTACGTCTTCGCGCTCACCAGCGGCGTGGCGCTGCTGCTGCACGGCGTGACCGTAGAAGGGCGGCGCGGGCTCGGCTGGCTCGTGGTGGCGGGGCTGCTGATCGGCGCCAGCGCGCTCGTCAAGGAGTCCGGCGTCGGCTTCCCGCCGCTGGCGGCGATCTGGGTGGTGTGGCGGTGTCGGCGCGACCGGGCTGCGGCCTTGCTGCGGGGCGCCGTCGTGGCGATCGCCGCCGCGGCGGCGATCGTCCCCTGGGTGGTGGACGTGCAGCGGCCCGATCTGCCCTTCGCGTTGATCACACGCACCGGCTACATGAATCTCTTCATCGGCAACCATCCTGATGGCCACGGCGTCGGCATGCAGCAGTATCCGTTGCTCGGTGCGACCCGTCTCGAGTCCGAGAGCATCGCGCGCGAGCGCGCTCTGGAAGCGATTCGCGAACGGGGAGCCGCCTGGCCGCTCGAGAAGCTCGCCGAGGAGCTGCCGCGCTTCTTCACGCCCACGTCCTTCGCGATCCGGCGGCTGCTCGCCGCGCCCGACGATCCCGGCGGTTGGGGGTATCGCACGAGCTGGGCGGCCCTCGATCACCCGATCGCGCGCGGTGCGGCCGTGACGATCGTGGTGCTCTCGTATCTCTTCGTGCTCGCACTCGGATCGGCCGGGCTCTGCCTCGCCCGGCGCAGCGACGTCGCGCTGCTCTTCGCCGCGTTCGTGGTTTCGCAGCTCGGGCCGTCTATCGTGATGTTCGCGATGTCGCGTTTCCGGCTGCCGAGCATGGTGTTTCTGATCGCGGGCGCCGCGCTGGCGTGCGTGCACGGCCGCGCCGACTGGTCGCGGGCGCCCGCCTGGCGGCGGGGCCTCGCGGTGGGCGCCGCGGTGGGGCTGCTCGCGCTCGCCGCACTCGACTGGCGGTCGGTCCTGGAGTCGACGGGCCGGTGAGAGACGCGCGCCTGATCGCCGCGGTCGCCTTGCTGGTCTCGGCCTGCGCGCCCGACGAGCCGGCCAAGAAGGACCCGTCGGTGTACGGCGTGCAGCTGCACACCCACGGCTCGCTGAGCGAGGGGCCGGCGTCCATGCAGGCCCACAGCCTTGCGGCCCGGGACCTCGGCGGGGCGGTCGACGTCATCTGGTGGACCGATCACGACTGGCGGATCGCAGGTCACACCTACGTCGACGGCCTCGACTTCGAGCAGGGTCTCGCCGAGAGCGAGCCCGCCCCGGTGGCGCTGCGCATGGCCCAGTTCGACGGGCGCGAGCCGCTGCCCGACTGGGCGCATGGGCGCGAGTGGAGCGCTGAGGCCGCGCCCGAGCGCACCGAGGTGGTGAGCAAGCGGCTCGTCCTGCGGCGGGCGCCGCGCCCCGAGACGAGCCTGCGAACGCTGGTGACCGAGGGCGAGTCGCGCACCGGGGCGCGGAGCCTCCGCCTCGAGGTGCGGGGGCCGCCGGCGGGGCGCGACAAGATCGTGATCGGCTTCGAGACGACGCGGCGGCGGCACATTGCGAGCCTCGCGTCGGGCGTCGGGCTCGGCCTCTCGCTGCTGCCCGCGGTGGTCGAGGGCGACGTGCGTTTCGTGCTGAGCGCGGGGCTCTCGCAGCGCAGCCCCGGCGAGCGAACGCGGCTCGAGTACGTGCTGCAGCCGGCCGCGCAGGCCGGCCCCCCGTCCGAGGCCCGCGTCGAGCTGCGCTCGCCGACGGGGAGCGAAGCGCGTGCGCGGGTGGCCGTCGCGTCGATCCCCACCGAGCCGGGGGTCTGGAACGACTGGCGGCTCGACGTGAGCGATGACGCCGAGCGGTACGCTCTCGGCGGCGCCGACAACTCGCTCGTCGACCTCTCGCTGGTGATCGAGGTCGGGCCGGGTGCGCGGCTCGAGATCTTCGTCGACGCGCTCACGATCGACCGCGAAGTGGTCGGGGCGCCGCTCTTCGCCGCCGAGCGCGAGCTGGCCCGGCAGCTGAGCGACGACGTGATCACCCATCACGTCGGCCAGGAGATCTCCTACGCGGCGCACCTCGGCGCCTACGGGGCGGCGGTTCCGCTGGTCGACGCCGCGCGATATCCGCACGGGCTCGCGCCCCGCGAGGCGGTGGCCTGGGTCCACGCGCACGGCGGGCTGATCTCGCTGGCCCACTATTTCGGCACCGAGTTCACGATGATCTCGCACCGCTTCCCGAGATCGCGCGAGGCCTTCGACGCATCGGTGGCGCGGCTGATCGAGCAGGGCGCGTACGGGGTCGACCTGCTCGAGGTCGGCTACCGGTCGCGCGGCTACGGGCTCGACGCGTTCCTCGAGCTGTGGGATGCCCTCTCGGCGGCGGGGATCCGGCTGGTGGGGATCGGCGTGAGCGACTCGCACGACGCCGAGGTGGGCTGGACGAGCGGCCCGAACAACTTCATCACCTGGATCCACGCCGACTCGGTGGCCGAGGGCGACCTGCTCGCGGGCCTGCGCGCCGGACGCGCATTCTTCGGCGACCCGACCCGCTTCGACGGGGTGCTCGACATCACGACCGCGGCCGGTGGACGCATGGGCGACGTGCTGACCGTCGCGCCGGGCGCACAGCTGCTCACCCTGCACGCAGAGGGACTGCGGTCCGGTCAGTCCCTGCGTGTGATCCGGGACGGAACGCCGGTCGCGGTCCACGAGCCCGCTGCCGCCGCGATCCGCGTGGGTCACGAAATCGACGTAGACGCGCCCACCTTCGTGCGCTTCGAGGTGCTCGAAGACGGGGCGCCGGTGGTGTCGAGCAATCCCATCCACTTCGTGCCCGGCGACGCGCCCTGAGCCGGCGGGTGCGACGCTCCGCTATCCTGGCGCCTCGATGAATGCTCGGGGGACGGGACGGATGAGATCGCAGCCGGTGTGGCTCGCGGTGGCGACCGCCGCGCTGGTCCTGGTTGCGGCCCGGGCCGGGGCACTGCCCTCCAAGGAGTACCGCGTGCAGGAGAGCACGCGCTGCTCGTACGGGCAGGGCTGCCCGCGCATGCTGCGCAACGCCGTCAGCCACGCCGAGCAGTTCTGTCAGGCGGAGGGAGGTGTCCTCCTCGGCGGCAACCGCCGCGACTTCCGTTGCGAGCAGCGCGGCATCTACTGCGTGGTGACCGGCCGGATCGAGTGCCGGGGCCGCTTCGACCCTACCCACGTGCCGGAGCCGACGGGCCTCGACCTCCCGGAACCCTCGCAGCAAGCCCGCACTTGCCTCGACTCCGGCTGCAACCGCTTCGTCTCGCATGCTCCGGGCGACCAGGAGCAAGGGACGCATGCCTGCCCTTTCGGCTACCTCGTGGTCGGCGTGTCGGGAACGGGCAACGACCTGGTGTGCCAGGAGTTCCCGAAGCCCGTGCGCGAAACCCGCGTCGAGCGCGAGGAACGAAGGTCGGGTCTGCTGGCCTGCCCACGCGGCATGGCGGTGCGCGGCGTCAATGAAGCGCGCGACGCGCTGCTCTGCGCGAAGCTCGACGCAGACTTCGGGGACGAGTCGGTGCGGGACGAGCGCGACAACCGGGGCCTGCAGGTGTGTGACGAGCCCGAGCCCGACGCGGGGCCGGCCCGCTTCGTGACCGGCCTCGACGCCGAGCGCACGCGGCTCATGTGCGCGCCGGTCGTGCCGCGCTGACGGACCCGGCGCACGGGGGTTGCTGCACGACCGCTCGGTCGCCCCGGCGTCGCTCGACGCGCCGTCGCCTCAGAACAGCGCATCGGCGAGTCGCCGGAGCCCGTCGACCGCTTCGGGCGAGCGCTCCCACGGCCGCACGATGAGCCGCGTCACGCCTGCGTCGGCGAATGCCTCGAGGTCGCGCGGGGTGGTCGGCCTCGCCCCGACCGTGCACTCGAACGGGGTCTCCCGGCCAAGCTCCGAGCGGAGCGCCCGCAGGCGCTCGACGAGCGGCCGGGCCGTCTGCGGTGTGTGGTGCAGGCCGATCCAGCCGTCGCCGACTCGGGCCGCCCGGGAGAGCGCCGCCTCCGATTCGCCGCCGACGTGGATCGGAGGATGCGGTCGCTGCACCGGCTTCGGCTCGAACGCCACCTCGGGAAACGAATGGAACTCGCCGGCGTGCGAGACGAACTCCTCGGTCCAGAGGCGTCGGCAGACGGCCAGCGCCTCGTCGAGCCTTCGCCCGCGCGTGCGCGGATCGAGACCCGCGGCGCTCCACTCCTCGCGGAGCCAGCCGGCCCCGATGCCGATCTCCGCGCGTCCTCCCGAAACCACGTCGAGCGTCTGCACGGCCCGCGCCGCGACGAACGGGTGTCTCAGGCCGAGCAGGTAGACGTTCGTGCCCAGCCGGATCCGCGAGGTCAGGCCCGCCAGCCAGGCGAGCATCGCGAAGGCGTCGAAGACCGGCGTGGTCGGCGGCACCGGCGGATGCTCGTCGCCCGGAAAGGGCGAGCCGCTCATCTCGACCGGAAGGACCAGGTGCTCGGGCAGCCACGCCGACTCGAAGCCGAGTCGCTCGGCCTCCGTCACCGCGGCTTCGAAGAAGGCCGGATGGAGCGCACCGAGTGCGATGCCGAGCTTCACTGCAGAGCGGCTCCCGTGCCCCGCGCGCGGGACGCCGCGCGGGCCCGGCCGGCGCGGGGGCTGCGCGGCGGTCGGCGCAACATAGCGGAGCGACCGCCGCCAGCCGCGCGGCCGAGCGAGGCCGCCTCGGCGCTCGGGCTATGCTCGGCCGCCGCCGACGCCACTCTGCGCTCGGCCTCGGCCATCGACGAGGATTTCCGCATGCCGTCGCACCCGTTCTTCGCCCTCGCCGCACATCGCGAGCGATCCTCCCGGCGATCGGCGTGGCTCCGCTCGATCGGCGGTCCGCTCGCCGTGGTCGCCCTGGTCGCGTCCGGCAGCGGCTGCACGTTCGAGGGCTACGTGCCCAAGGGTCCGCCGCCGCGCCCCCTCGAAGCCCCCGAGGCGAACATCGCCGACCTCGCGATCGGCGATACGGTGAGCGGAGATCTCGACTGCACGGCCGGGCGCTGTCGCGTGCGGTACCGGATCGTGGCGCCGTCGGCGGGCGAGCTCGTCGTCCGCGTGGACGGGCCGGCGGGCTCGGGGGAGCGCGGCGACGTCGGTGCTCGGCTGGCCCGCGCGGTGCTCGAGGGCATCGCCCAGCAGACGCTCGCCATCCGCATGCGCAGCGAGGGGCCGCCCCCCTTCGAGGTGCGCAGCGCCGTCCAGCCGGGCATCCACTACGTGCTGGTGCAGGGTCTCGGCGGGCCGCTCGACTACACGGTGAGCGCGCGCTTCGTGCCGGGCGAGGGCCAGGTCGTGGAACCGCACACCGAGCTCGCGATGTCCGATCCGCCCGCCGCGAAGCGCCGCAAGCGCGAGCCGGTCGAACGCACCGTGGTGCCGCTGCAACCGGCCGCGCGGGGTGATCTCTCCGACGGGGCCGACTACGCGGCCGATCCGGACGTGGACGTCACCAGGATGCGGCGATACGCGTTCGCCCAGGACCCGGCCGCGATGCTCCGGGGAGAGCCCGGCAGCAACCAGGGCGATCCGTTCCTGCTGCGGCAGATCCAGCGCGAGATCCGCTACGTGCTGGCCGACCGGGGCCTGCAGCAGGTGGCCGTCGACGAAGCCGAGTTCCTGGTGGCGGTTGGCGTCGGCTCGAAGAGCACCACCTGGTACGGGCTCTCGGTGCCGGGCTTCGCGGAGACTTACGAGTACTACTTCGATCAGTGGTACCGGGCGGGGGTCGGCGTCACCTCGCACACCTATCAGGACGGCACGTTGATGATCGATTTCATCGATCCCCGGGACGGCCGGCTCCTGTGGCACGGCTGGACGGTCGAGCCGATTCCGCTCTCGGGCGACCAGCGGACACTGCTGCGGAAGTTCGTCGGCAACGTGCTGGGGCAGCTCTGACCGGGCGGGCGACCGCTACCAGTCGATGACGGATAGCTCGACCCGGCGGTTGCGGCGCCGGCCCTCCGGCGTGTCGTTCGTGTCGATCGGGCGGCTCGGGCCGAACCCGCGCACCTCGAGCCGCGCGGGGGCGATTCCGCCCGCCACCAGCTGGTCGCGCACCGAAGTCGCCCGCCGCTGGGCGAGTGAGAAGTTGTATTGCGCCGTGCCGGTGTCGTCGGTGTGCCCGTCGAGCCGAACGCGCAGCGACGCGTTGTCGGAGAGCACGTCGACGACGGCCTCGAGGCGCGCCAGGTGCTCGGCGCGGATGCGCGCACTGTCGGTGTCGAACACGTAGTCCTCGAGCACCCAGCAGCCGCGCTCGTCCACGACGGCGCCGCGCGGCGTCTTCGCGCAGCGATCGAAGCGGTCGTCCACGCCGTCGCCGTCGAGATCCGTCATGCGACGCACGCGCGGCGGGGCGGGGGGAGGGGGCGGGCCGTTGTAGATCTGCTGCTGGAAGGCGTAGAGCGCCTCGCTGCCGTCGATGTCGTCGATGTGCCGGAACGAGCCGCAGTCGCTCAGCGCCGCGATGTCGGCCAGCAGCCCTTCGCCGCGGGGGTCGCTGCCGAGTCGCACGGTGTGGAAGCACACCTCGCCGCCGTGTCGGGCCGCGAGGCGCTGGGCCGACTCGAAGGTCTGCTCGGTGCCGATGAACTTGCCGTATCGGGTGGGCACGCCGTCGGTGAACACGACGAACACGCTGCGCCCGGTGCGGTCGGCGAGCAGCTCGCTGTACTCGTCGAAGAGGCGCGCGAGCGGCGTCTCGCGGCCGGTCCAGCGCAGTCTCTCGGCGTGGTGGCGCAGCTCGAAGCGGTCGAAGGGCTCGAGGTGCAGCTGGTCGTCCTGGCGCCCGCCGAGCACGCGCATCGCCGAGAGATAGGTGCCCGGCGGCATGCCGTCGACGAACGACCGCACCACCGCCTTCTCGTCCGGGAAGCCGAGCTGGCGGTCGGTCGAGCCCGATGCGTCGACGATCAGGATGCTGTCGTCGGCCCGCACCACCTCGCCGCCGACCGGTCTCGCGATTCGAGCCGGAAAAGGCGGCAGGTCGGGCGACACCGCGCAGCCGGCTCCGCTCGCCACGAGGCAGAGCAGGGCGAGGCCGAGGGCGGGGGCGCTTGTGGGTCGGAGGAGCCGGAGCATGGCAGGCGGGCCGCGTGGCGCGGCGCCCGGGAGCTTCCGCCGGGAGCGCGCCGGCCGCAAGCCGGCTCGCTGGATCGACGCTGCTCCCCACGAGGACGCGCGCGACGCTGCGGGTGTTCGGGGTCGGTCCGCCGCTCACGGGAAACCCACCCACTGCGCGGCCCCCGTTGCACCTGCGGCGTGTCCCCGTATCGTGAGGCCGGCTCCAATGGAACATCGGGTCGGCCTCGTCCTGTAGGCTGCGGCCTGGCGGGGTGGCTCAGCGACGGGCCGCGCCGCGTCCGGGGGACGGATTGAAGGATCACGCACGACGGCTCCAGGAGCTCGACGAGTGGAAGGAGCTGGCGGCCCACCGGGACCGCATCGGCGACCGCCACCTTCGCGAGTGGTTCGGCGGGGAGCCCGACCGGGCCGAGCGCATGCGGGTCGAGCAGGGCGGCCTGCTGCTCGACTACGCGAAGAACCGCATCGACGACGCCGGACTGCGCGGTCTCGTCGAGCTGGCCCGGGCGGTCGGGCTGCCCGAGCGCATCGAGGCGATGGCGACCGGCGAGCGCATCAACGTGACCGAGTCGCGGGCCGTGCTCCACACGGCGCTCCGGGCGCCGGCGGGTGCGAAGATCGAGGTCGACGGCGTCGACGTGGTGGCGCCGGTCCACGCCGTGCTCGAGCGCATGTCGGCCTTCGCCCGGAGCGTGCGGGAGGGCGGCTGGACGGGGCACGGCGGTCGTCGCATTCGGCACGTCGTCAACCTCGGCATCGGCGGCTCGGACCTCGGGCCCCGCATGGCGCACCGTGCGCTGCTCCCGTACACGCATCCCGAACTCGACGTCCGCTACGTGTCGAACGTCGACGGGCGCGACCTCGAAGCAGCGCTCGCCGGGCTCGACGCGAGCGAGACGCTCTTCATCGTCTGCTCGAAGACCTTCACGACCCAGGAGACCCTCGCCAACGCCCACTTCGCTCGGGACTGGTGCGTCTCGGCGCTCGGCGCCCCGGCGGCGGTCGAGAAGCACTTCGTCGCCGTCTCGACCAACGTCGAGGCGGTGACCGGTTTCGGCATCGATCCCGAGAACATGTTCGGCTTCTGGGACTGGGTGGGGGGGCGCTACTCGCTCACCTCGGCGGTCGGCCTGTCGCTGATGGTCGCGATCGGACCCGAGCGCTTTCGCGAGCTGCTGGCGGGCGCGCACGCGATGGACCGCCACCTTCGCGAGGCGCCGCTCGAGCGCAACATGCCCGTGCTGATGGGCCTGCTCGGAGTCTGGTACGCCTCGTTCTTCGGCTGGTCGAGCCACTGCGTGGTCCCCTACGCCGAGGACCTGCGCCTCTTCCCCGCCTACCTGCAGCAGCTCGACATGGAGAGCAACGGCAAGCGGGTCGACGCCGGTGGCCGGCCGCTCGGCTACCAGAGCGGCCCCGTCGTGTGGGGGGATGCCGGGACGAACGGACAGCACGCGTTCTTCCAGCTGCTCCACCAGGGCACCCGGCCCGTGCCCTGCGACTTCATCGGTTTCTCGCGCAGCCACGCCGAGGTCGGGCGCCACCACGACCTGCTGATGGCGAACTGTCTCGCGCAGTCGGAGGCGCTGGCGTTCGGCCGCACCGCCGAGGAGGTCGCGGCGGCGGGGGTCGACGAGGCGCTGACGCCCCACCGCACGTTCCCCGGCAACCGCCCGAGCAACACGCTGCTCGCGCCGCTGCTCACCCCGGAGGCGCTCGGGCAGCTGATCGCGCTCTACGAGCACCGGGTGTTCGTGCAGGGGGTCGTCTGGGGCGTGAACTCCTTCGACCAGTGGGGCGTCGAGCTCGGCAAGGTGCTGGCGAGGAAGCTCCTGGGCGAGATCGAAGCCGGCGCATCCGATGCGGGCGATCACGACGCCTCGACGGAGTCGCTGCTGCGGCGCTATCTCGCCGAGCGCAGATCGTCCTGAAGGGCGGCCGCGAAGGCCGCGCCGAGTCGTCGGGCGACCGGTCCGGGGCGTCCGTCGGCCACGGGGGCGCCGTCGATCCGGACGATCGGTCGCGGGCCGCGCACGGCGTTGACCGCCACCACCTCGCGTGCGCTCGACAGGTCTTCCGCCCGCAGCTCACCGGGCGTCGTCGCGCTGATGGCGTCGGCGATCACCGCCAGCCCGATGCCCGCGACCGCGCCGAGGGCCGGGTCGGGAAAGATCGTCCTGCCGTCCGCGGCGACGACCACGAGATTGGTGCGCGCGCCTTCGACGAGGCGGCCGCCGTCGTCGAAGAGCAGCGTCTCGTCCACGCCGCGCTCTTCGCACAGTGCCCGGGCGCGGGTCCAGGCGAGGCGCTCGCTCAGCTTGGCGCCGGGGTGGTCGCCGGGACCCGGGTGCGGAAACCGGGCGACGACGGCGCGCCAGGTGCTCGGCTCGTCGCCGAGTGGCCGCGTGGTGGCGAGCAGGTGGCTGCCGCCGGCTTCGCCGGCACAGACCTTCACGCGAACGATGCCGTCGCCGTCTCCGAATACATCGCGTGCCAGCTCGCTCATTGCCCGCCGAACCGTCTCGCCATCCGGCGCAGCCAGGCCGAGCAGCCGCGCGTCGCGGGCGAGCCGGTCGGCGTGTCGTCCCACCAGGACGGGACGGCCCCCGACGACGCGTGTCGTGGTCTGGGTGCCCGGCCGCGCCAGAGCGCGAGCGACCGGCGCGCAGCCGGGCTCGCTTCGGATCCGTCCGTCCAGCCACACCGGCGGCACGGCGCCGGTGTGATCGCCGCCCGGGCTCAGCGCTCGCCGACCGGCACGTACTTCTGCTCGTTCGGCCCGATGTAGACCTGCCGCGGCCGGCCGATCTTGAAGTCGGCGTCGGCGTGCAGCTCGATCCACTGGGCGATCCAGCCGGGCAGCCGGCCGATCGCGAAGAGCGCCGTGAACATGTTCGACGGGGTGCCGATCGCGTTGTAGATGACGCCCGAGTAGAAGTCGACGTTCGGGTACAGCCTGCGCTCGACGAAGTAGTCGTCCTTGAGGGCGATCTCCTCGAGTTCGACCGCGATCTCGAGCAGCTTGCTGTGGACGCCGAGCTTGTTGAGCACGTCGAAGCAGGCCTTCTTGATGATCTTCGCCCGCGGATCGAAGTTCTTGTAGACCCGGTGGCCGAAGCCCATCAGCCGCGAAGTGTCGTCCTTGTTCTTGGCGCGGTCGACGAACTGCCGGACCGTCATGCCCTCGTCGCGGATCGCCGCCAGCATCTCGATCACCTGCTGGTTGGCGCCGCCGTGCAGGGGGCCCCACAGCGAGTTGATCGAGGCGGAGATCACGCTGAAGAGGTTCACCATCGACGAACCAACCAGCCGGGCCGTCGACGTCGAGCAGTTCTGCTCGTGGTCGGCGTGGAGGATGAACAGCAGGTCGAGGGCCTTCCTGACCACCTCGTCGATCTCGTAGTCCTCACAGGGGTTGCCGAACATCAGCCACATGAAGTTGCCCACGTAGTCGTTGCGGTTGTTCGGGAACATGAAGGGCTGCCCGATCGAGTGCTTGTACGCGTAGGCGGCCATCGTGGGCAGCTTGGCGATCAGCCGGTGGACCGAGATCTCGACCTCGCGCGGATCGCGGGGGTCGAGTGAGTCGGCGTAGAAGGTCGCCAGCGCGCCGACGGTGGCCGAGCAGGCCGCCATCGGGTGCGCGTCCTTGGGCAGGGCGCCGTAGAGCTTCTTGAAGTCCTCGTGCAGCATCGTGTGCTGCCGGATCGAGTTCGTGAAGTAGCTGAACTGGTCGGCGTTGGGCAGGTTGCCGTACATCAGCAGGTAGGCGACCTCGAGGAACGACGACTTCTCGGCCAGCTCCTCGATCGGGATGCCGCGGTAACGCAGGATGCCCTTCTCGCCGTCGATGAACGTGATCGAGCTGCGGCACGATCCCGTGTTCGCGTAGCCCGGGTCGAGCGTGATGTAGCCGGTCTCACCGCGCAGTCGCGAGATGTCGATGGCGCGCTCGCCCTCGCTTCCCTCGACGACGGGCAGCTCGATGGTCTTGTCACCCAGTCGCAGCTCTGCGGTCTCGGACATGGATTTCCCCTCTTCGGTTGGCTCGATCACGCCCCCGCCCGCCGGCGCTCCTCGCGCGCGGCTCCGGATCGTCTCGTCGTCCCGCTGAGCCGATTCGGTTCCGCCGATCGTTGCGTCGGCGGCTCGGGCGAAGTTCCCCAGCCCTGGGCGACGATAACCGGAAAGAAGACAACCGGAAAAGAGTCCCCGGGGCGGCGGTTCAGGGTAGCCGAATGCCCGTGCAGCGGATAGGCCCCGTCTCAGCCCTGCTCTGCGTCGAGTTCGACCACGAGCAGCCGGCGCCGGCCGCTGCGCGCGCTCGCACGGGTCCGCATGGGGGCGATCTGCCCGAGCGTCTCGGCGTCCCTTTCACGGACCACCACGATGCGGCCCCCGCCCGTGTGGAACGCGTTGACATCCCGATCTGTCTCGAGCGCGACGACACGGCGCCCCGAGTAGTACTCGAGCCCGCCGGTCAGCGCGCCGTTGCGGAAAACACCGATACGTTCGCGTGTAGACGTGAGGAGCGCGGTTTCGATCGCGACCGGACGCGGGGATTTCTCGTAGTCCAGAGCCGGGTAGAAGTACGCGAGGGCGGCCACCTCGAAGGCGAGCACGGCGCTCGCAAAGACGTAGATCGGCGTCACGCCGCGCGAACGCAGGGCCGCGGTGGCGACGGCGCCGAGCGCTCCGATCACTCCGATCAGCAGGATGACCGGGCCCGGAACGAGTTCGGACGCGAGCGTCCCGGTTGGCCCGTGTGTGCCATGAGCGATCCAGAGTGCGGCGACGGGAAGGGCGGCGAGCAGGCTCGCGCCCGAGAGCGTCACGGCGCGTGGCAGCGAGCCGAGTTCGAGCCAGCGATCCAGAGCCAGCGCAGACAGGACCGCGATGCAGGGAAAGAGCGGGACCATGTAGACCCCGCGCTTGCCCGCCGAAACCGAGAAGAACACCACGAATACCGCACTCCAGCCGAGCAGCAGTCGGGTGACCCCGCGTATCCGCGGGTCGGCGTCGTTGCGCTCGCGCCACGCCACTACGCCGCCGACGACGGCGAGCGGACTCCAGGGGAGCGTGTCCAGGGGGAGCCGCGTGAGGTAGTAGGTGATCGGCCGCACGTGGTCGGTGCCCGTGAAGAAGCGCGCCAGCACGTTGTCGATCACCGCGTCACCAAAGAATCCCGCGGGCGAGAGCCAGGTGACCGCGGCCAGCCAGCCGAGCGCCGGCGCCAACGCGAGCGCGATCCCCCACGCCGGAAACAGGGCGGGCAGCGATGCGGCCCGGCGTGCCCAGAGACGGTGCACCACGATCACGAGCCACGGCAGGGCGCCCACCGGGCCCTTGGTGAGCAGCGCCCCGCCGACGGCCGCGTGAAGCAGCGCGAGCGCGCCGCGGGACGGTCGTCGATCGTCGTGCTGCGCGCACTCGATGCGCGAGTACGCGGCGAGCGCCAGCGTCTCGAACAGGGCGAGCAGCACGTCGAGCTGTGCGCGGCGGGCCTGGTGGACGAAGCGCGGCATCGTGAGCAGTACGGCGGCGGCGATCAGCCCGGCGCGTCGCGAGCCGAGCAGCGAGCGGCCGAGCGCGGCCGTCAGCGCGACCACGAGCACGCCTGCCGCAGCCGACGGCAGCCGGGCCGCGACCTCGTCCACGCGGCCTCGTGCCGCGCCGACCGCTGCCGCGAGCCAGTAGTAGAGCGGGGGCTTCTGGGTGTAGACCTCGCCGTTCAGCCGCAGCACGACGAGATCGAGCGGGCCGTTCGGTTGCCGCCGCAGCTCCTCGGCGATCTCGGCGTAGCGCGGCTCGTCGGGCGCCCACAGATCGATCGATCCGAGCCCGGACAGGAGCAGCAGCGCCGCCACGGCGACGACCGCAAAGGTCCTCCGGTCGAGACGGCGCGCCCAGCCGGCGTGCGGGGCGCGCTCCGCGTAGCCGGACGGCCCCTCAGCCACCGGTCCGCTTGGCGCGGATGTCGCGGCGGGCCAACTCCTCCATCACGGCGTCGCGGCGGTCGCCCTGGATCTCGATCACGCCGTCCTTGACGGATCCGCCGGTGCCGCAGAGGCGTTTCAGGTCGCGGGCGAGAGAGGCGAGGTCGTCGGCGCGCATCGGCAGGCCGGTGACCGTCGTGACGGTCTTGCCGCCGCGGCCCTTGCTCGACCGACCCACCCGGGCGATGCCGTCGCCCTCCGTGTTCAGCACGGTGCCGCGGGGGTTCGCCCGGCACTGGCACTTCTTCGCCGGCAGCCCGCAGTGGGGGCACAGCCGGCCCTGCTCGGAGGAGTAGACGGTGCGGTCGCGGCTGCGCGGAGTCACGAGACGAGACTAGCAGTGGCGCCGGCTCCTCGGGCTACACGCCCCGGCGCTGCTTGTCGGCGAAGCGGCCCAGGACCGAACGCATGGTGGCCTCCTCCTGGATGCCGCCGAACGGAAACTCGCCGAGCATGAAGGTCGGCACGCCGGCGACCTGGCTGCGCGCCGCCGCGAGGGTGAGCTCTTCGAGCCGGTCGGCGCCGCGCAGGACGCTGTCCTCTTCGATCTCGAGGCCCATGTCGCGGGTGATCCGCTCGTCGAGCCCGACCTCGTCGCAGCGTCCGCCGAGCTCGTAGACGGCGGTGAACACGCGCTCGCGAAAGGCTGGCTCGCGGCAGGTGCCGTCGCTGCGGTCTTTCGCGGCGATCGCGAGGGCCATGGCCGAGATGCGGCGCGAGTCCTGCCAGCGGTCGGGGATGCGGATCGGCACCTCCATGTGGGCGGCGATCTGGCGGACGTCCTCGAGGCGATGGGGCAGGATCTTCGCGCCCGGCCGCCAGCCCATCAGGCGCGACAGATCGACCGGCGTCCAGTCGAGCGCGAGGCCGGCTTCGTCGAGGAAGCCGGCCAGGCGTTCGAGCACGCGGTGCGCCACGTAGCAGAGGCTGGAGGCGAAGTCGTAGTGGACGGGGACCCGGATCGGGTCGCTCGCGCCGCCCACGCGATCAGGCGTCGGGCGCCGACGCGAGCCGCCGATGGTCGACCATGATGCAGCGATCCTGGACGACGCGGATGCCCGCGGCGCGCAGCCTCGCGGCCGACGGACCGTGCTGGACGCCGAGCTGCATCCAGACGGCTTTCGGTCGCGGCGACATCGACAGGATCTCGTCGACGTGGGCGGGCACGTTCTCGTTGGCGCGGAACAGGTTCACCAGATCGACCTCGAGGCCGGCCTCCTGCACCCCGGCGAGGTCCGCGTGCGCGGTCTCGTCGAGCACCCGGTCGAGCTTGGGATTGACGGGAACGATCGTGTAGCCGTGCTCGCACAGGTAGCGTGGAACGCGGAACGCGTCCTCGGTTTCGACATCCTTGATGCCCACTACCGCCACGGTCCGCGTCTCGCCGAGGATCTGCGCCAGCTCGGCGTCGCGGCTCGCGCCCGCTGCCGCCGCGTCCACCGTCGCCTGCGCGCCGTCGTCCGTCATCTCGTCCGCCCCATCGATCAGCGTGCCGGATGGTCAGGGTAACGCCCGCGGTCCGGGTCGGGTAGCAGTCCGCCCGGGGCCGGGGCGTAGACACCCCGGCGCATCGCGGATAGGGTTCCGCCCCATGCCTGCCGACCGCATCCCGCTACTCCGGTCCGGACCGGTGCTGGTCGCCTTGGCCGCAGTGTGCGCATCGGTCGCCGACGCGTCGCCCGGGGGCCTGGTCGATCCGATCGAGCGACTGCAGGAGACGCGGCTCGAGAACGGACTCCGCGTGCTCACCCTCGAGGACCACAGCACGCCCGTGGTCGCCTTCCAGATGTGGGTGCAGGCCGGCTCGAAGGACGAGAGCTTCCACACCGGCATCGCGCATCTCTTCGAGCACATGATGTTCAAGGGCTCGAAGAACATCGGCGAGGAGGAGCACGCCCGGCTGATCGGCGCGCGTGGCGGTCGGATCAACGCCTACACGTCACGCGACGTGACCGTCTACCACGAGGACGTCACAGCCGAGTCGCTGCCCCTGGTCATCGATCTGGAGGCCGAACGGGTCGCCCATCTCGACATCAGCCAGGAGAACCTCGACGACGAGCGCGAGGTCGTGCTGGAAGAGCGGCGCATGCGCATCGAGGACAGGCCGGGTGGCCTGGCCTTCGAGGCGCTGGCCGCCCTGAGCTTCCAGGCGCATCCCTACCACTGGCCGGTGATCGGATGGCGGGCGGACATCGAAGCGGTCACCGTCGAGGCCTGCCGCCGCTTCTTCGACACCTACTACGCGCCGAACAACATCCTGATCGTGATCGTCGGGGCCTTCGACACCGACGCCGCGATCGCGCGCATCGAGCGGGCCTTCGGCGGGCTCGAGCCGGCGCCCGAGATCCCGCGCAACCCGGGCAAGGTCGTGCCGATGCGCGGCGAGCGGCGGGCGACGATCCATCACCGGGTGGCCGTTCCGCTCATTTATGCGGCGTGGCATGCCCCGGCCGCTGGGCACCCGGACGCCGACGCGCTCGACGTGACCAGTCAGATCCTCTCGGCCGGTCGCTCGAGCCGGCTCTATCAATCGCTCGTCCGCGGAACCGAGCAGGCCCTCTACGCCCAGGGCGGTTACTGGGAGATGCAGGAGGCGGGGTTGTTCTTCGGCGTGGCCGGGGTGAGGCCGGGTGTCGAGGTGGAGGCCGTCGAGGCGGCTTTCTTCGCCGAGGTCGACCGGCTCCGGGAGGAGGGCGTCGACGAAGCGGAGGTCGCCAAGGCCAAGCGCCAGCTCGAGGTCGACCTGGTGGAGGGCTTGTCCACCTCCCACGCGCTGGCGAGCCGCGTCGGTCGCGAGACGGTGATGCTCGGTCGCGTGCGTCCGCTGGAGGAGCGTCTGGCTGCCATCCGGGCGGTGACCGCCGAGGACGTGCGTCGCGTCGCTCGCACCTACCTCTCTCCCTCCAAGCGCAGCGTCGTCCACGTGGTTTCGCCGCCGCCGGCCCCGCCCGGCAAAACGGAGCCGGAAGAAGAGAGCTGATGGAGCCTTCCTTGCGCAGAGACCGGCGAGGCTCGCCGCGGGCGCCGCTCGCCCTCGCGATCGCGCTCGTTCTCGCCTGCAGTGGCTGCGGGTCTCTCGGCACGGGCTCGCGGCCCGCCTGGGAGGAGCCTGTTCCGCCGGTCGCGGATGCGCCCGTCGTGCAGCCCGGGACGCTGCATCGGGCCGAGCTGGCCAACGGTCTTACCGTCCTGGTGCTCGAGGACCATCGCCTGCCGCGCGTCTCGCTCGGCATCACGGTGCGCCGAGGTGCCGGGGCCGTCGATCCCGCCCAGGCGGGCCTGGCCGAGCTGACCGCCGAGCTGATGAACCGCGGCGCCGGTGAGCGCGACGCGTTGGAGCTGGCCCGCACGGTCGACGGCCTGGGCGCGAGCCTCTCGGTGGCGGCGGGCTGGGACACGATGGCAGTCCGTTTGAGCGGGCTCTCGGGCGACTTCGATGCACTGCTCGACATCCTGCAGGACATCGTGCGTGCGCCGAGGCTGGAGCCGCAGGAGGCCGCGCAGGCGCGCGCCGAGCAGCTCGCGGGCATCGCCGCGGCGCGCGACGACCCGAGCACGCTGGCCCGCCAGGCCGCCATGCGAACCCTCTACGCCGAGCATCGTTACGGCCTTCCGCTCACCGGCACGCCGGAGACCGTCTCCCAACTCGACGAGGCCGCGGCGCGCGACCTGCACGAGCGCTACTTCGTCGCCGGGAACGCGGTGCTTGCGGTGGCGGGTGACGTCGACGCCGACGAGGTGCTCGCCCGGGTGCGCAGCGCCTTCGGAGACTGGTCGCGCGGTGAGACACCGCCGGAGACACCGGCGCCCGCGCAGCCCACGCCGCCGTCTCGCCGCATCGTGATCGCCGACAAGCCCGATCTCGTGCAGGCGCGCATCTTCATCGGCCACGAAGGACTCGCCCGCGCCGACGATCGCCGCATCCCGGCGAACGTGATGAACGCCACGCTCGGCGGCAGCGGCTTCTCGTCGCGCCTGATGAAGAGCCTGCGCTCGGACGAGGGGCTCACCTACGGCGTGGGCTCGGGCTTCAGCCTGCGCCGGCAGCCGGGTCCCTTCTGGGTGTCGACTTTCACTCGGGTGCCCGAAACGCGGCGCGCCGTCGACATCCTGCTGGACGAGCTGACCAGGGTGACCGGAGCGTCGCCTCCCACCGACGACGAAGTCGCCAAAGCGAAGAGCTACATGATCGGGCAGTTCGGGTTGGGCCTCGAAACCTCCGAGGCGGTGATGTCTGCGCTCGTCGACCTCTCGGTCTTCGGCCTGCCCGACGATTCGCTCGACACCTTCCGCGCCCGGGTGGGCGCCGTGTCGGCCGAGCGGGCGGCGGCGATCGCGCAGGAGCTGCTGCATCCCGATCGCGCCGCGATCGTGCTGCTCGGGCCGGCGCAAGCCCTGGCGCCACAGTTCGAGGGGCTCGGCGAGATCGAGGTCGTCGCGCCGTAGCTGGCCGCCTGGGGCTCGGTGCTCGAAACCGCCTGGGGCTCAGTCATCAGAGGTGGCTCGAAGATTGGGCCCAAGACCACTCGAAGTTGTCGGTTTGCGGTGGCTTTCGGCGCTTAGAAGGCGAACCGTGCCGCGTGGACCCGGATCTGCGGTAACCGCCTCGTCGGGATCCGTCCCCAGTAGCACCGCTCGAGCCAGGGCGAGAGCTCCCGCTTCCGGGGAACCAATCGCGTCTTGAGGATCGCGCGAACCGACAGCCGTTTCCCGATCACCCCGATCGTCACCCCCGGTGGCTCATCGCTCCGGTTCT
>CAZETS010000007.1:0-78013 GCA_964515335.1 uncultured Spirochaetaceae bacterium
CCTTGTGGGGGTGGCGCTTCCGCGAGAAGAAGCCCTTCTTGCGAAAGCGCCAAGTGGCCGGGTCGGCTCGGGAATCACAGTCCGGGTTGGGGCAGAAGAAGCGTGTGCGTCCTGATCGATTTCTTGCCATGAACCGAGCTCAAGCAGAAATCATGCCAGGCACAATCCTCGATCCACTGTTCACGGCATGCCCGTCCGCTAGCAGCCGGATACCATGCCGCGCTCGATCGGGAGACAGCATGCAAGACATCTTCGACCTGACGGGCAGGCACGTCGCCGTAACCGGCGCCTCCTCGGGCTTCGGCCATCATTTCGCGGGCGTGCTGACCGCGCGCGGCGCCCGGGTGACGCTCGGCGCCCGCCGCTTGGACCGGCTCCAGGCGCGCGTCGACGAGCTGTGCGCTGCCGGCGGCGAAGCGACCGGCGCCGCGCTCGACGTACGCGACCGCGCGAGCATGGAGTCCTTCTTCGCCGCCGCCGAGGGCGCCTTCGGGCCGGTCGACGTGCTCGTCAACAATGCCGGCATCGAGGCCGGCGCCAAGACCTACATGATGATCGACGAGGACGACTGGGACGCGGTGATCGACACCAATCTCAAGAGCGCCTGGCTGATGAGCAAGCTCTACACCGAGCGCGTCGTCGCGAACGGGCTCGCGGCCGGCAACATCGTCAACGTCTCTTCGATCACCGATCGCCGCACCATCAAGGGGCAGTTTCCCTATGCGGTCTCGAAGGGCGGCCTCACGCGGATGACCGAGATCCTCGCCCTCGAGGCGCCCCGCTACGGCGTGCGGGTGAACGCGCTCGCACCGGGCTACGTGCTCACCAACGTGAGCCGCACACTGCTCGAGAGCGACCGGGGGCCGGATTTCATGAAGGGCATTCCACTGCGCCGCTTCGGCGAGTTCGAGGACCTCGACGGGCCGCTCCTGCTGCTCGTCTCCGACGCGTCGCGCTACATGAACGGATCCGTGGTGGTCGTCGACGGCGGCCACGTGTGCGCGGCGCTCTGAGCGGTCGGCCCGGGGCGACGGCGTTCAGGCGGCGGCGGACCGTTCCCGCCACGGCCGCGTCCAGTCGATCAGCGCATCCGCGTGGCCGAGGATCGCGTCCCAGGTCGGCTCGCAGCCGAGTCTTTCGGCCGCGTTGAGGCGCGTCGACTCGACGGCCGCCTCGAGGCTCGGGCAGTGACCGGAGGCGAGGTCGAGGTCGTCGACGAGAAAGAGCCGGAACCGCTCGGGGATCCGCTCGAGCGCGGGCACCGCCCGTAGCAGCGCGCCGGCGTGCCGCACGGCCTCGCCCAGCTCGACCGTGCCCTGCTCGTCGATGATGCGATCGAGCAGACCGACGGCCTTCGCATCGACGCCCACGCGTCGGAAGAGCGCGTGCAGGGCGTCGCGGGGCGAGGCGAAGCGCTCGTCCATGCAGAGCTCGATGAAGCGGTGCATCCTGTCCGAGCAGAGGCCGTCGGGCAGGCACAGCCGGCCCTGCTCGTCGAGCTCGACCCCCGAGCCCGCGAAGGCGTGCATGAAGTTGTTGGTGACGCGACGCAACAGCCGGTTCATGGGGCGCGCAGGCTAGCCGAACGGCGTCCGGCCGCCCCGGCCGATGTCAGACCGGAACGGGTCCGGAGACGGACGAAAGCTCCAGAGGCCCGTCACAGCAAGTGTTCTCGCATCGCGCGAGCCGACCCGTCAGGCGGCCACCCCGTTCCGCTGCGCCCACCACTCGTCGAGTTCGGGCAGGAAGTACCGCAGGCGCACCTTCTTGAACTCGCGCTCGCTGAAGAGGACCGCGTGCTCGTCGATCCCCACCCGCTCCGCGAGCTGCGAGGCGATGGCGCAGCAGGTCTCGCGATCGGGGCCGTGCACCATGCTGTAGAGCGAGTACGGGAATCCGGGGATCGCGCTTCGCGCGTAGCAGTGGCTGACCTCGGGCGCCGCCGCGAGCGTCGCGCCGGCTCCGGCGATCCGCTCCCCTCGCACCTTCCACACCACCATGCCGTTGTCGCGGACGCCGAGCTTGCGATGCCGCAGCGTGCCCACGTAGCGACGGATCACACCGCCGAGATGTTTCTTCGCGAAGCCGAGCAGCTCGTCGACCTCGACGCCGGCGTCGGCAGCGAGCTCGTCGAAGGGCTGCGGGACCAGCGGAAGCGGAGTCTGCAGGGCGCGCAGCATGCCGACTTCGCGGGGACCCACCTCGATGGGCTGCGCGGAAGGGCCCGCCCCGCTCACCGTGGCCGTCGTGGCGTTCTGCAACCGCTCGGGATCGAAGTTGACGCCAATCTTGAAGGTGTGCGTCCTCCGCAAAGGATAGAAGCCGCGCACGCCCGCCTCGGCGGCCAGCAGCCACAGGGTGTGCTCGAGGTTCATCTCGGGCGGCACCGCGATCGTGAACCACAGGTTGAGGGCATGCTCGCGCAGATAGTTGTGGGTGACCGTCGGATGGGCGCTGACCACGTCCGCGACCTTCGCGATGGCGTCCGGCTCGACCGCCCCTGCGACGAGCGCGCTGTCCCAACCGAGCAGGGAGCCCTCGAGCACGGCGGAGATCTCGCGCAGGATCTTCTCGGCCGACAGCGACCGGAGGCCTTCGAGCATGCGCGCCTCGTCGACGCCGAGCGTCTCGCCGAGCTGCGCGAACGGGCGTCGCACGAACGGAACCCCCGCCTGCACGGCCCGGATCAGCGCGTTGCGGTCCTCGCTCGCGAGCCCGTCCGTCTGCCGATGCGCCAGGTCGATTGCCATTTTCTCTTACCCCCTTGCCTCTTCCACCCGAACCTAGAGTCCCACTCGGAACGCTCGCCACGGACCGAAGATGCCCGAGGGCGAGCGGACCGGCACGACGTCCTCGATCTCGCGGGTCGCCGCATCGACGACGAAGAGCCGATCCTCGGCGTTCGCACTCACGAGCACGTACGAACCGCGCGGCGTGAAGTCCATGTGATAGATCCGCCGGCCCAGCCGGATGGTGTCGCTGACGGCAAGCCGTTCGACGTCGATCACCTGCACGAACGCGTCGTCCTCCTCGCCGGAGAAGCTCACCCACACCTCGCGCTCGGTGGGTGAGCGAACCGCGTAGACCGGATGGCCCCGAACCGGAATCGACCGGGAGAAAGCGAAGGTTTCGCGATCGAGGACCGCGATCCTGTCCTCGCCGACGAGCGGCACGAAGATCCAGCGTCCCGCCACGGCCCACGACGCGAGATGGGGCAGCTTGACGGGAACGTCCCTCTCGTACTCGCGCGCCGGATCGCGCAGCGAGACTTCTCGCACACCCGCCTCGGGGTTCGTGAGATCGAGCACCGATACGCGGTCCGAATCCATGTGCCCGACCACGTACCAGCGGCCGTCCGGCGTGATCATCGCATCGTACGGATTGCCCTGACGGGTCGGGATGCGGTGCTCGATCGGAAAACCCTCGCGCGACGCGTCGACGATCCAGATCTCGGCGGCCTCGATGAGCACGCAGACGAAGCGGTCGCCGGGCGCGTCGACGACGCCGGTCACCCGGGAAGGATGCGGGCTGCCGTTCACCGGATGGGTGGCCACGTGGCGCTGCACCAGCTCGAGGGTCTGCGCGTCGACGATCGTGAGTCCGCCCGGTACGTACTCGGCGGTGGCGATGTAGCGCCCGTCGCGGCTGATCGCGTTGTCGATCGAGTTCTCGGAGGTCAGCACCACCCCCGCCCGCTCGAGGCGCTCGAGATCGATGCGACTGACCTGCCCGCTCCGGCTCGAGAGGTAGCCCCAGCGCAGGTCCGGGCTGAAGATCATCGTCGCGTGACGCATGTTGCCGAGCCCCTCGATGCGGTGCTCGAGGAGCCTGCGCTCGACGTAGTCGTAGACGGCGAGGCTGCCGGTGGCGCGCTCGACCACGAAGACCCGCGACCCGACTCCGCCGCCGGGTTCGGGCGCCGGCGACGCACAGCCGATCAGCAGAAGCACACCGATTCTCGCGGCGAGGGCTCGCACTCAGACCACCTCTTTCGGCGAGGGCACGAACGGCGGGACGGCGTTCACCCCGATCTCCGCGTCGTACATCACGCAAGCAGGATCCGATGCCCAGGCATTGCGGGTGGCCGCCCAGGCGCGCTCGCGGTGGGAGCCCCGGCAGAGGTTGCGCTCGGCGCACAGGCGACAGCGTCCCTCGATGCGGTCGAGCCGCCGGGCGAGTTGCTCGCGCAGCGGGTGGCGCAGCACGTCGGCGAAGGTCTGCTCGCGCAGATCGCCGAGCACGGCGGCACGCCAGAACTGATCGGGATGCACACGCCCGCTGGAGTCGATGTTCAGGATCTTCTCACCCGCCGAATTACCGCCGCGCAGGGCCAGCAGCCGCCGCGCGGACACCGCAGCCTCGGCGCCATGGCGCTCCTCGATCCAGCGCAGCAGGAAAGGCCCGCCGGAATCGTTCGAGCCGGTCACGATGCGGGGCAGGCGGCCGTCTTCGAGGCGCTTCTCGGCCAGCTCGAACAGCCGGACCAGCAGGCGTCGCGCCTCCTCGCGGTCGAGGTCGTCTCCGGAAACGTGGTAGCCGCGCCCCGAGTAGACCAGGTGCGACGCGTAGAAGCGATCCGCGCCCACCTCCTCGGCGACGTCCACCACCGCATCGAGCTGGTCGACGTTGCGGCGCGTTACCGTCATACGCAGACCCGTGCGCATCCCGGCGGCCTTCGCGTGACGGAGCCCGTTGCGAGCCGCCTCGAATCCGCCCCCGAGACCGCGGTAGTCGTCGTTCCAGTCCGGCAGGCCGTCGATGCTGATGCCCACGTAAGCGACTCCGCGGTCGGCGAGCCGCTTCGCGACGTCGGCGTCGATCAGCACGCCGTTGGTCGAGAGCTGGGGAGCGATACCGAGCTCGCTGGCGCGGGCGAGCAGCTGGAAGAGATCGCCGCGCAAGAGGGGCTCGCCGCCACTGAAGATCACGATCCGAACACCACTCGCGGCCATCTCCTCGAGCAGGCGCATCGATCGATCGTGACCGAGGTCGGACGGCGAAGGCTTGGAGACCGCCGCCGCATAGCAGTGCGGGCAGCTCATATTGCAGTGCATACAGACGTTCCAGATGACTACGGGCGCGTTCTGCCCCGGCGCGGCGTAGCGAAGCGGCGACCGCGCGCGTGCAGTGGCCGCGCCGGTCGCGCTCCGAGCCACTTCGATCAGATCGCTCACCGCGAGCACGTCCGCCCTCCCGTTGCCGAACATGCGGCGGCCGCAACCACGTCCCAGCGGCGCCCGGTCACGGGCCTGTCCGCCTTGACCCGGCTCGGGCGATGATGGAAAGTCGGCCGCGAATCATGGCGGGAGGATCGGGCAGTCCCATGCATCGCCGAGCTCGACCGACACCGGGCGCCCCCTGCGCTTCCCGATCGCCCCGCCCCGCGCTCTGCTTCGCCGCACTGCTCGTCGCGGCCTTCGGCTGTTCGGCGCGCGGCCCCGACCCGGGCCCGGCTGCCGCGACAACCGCGCCCGATCTCTACGCCGGGCACTGCGCGGCCTGCCACGGCGCCCGTCGCTACGGCGGCTACTCGCCGCCGCTCCTGCCCGGCCTGCTGGCCCGCAAGAGCGACGACGCGCTGACCGAGACGATCCTCGACGGCCGACCGAACACGCAGATGCCAGCCTTCTCGCGGGTATTCGATCGAGCCACGGCGGCGTCGCTCGTCGCCCTGCTGCGCGAGCCCGTCGGCGAGGTCACCTGGAGCGCGGACGACGTCGAGGCCAGCCGCGTCACGAGCGAGAAGCCCGGCGGCGCGATCGGTGCGCACGTCCGCCGCGAGGCCTTGATCCTGGTCGTCGAGCGGGGAAGCGGCCAGGTCGTCGTGCTCGACGGAGACACGATGCGTGAGCTCGACCGCTTCGACGTGGGGCGCATCCACGGCGGCGTCAAGTTCGACCTCGGCTACCGCCGCGCCGTGGCGGTGACGCGTGACGGGACGCTCGCCGACTACGACCTCGAGGGCGGCGGGCTGCGGGCGACGGCGAAGGTCGGCGTCAACACCCGCAATGTGGCCGTCTCGCGCGACGGGCGTCTCGTCGCCGTCGCCAATCAGCTGCCCCAGAGCCTGGTTCTGCTCGACGACGCACTCGAGCCGGTTCAAGTAGCCGAGCTGCCCGGACAACCGAGCGCCGTCTACCAGCTTCCGGGTCGGGCGCAGTTCATCGGCTCCCTGCGCGACCTGCCGCGGCTCTTCCTCGTCGACCAGACGAGCCTCGAACTGAGCTGGCACGACCTGCCGGAGCCCTTCGAGGATCTGACGTTCGTCCCGGATACCACGCAGCTGGTCGCGAGCAGTCGCAACGGCCAACGCCTGCTGCTCTACGACTACGCGGATCACGAGGTGGTGGCCGAGCTCGAGACCGTCGGACTGCCGCACCTCTTCTCGGCCTGCTTCTTCGAGCGCGACGGCTCGCTTCATGCCGCCTTCAACCACATCGGCACGCCACGGCTCTCGGTCGTCGACATGCGCTCCTTCACGATCGTCCGAGAGCTCCCGCTCGCCGGCGCCGGCTACTTCGTGCGGACGCACCCGGCGACGCCGTATCTCTGGGCCGACACGAACGGCAGCACGATCCAACTCGTCGACAAACGCACGCTCGAAGTCGACGCCCGCCGCATCGAGCCTGCCCCGGGAAAGAAGGCGATGCACGTCGAGTTCACGGCCGACGGCGACCGCGCGCTGGTCAGTGTTTGGAGCGACGAGGGCGCCGTCGTGGTCTACGATTCGGCGAGCCTCGAGGAGCGCCTGCGCATCCCGTATGCGATGCCGGTCGGCAAGTACAACGCGGCCAACAAGACACGGATCCTGCGCTGACGGCGGTCGCCGGCCGGGAACCAGGCAACGACGAGACGCGCCGCGCGCGCCTCCCATGGAGCAGCGAGCCGGATGGCCTGCCTGACGAGCCCCGAGCCCGGTCGGAGCTTCCCCGTCCGCCGTGCGATCGTCGCGCTTGCGGCGCTCGCGGTCGCGAGCGCCTCTTTCGTGCCGTGGGCCGCCTCGGCGCGTGACGACGCGCCCCCCGAGATCGCGGCCAGAAAGAACCCCGTCACCGAACTGAGTGACCGCGACGTTCGCTACATGGCCCGCCAGTTCAAGGGCAAGTGTGCGCGCTGCCACGGACTCGACGGCTCCGGGGGCGATGCCGACGCACGCGACCAGCCGCCCCTCCCGGCCGACCTCACCGACGCCGATACCATGGGCGCGCGAACCGACGGACAACTCTTCTACCAGCTCCTGATGGGCGGCGGAGACCGCTGCGCGATGCCGGCGTTCGGACCCGAGTCGGACCACGGCTGGAGCGAAGAGAAGATCTGGCGAATGGTCGCCTACGTGCGCCGGCTCGCCGACACGAAGTAGGGTCCACGCCGGCCCGAACACCAGCGCTACTTCTTCTTGCGGACGGACTTCGGCGGCACGCAGTCCGCCTCGGGCACGCGCACTTTCCCCACTTGCGGGGCAAGGCATGCCGGAAGGCGCTCCGCGGACGACAGCCCTCATGCCCCCCGATACCTCATCTCGCCGGCGTAGACCGCGGTCGCGACCTTCACCATCAGGGTGAAGAGCAGCGCCCCACCGGCCCAGATGCCAGCGCCCACCGTGATCTCGATCATGCTCGGTCCGTAGACGTAGATCTCTCCCATCGCGTCCGGGGTCATGCCCGGCAGCAGCAGCCCCATCCCCTTCTCGACGAATACGCCGCCGATCGCGAGGCAGCAGCCCGCGCTCAGCAGGCCGAGCCGATGGCGCAGCACCGGCACCATGAAGATGATCAGCGCCGACACGTTCAGGGCCAGCGCGATCCAACTGTAGACCGCAATGGTCGTGCCGTGCCCCCCGAACCACTGCAGCTGGGCGTGGACCGAGTGGGCGGTCGGTGAGTAGAACTCGGTGAAGACCTCCGTGCCGAGGAAGAAGAGGTTCACGGCCATCGCGTACGCGAGCAGCTCTCCGATCTTGTAGAGCGCCGCGTCGCTGATCTCCATCCGCCGGCTCCCACGCAAGACGCGGAAGATCAGGAAGAGCAGCGCCGGCCCCGAACAGAAGGCGCTCGAGATGAAGCGCGGCGCCAGGATTGCCGTGTGCCAATAGGCGCGGGAGGCCGCCGCCGTGAACAGGAAGGCCGTCACCGTGTGGATCGCGATCGCCAGCGGGATCGAGAGGAAGATGATCGGCATCACGAGACCCGGGTTGTAACGGCGCCCGGTGAAGGCCATGAAGATCAGATAGGTGACGATGAAGAGATTGATCAGGAAGTACGAGCTCAGCGCGAGGATGTCCCAGGAGAGCAACGAGTGCGGGAAGTTCGGGGTCCCGACGATGGGCAGCATGTGCCAGAAGATCTCCGGGCGGCCGATGTCGACCATCACGAACAGCACACACATCACGATCGCGGCAACCGAGAGCAGCTCGCCGAAGAGCACGACCTCGCGAATCGGCCCCCAGTTGTAGATGTACGCCGGCACGACCAGCACGACCGCGGCGGCGGCCACGCCCACCAGGAACGCGAAGTTCCCGATGTAGAACCCCCAGGAGACCTGGTCGCGCATGTTGGTCGCGATCAGGCCTTGCTGGAGCTGGACCGCGTAGGCCCACAGCCCGGCGAGAATCGCGATACCGAGGAACGCGATCCAGACGTAGTAGCCCACCGACCCGCGGGTCACCGTGCGCAGGCTACCCACCGCGAAGCGCCAGAAGAGCGTCACGGTTTCCAGCATCTTCGCGCCTCCTCTCGCCTCAGCCGTAGAAGTAGAAGAACTTCGGGTTCGTCCCGAGCTCGGCCTTCAACACGAACGTGCGCTTGGTGCGCATGACCTGCCTGATCTCGCTCTCCGGATCGAGCAGGTTGCCGAACTTGCGCGCGCCCACCGGACAGGCTTCGAGGCACGCGGGATAGCGCCCGTCACGCACCCGCTGAATGCAGAAGCTGCACTTCTCGACGACGCCCTTCTTGCGCGGGCGATTGCCGAGGATGTGCATGTCCGGATTGACCTCGTCGGCCGGCAGCGTCGGCTCGGCCCAGTTGAAGTGACGCGCGCCGTAGGGGCAGGCCGTCATGCAATAGCGACAGCCGATGCACCAGTCGTAGTCGATCACCACGATGCCGTCGGGCTCCTGCCAGGTCGCGCCGGTCGGGCAGACCTTCGCGCAGGGCGAGTCCTCGCAGTGCATGCAGGCCATCGGCATGTAGACCTTGTCGTCCGCCGGCACCTTCTCGTGGTCGTAGTAGGGATTGCCGTCTTCGAGCTCGATGCCGCGCACGATCGCCTCGCGCTCGAACTCGAGCACGCGGATCCAGTGGATCTCGGGATCGCGCGATTGATTGTTCTCCTCGACGCACGCGTAGACGCAGCGCCGGCAGCCGATACAACGCGAGATGTCGAGCCCGTAGCCGAAAAGGACACCGTCCATCGGTCCGGTCGCCGCGACGCGCACGTCCTTGCCGTACTGCGCGGAGTACTTCCGCTCCATGCGCTGCAGCACGTCCTCGAGCTGCTCGTCGCTGAGTTCGCGGAAGTTCTTCTGCAGGAAGGTCTCGATGTCGAAGCCGAGCACATCGGACGCAGCGCTGGCGGTGGCGGCCGCCGCGGCACCGGCGCCGACGGTGGCCACGCCCTTCAGGAAGCCGCGCCGCGTCGTGCTTCCGGCCGCCTCGCCTGCTCGAGACGCCGCGCGTCGATCACGACTCTTCATGGTGACTCTCCGGGACCGTCGCTCCGTGGATCACGATCTGCTCGGGGCGGCGCGGCGGCGGCTCCGGGGCCAGCTGCCGGAACGGCGGATCGTGGGGATCATGGCAGCTCACACAGGTCCGGAACCGCTTCTCGCCCCGCCAGTGACCGGTGCGCTTGCCGTGGATTCCCGCCCTCCAGTCGGCCAGCTTGTCGCCGTGGCACTGGGTGCACAGTCGCCAGGACTCGTCGAAATCGACCAGGGTGAGGTCGGCGAGATGCAGACTGTCGCGGTCGTCGGCGTCGTGGCAGCTCAGGCACCAGAGGTCGCCGTGGGCAAGCTCGTGGTCTTCGTGCTCGTCTTCCAGTCCGCGCACCGTGCGATTCGTCGGCTCGCCTTCGTGGCAGTCCGAACAGGGGTAGTACTCGTCGTCGAGCTCCTCGGAGGACAGCAGGACGACCTCGCCGTCGGCGATGAGCGGGCGACTCGGGTAGTCGCGGCTGGTGTCGGGCTGGTGCTCGAGGCGCACCCCGATCAGGGCGACCACCAGCACCACGGCGCCGCCCAGGACCGACCAGGTGGCGAGCTGAACGCCCGCCCCCCCGTCCCCGCCGCCCGGGTCTTCTGCCCGGCCCGCCATCTCAGTCGGCCTCGCCCTCGGCGAGCGCGTCGTAGCCCTCGGGCACGGGGTGTCGGATCTTCTCGACGGCCTGCTCGAAGTCGAAGCCCGTCGTGCCGCCGGCGATCTCGTAGCGCTTCGGATCCCAAGCCGGGCTGTCCGCGTTGTGACACTCGCGGCAGAGCTTCTCGTCGGGGATGATCAGGCCCTTCTCGATCGACAGCTCGCGGTCGACCATCACCCTCTTCTTGCGGTAGCCCTTGCCGGCGCCGTGGCAGCTCTCGCACTGCACGCCGGCCGTCCGGTCGAACTTCCTGGAGACCATCTCGTCGGGCACGCCGTAGGCGGTGACGTGGCACTCCACGCACTGCTCGTCCTGCTGCGGATCGTCGATGCCACGCTCGGCCGCCCACTTCTTCGCCTGCTCGCCGCCAAGCTTTTCCCAGGCGGAGGCATGGGCGTCCTCGAGCCACCAGCCGTACTGGTTGCCGATCGCCTCCTTCTTGTGGCAGCTCCTGCACTTCTTGTGTCCGACGAACTCGTGCTCACCCGCCACCGCGTCTGCTAGCGGACCGAACGCAAATGCAGCAGCGAGAAGTGTGAGCCCGACCAGCCTTCGCGTGCCGGCGGCCTTCCGACCATCCCGGTGGCGATCGACCCGACCGTAGCGTCGCCCTGCCCCCCACATGACATTCTTCCTCCCCGGCGTTCGCGCCGTCTCGCAACGCCCATACGACCGGACGGTCCGGCCGGAGCGTCCTCGAGGTCCCCGGCCCGCTGCGACGGCAGGCGGTCGGGGACCCCGGTCGGACTCAATAGACGTCGTGGACCGTGTTGTAGACGTTCCACTTGCCGGTGGGCGTAACGAGCCAGTCCCCCTTGATGCGCTTCTTCACCTCGAGGGTCTTGTCGTCGAAGACGATCAACTCGCCCTCTCTGTCCCACACCGACGCCCAGACCTCGTCGCCGGCCTTGTTGTACTCGAAGTGCACGATCTTTCCGTGCTCGGTCACCTGCCAGCACTTGCCGCCCTCGTCGAAGGCGTCCTTGCGGAAGACGCAGACCTGCTGATTGGCGCCGGGCTCTTTCGAGATCGTCGCGTCGGTCCAGACGTGCTCACTCTTCGGGTGGGTCTTGAGGAAGAGCCCCGGACCAGCGGTCTCCTCCTCGCGCACGACCTGCCAGGCGTGCTGCGGATGCCCGTCGGGATCCGAGCCGTAGACCGTGATCAGCCCCTCGCCCAGGTGGGTCGTCGCGCTGACCGGGCCATACTCCGGGTCGATCCAGTTGGCGCCGCGGCCCGGGTGCGGTTTGACGCCGGTCTCGAACTTCGTGACGAACTTCTTCGTCTTCGTGTCCACCACCGCGATCTGGTCGCGCATGTTCGCCGCGATCAGCAGATAGCGCTTGTTGGCGTCCCAGCCGCCGTCGTGCAGGAAGCGCTCGGTGGCAATCTGAGTCATGCCCAGGTTGTCGAGATCCGAGTAGTCGACCAGCCACACCATGCCGGTCTCCTTGATCGCCACCACCCACTCCGGGTCGAAGTGCGACGCGACGATCGTCGCCACCCGCGGCTCCGGGTGGTACTCGTTGGTGTCGTAGGTGGACGACCGGGTCGAAACGACCTTCATCGGCTCGAGCGTCTGCCCGTCCAGCACGACCAGCTGGGGCGGCCAGTAGCAGCCCACCACGGCCAGCTTGTCACGGAAGTCGCCCTTGGGACCGTTGTACTTCGACACCTCTACCGAGCGAGCATCCAGGCAGACTCGGGCTTCGGCGACGACCTCGGGCTTCTTGGCAAACAGGTCGATCATGCTGACCTTGCCGTCGCGCCCGATCGTGTAGAAGTAGCGCCCCGTCGCCGACGCGCGGAAGATGTGGACGGCGAAGCCCGTATCGACCACGCCGACCAGCTTCTTCGAGTCGCCGTCGATGATCGCGCCCTTGCCGGCGTCACGCAGGATCGTGCCGAACAGGTTGTCGATGTTGCGCTTGTGCTGGGGCTTGTCGGGGCGCTCGTCGAGCGGCACGTGGACCTTGTGAGTGGCCTTCATCTCCTTCAGGCTCATCTCCGGCGGAACCGGCGCGGGCAGCTGGACGTACTTGGCCATCAGGTCCGACTCGGCCTTGCTGAGCTCACCGGTTCGGCCCCAGCCCGGCATGCCGGCGTCCGTCCCCTCGTAGATCATCTCCTCGAGCTCGGCGATGCTCTTCTTCGACATCTTTTCGGCGGTGATGGCGGGACCGGTCGCGCCCTTACGAAGCGCACCGTGACAGCCCGAACAGCGATCGAAGTAGATGAACTCGCCTTTCGCGAACTCCTCTTCGCTGAGCGTGGGAGCCGCCTGTACGACCGGCACGGCGGCCACCACGAAGCCGGCAGCTGCAACGATCCCCCCGACGCGGCCCGCGATGCGCCTCCATGCGCCGGCACCCCGTGCCGGGCGGCCCCTGCTCCTGTCTCGCTGGACCATTCCTCGTTCCTCCCTGGTGTCGACCGACCCGGACCTCACCGGATCGGCGTACGGCTGCGCGCCCTGGCGACTCGAGCGGCCCGCCTTCACTCCGGCCGCTGGCCCGACGTCGCGTGCTTCCGCGCCTGTGCTCATGACGCTCGGCACAGCTGGGATCTTAATCAATAGATAAACAGATCTCTAGATCTATTTATCGGTTATGCAACATTTAGAGGCACTCGAAAGGGGGCCCTGCGGCGGCAATTCAAGTGCAACTACCTACCCGGGCGCCGTGACGAATTGCGGGGACCCGACGCGAGCCCGACCGGCCGAATCGACGCGGGCGGGGCCCGCTCTCAGCCGCCGAACACCTCCTGACGAAGCACCAACTCGCCCGTCTCGCGATCGAGGGTGACCAGCACGACGCCGCGGCGCGACACCTCTACCTCCGAAGCGAGCTCGAGGACCGTCACCAGATCGTCCGGATCCTCGCCCAACCGCAGGAAGTCGACCTCGATGTGGCGCCGACCGGGCCGGACACGCTGCTCCTCGAAGACGTAGATCGGCCGGTCCTCGCGCAGACCAGCGGGCCGGACCGTGCGCTCGACCAACAGCTGGCCGTCCACGCGCAACCGCAGCTCGAAGCTGGCCAGCCGCCCCTCGCAGATCTCCTTGGGACGCATGTGCAGGGGCAGCGCGGCCAGGTCGGCCTCGGTCGGCGGGCGGCAGCTCTCGATGCGCTCGCCCACCGTCCGCCACGACAGCCGCAACATCCCGTCCGACGAGGGCTCGACGAGCGACGGCGCGTCGGTGAGGAAGACGATCCCGAGTGTTGCGAGCAGGGCGACCACCACGCCCAGTCCGCGCCATAAGAGCGTCACGACGCGAGCTCCTCGGCGGGCGTCCCCTCGCACTCGGTGTCGAGTATGACGTCGGCCTCTCCCTTCCCGGGCGTGAGCGCCCGCACGCGCTCGCGAAAGGCCAGAAGCTCGCGGCCCACCAGACGGCGCTCGGCGGGGCCGGCGTGCACGACGTGCAGCCGACGGCGGTCGATGCTCTCTCGCAGCTCCGCCTCGCGTCCCTCGTAGACGCGCTGGTGCAGGAGCTCGGTGCCCTCGCGGCCACGGCAGTCACGCGGAGGACAGGTGGCGATCAGCACGCCGCCGGCGCCCGCGCGCAGCAGCAGCTCGATCACCGACGTGTGGAGGTTGCCGCCGCAGAGCACCGGCAGGACGTGGGCCCCCTCGAACGTCTCGGCCCCGTCGACGCCGCCTCCGCCGTTCTGGCAGGCGATCACGACGACGTCGTCGCCACCCGGCGCATGTTGCGAGATGAACTCGCGCACCCCCGCCACCTCGTCACGGCCTGCGAACTCGGGCGGACCGACCACCATCGGCGCGCAGCTGCCGCTGCAGATCCCGCAGCTCACGCAGAGCGCGGGATCCACCTGCGAGACCTCGTGATCGCGCCCCTCGATCCGCACCATGTCGAGCGCGCCGTAGGGGCAGTCGTAGGTGCATTGGTAGCAGCCGGTGCAGAGATGCTGGTCGGGCCGGGAGATCGGCAGCCGCTGCGACTTCGGAGGCTTCGCCCACAGCGGGACGAGCATCACGACCGCCGAGATCGACAGCATGGCGGCCCACACCGTGACGGGTTCGATGTCGCGGGTCAGGGGCAGCCAGAACGAGAAGAACCAGTCGAAGGCGACGGTCTCGGGCATATCGAAGGGGTCGGCCTTCGGACCGAGCGGCGACGGCATGAAGACGGAAGCCGCCGTCAACAGTCCGAGCACGGACCACGTCAGCCCCCGAGGCGGCAGCAGGATGGGGCGCGCGATCTTCGCGATGTGCACCCATAGGAGCAGGGCGACGCCGATGGGCAGGGCCACGTGGGCGAAGAGGTTCAGAAAGAAGAACGCGCCGGGCAGCGGCTCCTCGCCCACGAAGGCCCGGGCCTGGGGCTCGGAGAAGATCGGCAGCGCATCGAAGAGGCGAGCGCCCTCCTTGGCGAGCACCAACGCATGCTGGTCCCAGACCATCACGTAGCCGGTCCAGCCGCACACGAACATCAGGAACAGCAGGATGAAGCCCGAGACCCAAGCGAGCATCCGCGGCCCCCAGGACTTTCCCTGCACGAACATCCGCAGCGCATGCACCGCCGTCGCGACCACCGTCAGGTCGGCCGCGTAGCGGTGCATCGCCCGCAGCCAGCGGCCCGCCCACACCTGCTCCTCGATGCGCACCATCGAGGCGTACGGGTCCCCCACCCGGTAGAAGAGCAGCAGGTAGAGGCCGGTCACGAGCATCACGATGAAGGCCAGGACGACGATCGTCCCGGACTGGTAGAGCGGATTCCCGCGCCAACCGTAGAGCCGATTCATCGCGGCGTCGGCGGCCGCGAGCGGTCGCCCGAGCCCCTTCTGCATCGCGCCGACGATCGATATCGCCATCTGTGATCGGACCTTCCCGCTTTTCATGCATGAGGATGCGGCGGGGCTAATCCCCTACGCCTGCCCGCGCCCCGCGGACGGCGTTGCAATTATCGACCAGTAGACCTAAATATCCACTTATGATGGGCGGCGCGCAAATCTATCACTTCGGCATGACAAACCCAGCCCGGCGGGATCCGCAGGGGCTCCGCCGGGCGAGCGAGGGGGCTGCGATCTCCCAGGCTGCTGTCGAAGTCCGGAGCCTACGCGTTGCGCGCGGTCGTCGAATCGACCGAGGCGAAGAGCCTGCGAAACGCTTGTCTGCTCGGCGACGGCGACGGCACCGAAGCCGATGCGTGTCCCATCCACTCCCAGTGGGAGCTCGTTCGCGGTCGGATCGACGCCTTTCTCGAGCAGACCACCAACGCCGACATCCTGTCCGGGCGCGCGAGCGTGCCGGCCTGAAGCCGAGACCAAACGAGGAGAGCACCCATGGCTGACGACCCGACAAGCGCCAACCCCTCCACTCCGCGCGCGGAGACCGATGAGGAGATCCCGCTCGGACAGCGACTCTTCGACAGTCCGTTTCTGCTGCTCATCGCGTGCACGGTCGTGATGTTCGTCTTCTTCACGGGCTGGGGTCTCTGGGAAATCTTCACGCTGCCCGAAGCTCCGCTTCCGTAGCGAAGCACCTGCTGGGAGGAACAAGCGATGTATCACTCTGGTATCGAAGCTCCGCAGGGCGTCTGGTGGAAGCCCGTCCATGGCGCCGAGAAGGTCTGGGTCGCCGTGGCCTTCGCGTGGTGCATGGTGCTGTTCGCCATGATGCCGCTCTGGCACCTGCGTGGCGGCCAGAATCCGTCGGGCGTCCGGCACCGCGTGGAGGCGGATGCGTTCCGCGCACGCACCGCCGAGTTCATCGAGCAGTACAGGGTCGGTGACGACCGTGGCATGCCGATCGTGGCGCCTCCGCCCGGAAGCCACGTCTACCTGCAGGCGAGCATGTGGCAGTGGACGCCGATCCTGCGGCTCGAGAAGGGCGCGGAGTACGTCCTGCACCTCTCGTCCGTCGACCTGAACCACGGATTCAACCTGTTCCCGCTGAACATCAACTTCCAGGTCGTGCCCGGTTACGACTACGGCCTGCGAGTCAAGCCCAACGCGGCGGGTGAGTTCGAGATCATCTGCAACGAGTTCTGCGGGATCGGCCACCACCTGATGGTCGGGAAGATCATCGTGGTCGAGCCGGGCGGCAACGCCCAGGCCGCGCCCGCGTCCGACGACGCCGAGACACGCCAGGTCGCCGCGCTCGATGCCGGCACGACGCAGGGGAGGACCACCCGATGAGCGCCGCGTTCCGCACCTGCCCCACCACGGGGCTGCAGGTCGACCACCAGGCCGACAATCTCATCAAGGCCAACGCCGTCGTCGCCACCGTGACGCTCCTGATCGGCGGCGTCGCCGCACTGCTCGTGCTGCTGACGCGCTGGCAGGCCGTTCACCTGCTCGACGCCGTGTGGTTCTACCGGATCCTCACCGTCCACGGCATGAACATGCTGATCTTCTTCATCATCTTCTTCGAGATGGCGGTGCTGTACTTCGCAGGAGCGATCCTGCTGAACTGCCGCGTGCCAGCGCCCAAGGTAGGCTGGGCGGCCTTCGGCCTGATGGTGGTCGGCACCGTCATGGTCGAGTGGATGATGTTCACCGGTCAGGCCGACGTACTCTTCACGTCGTACGTGCCGCTGCGGGCGGGTCCCAACTACTACCTGGGCGTGATCCTCTTCGCGGTGGGCGCCCTCACGGTGGTCGGGCACTTCTTCGCGATCCTGGTCGTCGCCAAGCGGGAGCAGACCTACACGGGCTCGGTTCCGCTGGTCACCTACGGCGCCGTCACCGCCGCCATCATCGCCGCGGTCACGCTGCTGCACGGCGCCCTCGTCTACATCCCGACCTGGCTCTGGTCGATGGACCTGATGAACATCGATCCCGAGTTCTACCGGCTGGTCTGGTGGGGCCTCGGCCACTCCTCGCAGCAGATCAACGTCGCGGCGATGGTCGCCATCTGGTACCTGCTGGCCGCATTCACGGTGGGCGGAGTGGTGGTGAACGAGAAGGTCAGCCGCGCCGCCTTCGTGCTCTACATCCTCTTCATCTCGATGGCCTCGGCCCACCACCTCCTGGTCGATCCGGGCTTCGGTCCGGCCTGGAAGGTGTGGAATACGAGCTACTTCATGTACATGGCCGTGCTCGCCAGCATGATCCACGGCTTCACGGTGCCGGCCGGCATCGAGCTGGGCCAGCGCCTGCGCGGCATCACGCGCGGCATGTTCGACTGGCTGGGCCGGGCGCCGTGGGGCGATCCGGGCTTCAGCGCCCTGATCTTCTCGCTGGTGATCTTCGGCTTCGTGGGCGGCATCACGGGCGTGACCTTCGGCACCGAGCAGATCAACATCATCGCGCACAACACGCTGCGCATTCCCGGCCACTTCCATGCGACCGTGGTCGCGGGCACTGCCCTCGCCTTCATGGGCGTCACCTACTACGTGATCCCGTTGATCTTCCGGCGCGAGGTGGCCTTCTGGCCCCTGGCCAGGATCCAGCCGTGGCTCTTCGCGATCGGGATGCTGATCTTCTCGATTGCAATGACGTTCGCCGGAACCTTCGGCGCTCCGCGACGGCACTGGGACATCACGTTCACCGGCGCCCCGTTCCAGGTGGAGTTCTCGCCGGCGGTCGACCTGATGCTCGGTGTGACGGCGCTCGGTGGTCTGATCGCGATCGTGGGCGGCGGCATCTACATCCTCGTCACCGTGTGGTCGGTCTTCCTCGGGCGCAAGCTCGCGCCCGACGAGACCGGCCTCGGTGCGACGGGGCGGGGACTGCCGGCGGGCATCATTGCACCGCCGCGGCCCCTCACCCCCGAAGAGGCGGAAGGCAGCCAGCTCGAGAAGCACTCGCTCGGCCAGACACCGGGCACGGTGGTGCTCGTGATCGTTTTCCTGCTGGCGTTCGTCACCTACTACTTCGTGAACTGGAACCTGCTGTCATTCGTCTGGCAGGTGGGCTGAGGCTGGGAGACGAATCACTTGGATCGGGCCCAGCGAATCGGACTCGCCGCGCTGCTGGCGCTGTTGGTGGTGACGGTCGGCTGGTGGGCGCTCGCCCTCTGGCCGACCACCGCCGCTGCCCCGGAGTGGCTCAGCCGAGCCCGCTACGTGTGCTTCAACACGGGTCCGGACGGCCTGCCCGACGCCTCGGGCTGGCTGCTGCTGATCGGGCAGCCGTTCGGGATGCTCGCGGTGCTGATGATCGTGTGGGGCAACACCGTGCGGGCGGCGCTCGCAGTGCTGGCCGGCCGGGCGTGGGGGCGCGCGGTGCTGGTGGTCTGCGCCGCCGGGCTGGTGGCCGGGGCGGCCGCGGCGGGATCGCGGGTGACGGCGGCCTCGGCGGCGCGCGAGGTGGTGCTGCCCGGCGAGACGCTGCCGCCCGACACGTACCCGAGGCTCGATCGCGAAGCGCCGGCGCTGTCGCTCGTCGACCAGGCGGGCGAACGCATCGAGCTGGCCGGGCTCGACGGCCGGCCCGCCCTGGTCACGTTCGCCTTCGGCAACTGCCACACCGTGTGTCCGGCGATCGTCCGTCAGGCCGTCGAGGTGCGCCGCCGCCTCGTCGAGAGCGCCGCCGCGGGCGAGTTTCCCGCCGAGTCGGTGCCCCGGGTGGTGATCGTGAGCCTCGATCCTTGGCGCGATACGCCCGCCCGGCTTGCCCACCTCGCCGACCACTGGGAACTCGACGACGAGTCGCACGTCCTGACGGGAAGCGTCGAGGAAGTCGAGCAGGTGCTGACGGCCTGGAACGTCGCACGGCGGCGCGACCCAAGCACGGGTGACATCGCCCACCCTCCCCTCGTCTACCTGCTGGATGCCTCGGGACGCATCGCCTATGCGACCGCGGGCGGCACCACCACGATGCTCGAGCTCGCTCGACGCCTGTGAGCCGGGCCCAGGGCCGGGCCCGGCGCGCGAATCAGGGCCGGACGGACGGATTGCCGATGCGGATCAGCCGCTCGAGGGCGCTCACGAACGATCCGCGCGGGCCCTCGGCCGGTGACACGGCTTCGTGCAACCGCGTGGTCATCTCGCTTCGGGCCCAGTAGTCGACCCGGGCGCGGCTCTGCTCGAGCTCTGCGATCCACAAGTCCTGGGCGGCTCGCACACGCGCACCGATGAGCACGTTGAGATTCGCCGAGAACCGGCTCCCCATGGCATCGTCCGACGCGATCAAGCGCCTCAGGGCCTCGCCGGGGAACCTGACGACCGCCCCGTCCGCGATGCAGTACGCCGAGTAGATCGAGATCCAGGGCTCGACGAGCGAAGACCACCCGAAGGCGTCCCACGCCTGCTTCTCTTCGACGACGATCTCGTCGTGTGCGTCGAAGACCCGCACCGGAAGCGCGAGGGCGAAGCGTCCCCGCTTCGCCACGTAGAACGTCTCGGCCGTCTCGCCCCGGGCGAATAGCCGTTCTCCCTGCCGCGTCTCCTGCTCGCCGGCGATCTCGCCCAACTGCCGCAGGTGCGGCTCGTCGATTCCTTCGAAGACGGTCGCATTCCTGATCGCATCGAGATTGGCCATCACGTGCTCCTCCTTTTTGCCAGCTCTCCCTCCCGACTGCGACGACACGATACGTGGGCGTGTGAGGCTCCTGACTTCCTACTGCGGCTGGACCCCGACGACCGGGCACCTCGATCGCACGTCGTCACGAACGCTTGCTGACGACCAGCATACCACCGACATGGCATGCGAGCAGTGCGTGCATCACCAGCGGACGTCGTCAGCACGACTCATGGCTTCTACTCATACGCCGAGCGTCGACTACAACCGTGTGTACTCGCGCCACGCTGCGAGGCTGGGAAGACCGCGCAGCCAACCACATCCATCGCGAGAGATTTCGATCGATGAGACAAAACGGCGCAGGTGCGACCGTGTTCGGGCCGTCTTCCATACAACGACTTCGCACCGTGTCGTTGCGCTTGCCGGTGGCGAACAAGCGAACGAGCGCGAGTGCATCCAGTCGTTGCATCGGCCATAAGAGCGATCCAAAGATCCATCCATCTAATACGATTCACACTCAGCGGCGGCAGCTCACCGGCCGATGATACGGGCATGGGGGGCAGGAGTGGCCGCTGACGACCGGCACTGAACGGCTCCGAGTCCGTTCGCCTCGCCGGCCGGGCAAGGTCTCCCGCAGCGCGTTCGCCGCGCATCGAACCGATCGGCAGCGATCGACACAGAAGGAGGTCAGGCACGATGAAGGTTTCGCGTTCGAGCAGGATCCGTTCGAGACCAGCGCGGAGCGCGTTCGAGGCGATCGCGGTCTGTGTCGCGACGGTGCTCCTCGGCGCAGTGGGACTCGCCGGGCCGGCCCTCGCGAACGACGAGGGCGCGGCGGACATCCGGGAAGCCCTCACGAAGGGCAAGCCCACCCTGAACGTGCGCGGCCGCATCGAGATCGCCGATCAGACCGGAAGGCTCCGCTCCGAGGCCTACACGGTGCGGACGCGGCTCGGGTACGGGACGAAGCCCTTCCACGGAGTGAGCATCTACGCCGACTTCGAGAACATCGCAGCCGCAACGGCGACGACGTACTTCGATCCCACCAATCCCTGGAACCCGTGGCTCACGACGATCGCCGAGCCTCCGGCCACCGAGATCAACCAGGGGTTCCTCATGGTCGACCGGCCCGACTGGCTCGGCACCAAGGCCATTGGGGGTCGTCAGAGCATCGTACTCGACGATTCAAGGTTCATCGGGAACGTGATCTGGCGCCAGAACGAGCAGACCTACGACGCCGCCTGGGTGCAGTCGAGCGCCGGCGTCGACGGCTTGACGGTCCGCTACAGCTGGATCGGTCACGTCAATCGCATCTTCGGCGGCGGTGGCACCAACTCGGCCCTCACGGACTTCGAGTCGAACTCGCACGTCGTCAACGCAAGCTTCACGAACTTCGACCAGGCCAGGATCGTCGGCTTCGTCTATCTGCTCGACCTGGTGCTCCCGCTCCAGCCGACGATCGCCGCACAGAACGCAAACTCGAGCAAGACCTTCGGTGGGCGGGTGACCGGCACCCTCGATCTGACCGAGAAGCTGCATCTTCTCTACCAGGGCAGCTACGCGTATCAGAGCGACTACGGAGCCAAGTCGACCCCGTACTCCGCCAATTACGGGTTGGTCGACGTCGGGATCAAGTACGACGACCTCGGCACGCTGGGTGGCGGATACGAGCACCTGGGCACCAGCAACGGCATCCAGCAGTTCTCGACGCCGCTCGCCACGCTGCACAAGTTCAACGGGTGGGCGGACGTGTTCCTGAACAATGGCGGTCCGGGCGGGCTACGCGACTTTCACGCCTATGTGGCGCCGAAGCTGCCCTGGAAGCTGAAAATGAAGCTCGTCTACCACCGGTTCTGGAGCGACTCGAACTCGGCCGTGCTCGGCAACGAGATCGACGGATTGCTCGGCCGGCCGGTCGGCAAGTACGTCGATCTGCTCTTCAAGGCGGCCTACTTCGACGCGGCAGCCGGGGCGCCTGCGGCGGTCCAGACGACGTATCGGGTCTGGTTCGACGTGACGGTGAAGTTCTAGACCGGGCGCGGGGTGGTCGCGGTCAGCGGCCACCCCCGCCACCGCCACCGGTCGACGATGCCAGCACGTCGGCCAGGGTCGTGTCGCGGGCCCAGGCGTTGATCTGCCGGTTCAGCGTGTCCCACGACTGGTGCAGAGGACACGGCATCGCCTCGTCACACGCCCCCCAGCCGAACGCGCAGTGCTTCTCGTCGGGATAGACGTCGACGGCTTCCAGGACTTCGAGGAACGAGATCTCCTCCGGCAGTCGCGCGAGCCCGAACCCCCCACCCTGCCCCTTGCGCGAGGTCAGCAGACCGGCCAGGACGAGTCGCCGCAACACCTTCGACAGGTAGTGGGGCGGGATGCCGACCGCGGTCGAGAGTTCCTTGGCGGCGATTGCCTCGTCCGGCGGAAGCGTCGCGAGCCAGGCCATCGCGCGAAGCGCGTATTCCGCCGTCTGGGACAACAGCATGTGAATCCTCCGGTGGGCGACTCCTCCGGACAACCCACTCGCCGTACGGTCGCACGGGAGGTCGAAGGTCGCGCCTCGTCGCAGAGTACCACATAATAGATAAGCAGATCTGTTTATCTTTAAATTGCCCGAAATTGGCGAGCATTGCCGGGCCGCCTCGCCTGCGCGCTGGCGAGGCGGCCGGACTCCGGCTCAGCTGTTCTGGATCGACAACCCGCCGTCGACCATCAGCACGGCGCCGTTGATGTAGGACGCAGCAGGCAGCACCAGGCTGAGTGTTGCCTGGGCGACTTCCTCGGGATCGCCGTAGCGCCCGATCGGCACCCGCCGCCGAGCGAACTTGTCCTTCGCGTCGTCGGGAATCGGCGCCGTCATCCCGGTGCGGATCGGGCCGGGACCGATGCAGTTGAAGGTGACGCCGGTGCGCCCCCTCTCCACCGCAAACGCTCGCGTCAGACCGATCACGCCGTGCTTGGCTGCCGTGTAGGCGCTGACGAAGGGCTGGGCGCCGACGCCCTCGGTCGAAGCGATGTTGACGACGCGTCCCACGCCGCTCTTCTCGAGGTGCGGCAGGGCGGCACGAATCAGCCGCTGGTGGGCGGTGAGATTCACAGCCAGGGTGCGTTCCCAGGCGGCCTCGTAGTCGTCGCTGTCGACCGGCATCGGCAGGCTGATGCCCGCGTTGTTGACGAGGATGTCCAGACCGCCGAAGCGATCGACCACCTGATCGACGAGCCGGGCGACCGCCTCGGGGTCGCTCACGTCGACCGCATGGCCCTCGGCCTCGTGGCCCGCCCCGCGGATCGCCTCGACGACCGGCGCGACACCCTCTTCGGCGAGATCCACCGCAGCGACCCTGGCGCCTTCGTCGGCGAAGAGCAGCGTGGTCGCGCGCCCCATGCCGCTGGCCGCCCCGGTCACGATCGCCACCTCGCCCGCGATCGATCGGCTGAGCTTCGTGAGTCTCGCCACGCCGGCCCCCACCCGCTGCATGCGGGACGCGCGGCAGGATAGCAGCGGGTCGGTCCGCTCAGCCGATCACGGGCACGGACAGGGTGCCCAGCACGAAGAGCAGCACGAACGCCGCGCCCCACGAGATCCAGCCGTTCTGCACCCGGGCTTCGATGCGAGCCCGCGCCAGGAGCACGCCCGCGAAGATCGCCGTGATGGCGCCGTTTCGCAGCGCAGCAGCGGGGAAGGAGGTGTCGCCTCCGCTCTCGAGGGAGACGCCGAGGGCGGTCAGCGCGAGGAGCGCAGCGAGCACGACGACGGCTCGCAGCGCGCCGGGCAGCTTCCTCCAGACCCGTGCGAGCCGGGCGGCGAGAGCGTGCCTCGGCGCGGGAGGCGGCGCGGGCTGCGGCTCGGCGCCCTCGGCGAACGGACCCAGCCGCCGCACCTCCAGCTCCTTGGTGGCCATCTCGATGAACTCCTGGTTGCGGGCGAGCACGAGGTCGACGAGGCCCACATAGCCGATCGGCAACACCGGCGCGTCGTCCCACACGCGCAGCTGCTGGTAGGGACGCGACGGATGGGCGTGGTGGTCGGCGTGACGCGACAAGCCGATCAGCCCGTAGTAGGTGAAAAACGAGTGCGTGTCCCAGGAGTCGACGGGACGCACACGGCGGCCGCTGCGCGACAGCCCCCAGTGCTCGAAGTAGTTCACCGCCTCGAGGAGCCGCACCGCCATGAATGCCTGCAGCACGTAGGCGAGGCATGCGACGGGACCGAACGCCCACCACACGCCCGCTACGAGTCCCCACTCGACCGCCAGCCCGTGGACGATCCGGTTGCCGAGCATGCGGCGATCGAAGAGCGACATGTGCTCGTCGCCGAGCCGCTTCGCCTCGAGCCGCCAGGCGCTGCGGAACTGCGCCGGCACCGTGCGCCGGAAGAACGCCTCGAAGCGCTCGCCGTAGCGTGCGGTCGCGGGATCCGCCGGCGTGCCGACGCGCACGTGGTGACCACGCAGGTGCTCGGTGTAGAAGTGCTCGTAGAGCACCGTGCAGAGCAGCAGGCGGCCGAGCAGCTGCTCGCCGGCGTTGCGGCGATGGATCAGCTCGTGGGCGGTGATGATCGAGAAGCCCGAGCTGCCGCCGACGATGACGAAGACCATCGCCATGTCGATCGAGAAGACCTGCTGCCGGCTGAACAACTCGACCAGCCCGAGCAGCACCGCGAACTGGACGCCGGCCAACGCATACACGATCAGGCGGAAGGGCCAGTCCGGAAGCGTCTCGACGGGCTGACGCCGCTCGTAGCGGGGCCGCACATCCATCCATTGAAAGATCGCGAACGGCACGATGAAGAGCGACGCCACGTACCAGCGATGCGGCCCGGTCCACACGTAGGCGAGCGCCGAGACCGGGATCAGGAACGACATCAGGTGCCCGAGCCAGATCTCCGAGACCTCGCTCGGCGCCAGAGCCGGGCGCTCCCGAACGAAAGTGGTTGCACTCGCCACGGCCGACGATCTCCCGGTCACGGATCACCCGGGCACGCGGACGCCGGCGTGGGACTCGGCAGGACGGGACGCGGCCCGAGGCCTGGGGCGGGGCACCAACCCCAGGTACGAACTCGTAGGTGGCCGTCCAGAGTGCCTGCTCGAAACGCTTCTGGCAATGGTGGATGTTTCGAGAATTGGGTCGGCCCGCGGTGGCGGCCGAGCCGCGGATTCTCCGCCACCACGACGCGGACCGGCGTTCTCGAGGATTCGCGAGCCCAATCCTCGGGACACCTCGCTGACAATGGCGGGAATTACGCCGCCGATCCCCTGCCGTCGCCAGACCTCCGCGCGGGCTCAGCCGCCGAGGAGGGCCCCCGCTGCCGCTCCCAGAGCTTCGCGTACTTGAGGAAGACGTGGAACGCGGTGGCCACCGCGATCACCAGACCGGGCACGCCGTCGAGGAAACCTCGTCGCAGCACGTAGGCGCGCAGGAAGCGGGCAGGCGGCCGCGCGACCAGATCCCACACCCGCACCCGCCGGCCCGAGGCGTCCATCGCATCGGCCGATGCCTCGCTGAAGTGCTGGATGCGCTCGATCTGGTCGGCGAGGTCGCGGTAGCTGTGGTGCTCGAGGGGCGTGCCGACGCGCTCCACCCGGCCGTCGACCTCGACGCGGCCGTGGGGGTCGAGGCCGACCCAGCGCGCCCGCCCACGTCGGAAGGCCCGCAGCGTCCAGTCCGGATGGAAGTCGCCGTGGCGGATCCAGCGCCCGAGGTGTCGGGTGAGCCGGTCGATCTCGACGCCGGCCACTTCCGGCCCCGCCGCCTCGATCGTCTCGCGAAGCTCGCGCGCCAGTGCCGGCGGCACGACCTCGTCCGGGTCGACGACGAGCACCCACTCGTGCGAAGCGAGAGAGACGCAGTAGCGCTTCTGGTCGATGTCGCCCGCGTAGGGCCGCACCTCGACGCGATCGGCGTGCTCACGCGCCACCTTCTCGCTGCCGTCGGCGCTCTTCGCATCGACCACCACCACCACCTCGTCCGCGATGGCGGCGACCGCCCGAAGGCAGCGCTCGACAGCCTGCTCCTCGTTGCAGGCGAGCAAGCAGACGGAGAGCGGAACGGTCACTTGCGGATGCGGTCGACGGAGACGACGCCCTTCACGCGCGAGATCTCCTTCAAGACCGCATCGAGGGTCTTCGCATTCGTGACCCAGAGCTCGAAGCTCTGCTGCGCCTGGCCCTGCTCGTCGGTGGTGACCTTCACGCCGCCGATGTTGATGCCGGCGGCGGAGATCGCGTTGGTGATCTTCGCGAGGATGCCGGGATGGTCGCGCGTGGTCGCGCGCACGCGCACCTTGCGGGGCTCGGCGCTGCGGGTGTCCCACTCGACGTCGATACGACGAGCCGGATCGAGTTCGAAGACCCGCGGACAGCTGCGCGAGTGCACGGTCACGCCGCGGCCGCGCGTCACGAAGCCGACGACCTCGTCCCCGGGCAGCGGATCGCAACAGCCCCCGAAGCGCACCAGCACGTCGGCGAGCCCGCTCACCCGGATGCCGCTCTCGGGACCCGGCTCGCGGGGCGAGCGCTTGAAGAGCCCGAGCAGCCGCTCCTGGACCGGCACCACCTTCTCCGCCTCTTCGGCGGCTGGCGCCTCGCCCTCGCCCTTGAGCTTCTGCACCACCGAGCCCGGGACGATGCGGCCGTAGCTCACCGCCGCGTAGAGTTCCTCGCGATCGCCACCACGGATCTCGCTGCGCGCGAGCGCATCGAGATCGCCGCCCGACTCGAGCTTCGCGAGCGAGAGGCCGGCCCGGCGCAGCTCGCGCGCGAGGATGTCGCGACCGAGCTGCCGCGACCGCTCGCGCTCGGCGGCCCGGATCGAATGCCGGATGTGGTTGCGCGCCTTGCCGGAAACGACGAATTCGAGCCAATCCTTGCGCGGGAACTGCTGGTCGCTCGTCAGTACCTCGACGGTGTCGCCATCCAGCAGGGTGTGCCGCAGAGGCACCATCTTGCCGTTCACCTTGGCGCCGGCGCAGTGGTTGCCCACCTCGCTGTGGATCGCGTAGGCGAAGTCGATGGCCGTTGCGCGCCGCGGCAGGTTGATGACCTCGCCGCGCGGCGTGAAGACGAAGACCTCGTCGGGGAAGAGGTCCACCTTGACGGCGTCGAGGAACTCGTGAGGATCGGCGAGGTGCGTCTGCCACTCGAGCAGCTGGCGCAGCCAGGTGAAACGCTCGTCGTCCTCATGACTTTCGCCGCTGCCCGCCTTGTACTTCCAGTGGGCCGAGATCCCGTACTCGGCATCGACGTCCATCTCGACGGTGCGGATCTGCACCTCCATCCGCTCGCCGTAGGGCCCGATCACCGTGGTGTGGAGCGAGCGGTAGCCGTTCGGCTTGGGGTTGCCGAGATAGTCCTTGAATCGCGAGGGCACCGGGCGCCAGGTGCCGTGGATCAGGCCGAGGGCCGTGTAGCAGGACTCGTTGATGCCGTCGATCACCACCCGGAACGCGATCACGTCGTAGACCTGATCGAGGCTGACGTCCTGGGTCTCCATCTTCCTGTGGATCGAGGCCAGGTCCTTGAGGCGTCCCTTCACCTCGACGTCGAGGCCCGCCTGGGCGAGCTTCGACGAGATGATGCCGATCACCTCCTCGATGTAGGCCTCGCGCTCCTCGCGGTTGCCGGTGAGCTGGCGCTCGAGATCCTCGGCGACGTGCGGGTGGAGGGTGCGGAAGGCGAGATCCTCCAGCTCCTGCATGAGCCAGCGTATGCCCAGCCGGTGGGCGAGCGGCACGTAGATGTCGAGCGTCTCCTGTGCGATGCGCCGGCGGGAATCCTCGCTCATGAACTCGAGGGTGCGCATGTTGTGGAGGCGGTCGGCGAGCTTGATGAGCAGGATGCGGATGTCCTTCGACATCGCGAGCAGCATCTTGCGGAAGTTCTCGGCCTGGCGTTCGCGGGCACTCTTGAACTCGATCTTGGCGATCTTCGTGAGCCCGTCGACGATGAACGCCACCTGCTCGCCGAAGAGCCGCTCGATCTCTTCGCGGGTGGTCAGCGTGTCCTCGAGGGTGTCGTGCAGCAACGCGGCCGCCACCGTCACCTCGTCCATCCGCAGGTCGACGAGCAGCCCGGCGACCTCGAGCGGATGCACCAGATAGGGCTCGCCCGAGAGCCGCTCCTGGCCCTCGTGGACCTTCGCCGAAAACACGTAGGCCTTCTGCAACAGCTCGAGGTCGAGGCTCGGGCTGTACTCGAGCATGCGATCGACGATGTCGTTGAACCGCAGCACGGTGGGCCGGTTTCCCCTTCAAAAACGAATAGTTGACAGGAGTCTACCGGCGCCGCGGTCCACGGGCAACGATGCCGGGCCCGAAGCCGGCCGGACGCCGCTCGGCTCCCTCGGCTCTCATCGGCCGATCACGCCCCGAGCCTTCGCAGCCAGGCCGCCGACGCGGCGGCGGCGACGAGGGTGCAGAAGAGGAGCGCGAGACCGCTCAGGACGTTCAGGAACTGCTGACGGGCCGGCATCTCGAACGAGAAGGGCCGGTAGTGGACGAAGTTCTCGAGATCCTCGCGCTGGTCGGTGCGGAAGTGGCCGCCGACGTCGACCCGGTTCTCCTCCGGGAACACGTAGCCGACGGGGTTCTTGATGTTGAACACGCCCTCCCGGGTGTCGTAGACCGAGCCAGGGCGCAGCTGTTTCATGGGGAAGAACTCGCTCTTGTAGCCGAAGAGGTCTTCGTCGCAGTAGAGATGCGACCCCCCGCTGGTCATGCTGTCGTCGGCGTTCTGGAACTTGGGTCTGACCTGAAGGCGATTGGTCGCCGGGTTCTTGACGCGATGCACGTGGATGGTCTCGATGGCCGGCACCCGGCCCGTCGCCTTGACGTCCCGATGGCTCCGGGCGATCGCGTCGACGCGGTAGCGCTGATTTTCGTAGAAGGTCCTGTCCTCGGAGACCTGGCCGAAGATCAGCAGGGCCAGCCCCCCGGAAACGACGGCCCACTGCGCTCCCTCGCCCAGCTGCCGACGCTCGAGGACGAGGCAGGCGAGCAGGACGATCGGAGCAATGAAGGCGCTGTACCAGCGGAACGGCGACGACAGGGTCTCGATCAGCGGGACCTGCTTGAGGAACTCGTTCCACCCCGGGCTGAACCAGGTCAGCGCCGCCTGACCGAGCACGATTCCGAGCACGACCGCCAGCGCGATCGATCGCCTCGCCCCCGGCCGCGCGACACCTTCCGCGAGGCGGCGCGGCGCGGCGATCAGCCAGCGGCCGGCCGCCGCCAGCAGGATCAGCGCGGGCACGACGCCGACGCCGAACTCCCACTCGTGTCTCGCCAACATCACTCCCGGATTCGCGAGCCGAGGAGTCTCGGTCTGCCAGAAGAAGAGCTTCAGGGGAACCCAGACGGTGTCCAACGGGTCGTCGAATCCGGGCAGCGGGTAGGCGCTGCGGGGCAGGTTCTCCATCACTTCGACTGCCAGATTGACCTTCATCGCGACGAGAGCCAGGAAGACCGCGCAGAACGTGAGGAATCGCGTCCAGTGGAGGCCCCGACGCGGGTGGAAGAGCTCGATCAGGCCGATCGCGAGAGCCAGCGACATCGCCATCGGAACGACGAGATTCAGGCCACCCGAGTACACGACGTACGCGAAGCACAGCGCGGCGGCCACGGCCCGGCCCGGCTCGAAGACCCGGGGCTCCCCCACCTCCCGCTTCGCGGTCAGGAAATAGAGCATCCACGGAAGCAGCATGAACCCGTGGTACATCAAGTGGCCGATCGTGATTCGATAGGCGTAGAAGCCGTTGAACATGAACAACGCCGCTCCCAGCAACGCCGTCGAAGGTCGACAGCGATGCGCGCGAAGCAGCACGTAGAAACCGGCAAGCCCGGCGAAGGCAAAGAGGATGAAGGCCGAGTAGACGGCCGAGAGGGGCTGCAGCCACTGGGTCAGGAACTGCGGCAGCGAGAGATACATCGACTGGGGATGGGCAAAGTACGGCACTCCGCCGCAGGCGTGCGGCGAGAACCAGGGCAGTGTCAAGAAGCCGTTCTGCTCGCTCCAGTAGAAGCCCGCCAGGACGTGAGGCATGCAGAACGTGTAGTCGCGGCACAGCGTGCCCGACTCGTTGAGGAAGAAGCGCGAGTAGAGCGCGTGATAGGCCAGAGTCAGGCCGAGGAACGACAGTACGAGCCACGAAACCTGCGATGCCGCCGCGCGCCTCCAGACCGGTCGTCGCGTCACGGCGCGCGTCCGCCGGCCGAAGGCGAGCGCCGCGAGACGGGATCCGCCGAGCCGGCGTGACCTGGCTGCGGCTCGGAGGTCACCGCATCGACGACGAACTCGGCAAAGAGGTCGGAGCCCCTCTGGTTCCAATGCCCGTCGACGGGCAGCCAGTGGGACCTGATCTCGCCCTCCCCCATTCCGTCGAAGATCGCAGCACCGTCGACGAAGCGCCCGCCGATGCGCGCCGCGAACCGGCGCGTGTCCAGCCGGCCTCCGCTCTCCTCACGAATGCCGGCGAGCAGGTGGTCGCGCCAGGGAATGAACACGACCCACACCGGAATCTCGCGCTCGTCCACGAAGGCGGCGATGTCGCCGATCAGCCGCTCCCGGCCGGCCATCCTGCGCGGATGCGGGTACGGGAGGATCCGAAGCGGAGAGCCCCCCTCGCCCCGGAGGAGCCGCAGCAGGCGACTGGTCAGTTCGAGCCGAAAGGGCGCGCGGAGCGCGGACGGCACACGCCCCTGCAGCACCTGCTCGAACTCGACCGACGAGAGGATGAACGTGTGCTGACCGGGCCAGCCGTGCATGCGGGCCCGGGCCTCGTCCACGCTGCTCGGCCACGACTCGGGGTTCCAATCGCGCATCCGGGCGTAGGCGTAGTGGCGCTGCCCGCGGTGGTCCATCACGGTGAAACCACGCGCGAGGTCGTCGAAGAAGACGGCGAAAATAAGGCCGTCGATCTCGTAGCCCTCGGCATCGACGATGCGCGTCAGAACACTCCACCAGTTCGCGAGGCCCCCGCCGTCGATCGCGAAGTTGAGGAAGTGTGCAGGGCGTCCGCGCTCACGACTCAGCTCCTCGGCGCGGTCCGGCCAGTTCTGCTCCAGGAACTGTCCGGCCGTGAACGAGTCGCCGAATACCGCATAGCGGGGCTCGCCTGGCTTCGTGCGCAGTGGGCCGAAGTCGTCGCGATCGGCGAATCCCTCGGAGTTGCCGCGCAGTGTTCCGATGAACTCGAATCGATCGCCGGTCAACCTCGCCCATCGCGACGGCGTCGACGTCAGCCGATGGCCCCGCACGGCGTCGAAGTGCACCGACCGGCCCGAGTCCTCGAAGATCACCACGCTCGGCCACGGACGCCCGAGCTGCAACGACGTAGCAACGACCTCGAGCAGGACCAGGAAGCCCGCGAGGATCAGGAAGGAGAACAACAGCTTCTTCCTCGAGGAGAGCTTCGGCTTCGGGCTGGCGGGGTCCGTCATCGGCCCCCCTCGACGGCGCCTGCCAGATCGCCCCGGCGAAGTCCGCCGCGGGCAATCTGCGCCCCACTGGCGGACTCAGCTGCGCTGCGCGCCACCGGCCTCGCACCAGTCGCCGTACACCCGCTCGCGCGCGTGCCGGGCACCAGCCTGGTCGAGCGCCGCCTGCGAGCCGTCGCGCTCGGCGGCGATGATGCCCTGCACCGCCGCGATGGTCGCTTCGAGGTCGTCGTTGATCACCGCGTAGTCGAAGAAGCGGATCGCCTCGAGCTCGCGATCGGCGACACCGAGCCGCCGGTCTATCGCCTCGGGGCTGTCGGTGCCCCGCCCGCGCAGCCGCTGCTCGAGCACCTTCATGCTCGGCGGCAGCAGGAACACGAACCGAGCATCGCGCCGCCGCTCGCGCAGCTGCTCGGCGCCTTGCACCTCGATCTCGAGCAGCACGTCGTGGCCGTGCTCCTCGAGCGGAACGCGCAGCGCCTCGACGCTGGTCCCGTAGTTCTCGCCGCCGTAGTTCGCGTGCTCGAGGAAGGCGCCCTGCTCGACGAGCTGCCGGAAGTCGGCGGGGGTGACGAAGTGGTAGTCGACGCCGGCGCGCTCGCCGGGCCGGGGCTTGCGGGTGGTGTGCGAGATGGAGAACTCGAGCATCGGGTCACGCTCGACACACGCCCGGCAGACCGTGGTCTTGCCGGTGCCCGACGGCGCCGCCACCACGAACGGGATGCCGATGCGTCCGCGGGAAGTCACTCGGCGCCCGCCTCGCGCCCGGGCTCGAGGCGGGCCGCGATGGTCTCGGGATTGATCGCCGAGAGGATCACGTGATCGCTGTCGGTGACCAGGATCGAGCGCGTGCGGCGCCCCTCGGTCGCGTCCACCAGCTTGCCGGCAGCGCCCGCCTGCTCGCGCAGCCGCCGCATGGGGGAGGACCCCGGCGACACGATCGTGACCACTCGCGCGGCAGCCACCAGGTTGCCGTAGCCGATGCTGATCAGCGTGGGGATCGCCGGCGGGAGGGCCTCGGCGGACGGGCGCGCGGCGCGGCGCGATCCCCGGGCGGTGGCGCTACTCAATGTTCTGTACCTGCTCGCGGATCCGCTCGATCTCGCCCTTGAGCTCGACCACCTGGTGGGCGAGCGGCGCGTCGTTGGCCTTCGAACCGATCGTGTTCGCCTCGCGACCGAGCTCCTGCAGCAGGAAGTCGAGCCGGCGCCCCACCGGTCCCTCCCCCGGTCCGCCGGCGAGCACGCCGCGGAACTGCTCGACGTGGCTGCGCAGCCGCACCAACTCCTCCGTCACGTCGAGGCGATCGGCGGCGATCACGATTTCCTGGTGGAGCCGCGCCTCGTCGTACAAACCCGACTCCTGCGCGATCTGCTCGGTGCGCTTGCGGAGCCGCTCCCGGGCGGCCTCCACCACCTCGCCGGCGCGGGACTGAAAGTACTCGACGAGCCCGTCGATGGTGTCGAGTCGGCCGACGATCTCGCTGGCGAGCCTTGCGCCCTCTTCGGCCCGCGCGGCCAGCAGCGCATCGACGGCCGCGCCGACGCCGGCGCGCAGGCCGGCCTCGGTCTCCTCGGTCGGCAGCTCCGCGTCGGCGAGTCGCACCACCCCGGGCAGGCCGATCAGCGTCGCGACGTCGAGGTCGCTCTCGAGCCCGTGGCGATCGGCCAGACGGCGCGCGGCCTCGACGTAGCGACCCGCAGCCTGCTCGTCGACCTCGACGGTCGCCGCGCCGCCCGCGCCACCCGCCCCGTCGACCGGCGCGATCGTCACATCGACCTTGCCCCGCCCAAGACGCTCCTGGACGAGCAACTTCGCGAGCGCCTCGCAGTCGGCGAGCGCCCGCGGCAGACGCACGCGAGCATCGAGATGCCGGTGGTTGACGCTGCGGATCTCGACATCGAAGGCGCGCCCGGCCACCTCGAAGCGCGCCCGTCCGAAGCCCGTCATGCTGTGGATCATGCGCACCTCCGCGGCGCCCGGCCGAAGCTGCTCGCCCCGGGCGCGGCCCCAATCTTACCGACCACCCCACCCGGCGCCGCACTCGTCCCCGGACCGCCCTCAGTCGACGTCACCGATGGGCGCGCCGCCGCCGAGACCACGCTCGACCGGTCGCCCGGCCAGATGCCAGCGCAGCAGCGCCAGGCGCTCTGCGAGCCTCGGCCGCGCCGTCCTCGACACCGCGCTCGCTGCAGCGAGACCGACGACCACCACGGCGCCGCGCAGGGTTCGCACCGCCACCGCGACGCGCCTCGCTGCCACCCCCCGCCGCGCCTCGATGAAGTGGTACAGCGAGCGGTGGTACTCGATCCGGCTCGCCGCCGCGTCGACCCGCTTGCTGCTCGCGCCGCCCGTGTGCACGACCCGCGCCTCGGGGAGCAGCTCGACGCCATTCCCCGCACACCGGGCGCGCCAGCACAGATCGGTCTCCTCCAGGTAGAAGAAGTAGTCCTCCGCGAAGCCGCCGAGCGAATCGAACACGCGCCGCCGCACGAAGAGCGCCGCACCCCGCAGCGCCTCGACGGCCCGCGGCGCAAGATCGTCCGCCGGCTTCGCCGCGCGTCGCCAGCCCTGGCGGGAGCCCCGCAACCAGCCGGGAACGAATTCGTCGCGCAGCGACGGGAAGGCGTGTGCGGTTCGCTGGGGCCGGCCATCGGCGCGAACCAGCTGCGGGCTGACGATCGCTGTCTTCGGGTGGGTGGCGAGGTGGCGCCACGCCGCCCCCAGCGCCGCCGCGTCGACGCGGGCGTCGCTGTTCAGGAAGAGCACCACCTCGCCGCGCGCCTCGACGGCGCCGGCATTGGCCCCCTTCGCGAAACCCAGGTTCCGCGGCAGCGCGACGATCTCGGCGTCCGGGACGGCCTCCCGCACCGCCTCTTCGGTCGCGTCGGTCGATCCATTGTCGACGACGACGAGCTGCACCGGCTCACCGACCTCGACACGAAAGGCGGCCGCCGCGCGAGCCGCCGCAGCGAGGCAAGCGAGCGTCAGCTCGCGCGTGTTCCACGACACGATGACGATCGAAAGCCCGCTCACGCCGACCCGGGCGCCACCACGGCCGGGGCCGGGGGCGGCGTGAACGCGGCCAGCCGGGACCTCGCGGCGGCGATCACCTCGTCGGCGCCGATCTCCCGCAGACAGCGATGATCGACCGGGCAGTGGCGCAGGTAGCAGGGGCGACACGGCACGGGGCGCTCGAGCACGACCGATCGCTCGAGGTTCAGAGGCGTGCGCGCGACACTCGTGGGACCGAACAGCACGATGCACGGCACGCCGAACGCCACCGCGACGTGACGCGCGCCGGCGTCGTTGCCGACGAGCAGCGAGAGCCGCCGCATCACTGCCTTCAGGGCGCCGACGTCGAGCCGGCCCGAGGCGTCTACGACAGGGGCCCGCATCTGCTCGGCCACCTCCCGGCAAAGCGGCGCCTCGGACGGCGAGCCGATCAGCACCACCCGCGCACCGTCCGCGGCGACGGCATCCCCCACCGCGGCGAAACGCTCGGCCGGCCAACACTTGGAGGGTCCGTAGCCCGCCCCGGGCGCCAGGCCGACGAGCGGCGCGCGGCCCCCGGATGCCTCGAGGCCGGCGAATACGACGTCGGCCCGGGCCTCCCCTTCCGGCGTCGTCGCGAGCGATGGCGTCGTGTCGCGCGCCTCGATGCCGATCGCATCGAGGAGGCCGAGCACGCGCTCCTCGCGCGGCACGTCGCCGCCGGCGCGCCGGCGCGCGGCGTCCGACACCGACACGTCGAGCAGCGGACCGCGCGCCCCCCGCGCGTAGCCGACGAGCGGCCGTGCGCCCGCGGCTCGCATCAGCAGCGCCGACGAGTACGAATCCGGCAGACAGAGACCCAGGTCGTAGGATCCCTGCTCGCTGGCCGATCGCGCCGCCGCGCGCAGCGCTCGCGGTCCGCGCACCGGTCCGCGCAGCACGATCTCGCGGTCGACGTCGGGCGAGCCCGCCAGCAACCCCTCGAGCCCCTCGCGCACCCACAGCGTGATGCGCGCACCGGGACACGCGGCGCGCAGCGCGCGCAGCCCGGGCGTCGACATCACGAGATCGCCGAGCCAGTTCGGGGCGCGCACGAGGATCTCACGGGCCGCCGCCGGATCGAAGCTCACGCGGCGCGCCAAGGCGGACACCCCGCGGCGCTCGGCCCCTCCGCCAGCAGCTCCGCGACCGCCGACGCCACCGAGGCGACCGGGATGGCGTCCATGCAGACGGGGTTCCGGCAGCCGCGACGGCACGGACTGCACCGCATAGGCACCCGGAGCACACGCGCCGGTGCGCCCGGATGGGGCGCGTTCTCGACCGGATCCGTCGGCCCGAGCAGCTGCACGACCGGCGTTCCGAGCACCGCCGCCAGATGCAGCGGGCCGCTGTCCGCAGCGATCAGCGCCGGCGCCTGCTCGAGCAGGGCGGCCAGCAGCGCGACGCTTCCGTCCCCCGGAGCGACGCGCGCCGCACCGCCAGCCGCATCGACGACGGCACGTGCGAGCGCCTGCTCGGCGGGATCCGGGCCGCACGTCACCACACACGGCGAGCCGGTCGCCTCGCGAATCCGCCCGGCCAGGATCGCGAAGCGTTCCGGGCGCCAGCGCTTGTAGGGCGTGCCCGCGCTGGTGCCGGGATGCAGGACGACGCCCGGCGCCTCGCCCTCGAAGGCTTCGAGCAGCTGCTCTCTGGCGCCCGCGCTCACCCGAACGCTGTCCGTCGTGTCGGGTCCGAGCGCGCGGTCGGCGCCGGCGCGACCGGCCACGAAGCCGACCAGCCCGGCGTTGCGCGCGTGACGGCTGCGCGTGCCAGCGCCGAGCTGCGCGCGATGGGTGGCCGCGAGCCAGCTCGCCTCGCGCGCGAAGGGCGGCGCGTAGCCGACTCGCACGGGCGCGCCCGAGAGTCGGCCGATCACGCCGCTCTTGAGCAGGCCGTGGAAGTCGATCACCAGATCGAAGGCGCCCGCGCGCAGCAACCGCACGAACGCGCGTATTTCACTGCCCGCCCGGCCGAGGCGACCCGCCCGAAGCGCCGCAACGATCCGCGAACGCGGAAACACCAACACCTCGTCGACGGCCGGCGAGAGCGCCGCCACCTCCGCCGATCCCGGCTCGACGAGCCAGACCAGCTGCGAGCGCGGATAGGCGCCGCGCAGCGCCGCCACCGCGGGCAATGTCCGCGCCACGTCGCCGAAGGCGCCCAGCCGGATCACCAGGATCCGCCGTGCCTCGGGGGGCGCGGACAGCGGGTTCAGGCAGGCGGGCGACCGCGTGTTCGAGGAGGCGGACAAAGGCGATCCGGGTGAACGCTTCGCGCGGCCGGCGACGGGGTCGGAGCGCCCGGGACCGCGCGGGGTGAGTCGCCCCGACCGGGGAGATAGGATACTCGTGCATGCGCGTTCCGCGAATCCTCGCCCTCCAGTTCACCCGGGAGGTGCTGCTCTACGCGGCACTCGGCTTCGCGGCCGTCGTCATCCTGCTCATCAGCCAGAACCTCGTCCGCCGGCTCGACCAGCTGACCATGGTGGGCCTGACGCCCGGCGACTTCCTGTCGGTGGTCGGCGCTTTGCTGCCGATGCTCGCCGCGTACGCGGCGCCGATCGCGCTGGTGTTCGGCACGCTGCTCGCGCTGCAGCGCATGAGCAGCGACGGAGAGATCCTGGCGATGCAGAGCAGCGGCATCGGACTGGCTCCGCTGGCGGTGCCGGCAATCGTCCTCGGCGTCGCGGCGAGCCTGCTGTGTGGCTGGCTGATCGTGTCGGTCGAGCACCAGGCGCGAAGCGAGATGGTGCGAGTCTTCAAGCGCACCGCGGCGAAGGGCGGAATATTCGAGCCGGGGCGCTTCCGGGTGATCAGCGATCGCATCGTCTTCATCGACGGCCGCGACCGCCGCGGCGGACTCGAGGGCGTGATGATCGCCGACTACTCGAACCACGGGCGCCTGCTGCGCATCTTCGCCGAGCGCGGCCGGCTCGTCTTCGACGAGGCCTCGGACCGCCTGCGGTTCGAGCTGTGGAACGGCGACATCCACATCGTCGCTTCCGGCGCGAGCCCGCTCGAGGACAGGCGCCTCGCCTTCGAGGAGCTCGCCTACGCGTTCGACGTGAGCACCCTGCTGGGCCGCGCCTTCTCGCCTGTGCGGCCGCGCCAGATGAACCTCGACGAGCTGCGCGGCGTGCTCGCCCGTGCCGAGACCGGCGACGCCCTGTTCGGTCTCGACCAGCGCGACCCGATCGAGTACGCGCTCGAGATCCAGCGCCGCCTCGCCCTGCCGCTCGCGCCGCTGCTCTTCGTGGTGGCTGCCGTGCCGCTCGGCCTGCGCGTCCGCGCGGCGGGCCGGGCCTGGGGGGTCGTGCTGTGCGCGCTGCTCGTGGGCGGCTACTACGCGCTGATCGGCTCGGGACAGATGCTCGCGCGAGCCGAGTGGATCGGCCCGGTGGCCGCCCTGTGGTGGCCCACGCTGATCTTCGGCGCCGCGGGCACGACGCTGCTCGTTCGCGCCTGGCGGGGGGTCGCGCCGTGACGAGCGCGGCGGCCGAGCCTCTGGGATCGACGGCGCGCGAGCACCGCCACGGCGACGCGATCTGGATCACCACGCCCGACTTCGAGGCCCGTGGACGCGCGGCGGGGCTGCCCGACGCGGCGGTCATCGAGCAGTGGCTCGCCGTCCACGACGGCAACGGCGCATCGCCGGGTACGGGCCGCGCCCCGACGCGCGTCGAGGACCTACCCGGGTCCAGCGAGCGCGTCCACGTGAGGCGGGCCCTGCACGGCGGCTGGCTGGCTCCGCTGTGGCGCGGCCGCATCGCCGGGCTCGGCCGACTGCGCGAGGAGCTGCGCGTGACGGCCCGGCTGCACGCGGCCGGCGCCCCGGTGCCCGCGCCGGCCTTCGCGCTCGCGCGGCGCGACGGTCTGCTCTGGCGCGCCGCGCTGTGCATGCGCCACGTGGAGCAAGCCGTGGATGCGATCGCGTTCCTGCGCGCCGGCCCGACTCGGACCGCCGCCACCGCCGCCGCTCGGGCGGCGGGCCGCGCCGTGCGATGCGTCCACGACCTGGGGCTGCGACACGCCGACCTCCACCTCGGCAACCTGCTCGTCCGCGGCGACGAGACGAGCGGGTTTCGCGCCTGGGTGATCGATCTCGACCGCGCGCGACTCGGCGCGCCCCTCCCGGTCGCCAGCCGGCGGCGGCAGCTCGCGCGGCTGCGCCGGTCGCTCGACAAGCGCGGCCTGCGCGACGCGCTCGGCCGCGACGGTCTCGACGGTTTCTGCGAGGGCTACGCGGCGGATCGGCCGGACGGCGACTGAGCGGAGTGAAGCCGGGCCTGCCCGGCAAGGGAGCCCTGCCGCTCCAGCCGCGTTGCCCCGATGCGGCGCTCGAGCCAGTCGAGCAGTCCAGCCGGGTCGTCGACCTCGAGCTCGACTCGCAGCACCCGCAGGTCGAGGCCCCGAAGCCAGGACGGAAGGATCTTCACGGCGTCCTTCTCGCTGGTGATCCAGACCTTCGCCTCGCTGGTCAGCCCGGCGAGATCGGTCTCACGATAACGGTGATGGTCGGGAAGCGTCCGGCGCGCGACGACGCGGGCGCCGGTGCCTGCGACGGTGCGCACGAATCCGTCCGGCCGGGCAACGCCGCAGAGCACACCGACCTCGAGGCCGTCCAGGCTCGATGCCGGATCCATCGCATCGCTTGCGAGTGCCCGCACGGACTCCGGCTGCCGCCGGGCGGCGTAGCGCCGCGCCGCCGGCGCCCAGGCGGACACGCGGCGCTCGTCCTCGGCCACGAGCGTCCCGTCGACCACGCCGACCGCGTCGATCCGGTGGATGCCTCCGAGCGGCTCGCGCAAAGGTCCCCGCGGCAGGACGGCGCCGTTGCCGAAGCCCGCCGCCGCGTCCAGCGTCACCAGCTCGACGTCCCGGGTGAGCCGGTGGTGGGCGAGCCCGTCGTCGAGAACGAGCACCCGCGTGTCGAAGGTCGCGATGGCGTGCAGACCCGCGAGCCAGCGGTCCCGCGCCACCAGCACCGGCACGCCGGGGGCGTGCGAACAGAGCACCAGCGCCTCGTCGCCCACGCCCACCGGGTCGCCGATCAGGCCCGTGCGGTCGGCGAGCACCTGCACGCCCCGCCGACGACGCCCGCCGTGACCCCGCGTCGCGAGCGCGACGGCGTGGCCGCGAGCGTGGAGGCGGGCGGCGATCCAGGCCGCGGTCGGCGTCTTGCCCGCGCCGCCCACCACCGGGCTGCCGACGGAGATCACGCAGCAGTCGAGCCGCCTCGCACGCGGCAGGCCGACTGCCCGCGCCGCCCGGCGGAGTCGCGCGCCCGCTCCGTACACCCAGGACGCGACGCCCACCGGTGCGAGCAGCAACGACTCGAGCGAGTCGTTGCTGCGCTCCCAGAGCCAGCCGGGCGCCTTCACGCGGCGCGCCCATCGAGCAGCGTCTCGACCAGAGCCAACGAGCGCTCCAGGGTGGCGACGCCCGGCTCGAGCACGTGCGCCGCTGCCCTCCGCACGTCGGCGGCCGGGCGCGAGAGCTGCGACTGCCAGGCACGGGCGAGCGTCTCGGCGTCCGAGACGACGAAAGCCACGCCCGCGTCGACCAGCGCCGCGACCGTCTCGCGTGCGGCGTCGTGGCGCGGACCGATCGCCACGGCGCGACCCTGGCGAACCGCCTCGAGCGGATCGTGCCCGCCCACCTTCGGCACCAGCGAGCCGCCGACGAAAGCGGCCCGGGCCACGCCGTAGAGGCCCGCCAAGTCGCCGAGGGAGTCGAGCAGCAGCACTTCACGTGGCGCCAGCGCGACGCCCGCGAGCTGCGTGCGCCGCCGGACCGGGCGACCCGCCGAGGCGACCCGCTCCTCGAGAGACCCGACACGATCGGGGTGGCGGGGCGCCAGCACCAGCGTCACCGACGGTTCGTCACGCTCGACCCGGTCGAACGCCTCGAGGACCACCGCCTCCTCGCCGGGATGCGTGCTGCCGGCCGCGATCACCGTGCGGCCCGACAACGCCGCGCGCAGGTCGTCGGCCACCACCGGAGGCTCGGGAGGCGCGGCCAGCTTGAGGTCGCCGGTCACCGAGACGCGGTGCGGGTCGGCGCCGAGGGCGACGAAGCGATCGGCGTCGCTCCGGGTGCGGGCCCCGACCGCCGTGAGGCGCGCGAGCGTGCGGGCGATCACCGGGCGGATGAGCCGGTAGCCGCGCAGCGAGCGATCCGAGAGGCGCCCCGACACGATGCCCACCGGCACCCGGCGGCGCGCTGCGGCACCGATCCAGCAGGGCCAGATCTCCGTCTCGCACATCACGATCGCCGCGGGCCGCACGCGATCGAGTGCGCGCTCGACGCACCACGGATGGTCGAGCGGCGCCAGTCCCCGTGGCGCCCCCGGACGCGCTCGGCCGAGCGCCTCCCGGCCGGGCGCCGTCTGGGCGCTGGTGAAGACGCTGCGCCCGCCAAGCTCGAGGGCGGCGGCGAGCGGCGCCACCAGGCGGGACTCGCCGACGCTGGCCCCGTGGAGCCACACCGAGCCAGGCTCGAGACCGGGCAACCAGCCGAGGCGCTCGCTGAGGCCGACCCGCCAGGCCGGCCGCGCGGCGAGCGCGGCGGCGGCGAGCGGCGCCCCGGCGACGGCCGAGATCAACGCGAGGCCCTCACGCACGACCGGCAAGCATCGCCTCCGCGATCCCGGCGGCGCGCTGCGAGGCCCCACCCGGCCCGAGGCGCGTCGCCGCGGCGGCGAGCGCCCGGCGCTGCTCGCTCGCCGCCGCGTCGTCCTGCAGCGCCGCGGCGGCCGCGGCGATCCGTGCGGGCGTCGCCTCGGCCTGCAGCAGCTCCGGCACGATCTGGCGTCCGGCGAGGAGGTTCGGCATCGCCAGCCACGGCACCCGCACGAGCCGACCCACCAGGGCCGCGGTAAGTGGATGGGCGCGGCCGATCACGACCATCGGCCGCTCGAGCAGCATCGCCTCGACGGTCGCGGTGCCGGGCTTCGTGATCACCACGTCGCAGGCCCGCATCACCTCGCGGGCGCGGCCGGAGCGCACCTCGAGCGCGAGCCCCTCCGCCGCGGACGACGCCCGGAGCCGCGCCGTCACCTGCGCGGTGTCGACGCTCGGCGCCGCAGCGAGCACGAAGCCCGTTCCCGGCCCGGCGGCGTGCAGCCGGCGCGCCGTCTCGAGCAGGACCGGCAGGTGACGGTCGACCTCGTTGCGCCGGCTGCCCGGCAGGAGCGCGATCCAGCGCCGTCCGCCGTCCAGGTCGAGCCGGCGGCAGGCCTCGTCGCGATCGCACGCTTGGCGAAGCGCAGTCAGCTCGTCGACGAGCGGATGGCCGACGAACTCCACCTCGATCGGCGCGCCGCGATAGGCGTCGGGCTCGAACGGATGGATGACCGCGACCCGGTCGACGCGCCGCACCAGCTTGCGCAGGCGCCCGGGCCGCCAGGCCCAGATCTGCGGCGCCACGTAGTAGAGGACGCGTGTGCCGCCGAGGCGCCTCGCGCGACGCGCGAGCGGCAGGTTGAAGCCCGCCGAGTCGACCAGCACGAGCAGGTCGGGACGGAGCGCCCGGAGGGCCGCGTTCGTCCGTCGCCAGGCGCGGCCGACGCGGGCCGCGCTTCCCAGCAGCTCGACGAGCCCGCCCACCGCGAGATCGCCCTGGTCGGCGATCAGCTCGACGCCCGCCTTGCGGAGCGCGTCGCCGCCGAGACCGACGAGTCGGACGTCGGGCACGCGCTCGCGCAGCTTCGTCGCCAGCCCCGCGGCGTGCCCATCGCCCGACGCGTCGCCGGCCGAGATCAGCACCGTCGGCATCAGCCGTGATCGTCGGCCGTCGGCCCCGGATCGGCCACCCCGGGCGCGTCGCGGGCGGTGGTCGCGGAGGTCGCGGTCGACTCGGCCGGCCACCCGTGCGCCCACTCGACCGCAGCGACCTCCTGGCTGGACCGGGCCGGGGCAGACCGCGCGATCGCCTCGTGGACCCGCAGGGCGGTGCGCAGCGCGCCGAGCCCGCCCTCGCCGTCCACGCGCGGCCGATCCAGACGCCGCACCGCCATCACGAAGGCCCGCAGCTGCGCGAGCAGCGCATCGCCGGGCGTCACCTCGACCTTCCGGGCGACGATCCTCGGCGCGCCCTTCGGCCCGCCCTCCACCCGGCGGGCCACCACGCCCGCCTGGTTGAGGAAGTCGACCGAAACGGTGCCGTCGGGCTGGAAGAAGCGGATCGTCCGCGCGGGGCTGCTCGAGACCCGGCTCGCGGTGAGGTTCGCCACGCAGCCGCATGGATAGACGAGCCGCGCACTGGCGACGTCGACCTTCGGCGTCAGCACGGGCAGCCCCACGGCCTCGATGCGCTGCGGCTCGTGGCCGAGCAGCTGCTGCAGGATGTCGAGGTCGTGGATCATCAGGTCGCGGACGACGTCGACGTCGGTCGCGCGGTCGGGAAAGGGACCGATCCGACACGCCTCCACGTAGCGCGGCCTGCGGAAGTGATCGCGGATCACGTCCATCGCCGAGTTGAACCACTCGAGGTGCCCGACCTGCAGCACGGCGCCGTGGCGCCGGGCCAGGTCGAGCAGACGCTCGGCCTCCTCGATCGAAGCGGCGATCGGCTTCTCGACCAGCACGTCGACACCGGCCTCGAGGACCGACCGCACCACACGGAAGTGCTCGACGGTCGGCACGGCGACGATCACGGCGTCGACGTGAGGCAGGATCTCGCTGACGTCCTCGTACGCCGGGACGCCGAAGCGATGCGCGGTCGCCTGCGCGCGGACCGGCTTGATGTCCACGACGCCCGCAAGCTCGAGGTGCGGGTCCTCGGCGGCCAGCCGGACCAGCTTGTCGGCGTGCAGGGGACCCATGTAGCCGGCGCCGACGACACCGATGCGCAGACGTCCCATTCAGCTCCCCTCGTCGTCCGGTCGGCGCGCGACCACCGCCACCGACGAGGCGTCGGCATGCGCCAGTATGCTGTTGCGGTCGATCAGCAGCGTGGTGCCCGCCTCGATGGCGAGCAGTCCGCCGCCTGCGGCGGCCAGCGCATCGATGGTGCGCGAACCGACGGCCGGCAGGTCGAAGCGCGGATCGTAGGCCGGGCCGGCCCGCTTGATGACCACGAGCGGCCCGCCACAGAGCGCTGCGGCTCGCGCGATCGTCGCGTCGGTGCCTTCGACCGCCTCGACGGCAACGACCGTGCCGTCTTTCACCACCACGCATTGCCCGATGCCGGCCGTCGCCAGCGCGGCGGCGGCCGGCCAGCCGATCTCGAGGTCGTGCTGCTGCGCGGGTCCCGGCGAGTGAGCGCCGAGCACACCGGACTCCGCGACGAGATGCGGAACGAGCGCGGCCTGAGGCAGCACCGCGAAGCCCTCTTCCTCGAGCAGATCGGCGACCGCGGCAAGCAGATGCGCGTCGCGCCGATCGGCGAGTCCGGCGAGGACCCGGCGTGCGCGGTCGTCGAGTTCGAGACGCTCGGGCGAGGCGACGAGGTCGGACTTCTCGACCTTTCCGGCCAGTACGACTTCGGCCGTGCCGCCGTTGCGCAGCGCCCGGAGCTGGCTCGCGACGGCACCGGGGGCGCGCCAGACCAGCTCGTCCACCTCTTCCTCCAGACGCGGATCGGTGATGCCGGGAAACCCAAGAGCCAGCACGGGCCGGGGCCTGGCCGCTCGGGCGATCTCGAAGGGAAGCGTCCCGCCTCCTGCGATCAGGCCAAGCCGATCCGACACCGCCCCTCCGTTCAGCTCGCGTGGCGCGTCCGCTCGCGTGGCCTACTCACTCGTGTGGCGATCGGGCGAGCACGCGCCGGCTGGGCGCGGCCCCACCCCCCGGTCTGGATCTTACACGAACCCCGCGCGGGATCGCGTCGCGGCGCCGTGCCCGCTCGCGATGGCGGGCGCCCGCGGTCCGCCCCGGCTCGGGCCAGGCCCCTAGCGACAGAAGCCCCGCTCGGAGCCTCGCAGGAACCGCAGCCAGCGTGCGATCTCGGGCAGGCTGCCCAGCTCGGACTCGACGCGGGCCAGTGCCTCGCGCAGCGGCAGCCCGCCGCCGAAGACGATTCGATGGGCCCGCTTGATGGCGCGCCGCGTCTCGGGTCCGAATCCGCGGCGGCGCAGCCCCTCGGCGTTCAGCCCCACCACACGGGCCCGATCGCCTGCCACGAGGGCGAAGGGAGGCGCATCGAGCGAGAGCTTCGAGCCGGAGGCCGTCATCGCCGACTCGCCTACCCGGGCATGCTGATGCACACCGGTATAAGCACCCAGGACGGCATGGTCTTCGACCATCACGTGGCCGGCGAGCCCACAGAAGCTGGCGATCATCGTGCGCGAACCGACGCGGCAGTCGTGAGCGACGTGGGCGCCGTTCATGATCAGGTTACCGTCCCCGATCCGGGTTCTGCCGCCGCCACTCTCGGTGCCGACGTGGATCGACACGTGCTCTCGGATCAGGTTGTCGCGGCCGATCTCGAGCCGGGTGGGCTCGCCCGCATAGTCGAGGTGCTGCGGCTCGCCGCCGAGGCAAGCGTGAGGAAACACGCGGGTCCCCGCCCCGATCCGGGTGTGCCCGCCGACCACCACGTGGGGACCGAGCTCGACGCGCTCGCCGAGCACGACGTCCGCGCCCACCACCGCGTACGGTCCGATCACGACGTCCGAGGCGAGCGTCGCGCCCGCCTCGATCACCGCGGTGGGGTGGATCCGGGCCACCTGCGGCTAGCTCGCCTCGTCGAACTTCTTGATCACGATGTCGGTCACGTCGAGTGCCTCGCGCGCGTACATGATGCCAGGCATGTTGCGCATCATGATCAGCGAGAAGCCCTCCTCGCGGCCCACGTCGCTGACCACCTTCACGAGCTTCTCGCGCATCGGCCCCACCAGTCGCTCGAAGTCGACGCGCAGCCGGTTCTGCACCTCTTCCTGCTTGAGCTTGAGCCGGCTCTCGAGCTCGGTGATGTCGAGCTCCATCGCGCGCAGCTTCTCGGGGCTCAGCACCACGCGCTTCTTCTGGTACTCGTCGACGAGCTCCTGGTAACGCTCGATCATCGGCTGCAGCTCGAGCTCGGCCTCGCGCTTCTTTCGCTCGAGCTCGTCGCGGGCGGCCTTCCCCTCCTCGGTGGCGCCGACGGCCTGATCGAGGTCGACGATGCCGATCTTCACGCCGTCCTTCTCTGCGCCGAGCCCCCAGCCGAGTGCCAGGAAGGCGACGACGATGACGATTACCTTGTTGACGCGCACTTGATTTCTCCAATCAAAGATCGGGGCGACCGGCGCCCCGGGAGTCGGTTCGGAAAGCGGCCGACTAGAGGCCGAACCCTCCGACCGAGAACTCGAAGACAGGGCTCTCCTCGAACACCTCGGGATCGACGGGGAATCCAAGGACGAGCTGGAGCGGCCCAAAGGGAGAGAACCACAGAACCCCGCCCCCGTAACCGTAGCGCCAGTCCGTGACGTCGAACAGGTTCTGCCCCTCGTAGAAGGCATTGCCCGCATCCACGAAGAGTACGCCCTGCAGGCCGACCGTCTCGGAGATGGGGAACCGGTACTCGAAGCTCGACGAGATGAACGAGCTGCCGCCGATCACGTCGGTCTCGAACACGTCGTCGAATTCGCCGATGTTCTTGTCGGTCAGCGAGTTGCAGGCGCCGTTTCCGTTGCCCGTCGCGATGAATCCGGAATCCTGGCAGACGGCCACCCAGCGGTCGTTGGCGGCATCGCGCTGCAGCACCGTGCCCACGGGGTGGAAGAGGCCGGCCGGCTGACCCAGCTGGGGGTTCGAGGGCTGCAGGATCGAGCGGCGCGGGCCCACCGATCGCGCTCGGTAGCCGCGAAGCTGGAACGTCCCGATGCCGCCGAGGAAATAGCGCTCGGTGAGCGGCAGACGCAGGTCGGTGTCGATCTGATCGAGCGGCGCGACGTTCACGCAGCTTCCCGGCACGTCGCAGGCAGTCGTCTCGGGCAGCCGCAGATCCCAGTCGGAGAACTGGTTGAACGGAATCGTGTAGCCGATACGGCTGCTCAGCACGAACGTCGAGCGGTCGATCAGGAAGTCGGGCGCGCCGAGGTACCAGGCTCCGCGCGCCTCGAGCCGCAGGAAGCGGGCGAAGCCGCCGAGGCCCGCGTACTCGACGTTGGCGCCGAAGTTCGTTCCGCTGATCGCCGTGAAGCGGTCGTCGCGCGTATCGCGGGTGAACGCGATGCCGAGGATGCTCGCGGTCTCGTTGCCCTGCAGGATCTCTCGCAGGATCGGCGAAGCGGCGAAGACGCCCGTGTCCTGATCGACCTCGCGACTGCGCCAGGTGTAGCTCAGCGCACCCCGCGCCGAGTTGTCCTCGGCCAACGAGTGCCCGAGCGAGAAGTTGATGCCCTGCTGGGACTGCCGGAACGACTCGAACTGCACGTCGGTGATGAAGATCGAGCCCGACAGGCTGAACGTCGTGCCCATGAAGTAGGGGTCGGATATCGAGGCGACGTAGCGGTTGGTGCTGCCGCCGACGTCGACGCTCAGGTTCACGAAGTAGCCGCGCCCGAAGAGGTTCGACTGGGAGAGCGCCGCCGTGAAGACGAGCCCGTCCTGGGACGAAAAGCCAGCGCCGAAGCTGAACGATCCGGTCGGACGCTCGACCACGTTCACGCCGAGATCGAGCTGCGACGGGTCCTCGGTGGGCTGCGAGTCGAAGGAGATGTCTTCGAAGAACCCGAGCCGGCGGATACGCTGGGTGGACAGCTGGATGCCCCGAGCCGAGTAGAGCTGCCCTTCCACCACCTTCATTTCGCGTCGGATCACCGGGTCGATGGTGCGGGTATTGCCCGAGATGTTGACGGTGCGGACGAAGTAGAGAGGCCCCTTCTCCACGTTGAACTGCACGTCGACGACCTTCGTCTGCTGATCGAGGCTCGTGAGCGGCTGCACGCTCGCCAGGAAGAAGCCCCGGTCGGTGTAGTGCCGCTCGAGTGATTCGACGTCCGAGGTGAGGTGCGAGCGGTTGAACACCTCGCCCTCCGAGAGCCGGATCTTCTCGCGCAGCGCGTCGAGGTCCATCGTGTCGTCGCCCGACACGTCGATCGTGCCCACGTGGAACTCGGGGCCCTCCTTGACGGCCACCGTGACGAAGAGCCCCTCCTCGGTGGCGTCGACCTGGGGTTCGCCGAGCTCGACCTGCAGGTAGCCGGAGTCGGTGTACTTCTTCTCGACCTCGCGCATGTCACGGTGGAAGATCGGCTCGGAGTAGGTGCCGGTCTGGTCGAACCAGCTGGTCGCGAACGAGTACCAGCGCCAGGTCTTGGTCGAGAAGCCCTTGCGCAGCTCCTTGCTGGTGAACGCCTCCGTGCCGGTGAAGTCGATCTCGCGGAGCTTGAGCTTCTCGTTCTCCTCGACCTCGAAGTCGATCGAGACGGCGCCCTGGCTCTCCTCGCCGATCGAGAACGAGACCTCGGCGAGGTAGTAGCCCTTCTGGCGGTACAGCTGGACGATGCGCTCCTCGTTCTCGTGCAGTAGCGGATAGTCGAGGGTCGAGCCGGTCGTGAGCGTGAGGATGTCGGTGATGTCCTCGCTGTCGACGTTGTCGTTGCCGATGATCGAGATCTGCCGGATGACCGGGTTCTCCTCGACCTCGAAGGTGATCGTCAGGCCCTCTGGCGCATCCTCGGCGAAGACGTAGACGTTGCGGAAGAAGCCGAGCGCCTGGATCTCGCGCAGATCGGCGGCGAGCAGGGCGCGGTTCAGGGGATCGCCCGGCCGCGTGCGAATGCGGCTGCGGATCGCGTCCTCCTCGATGCGTCGGTTTCCGCGCACGCGCACGTCGGCCACGATGTCGCCGCCCCGCGCCACGCCGCCGATGCCCGCGCCGATGATCGCCTCGGGGCGGACCACGTTGAAGGTGAGCAGTACGCCGCCGGCGCGGCGCTCGGTGTCGACGTTGACGCGCGTCACCCGACCGAGCGCCTCGATGGCGACGCGGTCCGCCGCCACCCGGTCCGGATCGTAGGGCGTGCCCGCCTGCGAGCCGATCTGCTCGCGGATCAGCGGCTCGAGTTCGCCGGCACCCTCGATCTTGAGCGAGATCACGCGATCGGGATCGGCGCCGGAGACGACCGCCACGACCTGCTCGGTGAGGTCGCCGAGCCGCGCGACCAGCTCGCGATCGCCCTCCGCCGGCCAGGAGACCGAGCGGCTGCGCAGGCGCCGGTCCACCGGCACGAAGCGCGCGTCGAGGCTGTAACGCCCGGCCAGCTCGGTGACGCTGGCCACCACCACGCCGTCGCCGCCGAGCTCGCGCGCCATCGCGCGCAGCTGCTCGTCCGAGGGCTCGATAACGTCGAGCTCCTCGAGCGCTTCTTTCACCTGCTCGGCATCGACCGTGGCGACCTTGCCCGTGGCCGCGAGTCTGGCGGCGAGCAGCTGGGGCAGCGACTCCGAGAGGTGGGAGAGGGGCCGCGCGCTGTGCACCTGGAACGGCAGCAGGACCACCACCGATACGTCGGCGACCATTTCGCGCTCGGCGGGCGCGTCGGGGGCGAGCGCCTCGGCCGGAGTCTCCTGGACGGCGGCGGCATCGGGAGGCGCTGCCGACGGGCCGGTCTGCGCGTTCGCCGTGCCCGCGGCCAGCGCCAGCAGCACTGCCCCGGCGCTGAGCACGCGCGCGACGCCCGGACCGCGTCGCCCGCGCAGCGAGCGGCCCTGCCCCCAGACGATCACCTCGGACGAGCTCCCATTGCCCTCTATCTGACCGACCGGCGCCGTCAGAGCAGACGGCCCGCGCCACCTGCACGACCGGATCGAAACGGGCGGACTCGCCCGCACGTCGATCGCGTCCGGGGCGGGACCGTAGACACCTCGCCCAATCGCCCGAATGCGGCGGCAGTCTAGGTTCTGGCGGCACGCCGGGCAAGTATTCGCGGAAAGTGATTCGTATGGAAAGTCAAAGAGTTACCGACTTCCCGCGCCGCCACTTCGGGGTGCAACCGGGGCGCGCCGGGCGGTGTCTGGCCAAGTGCTCGAGGTGGGGATGGTGCGCGTGTGACTGCTCGCCACGCACCTCAAACCAGCGACGACAGCAGGTCGCTTCCGTCGACGAGCCGACCGTCCACCAGCGCAAGGGTGGTCCCGAGCCGGTCGGCCATGCGCGCGCTGTGGGTGACCACCACCAGCGTCGTACCGTGGCGGCGGTTCATCTCGAACAGCAGATCGGCGACGTGGGAGCCGGTCTGCGGATCGAGGTTGCCGGTGGGTTCGTCGGCGAGCACCACCGGCGGCTCGAGGACCAGCGCCCGCGCCACCGCGACCCGCTGCCGCTCGCCGCCCGAGAGCTTGCCGACCGCGTGGTCGAGCCGCTTCTCGAGCTCGACCTCGCCGAGGATCCTCCGCGCCCGCTCGCGCATCTCGTCCCGCGTCCGCCCCTGGATGAGCCCGGGCATCATGACGTTCTCGATCGCACTGAACTCGGGCAGCAGGTGGTGGAACTGGAAGACGAAGCCGAGGAATCGGTTGCGCAGCCGCGCCAGCTCCTCGGGCGACTTCTCGAACACCTCCTCGCCCTCGAAGCGCACCGACCCCGAGGTCGGGTGGTCGAGCGTGCCCAGGATGTGCAGGAACGTCGACTTGCCGACGCCCGACTGCCCGACGATCGCGATGCGATCGCCGGCGTCGAGTCGCAGGTCGAGCCCTTTCAGTACGTCGATCCGGGTCGTACCCGTCTCGAAGCTCTTGTGCAGCGAATCGATCTCGATCAGCCCGGGACCGCGGGCGTCGTCGCCCTGCCGCTCACTCATGGCGCAACCCCTCGGCGGGATCGATGCGTGCGCCCTGCCAGCTCGGCAACAGGGTCGCCCCGAGCGATAGCACCATCGCGAGCGTCACCACCACGGCCACCTGGACCGGGTCGACGCGCGAAGGCAGGCTCGACAGCTGATAGACACTCGACGGCAACGTATCGACTCCGGTCAACCCCTCGATGCGGTCCTGGATCCAGCGGAGCCGGTGGGTGACGGCCAGCCCGGCCAGTACACCGAGCACCGTGCCCAGCAGGCCGATCATGGTGCCCTCCAGGGCGAAGATGCGCTCGACCAGCGCATTCTCGGCCCCCATGGCCTTGAGGATCGCGATGTCGCTCGATTTCTCCATGATCATCATGACGAGTGTGGCCACGATGATGAAGGCCGCCACCACCATGATCATGGTGAGCAGCACGCCCATCATCACGCGTTCGGTCTTGAGAGCCTGGAAGAACGCTGGAAAGTACTCCTTCCAGTCGCGCGCACGGAACGGCTTCCCGAGCCCGGCGACCACCGCCTCGCCCACCGCCTGCGAGCGATAGTAGTCGGTGGTCACCGCCTCGATGCCGTCGATCACCGGGCCCGAGCGGCGGAACTCCTGGGCGGCCGGAATGCTCACGTAGACGTAGACCTCGTCGTACTGGTAGGCACCGGCCCGTGAGAGCCCGACGATGCGAAATCGCGAGATCCGCGGTCCGGGACCGAGCGGGGTCGGCGGACCGCCGAAGGGCGAGATCACCAGCAGCCGATCGCCGAGCCCGAGCCCGAGCGACGCCGAGAGCTGGTTGCCGATCACGATGCCCGGCAGGCGGGCTTCGTCCTCTTCGGCCGGCGAGCCGTCCGTCGGCGCCGATTCCCCGCTCAGGTCTTCGAGCGAGCCCGCGACGACGTTCTCGCGCAGCCGCGTCACGGCACTCGCCGCCTCCGGGTCGACGCCCCGCACGCGCACGCTGTAGATCTCGCCGCCCCGACCGCGCACCATCGCGTCGGCGTCGAGGTACGGCGACGCCGCGACCACCCCGGGCGTCGCGCGCACGCGCTCGAGCACGCCCGCCCAGTCCGGAATCGGCCCGTCGCCCCGCTCGATCACGAAGTGCGCCCGGTCGCCGAGGATCTCGTCGCGCCAGGTCTGCTCGAAGCCGTTCATCACCGACAGCACCACGATGATCAACCACACGCCGGCCGCGATGCCGACCACGCAGATGCCCGTGATGGCCGAGATGAAGATCTGCCGGCGCCGCGCGACCAGGTAGCGCCCGGCGATGAACCACTCGGCGGTCCCGCGCATGTCGACGAAGCCGGCGATGGCCTGGGGCAGGAGTCCCAACACGACCGTCCCGCCGATCGCCACGAGCAGCCAGCCTCCAACGGCGCCGACCGTCGCGACCAGCGACGCCGGCAGCAGCACCAGCGCGCTCGCCACGAGAAACAGAAGCGTGATCCGCGCCGCGAGCTGCTCGCCCTCGTCGGCCGAGCCACCGCGCCCGCGCCGGCGCAGACGACTCGCGCACCAGTACAGGCCGGGCACCCCGGCGAGGCCCACCGGCAGCAGCCCCAGCCCGGTGCCGGCCGCGGCCAACGCCATACCGAGGCCCAGCGCGCGGCCACCGAGCGAAGCCAGCCGAACGGGGTCGAGCGAACGCATCGCCACGCTCACCGCCGTCATCGCGGCGGCCGTTGCAACGGCCGCCCCCAGCAGCACCGGGGCGAACCCACCGGCCCACGTCGCGAGCGGCGCGCTCGCGAGCTCGGGATGCAGCACGCGCATCGCGAGCAGGGCCGCTACCGCGGCCACGCCGGCTCCGGCGACCGCCTTCGGCGCGCTCCGCCGCGCGCTGCGGGCGAAGCGGTCGAGCACGACCACCGACGAGATCAGGTAGACGGCCATCATCGTGGCGATCCCGAGCGCGAGCAGCACGATGAAGGCCAGCGCGACCCCGCCCCCGGCGGAGAAGACGCCGCTCGCGAGCTCGCCGATCGACTCCGTCAACGGCCCCGCCCTCGCCCGCGCCTCGGCGCGCCGCGCGTCGTCATCCGCCGGCGGCGCTCCGCTCGCCGGACTGCTTGAGGAGCGTCGCCCGCATGAAGCCGTCGATGTCGCCGTCGAGCACGCCCTCGGTATTGCCCATCTCGACGTCGGTGCGGTGGTCCTTGACGCGCTGCTGGGGGTGCAGGGTGTACGAGCGGATCTGACTGCCGAAGCCGATCTCGCGCTTCTCGCCCGCAATGGCCGCCAGCCTCTCCTCCTGCTCGCGGCGCGAGCGCTCGAAGAGCTGCGCGCGCAGCACCTTCATCGCCGTCGCCTTGTTCTTGTGCTGGGAACGCTCGTTCTGGCACTGCACCACGATGCCGGTCGGCACGTGGGTGATGCGCACCGCCGAGTCCGTCTTGTTGACGTGCTGGCCGCCCGCACCGCTCGCGCGATAGGTGTCGATGCGCAGGTCGCTCTCGTCGATCTCCACATCGACGGCGTCGTCGATCTCGGGCACCGCGGTGACGCTCGCGAAGGCGGTCTGCCGGCGGGCATTCGCGTCGAAGGGCGAGATGCGCACCAGGCGGTGCACGCCCTGCTCGGTATTCAGGTAGCCGTAGGCGTAGTTGCCCGCGATGCCGATCGTCGCGCTGCGGATGCCGGCCTCCTCGGCGGGCTGCAGGTCGATCACCTCGGCATCGAAGCCCCGGCGCTCGGCCCAGCGCAGATACATGCGCATGAGCATCTCGGCCCAGTCGCAGGCGTCAGTGCCGCCGGCGCCGGCGTTGATCGAGACGATCGCGTCGGAGGCGTCGTGCTCGCCACCGAGCAGCTGGCGCAGCTCGGCGTCCTGCAGGTCGGCGTCGATCTCCCCGAGCTTCGCGGCCGCCTCACTGCGGGTGTCTTCGTCGTCGGCCTCGTCGGCGAGCTCGAGCAACACGTCGACGTCGTCGATACCGGCCTCGATGCGATCGTACAGGCCGAGCTCCGACTCGATCACGCTCTTGTCGCGACCGACCTTCCTGGCGTTTTCCGGATCGCTCCAGAGATCGGGCTTGGCGAGCTCGGCCTCGAGGGCCTCGTGTCTGGCACGCAGTCCAGCGACGTCAAAGACGCCCCCGGAACTCTTCGAAGCGGCCTCGCAGGGACGCGAGGCGCTCTCGGAGCTCGCCGGGGTCGGTGGTCGGGTGCTTCTCTTCACTCATCGGATCGGACTCTCTCGCTGGTTCGACGGATTGATGGCTGGGATGGGCTCACCCTGCGGACGCTCGGTCGGACGAGCCGTTGGCACCTCGGGTTCCCCCGGCCCGCGCACGCAGAACGAGGCCCAGCCCGGACCAGAGCAGCAACGGCAGCGTGGCCCAGCAGCCGTAGACGAAGACATCCCCGTGCCGGGTATAGAACGTGGAGGCGTCCGACCCCGGCAGCGTCACGTCGGCGACGATCAGGCCACGCTCGAACAACCCGCTGTCGTGTTGGACGTGCCCCCGCGCGTCGATGATGGCCGAGACCCCCGTGTTGGCGGCACGCACCAGCGGAACGCCTGTCTCGGCGGCCCGCATGGCGGTGATCGCGAGAAACTGGTGGGGGGCGCCGGTGCGACCGTACCAGGCGTCGTTCGTGATGGCGACGAGGAGGGCCGCGCCGTCGGCCACGAAGCGCCGGACCAGGTCCGGAAAGAGCAGTTCATAGCAGATCGGCACTCCGACCCGGACCGCACCGCCGCCCCCCTGCGCCCGATCCGGCACGAAGACGCGAAGCGCCGAGGGCCCCGGCCCCGGACTGACGTCCCCCGCCGCCACACCGCGCGCGATGGCCTCGACGAAGCCGCCGAGCAGGCCGCGGAACGGCACGTACTCCCCGAAGGGTACGAGATGGCTCTTGTCGTAGCGGCCGGCGACACGCCCGTCGGGCTCGATCACGAAGGCGCTGTCGTACCAGTCGGTGATCAGTCCGGCCCGCCGGTCGACCGCCACACCCACCGCCCCGACCACCAGCGAGACGCCGAGCTCGCGCGCGAGCCCGGCGACGCGCTGCGCGGCGCCCGGCTCGAGCTCGATGGCGCCCGGAAATGCCGTCTCGGGCCACACGACCAGCTCGGCGCCCTCGGCGGCCGCAACCCGGGTGAGCGTCGCGTAACGGTCGAGCGTCTCGACGAAGCGGGCGTCGCTCCACTTGGAGCCCTGCTCGATGCTGCCCTGCAGCACCGCCACGCGAACCGACGGCCCGGACGGCGCGCCCCGCCCCGCTTCGTTCCACTCGAGCGACGACCCCACCCCGCACAGGACGAGCCAGGCGACGGCGCCGCCAACGAGCCCCCGGGTTGCGCCGGAGCGCCCGCCCATCGCGCGCACCGAGCCTGCGATCAGGGCGCCGGTCAGCGCGACCCCGAAGCCGACGAGATGCACGCCGCCGAGCCGGGCCAGCGGCAGCCAGAGCGATTCGCCCGACTGCGTGTAGCCGAGCAACGACCACGGAAAGCCCGTCGCCACGAAGGTGCGCAGGTAGTCGCCCAGCACGAAGGCGATCGCGATCGCGAGCGGCGTGGACCGACCGCAGCGATGGAGCCAGCCAAGCACCGCTCCCACCGCCGCCGTGCTGGCAGCCGGATACAGCGCGAGAGCCAGCACCGCCAGTACGCCGACGGTCGGCGACGCCCCCCCGTAACGCACCGTCACCACGAAGATCCAGTACAGGATCGCCGCGTGCGCGATCCAGCCGGCCACGAAGGCCCGCGCCGCCGCGCGCCCCGGCGAGCAGCCGGACACGGCGAGCGAGAGGGACGCGACCGCGAGCGGGCCGAGCCAGAGTCCGCCGTCCACCAGGGTGTCGCCGAAGCGCTGCGGGAAAGCGAAGACGAAGAACACCGCGTAGGCGACCAGCCCCGCCGGCCGCACCCCCGCCCCGCTCGCCCCCTCGCTGCTGCTCACGCCTGCGCGGCGCGCCACAGCCGACGCTGCTCGGCCCGCATGACGCTCGCCTCGTCTTCCTGCTCGTGATCGTGGCCGAGCACGTGGAGCAGTCCGTGGACGAGCAGGCGCAGCACCTCGTCGTCGAGGCTCCGGTGCCGCGCCGCCGCTTGACGGGCCGCCGTCTCGACGCTGATCACCACGTCGCCGAGCAGCTCGCCGCGGTGCGCGCTGCCCGCGCCCTCGAGCAGCGAGAACGAGAGCACGTCGGTGGCGCGATCGCGTCCGCGCCAGTCACGATTGAGCGTGCGCATCGCGGAATCGTCGACGAGCGCGATCGACAGCTCGGCGCGCCCGTGCCCAACGGCGCCGAGCAGCCGCCGGGCGCGGGCCCGCAGCAGCGACACGTCGACCCGCGAGCCGCGCACGCCCTCGGGCGGACCGCTGACGCGAACGGGCATCAGCCGCTGCGGCGCCCGCGTTCGTCCGGACGGCGCGCCTCGTAGGCCTCGATGATCGACTGCACGAGCGGGTGCCGCACCACATCCTTGCGGGTGAAGCGCATCATCCCGATGCCCTCGACGTCGGCCAGGATTCGCTGCGCCTCGACCAGGCCGCTCTCGGTTCCGTTCGGCAGGTCGACCTGCGTGACGTCGCCGGTGATCACCGCCTTCGAGCCGAAGCCGAGCCGTGTGAGGAACATCTTCATCTGCTCGCCAGTCGTGTTCTGCGCCTCGTCGAGGATCACGAACGCGTCGTTGAGCGTGCGCCCGCGCATGAACGCGAGCGGCGCGACCTCGATCACGCCCCGCTCGATCAGACGCTGGATACGCTCGAAGTCCATCATGTCGTGCAGCGCGTCGTAGAGCGGCCGCATGTAGGGGTCGACTTTCTCGGAGAGGTCGCCGGGCAGGAAGCCGAGCCGCTCGCCGGCCTCGACGGCCGGCCGGGTCAGGATGACGCGGCTGCTCTCCTTGCGGTTGAGCGAGGCGATCGCCATCGCCATGGCGAGGTAGGTCTTGCCGGTGCCGGCGGGCCCTACCGCGATCGCCACGTCGTGGCTTCGGATCAGCTCGATGTACTGACGCTGCGAGAGGTTCTTGGCGCGGATCATGCGCCGGGCGCCGACGTGACTCAGCACGTCCTCGTACACCTCGTCGAGGTTGACGTCGGGCTTCTGGGTCACCATCGAGATCGCCGACCGGACGTCGCGCACCTGCACGGGCCGCCCCGACCGGATCACGCCATACAGCTGCTCGAGGACGTTGCGCGCGACTTCGACGGCGTCCTCGGGGCCCGACAGCCGGACCTCGTTGCCGCGCGCGTGGGCCTCCACACCGAGCTCGGTCGACAGGACGCGCAGGTTGCGCTCTCCGTCCCCGTAGAGCTCCGCGGCAGTGAGGTTGTCGTCGAAGGTGAGGGTGTGTCGGATGCTTGCCGCGGATTCGCCCAGGATGCACTCCAGCAGTGAGCGTCTCAGCGCTCGGGCGCGAGTAGGACGATTCCGCCGTCACGCCGAGCGAAATAGTATGCGCCGGCGTCGTCCGGCGTCAACGCGAGGCGCTCCACGCTCGCCCAGGCGTCGGCGTCGTCCGCCGCCTCGGGCCAGCGACCCGTCAGGTAGCGGGCCGCCTCGAGGGCATTCTCGATGCGTCTTCGCTCGAAGCTCGCGGTGGCGCCGGCGAGCGGCCGATGCACGATCGGCTCGCCGCGCAGCTCCCCGCCGGCGGGCCGCTGCCCGAGCGACAGCCACGTCACCGCGGCCAGCAGGAGGAGCGGAACGATCGATGCGGCCGCCAGCTTCAGGTAGCGGCCGACCGCAGCACTCGCGCGGCGCCCGGCTCGCGCCGCGCGGCGGCGGCTCGACACCTCGGCGGGCTCGATCAGGCCGGCCTCGCGCAGCTCGGCGAGGATGCGCGTGGCCTCGAACGTGCCGAGCCGCGACAGGTCGACGATGCGACGCACCGGAAGCCGGCCGTCGACGAGCTGGAAGACGCGGTCCGTCTCCGGCAGGTGGGCACGGCCCTCCGACTGCACCTGCTGCCTGTACACGTCCAGACGGCCGATCCGGCGGAACACCATGTCGCCGTCCGGCACCCGATCCTGGAAGGTCTGCCACTCGTCGAGCATGCGCAGGCCGTCCATCAGGATCTGCTCGGCGCCGAGCAGCTTCTCGGGCGGCGTGTCGTGGTGGATGGGCTGCGCGCTGAAGTGAAAGGACCCGCCGCTCCAGCGCATCACCTCGAAGATCGTCTCGCGCGACAACAGCTCGGCGATCTCCTCGAGGTCGCACTTGTCCACCGTCGCGCTCTGGATCAGCAGCGCGGGCAGCGAGCGCGCCGAGCTCTCGCTCTCCCGGAGCATCTCGTCGAGCTTCGCCCGCGTGATGAGGCCGCAGCGAACGAGACGATCGCCGAGCACCGCGAACTCGGACTTGCCGACCGGCGATGCCCACACGACGGCGCCGCCGTCGAAGGCCAGCTGCACGCGCTGCGTCTCACCGCCGATCTCGAGCAGCCCGGTCTTGCGCTGCTGACCGATCAGCTGGAAGACCTCGGCAATGCCGAAGTCCTTGAGGTTGCCGTGGAGGGCCACGCTCACGGTCACTGACTCCGCCGGATCAAGATGCCCGAGAGCATCACGCCGGCGTAGAGGAGGAACATCACGACACCCGCGGCCACGAAGGCCAGCGGTCCGGCATGGCCCACCGCCAGCGGATCGGGCACCACCCCGCCCCGCCAGGCGAACAGCGACACCGCCGCCAAGAAGAAGAGGATGGAGACGAGCGAGAGGTCCGGTCGTCGCGCCAGCAGGCCGGACACGCCGGGTACGACCACCGAGGCCAGCGCCGAAGCCTTCTCGACCCGCGCCTCGCGCCGGCGCAGCGCCGAGATGCGCGCCATGCGCAGCTGCGGGTCGGTGCCCTGCGGCCGATTGAAGAGATGGTGGCAACCGTCGCAGAGCTCGGACGACCACATGCTGTCGTCGCAGCGCGCACAGATGCGGCGCCCGCAGCGCCCGCAACGCCCCGCCTGCTGATAGCGCCCGGTCAGCAGGCTGCCGCCGAGCAACACCAGCAGGAACGCCGCGGCCACGTGGGTGGGCGACCGACCGATCCAGCCGGGCGCCACGATGGCCACGGCGGCAGCGACGAGCGCGCTGCCGTCGGCCCGGGCGAACATGCGGCTGCGAATCGGAGCGATGGGGAACGGCACGTCGGCCACGAACCCGGGGTCCGCGAAGCCCGACAGCTCGGCGACCACGTCCGCGTCGAGAGCCTGCGCGCGCTGCATGGTGAGCTCGAACTCCTCCATGCGGAAGCCGCGCGCATAGGCCTGGGAGAGATCGAAAAGCAGCACCGCCGATTCGCCGACGGCTCGTGCGCGCTCGTAGAAGCCGATCGCCTCGTCGGTGCGGCCGGCACGGAACGCCATGTTGCCGAGGCTGGTGAGCACCAGCGGGTCTGCGGCGTCCTCCTCGAAGAGGCGCCCGAAGCGCTCGCGCGCCCGATCGAAATCGCCGAGTCGCATCGACCGCACCGCCAGGACCCGCGCCGCGAGACCGTCGCCCTGCAGCTCGGCCTCCTGCAACAGCGCCACCTGCGCGGGCCTCGCGGTGTCGCGCACGACCGCCAGGCTGGCGGTGGCGACCGGATCGGCGTCCAGGGCGTCGAGGGCGGTGCCGGCGAGTTGGAGGAGCGGATACAGCCCGAGCATGAAGAGCGCGACCGCCAGCGCGAGCACCACGCGATACCTCGGACCGCCGTAGACGAAGCCGATGCCGAGGACGCCGAGCATGAGCCCGAGCAGCCCTTCGCCGAGCGCGACGGGAACACCGATCAGCGCGAACAGCAGCGCGCACCGCGCGAAGCCCGGCAGATGACTCGACAGCAGATCGCCGAGATCGTGCGCGGCGCGCGAGAAGCCCGCGACGCCGACCGCGAAGACGAAGGCCAGCGAGCCCGCCACGAAAACCGCCGCGATCACCACGAGCAGCGAGGCCGCGATCCAGAGGCTGGCTTCGAGGTGCCGCGGAATGGCCGCCAGGCTCGCGAAGATCTGCGCGAAGCACTCGCGGTACTCGCCCTCCCGCCAGTAGGCGCCGGCCAGTGTCATGTGGGCGATCGGCAGATCGGGCGCGAGACCGACCGCGAGCCGGGCGTTGCGCAGGGCGTGGTCCTCGTCGTCGGCGGCGAGCAGCGCCCGCGCGGCCGGCTCGAGGTTGTCCGCACCGACCTCCAGCGCGCGACGCCGCGTGTGCTCCGCGCGCCGCTCGAGCGAGGCGCCGGCGCCGAACCAGGCGCGCTCGAGCCCGGAGCTTTGCCCCGGCGACGCCGCGCCAGTGGAGAGAGGCGACGCGTCCGTCTCGGATGCGGGTGCGGCCGGCGGCGCGCTCATCAGCGCGACGGCGAGCAGAATCAGCACCCCGAACGTCCCGCGCATGCAGCTGCCCCTCCGTGCCCGCGCCTGCGGGTCCGTCTTGCGTATCGGCCCTCGCATGGCGGCGCTGAAACGGGCCACGCACTCTCGCACTCCCCCCCCACGCCCGCCCCCAGGGGGCTCCGGCAGGACTGCCGCCCAGCCCGCCGATCGCCACCCGGGCGCGCCCCGGCGGCATCGACACGCCCCGCGGCGGCGAGTAGTATCCGGCGCCCGCAGCCCCCCTGGCGCGGCGAAAGCCTTCATCGGAGACCGCTCTTGGCCAATCACAAGTCGGCGCTCAAGCGCATCCGCCAGTCCGAGAGCCGGCGCAAGCGCAACCAGCACATCCGCAGCGGAATGCGGACCCAGGTGAAGCGGTTCCGTCAGGCCGTCGAGGCCGGAGACGCCAGCCTGGCCGGCGAGTGCTTCACCACCGCCGAGCGCTCGATTCGCCGTGCAGCCAGCAAGGGTGTGATTCCGCGCCGCCGCGCCGACCGCAGCCTCAGCCGGCTCGCGAAGGCGCTCCGCACACTCTCGGCCTGACCGCGCACTCTCGGCCTGACCGCACACTCTCGGCCTGACCGGGCAGGCGATCGATCAGCCCGCGAGGTCGACTACGAGGTCTTCCAGGGCCATCGCGGGCGGCAGTGTGCCCATCCCCTTGAGGGCCGTGTCGGCCTCGTGGATGCGGTCGAGACAGCGGCGCAGGTCGCGCAGCGAGTAGCGGCGCGCCTGCTTGCGAAGCTTCTCCACGACGAACGGCGGTCCCGGCACGGCGACGTCGGCCTTCGCGTACGAAAGCTTCCGGAAGTGGCTGGCCAGCGCGCCCAGGATCATCGGCGGCGCCGCACCGGCGACCTGCATCCGGGCCAGGATCTCCACCGCGAGAGCCTGCTTCCCCGTGCCGATCGCATCGGTGAGATCCCAGACCGGCTGCTCGGCGACGCTGGCCGACGACGCCGCGACGTGCCGATCGGTGACGGTCTCGCCCTCCCCCGCGAGCAGCGAGAGCTTGGCGATCTCCTGACGCAGCGCCAGCAGCTGCGGACCGATGCGATCGGCGAGCAGTTCGATCGCCGCGTCGTCGATCGCCACGCCCTGCCGCTTCGCCTCGGCGCGAACGAACGGCAGCAGCGAGCGGCGCTGGGTGGGCGCCTCGCACTCGACCCGGGCCGAGGGATCCGCGAAGGCCTTCACCCAGCGCGAGCGGCCATCGGCCTTCTGGGCCACCACGACGAGCACGGTCTCGCGCTGCTCGGCGAGCGCCTTCACGGCCTCGCCGATCGCGTCGGTGAGCGCCGTCGCAGCGGCGCCGCGCCGGCGCTCGGGCTCGGTCAGCACCACGAGGCGCCGCTCGGCCATCACCGGCAGGGCCCGAACCGCGTCGTGCAGTGCGGCGGGCGTGGTCGCCTCGCCGGCCAGACGATCGTGGTTGAAATCGTCCGCGGCGCCGCTGAGCACGGCGCCGCGGATCGCGGCGAGCGCGTCGTCGCGCAGCAACGGCTCGGCACCGGCCAGCAGGTAGGCGGGCCGGATCGTCCCCTTCCGGAGCTCCTTCTCGAGATCCGCAGGCTTCACGCTTCCCGCTCCCCCTGCCTCCGCGCGCCGGCGTGAGTGCCCTCGCCGCCGTCGAGCCGCTCGATCTCGAGGCGGATCCGATCGGCGAGCAGGGCCGCCACACGACGTAGCGCCTCGTCGCGGTTCTTGCGACTGATCTGGACGTCGGTGCTCGCCAGGTAGATCTCCGAGGCGCGCTGCGCGAACGGATCGATGGCGACGCGCCGGCCGCCCGGCCCCGTCACCCGGAGTTCGAGCTGCACGGTGACCGTGTACTCGAGGGCTCTCACGCCGGGGGTGAAGGTGCGGCTGACGGTCTCGACCCGCAGCACGCGTCCGCCGACCTGGTAGCCGGAGGTCGTCGCCCGCTCCACGAGCCGCAGTCCGCCGGTGCGATCGATCTCGCGTCGAAGCGCCGAAGCGAGCATCAGCTCGACGCCGGGCTCGAGGGTGTCGTTGGTGAGGGTCGAAACGCGGACCGGAACGTCGGGGCCGGGCGAGTGGGCGAGGCGATAGCCGCAGCCCGAGGCCACGAAGATCGCGAGTGCGGCCAGCGCGGCTCGTAGGACCATGCGCAGAGCCTAGCCTCGAGTCGCGCACCGGGCGTTCGGCCCGGTGGAGGATCACCTCGCGGCGTCAGCTCGAGGCCTCGGTTCTCAGGTCGCCCCTCGCTCACGCGCCACGCGCATCAGCTCGTCGACCAGGAAGTCGCGCTCGTTGCGCACCTCCTCGTCGATCCGCTGCCGGAAGAAGTTGCGCCCCTCCTCGATCTCACTGTCGAGCGCCTCGAGGAGATTCCCGGCGCGGATCCCGGCGTCGAACTTGTCGCCCTGGTAGAGCACGATGTCCGACACCACGATGCGGGCCAGCCGCTCGGCCTTCTCGCGCTCGGCCGCGAGCGCATCCCCGGCCGGCCCCGGAGCCGCCGGCCTGGCCCCGGGAGCCGAGGCGGGCACGGCTGCTTGGCGGGAGTCCGGCGGGGTCGGAGCATGGGCCGGGGCAGTGGCCGTCGGCATGCCGAAGCGCGCCATCAGCTGCTGCAGGCCCTCGGGCAGATCGGCCGGCTCGAGATACACGTCCGCCCCGTACAGGTCGCTCGGCGGCCGCTGGTCGCGGTCGTGCATGGCGCCGACGAGCACCACCCGCGTGTCGCGCAGCGACTCGTTGCGCTTGATGACCTCGCAGACCTGGAAGCCGTGCATCTTCGGCAGCGCGGCATCGAGGATCACGACACGCGGAAGCGCGCGCTGGATGTTCATCATGGCTTCGACGCCGTCGTGGACCAGGATCGCCTGCAGCCCCCAGCTCGTCAGCGCGCTCGCCGTGCCCTTCCCGGTGTCCTCCCGCGAATCGGCGACGAGCACGAGCCGCTCGCGGTCCGCATCGGTCGGTTCCTGGGGGGGCGGCGCCCCCCCAGTAACCGACTGCTGTCGGGAGACAGGCGCGCTCGGGAAAGTTGATAGGGGGCGCGGCGCCTGCGGCGCCGCCCCCCCAGTAACCGACTGCTGTCGGGAGACAGGCGCGCTGGGGACAGTGGGTAGGGGGGGCCGCGCCTGCGGCGGCGCCCCACCAGGAACCGACTGCTGTCGGGAGACAGGCGCGCTGGGGGCAGTGGGTAGGGGGGGCGGCTGCTGTCGGGAGGCAGGCGCGCTCGGAACAGTGGCGGGGGCGGGGGGGCGGATGCGGAAGATGGCCTCGCAGCGGGCGCAGCGGAGGCGTGCGCCCTCCGGACCCACGCGGGCCTCGTCGACCCGGTATCGCGCACTGCACTTCGGACACTCTGCAATCATCTCTCTTCTCCCCGCGCCGTCGCCGGCGCCCTGCTCGATTCTCGCGGTTTCCCGCCTGGCCCTCGTCAGGTGCTGGCGGCGAGGCCGAGGTCGCCACCACGCCGACACGCAGCGAGGGCATTGCCGGGCAGCGTCAGCTTGATCGTGGTGCCGCGGCCGAGCACCGACGACACTTCGGCGGCGCCGCCGAGCGCGGCGAGACTCGCTCGCACGACGTCCAGGCCGACACCGCGGCCGCTGCTCTTGCTGGCGGCCTGGCGGGTCGAGAGGCCCGCCGCGAAGACCAGGTCGACCTGCTCCTGCTCGCTCAGCACATCGTCGGACGACACCGTGCCCCGCTTCTCGGCGACCCTGCGCACCGCGTCCGAATCGATGCCACGCCCGTCGTCGGACACCTCGATCACCACGCGGTCGTCGCGCCGGATCGCCTGCACGAGGATCGATCCGCACGCGTCCTTGCCCGCCGAGAGGCGCTCGGCGACCGACTCGATGGCGTGGTCGAAGGCATTGCGGACGACGTGCACGAGCGGATCGACGAGCCGCTCGACGATCCTCTCGTCGAGCTCGGTGTCGGCGCCCTCGAAGTCGAGCTGCACGTCCTTGTCGTGGTCGCCGCGCAGGCGCCCCGCCGCCCGGACGAGATTCTCGAAGACCGGCCGGAGCGGCACCGTGCGCACGTCGAGCGCAGCGGCCCGCAGCTCCTCGAGCTTGCGGACACCGACGCGCACGCTGTCGCCGATCGCGCGCAACGACCCGGCGGCCGGCGCGGACGCGTCCCGCAAGGTCCCCACCCGGCGCACTCTCGCCGGCGAAAGGTCGAGGCGCGTGCAGAGCTGCTCGGACGGTGTGTCGGTCGCCACGAGCAGAGCGAAGCAGATCCGCGACTCGGACGCGGTGCCGGGTGACGGCAGCGTCGCGATCACCTCGCCCACCTCGCTCAGCGCGGCGGACAGCTCCGACAGGCGGTCTTCGAAGGCGATGAGCTCGAACGCCGCGTCGACGAGCGCCAGCTCCCGCCCGCGTAGCAGGTTCTCGCGCAGGCGATGCTCCTCGTACGCGGTGAGCGCGCACCGCAGCGACGGATCGAGGTCGAGGCCCGCGAACTCGTCGGGCTCGGCGGTGGGCGCTTCGATGGCTGCGCCGATCCGGCCGATCATCGCGGCCACTTCGGCGCGATGCGCCTCGTGGCCCCTTTCGTCGTCGACCCTCGTCAGCATCGCGCCGAGCATCCCGACGGCCTCGCCGAGCAGATCGACCGCCGGCGAAGCGACCGCGATGCGACCGACGCGCAGCCCGTCGAGGATCTCCTCGAGGTGGTGGACGAGATCGCCGACCGTATCCAGCCCGAACATCCCGGCCAGGCCCTTCAGCGAGTGGGCCGAGCGGAAGAGGCGATCGACGAGGTCGGCGTCGACGTCACCGCCCGGGCGCTGATCGGCGAGGCCAGCGAGATCGGCGCCGAGCCGCTCGAGCAACGCCTCGGCCCTGGGCGCGAACTCGAGGCTGGCCCTGCGCGGCGCCGCGGACCCGCCCCGCCGCCGAGCCGACTGCCGGGCCGACGCGCCACGAGTGCTCGCGCTCTTGCGTCGGGCGACCACGGCGAGCTACTCGCCCCGCGCCGTCGCCGGATCTGCCACCGTCTTCACGTGCTGCACGGGCCTCCCTCCGGCGACGTCTCGCCGCGATCAGGACCGGTTCTTCGTATCGACCCGCTCGACCCTTTCTTGAGCAACGGTAGGCACCTGGCCCGCCTCTGCCCGTCGCGGATCAGGCTCCCGGGGCCTCATTTTCGCGCAGGGCGCGCTCGAGCGCGGCGCGGTCGAGGGCGAGACCAGCGTGCTGGAGCACCACCTCGAGGACGCTCGTATCGCCGACCGGCGCAGCGCCCGGCAGATTGTCGGCATAGAGCACCGCGATCACCCGACCGGTGCTCTCGAGCGGGGCCAGGTAGGCCTGGGCAGGCAGGCGATCGCCGAGCAGTCCCGCGAAGTCGCGGTCGCCGTCGTTGTCGGGCGCGCCGCGAATCGCCTTGCCCCGGTCGAGCACCCGCGTGAGCCACGGCGAGGCATCGCACGCATAGGCGAGATCGCGCAGCTCGGCGTCGTCGGGGCCGCCGCAACGCTCGAGCCCGCTTTGCGCGACGCCCACCACGGAGCCGTCGCGCACCAGGAACATCGCGACCCGACCGAAGATCCCGGCCGCAAAGCCGACCACGAGCGGCAGCACCTCGCCTCGACTCGACGCCTCGCTGAGGGCCTTGGTGGCATCGCGCAGCCGGTGCAGCACCGCGGGCGCAATGCCGCCGCCGGCGGGCGGCCGATTCTGCTCGTCACGCGCAGCCCCCGACACGCCGCCGCGCAGCTCGCGGGCGAAATCGGCGGCGGGCCCTGCCTCGTCCTCGCTGCCCCGGATGATGCGGAGGCGGCTCTTGTCGGGGCGTGTCACCACCCCGTCCGCCGCCCCCATGCGGCTGATGGGCGGCGATCCCTCCTCGCCCAGCCAGAGCACCACGATCCGCGGCGACTGCGCCTTCAGGCGCGCCACGAAGTCGCAGGCGTCGACGAAGCCGCCCAGGCGATCGACAGGCGTGCCCGTCTCGATCAGCACCACCGGCGGCTCTCCGCGCAGCAGGTACTGCCGGATGCGGGTCATCGCAGGGTCGGTCTGCTGAAAGACGTGGATGGGCTCGTAGTCGCCCCGCGCGGCGGCCTTGACCCACTCGAGAGCCACGAGGTCGCGGTCGATCACGATCAGCGCTCGAGCCGGCTCCTGGAGCTCGCCCTCGACCTCCGTCGGCACGACCGGGTCGAGCAGCGCCTCGACGCCCGTCCTCGCCAGCACGTCGACGGCATCGGCGCCTGGCCCGGACGTGTCGTCCGAGGTCACGCCGAACATCTCATCGGCCGGCATGTCGTCGTAGCGAGCGTTCTCCGCCTCGTCGTCCGCCCCGCCCTCGTCGCCGACGCGGGCGGACTCCATCACGAGGTACTGCGGGTTGAGCCCGTCGCGCGAGAGCAACTCGGGGTCCTCGGGGCCCAGCTCCGAGCACACGTCGAAGCTGAAGTCGCCCTCCGGCCACCGGAACATCGTCATCACCGCCGACTCGACGGCCTGGCGGCAAAGCGACTCGATGCGCTCGGCCTCGAGCACGCCGAGCTCGCCGAGCGCCGACCTCACCTCACACCCGCGCTCGGCGGCATGTGCGGCGGCGGCCCTCCAGTCGTCGTCGGACACGAAGCCGCCGGCGACCAGCACGCCGCGCAGATCACGTGGCCCGTCCTTCACCATGGCGCCCCGCACCATTCCCTCGACGAAGACGATGCGACCCGCACAGCCGGTGGTCTCGAGGGCCAGCACCCCCGACTTCTGGGAGAGGCTGAGAATCTGCAGGATGTCCCCGAGGCTCAGGTCCGCGAGGCTTCCGACCAGGCTCATGCCACCCCCCACGAGCGCGCCGATCCCGCACGGACCCCTGCCGCACGGCGCGCGCCGCTCCCAAGAGGTTGGATCGGCCGGCCGGTGATCGACTTGACCGGCTTGCCCCACACCACGGCGGCGCTCTGCCCGCCCTCGATCGCGGGCGTCCCGGCGCCTGAGCTACACGGGCTGGGGGTGCTCGCCCCTTCGGGGAGACTCCGGGCGGAGCGGCAGCGGTTCTTCTCGCCGAAGCGTGAAAGGCGCGGGCTCGACGGCCTCGATGGCCCGCTCGAGAGCCGCCGCCGCGGCCTCGTGCTGCGGGCCGGGCAGCGCCAGGCTCAGCTCGAACTCGCCCTCGACGTCGCGCGCGGCCTCGAGGAGGCCACCCACCACCGCCACCGCATGTCGGGGCAGATCGTCCGACGCGATGCCGAGCGGGGCCATCGCGACGTGAGAGACGGTGAGTGCGAAGCAGCGCGCCATCGCGTCGGCCATCGCCTGCTGGGCGGCCGCCAGGCGGAAGCCTTCGCGTTCGCCGAGCCCGACCACCAGGGCACGCGGCGAACGCAGCGCACCCGGGCTCGGTACCAGGACGGCCTCGCCCGCGGCGCCGCACAATCGCTCGCTCAGCACCAGGTCCGAGAGCAGCCCGCAGAGCCGCCAGTCCAGTCGTGCGGCGCCGCCACGCAGTGGGCGGTCGCCCACGAACAAGCCGGCTACCGCGAGGTCCGAACGGATGCGCTCGAGGGGCCGCGCCTCCAGGGCGATCGCGACGGAGGCAGTCACGACTCCGGCTCCCGCACTGCCCGCGCGACGGCGTCGAGGATGCCGTTCACGAAGGCCGGGGACGGGTCGTCGGCGAAGCGGCGCGCCAGATCGATCGCCTCGTCGAGCACGACCGGCACCGGCGTGTCGGTGTGCAGCAGCTCCCAGGTGGCGAGGCGCAGGATGTTGCGATCGACCGCCGCCATGCGATCGACCCGCCAGTTGCGCGAGCAGGACGCAACGGTGGCATCGATCTCGTCGATCGCCTTGCGGACGCCGACCACCAGCGCGTGCGCGAACGACCGGGTCGCGCCCGGCATCTCGAAGTGCGACGCGACCGATTCGAACGCGGCGTCGGCGTCGGGTGCGCCGGCCGCCGCGTCCCACTCGCGCGGAACCCGTCCCGAGCCCCCGGAGCCACGCGGCCGGCCGCTGCCGAGGTCGATCGCGTAGAGGACCTGCAGCGCGACCTGACGGGCGCGTCGCCGCGCCGAGCCGCCGACACCGCTCTCCATCTCTTGCGTGTCGCCGCCAGCCGTCATCGGACCTCGGGTGGCGCGCCGAGGGCGCCCGTCAGCCGGACCATCTCGACCGCCGCGAGGGCAACCTCGCCGCCTTTGTTGCCCATCTCACCGCCACAGCGCGCGAGCGCCTGCTCGACGTCGTCCGTCGTCAGCACGCCGAACGCCACCGGCACGCCGGTGTCGCGCATCACCTCGCGCACGCCGTCGGTCACACCGATGCACACGTAGTCGAAGTGCGGAGTGCCGCCGCGAATCACCGAGCCGAGGGTCACGATGGCGGCGTAGCGCCCGCTCTCGGCCATCGCGCGAGCGGCCTGCGGGATCTCGAAGGCGCCGGGCACCCAGGCGACGTCGACCGCGCCCTCCCCCGCACCGTGGGCCGCGAGCGCCTCGCAGCAGCCTTCGAGCAGCATCGCGCTGATGAGGTGGTTGAAGCGGGACACCACCACGCCCACGCGCAGCCCCGAGGCATCGAGGTCGCTCGCGTAGCTGACGGACATGGACGATGCACCGTTCATCGGCGGCGGCCGGCCTTTCGTTTCGAGGCGCCTTCTCGGCGCTCGGGGCGAGCGACGAGATGCAGGTCGGGACCCAGTCTTCCGGCGCGCTGCCAATGTAGTCGAGGCGCCTCCGCGAGGGCCGTCACGCCGAGCGGGCCCAGCGCCGCGACCGCATCGCCCCCGAGCAGGCGCGGCGCCAGCATCCAGTGTATCTCGTCGGCCAGATCCGCCTGCACGAGCGCGGCCGCGAGCCCGCCTCCCCCTTCGACGAACACCGTGGTCAGGCCGAGCTGGGCGAGGCGCTCGAGGCCGGCCCGCAGGTCGAGGGCGCCGGCGCGGCCCGGCACGTCCACCACCTCGACGCCCTCCGCGACCAGGGCACGCCGCCCGGTCGCGCTGCCGCGGCAGAGCACGACGGTGCGCGAGCCCTCCTCGGGCGTGTGGAGGCGCGCCGTCGGCGGCACCCGCAGTCGCGAGTCGACCAGCACGCGAACAGGACGCGCCACCACGCGGTCGCCCCGTCGGGCCGTCAGCTCGGGGTCGTCGGCGAGCGCCGTCCCCGAGCCGACCATCACCGCATCGCTGTGGGCGCGCTGGCGGTGCACCCAGGCACGCGCTTGCTCGGAGGTGATCCAGCGCGACTCGCCGGCGGCGGTCGCGATGCGGCCGTCCAGCGTCGTCGCGAGCTTCAGGGTCACGAACGGGCGATGCTGCTCGCAGACCGAGAAGAAGCCACGGTGGTGCTCGCGACACTCGCGCTCGAGCACGCCGGTCTCGACGGCGACGCCGGCCGCGCGCATCGCGCGCAGGCCGCGCCCCGAGACCCGCGGATGGGGATCGCGGCAGCCGACCACCGCGCGACGGATACCCGCCGCGGCGATCGCCTCGGTGCACGGCCCGGTGCGTCCCTGGAAGCAGCAGGGCTCGAGGGTCACCGCGATGTCGGCGCCCCGAAGCGAGCGCGCGCCGTGTCGCCGGTGCGCGGCGGCGATCGCGACCACCTCGGCATGCGGCCCGCCCGGCGGCTGCGTGCGGCCCGTGCCCAGCACGCGCTCGCCGCGGAACACGACCGCCCCCACGGCGGGGTTCGGGTGCACGCGGCCGGCGCCCTGCCTCGCCCGGGCGAGCGCGCGGCGCATCTGCCTCTCGTCGAGCAAGGCGGGCTTCACTCGCCGTCCTTCGTGTCCGCCGCAGTGTGGGCCGCAGTGTGGGCCGCAGTGTCGGCCGCAGTGTCGGCCGCAGCACTGTCGCCCTGGAACGCCGCGATGAAGGCCGCGAAGTCGACCATGCTGTCGAAGCGCCGGTACACCGAGGCGAAGCGCACGGCGGCCACCGCATCGAGCTCGCGCAGCGCACGCATCACGCGGTCGCCGATCCGGCGGCTGTCGACCTCGCGCTCGCCGCTCTCCTGCAGTCCGCGCTCGATGCGATCGACGAGCGCCTCGATCTCGTCGACCGGCACCGGTCGCTTCACGCAGGCGCTTGCGATTCCGGCCAACAGCTTGGCGCGGTCGAACTCCTCGCGCCGCTGGTCGCGCTTGATGACCTTGGGCACCTGCAGCTCGATCCGCTCGCGCGTCGTGAAGCGGAAGCCGCACTCCTCGCACTCGCGGCGGCGCCGGATCTCCTCGTCCCCGCTGTCGCGGGTGTCGACGACCCGGGTCGCCTCGTCGCCACAGCTCGGGCAGCGCAACCCTCAGTCCTCGTCGGACCAGCGCTCGGGATACAGCGGGAAGCGCCGGCACAGGGCTTCGGCGTCGCGCCGGATCTCGTCGAGGGCCTCCACGTCGCCCGGGCGCTCGAGCACGCGGTGCAGCAAGCCGGCGATCTCTTCCATTTCGGGCTCGCGCATACCGCGGGTGGTGACCGCCGGCGTCCCGATGCGTATGCCGGACGTCACCATGGGCTTGCGCGGATCGAAGGGCACCATGTTCTTGTTGGCCGTGATGCCGGCGCGATCGAGGGCGATCTGGGCCGCCTTGCCGGTGGTGTCACGGTCGACGAGCGACAGCAGGAAGAGGTGGTTGTCGGTGCCGCCCGACACGACCTTGTAGCCCTGCCCCGCCACCGCGGCAGAGAGCGCGCGGGCGTTGGCCACGATCTGCTCGCAGTAGGCCTTGAACTCGGGGGCGAGCGCCTCCCCGAAAGCCGCCGCCTTGCCGGCGATCACGTGCATGAGCGGCCCACCCTGAAGACCGGGAAAGATCGCGCTGTCGATCTTCTTCGCGTAGTCGGCGTCGCACAGGATCAGGCCGCCGCGCGGACCGCGCAGCGTCTTGTGCGTCGTGGTGGTGACGACGTGCGCGTGGCCGACCGGGCTGGGGTGCACGCCGGTCGCGACGAGTCCGGCGATGTGCGCGATGTCGGCGAACAACAGCGCACCCACCTCGTCGGCGATGCGTCGGAAGGCCGCGAAGTCGATCGTACGCGAGTACGCGGTGGCGCCGCACTGGATCAGTCGCGGGCGGTGCTCGAGGGCGAGGCTCCGCAGCTCGTCGAGATCGATGCACTCGTCGCCGCGGCTCACGCCGTAGGGCACGATCGAGTAGGTCTTGCCCGAGAAGTTGACCGGGCTGCCGTGAGTGAGGTGCCCGCCGTGATCGAGGTTCATGGCCAGGATCGTGTCGCCTGGCTCGAGCAACGCCTGGTAGACCGCGGCGTTGGCCTGCGAGCCCGAGTGCGGCTGCACGTTGGCGTGGTCGGCGCCGAAGATCCGCTTGGCGCGCTCGATCGCCAGCGTCTCCACCTCGTCGACGACCTCGCAGCCGCCGTAGTAGCGGCGGCCCGGGTAGCCCTCGGCGTACTTGTTGGTCAATACGCTGCCGACGGCCTCGAGCACGGCCTCGGAGACGAAGTTCTCCGACGCGATCAGCTCGATCGAAAGACCCTGCCGGCGCCCCTCGCTCCGCAGCAGAGCGGCAATCTCCGGGTCGGACGAATCGATGTGGGGGGTGAGGGATCGCACGATCGCTCCTTTGTGTGATCTGGCTGCCTGGTGTGGCCTGCTCGATGTGACCGGTCGGGACCCGGGTCGCCGATCGCTCGACGGCCGGCTCGTCGCCGCTTGGTCGCGCCTGCGCGCCTCCGCGCGTCGGAGCCGATCCTCCGGTCCGGACTCGGGGGGTGGAGCGCGCGGACGAATCGACCCCGGCGAACGCCCAGCCGGGGCGCGCACAACATAGCGAGGCCCGGCCGGCTTGCGGAGCCCGCGGCGCTCAGCCGGGCGTGATCCCCGGCGCGCCGAGGAGCAGCGAGACGTTCGTACCGCCGAAACCGAACGAGTTGGAGAGCGCCACGTCGACCCGCACCTTGCGGGCCACGTTGGCGACGTGGTCGAGCGCGCAGTCCGGGTCGGGATGGTCCAGGTTGATGGTCGGCGGCAGCAGACCCTCGCCGAGGGCGCCGATCGTCAGGATCGCCTCGAGGGCCCCGGCCGCGCCGAGCAGGTGTCCCGTCATCGACTTGGTGGCCGAGACCGCGAGCGCATCGGCGGCGGCCCCGAAGCTGCGGTGGATCGCGAGCGCCTCGGTCGGGTCGCCGGCGGGCGTGCTCGTCGCATGGGCGTTGAGGTGGCCGACGTCGGCGGGCGCCAGGCCCGCCGAGGCGAGCGCGGCCTCCATGCAACGCGACGCACCGGCACCCTCGGGATCGGGGGCGACCAGGTGGCTGGCGTCGGCGGTGGCGCCGTAGCCCAGGACGTGAGCGCGGACGGTTGCCCCGCGTGCGGCCGCGTGCTCGGCGGCCTCGAGGACGAGCACGCCCGCCCCCTCGCCCATCACGAAGCCGTCGCGGTCGCGGTCGAAGGGTCGACTGGCCAGCTCGGGCTCGTCGTTGCGCGTCGACAAGGCCTTCATGGCCGCGAAGCCCGCGAGCGCCAGGCCGGCGATCGGCGCCTCGGTGCCGCCGACCAGCATCGCGTCGGCCTGACCGCGGCGGATCATCTCGGCGCCCTCGCCGATCGCGTGCGCGCCGGTCGCGCACGCGCTGACGTGGCAGAGGTTCGGCCCGCGCAGCCCCTGGTAGAGCGACACCACGCCGCTCGGCATGTTGCTGATCGCCATCGGGATGGTGAACGGCGAGACGCGCCGCGGCCCCTTCTCGAGCAGGACGTGCTCGTTGTGGAGCAGCGTCTGCAGACCGCCGATGCCCGTCCCGATCGCGACCCCGACGCGGTCGCGATTGTCGTCGTCGACCTCGAGGGCGGCGTGCGCGAGCGCCTCCTGACTGGCGTGCAGGGCGAGCTGCATGCAGCGGTCCATGCGGCGCAGCTCCTTCGGCGGAACGCCGGCAGGCGTGAGGTCGTCGTCGCAGTGGGCAGCGATGCGGCACGCGTACCCGCTCGTGTCGAAGCGCGTAACGGAACCCGCGCCCGATCGGCCGGCCGCCGCGGCGGACCAGGTCGACTCGAAATCGGGGCCGAGGGGCGAGACGCAGCCTACGCCCGTGACCACGACCCCTCGACCTGAGGTCGGGGAGGAGCCCACGCCAGTCAGCTCTCCAGGCGCTCTTTCAGGTAGGTGACGGCGTCGCCGATGGTCTGGAGCTTCTCCGCATCCTCGTCCGGTATCTCGAGGTCGAAGTTCTCTTCGATCGACATGACGAGCTCGACGATGTCGAGCGAATCCGCTCCCAGGTCGTCCACGAAGGACGCCTTGTTGACGACCTCTTCTTTCGAGACACCGAGTTGCTCGACGATGAGATCGGTCACGCGGGCTTCGAGCGACATGGACGAGATCCTCCCCCTTCGTGACGGACCAACCAGCTGTCCGGTAGCGTCGGACTTTCACGGAACGGATGCAAGGGAATCGCTCCCTTTGGGGCAGCCATCAGGCGCGCGGCGGCGCACGATGGTCCGCGGGACTCGGGGTCAGCTCTCCAGCAGCAAGCGGACATCCTCGACGTCCGTCCAGCAGGAAAGGTGTCCACGCGTTCCGCGGCGGTCGATGCGCGCGAGCAGACCGGAGAGCACGCGCCCGGCGCCGACCTCGACGAACTTCGAGACCCCCTGCTCCTTCAGGCACCCGATCATCTCGGTGAAGCGCACCGGCGCCGTCACCTGCTGCTCGAGCAGATCGGCAATGCGGTCGGCGTCGCTGTTCGGCGTCGCCTCGACGTTCGTGACGACGGGGACCGAAGGCACAGCGAACGTCGTTCGATCGAGCTCGCTGCGGAGCTTCTCGGCGGCCGGCGCCATCAGCGCACAGTGGAAGGGCGCCGACACCGGCAGCTCGACGACGCGCTTCGCGCCGAGCTCCCTGGCGCGCTCGCCGGCGGCGGCCACGGCCCCCGCTTCGCCCGCGATGACCGTCTGCTGGGGCGAGTTGTAGTTGGCCGGGGCAACCACCTCGCCCCGCTCGGCCGCAACCGCCTCGCACGCCTCGCGCACCACGTCGGGCCCGCAGCCCATTACAGCCGCCATCGCGCCGCGTCCGTCGGCGACGGCCTCCTGCATGAAGCGCCCGCGCGCGTGCACGATGCGAACCGCGTCCTCGAACGACAGCGCGTTCGCCGCCACCAGAGCGCTGTACTCGCCCAGGCTGTGCCCGCCCACGAAGTCGGCCGCGAGCGGGCCGGCCTCGGACTCGAACCCGCGCAACAGGGCGATGCTCGTGGTCAGCAGCGCCGGCTGCTGGATTTCGGTCCGACGCAGCTCCTCCTCGGGGCCCTCGAAGCAGAGCCTGGAGAGCGCGAAGCCGAGGGCGTCGTCCGCCGCCTCGAAGACGGCGCGCGCGGCAGGCGACGCCTCGCAGGCGTCGCGCCCCATGCCGACCTCCTGCGAGCCCTGACCCGGGAAGAGCAGCGCCAGCAAGGGGGATCAGTCCTCGTCGGTCTCGACGATGGTGCGTCCCTTGTAGGTGCCGCACGTCGCGCACAGCCTATGCGGCGCCTTCGGCGCGCCGCACTGCGGGCACACGCTCTGGGCGGGCGCGCTGAGCCCGTCGTGCGCGCGACGCTTGTCGCGCTTGGCCTTCGAGGTCTTCCGCTTCGGAACCGCCATTCAAGTGCTCCCCTCCGACCGGGTACGCAGCGCAGCGAGCGCCGCGAACGGCGAGTCGGGCCTTTCGTCCGTGCAATCGCAGCTCGCCCGGTTGCGATCGATTCCGCAGTGCGGGCACAGGCCCGCACACTCGTCTCGACAGAGCGGCTGGATGGGCATCGCGAGTGCCGTCACCTCGGCGAGCAGGGGATCGAGCGAGATCTCCTTGCCCCGGTACCAGCCCACCTCGAGCTCGTCGCTCAGACACAGTCCGAATCGCTCGAGGCCCTCTTGGCTCTCCGGATCCGGCGGTTGCCGGTCGCGAACGGGCTCGAGGACGACGTCGAACGTGTCCGAGAGCGCGTGACGATAGCGCCTGAGGCAGCGGCCGCATTCGATCTCGAGGGCGCCGCTCAGCTCGCCTCGAAGCGTGACGTCGTCGCCCGCGGCGGTCGCCGTCACCTGATAGCGCGGGTACTCGACCACGCTGAACGCGTAGTCCTCGCCGGCGCCGGTCCACTCGGCCCACCACTCCGCCGAGGCTTCGTAGCGATGCTCGGAGGGCCCTGCTGCGACCCGCTCCACGGACAGCTTCATGGCGGCTTTGGGTTCGGAATGCTTCGTTTTTTCAGATAGTTGGCGGCATAGCAGCCAACGGCGGGCGGCACGGGATAGCAGACCCGCCCCAGCCCCGCCAAGAGCCGGAGGACGACATCGGCACGCGACCGTCCGGCGCCAGGCGCTGGGGTATGATCCGCCGCCGATGAGCCAGATCCGCACACGATTCGCACCGAGCCCCACGGGGTACCTGCACCTCGGCAGCGCACGCACCGCCCTCTACAACTGGGCGTATGCCCGCCGGACCGGCGGCGTCTTCGTGCTGCGCGTCGAGGACACCGATCGCGACCGCTCCACAGCGGCCTCCGAGCAGGCGGTGCTCGAGGGGATGCGCTGGCTCGGGCTCGATTGGGACGAGGGGCCGTACCGGCAGAGCGAGTCCAGCGAGCGCTACCGCGCAGTGATCGACTCGCTGCTCGAGCGCGGCCGGGCCTACCGCTGCGTGTGTACTCGCGATTCGCTCGAGGAGCGCAAGGCGCGCGACGTCGCGGCCGGCGGCAAGGGGGTCTACGACGGCCGCTGCCGCGACCTCGACCTCGGCCCCGACTGCGGCGAGCACACGGTCCGGATCCGGCTGCCCGAAGAGGGCATGCTCGGCTTCGAGGACCTCGTCTTCGGCCCGAGCGGGCAGGACGCCTCGCAGGTCGGCGACGCCATCATCCAGCGCAGCGACGGCACGCCGCTCTACAATCTCGCGGTCGTCGTCGACGATCTCGACATGCGCATCACCCACGTGATCCGCGGCGCCGACCACCACCCGAACACGCCACTACAGGTGGGCATCTACCGCGCTCTCGGCGCCGAGCCGCCCGTGTTCGCCCACGTGCCGCTGATCGTCGGCGAGTCGGGCAAGAAGCTCTCGAAGCGGCGCGACAACGTCTCGATCCAGCAGTTTCGCGACGCTGGGCACCTGCGCGAGGCGCTCGTCAACTGGATCGTGCGCCTCGGCTGGTCACACGGCGACGACGAGATCTTCTCCCTCGACGACATCGCGAAGCTCTTCGACCTCGAGCACGTCGGCCGCTCGGCGGCACGGGCCGAGACCGCCAAGCTCGAGTGGCTGGGGCAGCACTACCTGAAGGCGCTCGACGCCGACGACCTCTTCGAGCGCGTCCGCCCGCACCTCGAGCGCGTGGCCGACGGCCCCGTCGAGGACGGGCCCGGCCTGCGGCGGCTGCTCGACCTGCTGCGCGAGCGCAGCCATACCCTGGTCGAGATGGCCGAGCAGGCGCGCTGGCTGGTGCGCGACGAGCTCGAGTACGACGAGAAGGCCGTCCACAAGCACCTGCGCCCGGCGGCCGTCCCGTTGCTCGCCGCGCTGCGCGCGGCCCTCGCCGACGCCGACCCGTGGAACGAGCCCGCGCTCGAGAAGGTGTTCGAGGCGGTCGCCGCCGAGCAGGGCAACGTCAAGATCGGCAAGCTCGCGCAGCCGGCTCGCGTGGCGGTGACCGGGCGCGCCGTCTCGCCTGGCATCTACGAGACCCTCGAAGCGGTCGGCCGGGACCGCTGCCTCGCCCGCCTCGACGCGGCGATCGCCATCGGCGAGGCCCGAGCGGAGGCGAGCTGAGCGGCCGGCGGCCTCGCGCGGCCAGGCGATTGAGCCCGGCGCGCCTTCGCACTAATCTCCCCGCCGCCGCGGCCGATGTGAGTGGAAGACGCTCGCGTCACACACCGCGCGCCGGCTGTTCCCCGGTCGTCTAACGGCAGGACAGCGGACTCTGAATCCGCGAATCTTGGTTCGAATCCAAGCTGGGGAACCAGCCGGCGTTCGTCGATCCGGCCCGCCGGCGCTCAGCCGAGCGCGCCCGCGGCGCCGCCGAGCAGCCAGGCGTGCGGCGGCACGAAGAGCGAGAGCGCTGCACCCGCCGCGATCGCCGGACCGAAGCCGAACGGACTGCTCCAGCTTCGCGTAGCCAGGCCGTAGCCGACGCCCAGCACGAGCCCCAGCGCAGAGGCCGCCAGGATGGTGTCGAGCACCCCCCACGGGCCGAGAAAGGCGCCGATCATCGCGAGCAGCTTCACGTCGCCGAGACCGAGTCCGGGGAACCAGAGCCAGTAGTCGGCCTCGCCGGGCCGCGGCAGCGCCTCGCCCTCGCCCGGCCAGTGAGCGAACTGCCGGCCGGTCGCGACCGAGATGCGCGCGTGCAGGAAGGCCACCAGCCAGAGCGTGCCCCCGCCGATCAGCGCGCCCGCTGCGCTCTCGGCCAGCACCGGCCAGTACGGCGCGCCGCCGAGCGCATGCACGGCGGGCACCGCGGCCAGGCCGAAGCCGAGCCCGCCGAGGGAGATCTCGTCGGGAATGATCTGCAGGTCGATGTCGATGACCGCGGCCACGATCAGTCCCGCCGCGAACAGCATGAAGATCACGGCCTGCGGGGTCGGGCCGAAGCGCCACGCGATCGCAGCGAACACCAGACCCGTGAGCAGCTCGATCGCGGGATAGCGGGGCGAGATGGACACCTTGCACTGCGCGCAGCGGCCGCCGAGCAGCAGATAGGAGACGACCGGGACGTTCTGCCAGGGCCGGATGGGCGTGTCGCAGGCCGGGCAGTGCGAGCCCGGGGTGACGATCGACTCTCCGCGGGGCATCCGGTAGATGACCACGTTCAGGAACGAGCCGACCAGCAGGCCGAAGAGCAGCGCGACTCCGCTGACGGCGCCCGCCGTGGGACCATCGATCATGGGCCTGCCCCTCGTCCTTCGCCCGCGACCGGCTACTTGAGATCGCGCCGGCGGAAGATCGCCGACGCGGCGATCAGCAGCGCTGCCGTGTAGCCGACGGCGTAGAGCATAGGCAACCACACCTCCTCCGGTGCGATCGGCAGGCCGTGCACGGCCTGGATGCTCACGTTGAAGCCCTCGAGATCGGGAAGCAACCGGTAGAGCCACGTCGCCACGGACATGAACGTCTCGTTCTGGGACTGCATGCCCAGCGCGTAGAGGTCGCGGGAGAGGTGCCCCGCCGCCCAGATGCCCAGCGTGAACAGCGCCGAGAGCATCGGCGTGGTGAAGGCCGAGAAGAACGTGGCGATCGCCACCACCAGGACCAGCTCCATGCCGAACAGGAAGAGCGCCGTGGCGTGCCCGGCCGAGAGGGGCGCGCCCGAGCTCAGCGACACGACCGCGAAGGCGACGCTCATGCAGGCGACCTGCAGCCACACGGTCAGCAGCAGCCCGAGATACTTCCCCAGCAGGAACTCGGCGCGTGACAGCGGCTTGGAGAGGAGGGTGTAGATGGTGCGGCGCTCGACCTCGCCGTAGATCAGGCCGATACCGACGAAGACAGCGATGCCCAGTCCGAACAGACGGATCGCGGCCAGCCCGACGTCCTGGATGATCCGCTCGCCCTCGACGTAGGACAGGCTCGCGATCACCACGGCCGCGGCGATCACCACCACCGCGAAGAAGAGCAGCGCGTAGAGGAGCTTGTTGCGCACGGACTCGCGCACGGTATTGGTGGCGATCGGCCAGACGTGCTGCAGGCGGATCATGACTGGCCCTCCTTCTCGAACGCTTCGCCGGGCTCGCTCTGCTCTGTCTCCAGCTCGCTCTGCTCTGTCTCCAGCTCGCTCTGCTC
>CAZETS010000007.1:78113-88033 GCA_964515335.1 uncultured Spirochaetaceae bacterium
GCTCGCTCTGCTCTGTCTCCAGCTCGCTCTGCTCTGTCTCCAGCTCGCTCTGCTCGACCGCCTGCAGGAAGATGCGCTCGAGCGACACGCGGCTCGGGGTCACCGAGACGACCTCGGCGCCCGCCGCGAGTGCCACGTGCAGCAGCTCGCTCACCTGCTTCTCGCGCACGTGCAGCTCGATGTGATCGCCCACGCCCTGCATGCGCCCTGCGAATTCGTCCTCGAAGCGCTCGCCGAGCTCGGGCGGCAGGTTCGAGAGCACCACGTCGCTGTGCAGGTCGTCACTGTGCAGGAAGTCCTCGATGCGGCCCTCGTAGCGGATCCTGCCCTTCACGATGATCGCGACGCGGTCGCAGATCATCTCGACGTCGGTCAGGATGTGGGTATTCATGAATACCGTCTTGCCCTCGGATCTGAGGCGCAGAATGATGTCGCGGATCTCCTTGCGGCCGATCGGGTCGAGACCGCTCATCGGCTCGTCGAGGAAGACCACCTCGGGGTCGTGCACCAGCGCCTGGGCGATGCCCACCCGCTGCAGCATGCCCTTCGAGTAGGTGCGAAGCCGCGCGTCGGCCGCGTCCTCGAGGCCCACCCACTCGAGCAGCTCGTCCACGCGTCGTGCGCGCCGCGACGACTCGAGGCCGGAGAGCCGCGCGTAGAAGTCGAGTATCTCGCGGCCGGTCAGGTAGGTGTAGAACCAGGGGTTCTCCGGCAGGAAGCCGATGTGCTCGCGGAACGCGCTCTCCGACACGTCGCAGCCCAGCACCCGGGCCTCGCCGCTGGTCGCCCGGATCAGCCCCATCAGCAGCTTGAGGGTCGTCGTCTTGCCGGCGCCGTTCGGACCGATGAAGCCGAAGATCTCGCCGCGGCGCACCGAGAACGACAGGCCGTGGAGCACGCGCTTGCGCCGCACTCCGAAGCCCGGGCGGAAGTCCTTGACTATGTCGAGGACTTCGACGACGTCACTGGACTCAGTGGACATCAGACTCCCCCTCCTGCCGGGTGGATGACACGGCCGCGTCGGCCCGGTCGCCGCCGCGAGCCCGCCGCTCGCGCTCGGCCGCCCAGCGTTCTGCCTTGGCGCGCTCCCAGTTCGCGTAGTGGAGCTGGTAGCGGTGGCCGTAGTAGGTCGAGATGATCTCGTCGGACTCGAAGTCGAGCTTCCACACGCTGTCGCGCGTGAGGCCCGGCGGCAGCGACTCGGGCTCGGGGCTCGGAAAGCCCGAGAGAATCGGGTTCGGGCCCGAGGCCAGCTCGTCGACCGCCATGATGTCGCGCCCGTGCAGCGTGTTGAACGCGTCCCGCGCGCGATCGAGGAAGCGCGCCTTCTTCTCGATCTCGATCTCGTCGAGCCCTGCCAGGTAGCCCTCGCGCGCCACCGGATCGGCGGCGCTCTGCACCAGCTCCCGCAGGAACGTCTCGGCGACGTCGATGTCCGCCGTCTCCGAGCGCAGCCGCGCGACCAGGCGCGGCAGGTACGGCGGCGAGCCCTCGAGTCGACTCGCCTCGTGGAGCTGCTCGGCCGCCCTCTCGTACTCCATCAAGTAGTAGAAGAGGTTGAATCCGAGATAGAAGCGGTTGCGCCACTCGTCGGGATGGTGGGCAATGCCGCGCTCGAGCAGCCGGTTGGCGTCGCGCACGTTCTCTTCGCTCTCGGTCAGCCAGACCGCCGCAAAGCGGTACGGGTGGTCGACCCAGGGGTCGAGGGTGGTGACCACGTCGATCAGCTTGCCGAGGTGCGTGCCGAGTTCGGCGTCGATCACCTGCTCGCCGCCAATCGCCTGGACGGCCACGAGCCAGTAGTAGTCGGCCACCACCGCGTCGAAGCCGAGCGTGATCCGTTCGACCAGGCCCGGGTCGGGCACGAACGCCTCGCCCCGGTCCGCGCGCGTCGTGGGCGGGATCCGGCTGTGGATGAAGCCGGTCCCCGCTACCGCTGCCACGAAGGCGACGACTGCCGCGATCCGCCCCGCCACGAACCTCCTCCCGATTCGCCGTCCGAGCCGTCGGGCCCCGCAGCGTGCATTCCTCGGCTGCTTGCTGGCCCGCGGAGGGTGTGGGCTCCGCTCAGAACCGGTCCGAAGACGGGTGATGGACGACCGCGTCCCACTGGATCTCGCCGCTCACCGGATCGGCCGGCGGACCGTGGCCGCTGACGCCGACCCCGCACCACCCCCCCGCCGGATCGGGATGGAAGTAGACGAACTCGCTCATGAAGCCGTCGTCGTCGAGATTGCCGTAGGCGGTCGCCGTGAAACACGTCGAGCACGAGCAGCCGGCGAAGCCGGAGACCACGGTGTCGTAGTCGAAGAAGACGTCGCCGTCCGGCGCCCAGCCGACGGCTGAGAACGCCGTCGTCAACGCACTGACGCTGCGCTTGGTGGTGCCGGGCAGTGTGCTCGTCGTCGCGCCCGGCTCGGGTGCGGCGGCCACGAAGTTGTTGAACTCCGCGAAGTAGCTCTTCTGCGTCTTGGCGAGGGCCGCGAGGTTTCCGTAGGCCTCTGCGCGCTTCGAACCGAGCTGGTAGTTGCGGAACGACGGAATCGCCACACTCGCCAGCACCCCGACGAGCGCGACGACGATCATCAGCTCGATCAAGGTGAAGCCGGCCCGGCTCCGGCGGATTGCCGCTCTCATAGATTCTTCCTCCGTACTGGAGACGGATCGGGTCCTGGGACGTCCGGCCGCTCGGGGCGGCCAGTCCCACGAGTCACGGCTGGCCGATGCCGTCCGCGAGTCCATCGACGCCCATGCCAGCCACGACGAGTCGAGCTTCCGTTATCGGCAAGAAGCCCGGCTGGGCTTGAGTCGGCCCAGCGGATTTCGCGCCGTCACGCGGGCCGGTTGCCCCAGGGAACGCGCCGGCAATCGAGCACGGCCGCCGCGACGCTCGTGGCGGAGTGACCGACTCGGGCGATCGGGCGAGCTCGGCACGATTCCGCTCTGGTTGGATCCGGGCCGCCGCAGCTCTGGTTGACAGGCCCTGGGGCAGCTGGCAGAGTCCCGGCCCTCGCGTGCTCCCATCGTCTAGAGGCCTAGGACGCGGCCCTCTCAAGGCTGAAACACGGGTTCGAGTCCCGTTGGGAGCACCACCCCACGCGTCGGCTGCGCGTCCCCCGGTCAGTAGGAGCAGCTACCGATGGCCGGCATGGCGTTCGCCTTCCTCGACTGCGAGTTCGGCGGCCTCGACCCCGAGCTGCACGACATCACCGAGGTCGGTGTGATCGTCACCGACTACCGGTTGGTCGAACTCGCCGAGGCCCAGTGGCGGGTGGCCGCGCGCCCCGAGCGCATCAGCGCCGAGGCCGCCGAGATGTTCGGCTACGACGAGAAGCTCTGGTCGACGGCACCGCACGTTCGGCAGGTGCTCACCGAGGTTGGCGAGATGCTGCCGGCCGACACCAAGGTGGTTCCGGCCGGCCAGAACGTGCGGATGGACGTGATCTTCCTCGAGCGGGCCTACAAGAACTGCGGCATCCCCTACCCGTTCGACTACCACGTGATCGACCTGGCGACGCTCTTCTACTCGTGGACCCTCGTCGCCGGCGAGACCGCCGCGGCGCTGTCGCTGCGTCAAGCGGCCACCCAGGCGGGCCTGCTCGAAGGGGGCGCCGTCGCCCACCGGGCACTCGAGGACGCTCGCCTCACCCTCGAGTGCTTCCGTCACTACATCGGCCGACTCGCGCCGCGCGCGCCCGCCGAGGCAGTGCCCGACGGGTCGTCCAGCGAGTCCGACTGAAGGGGCTCGATGCGCGACCGCCACTTCTCGACGGCGCGGCGATCGAAGCGGGCGAGCAGCCCCACGAGCCAGCGGGCGATCCGGCCCCGCCGCGGCGCACACAGCGCCGACGCGAAGTCGAGCACCACGGGGTGGCCATCGGCGCCGCCGAGGACATTGCTGCGGTGGCGCAGATCGAGGTGCACCACGCCGCGCGCGTGGATGGCGCGTACGCCGTCGTCGAGCTCGGCCATGAAGCGCTCGGGGAGTCGTCCGCGCAGAGAGCGCGAGAGCAGCTCGCCGGGACGGTACTCGAGCGCGAACGCGTAGGCGTCCACGCGACCGATCAGGCGAGGCACCACCGTCACGCCCTCGAGCCGCCGGTAGGCGCGCACCTCCCGGGCACAGAGCCAGCGGCCGATCGTCCAGGCCAGCAGCCGCCCCCGCCCGCGGAAATCCTTCACCACCAGCGGCCCGGCGTCAGTCTCGAGCAGCAACACGTCCGCCTGGAAGCGGGCCCCGCGGCTCAGCACCCGATGCGGCCGTAACGCCAGCTCGGCCCGGCTCGGCGCCGCACCCTCACGCGATGGCTGCACGACCGCACACCAGCGCCACCCCGAACGCGACCGCGATCACCGCGCCGAGCTCGTTGTTGGCGTCGAAGCGCTCGAGCCGCCAGCTGCCACCGGCAGCGGGCCCGTCCGCGTACGTGTCGTCCGGCCGCCAGGCACGCAGGCGGGGCCACAACGCGGGCACCTCCGCGCGGTAGCGCGCATAGACGCTTCCGTGTCGATCGAGCAGCCGCGCGGATTCGTTGCGCTCCTTGCGCGGCAGGTAGCCGAGCACGTACCACCCGAGCAGGCAGACGGCGCCGATCAACCCCGGCCAGCTCCCTAGCATCGCCGCCATGCCGAGCCCGATCGCCAGGGTGCCCAGGTAGAGCGGGTGGCGCAGGTGCGCGTAGGGCCCGGTGCAGGTGAAGCGCTCGGTCTTGACCAGATGGCCCACCGCCCAGGTGCGAACCAGCACGCCGGCGATCACGAGCGGGGCGCCAATCGCGATGCTCAGCGGCGCCGGCTCGCTCCAGACCAGCAGCGCGATGCCCAGCGCGGCCGCGGGCGCGAAGCGCAGATCGAGGTTCTTCAGGCGGAACGGGTTTCGCACGGCGCGAAACGTATCAGTCGGACGGCGCCGGGCAACGAAGCGGCGCGCCTGAGCGGACCGGGTTGCGCGCGGTTGGACTCAGTCGTCGCCGTCCGCACCGCCGTGCCCGTATTGGGACCGCACCATGCGCCAGAGCTTCCGGCGCAGGCGCTGCTCGAAGATCGGATCGGCCTGCACGTCGAGCAGATCGCCGGCCAGGAACTCGCGCAGCTCGGCCGGGTCGAAGTCGAGGTCGGCCTCGTCGAGACCCGGCAGCGTCTCGGAGTCAGCTTCCGCCGCGAACCCGCCACCCTCGCCCCCCTGGGACGACGACACCGGCGAGTTCGACCTGGTCGCGCTGCGCTGCATGCTCCCTCCTGCACCCGATGACTTACCGCTTCTCATGTGGGCCTCCCCCCTGATGCCCGAAACCATCACGCCTGGCCGCCGGCTCGTCGTGCCATGAGCAACCGTACAGCGGGTTGTGGCTGCCACCCATGCCTTGTGGCACAAAAACTCGACCTGGACACTCGATCCCGACACTCGATCCCGAAGCACGATCCCAACACGAGAGAGCCCGGGCTCCCCTGCGGGAATCCGGGCTCTCGGGTCGGGCGCTTTGCTCAGAATGCGGCGGCGGAGCTCCGCTAGGAGCGCAGCATTGCATCGAGGCCGGGCGTGCTGTCGGTGATCGACTTGCGCATCCGGTAGAGGTTGGCCTTGATGGCGTCCTCCGACTTGCCCAGCGCCTGGGCGATCGCGCGGATCGGCTGCTGGCGCAAGTGCTTCAGGTGGAAGATCCGGCGCTGCAGGGGCGTCAGATCGTTGTCGATGATGTCCTCGCAGCGGCCCAGGATGCGCCGGGCCTCGATGGTCTCCTCGGTGGGAGCCTCGCGGCCTGCCACGTCGAGGACGCCACCGGACTCGAGGGGCTCGAGGTGGGGCCGCGGCTTGCGGAAGCGGCGGTTCACCTTGTTGCGGGTGATCCCGAAGATCCAGACCAGCAGCGCCGACTGCCCCTGGTAGGAGGGCAAGGCGCTCAGGAGCGTCATGAAGACCTCCTGGGTGACGTCCTCGGCCTCGCCGGGGTCGCGCAGCCGCTTCAGGGCGAACCTGAAGACCCGCGGAAAGTAGGCGTCGTAGAGCAGGTCGAAGTGTTGCTTGCTGCCCGACAGGATCTGCTCGACGAGTTCTGCATCGGAAGACCAGGGCTTGTCGTTGGCTCGTGCTCGCACAGGGGCTCCTCGCTGGAGACTGGGTCTCGGAGCGAGGCGGCGCGGGCGGGCGTCCGGGGCTCTGGGCCCCGAGCGGCGGAGGGAGCGGGCTCCCTCGTCGATCACGGACTGACTGAATCGACACCCAGAATCGGCTCGGCTCCTCTAGCCCGCTCGGACTTCCCTGTCGTCCGATCGAGCACCGCACCGTCGAGCTGTCGACTACTCCGTGACCCTCCCTTGCATCCTCGCGTGAGACTTGGCTTTTCAGAAGTGGGACTGCGTCCCGGCCCCTCTAAAAAGCAAGCGTCGTGCCATCACGCGAGGATCGGCAAACATCGCCGTTACTGATTCGAAATGATTGGGTTTCTTCGATTCTACGACGGTCCGTCTACGGTCCGGCACCAGCGGGGTGTGGAGAAAAGGATTTCCCACTATGAGGAGCCCGCTTCTCGTAGACGGCCATCCGGCGGCGCGCAGCAGAGAATCGTCTGCGGGGGCCGGACCGTGCCAGGCTAGACCTTGCCGGGAACGATCCACCAGCGCCCCCCCGAGAACTCCCACTCGTCCCGGCGGGTCACCGCGGTCGACCACCAGCGCAGCGGCAGACCGTTCTCGCCGCGCAGCGTGACCTCGACGATCACGGTGCGGCGGCCGCTCCTGTCCATGCGGTCGAGCCGCACAGCGGTGGGCCGGAGGGACTCGAAGTGGGCCCTCTCGAGGGCCTCGGCGAGGGCCGCGTAGTAGTCCGCGAAGGCGGCCTCGGTCTTGAAGAACTCGCGCAGGGCGGGGTCCTCGTAGGTGGCGAGGCTGTTGAAGCGGCGCGCCTTGATGCGTTCGTAGAAGATGCCCGACAGCGGAACGAGCACCGTGAAGTCGGCCGCGCCGCCCGGATTGAGGCTCTGCGGGTCGAAGCCGCTGTAGGCCGCCCCGCTTCCCCACTCGCCGTAGCGGCGGGATCCGCAGCCCGGCATGGCCGCCGCGAGAGCCAGCAGAGCGGCGGCCGCGACGATGCGCCGGGCTCCTGCGCGCACGCTACTCGCCCGACTCGGCGGCGCGTTCGGCGACGACAGCCTGCGCGGCCGCCAGCCGCGCCACGGGCACGCGGTACGGCGAGCACGACACGTAGTCGAACCCGTTTCGGGCGAAGAAGTGGATGCTCTTGGGATCGCCGCCGTGCTCGCCGCAAATGCCGAGCTTGAGGTCGGCGCGCGTCGAGCGGCCGAGCCCGGCCCCGAGCCGCACGAGCTGACCGATGCCCTGCTCGTCGATCGACACGAAGGGATCGTCGGGCATGATGCCTCGCTCCACGTAGTCGGCCAGGAAGCTGCCCGCATCGTCGCGTGAGAGCGCATAGCCCATCTGGGTCAGGTCGTTGGTGCCGAATGAGAAGAAGTCCGCGTGCTCGGCGATCACGTCGGCCGTGAGCGCGGCCCGCGGCACTTCGATCATGGTGCCGATGTCGGGCCGGATGCGGCAGCGCGGCCGCTCGCGGCACACCGCGGCGATCTCGGTCTCGGCCTCCGCGCGGAGGAGCGAGAGCTCCATCGGGTGTGCGACGAGCGGGATCATGATCTCGGGCTTCACCTTCACGCCCTCCGAGGCCACCACGCAGGCCGCCTCGGTGATCGCGCGAACCTGCATCCGGTAGATCTCGGGAAAGGTGATGCCGACCCGGCAGCCCCGGTGCCCGAGCATCGGGTTCCACTCGTGGAGGCTCTCGACCTTGGCGCGCACCTCGCCGACCTCGGCACCGGTGTGCTCGGCGACGTGGCGTATCTCGTCGCCGGACTTCGGCAGGAACTCGTGCAGGGGCGGATCGAGCAGGCGCACGGTGACCGGCAGACCCGCCATCGCGCGGAAGATCCCCTCGAAGTCCTGCCGCTGCATGGGCAGCAGCTTGGCGAGGGCGCGCTCGCGGGTGACCTCGTCGTTGGCGAGGATCATCTCCTGCACGACGAGCAGGCGCTCGGGCTGGAAGAACATGTGCTCGGTGCGACAGAGCCCGATGCCCTCGGCCCCGAAGCGGCGCGCGAGCTCGGCGTCCTGGGGCGTGTCGGCGTTGGTGCGCACGCGCAGCTTGCGGATGCGGTCGGCCCAGCGCATCAGCTCTTCGAAGGCGCCCCCGAGTTCGGGAACCACCGTGGGCACGGTGCCGAGGATCACGTCGCCGGCCGTGCCGTCGACCGTGATGGTGTCGCCGGCGCGGATCACGTGCTCGCCGACGCGCATCAGATCGGCCTCGTAGTCGATGGCGAGGCTGCCGCAGCCCGCCACGCAGCACTTCCCCATACCGCGCGCCACCACCGCGGCGTGCGACGTCATTCCGCCCTTGGCGGTGAGGATGCCCTGGGCGGCGTGCATGCCGAGGATGTCTTCCGGGGACGTCTCGATGCGTACGAGCACGACCCTCTCGCCGGCCTTCGCCCTGACCTCGGCCTCCTCGGCCGAGAACACCACGCTGCCGACCGCCGCCCCGGGCGAAGCCGGCAGCCCGCGCGCGATCACCGGCAGATCGGCGCTGCGGTCGATGGTGGGGTGCAGCAGCTGATCGAGCGAGCTGGGGGCGACCCGCGTGATGGCCTCCTCCCGTGAGATCAGCCGCTCCTTGCCCATGTCGACGGCGATCTTCACGGCCGCGGCGGTCGTGCGCTTGCCCGAGCGCGTCTGCAGCATCCAGAGCTTGTCGCGCTGGATCGTGAACTCGATGTCCTGCATTTCGCGGTAGTGGCGCTCGAGCCGCTTCTGGATGCGGACCAGCTCCCGATAGGCCGCGGGCATCTCGGCCTCGAGGGTGGGCAGCTCGGCCGTGTCGAGCGTGCGGCTCGCTTCGTTGATGGGCTGCGGGGTGCGGATGCCCGCCACCACGTCCTCGCCCTGGGCGTTCTTCAGATACTCGCCGTAGAAGGCGCGCTCGCCGGTCGAGGGATTACGGGTGAACGCCACACCGGTCGCGCAGTCGTCGCCCATGTTGCCGAACACCATCGACTGCACGTTGACCGCGGTCCCCCAGCCGTCCTCGATGTCGTGAAGCCGGCGGTAGGCGATCGCCCGGTCGTTCTGCCACGAGTCGAAGACCGCCGAGATCGCCCCCCAGAGCTGCTGCTGGGGGTCCTGGGGGAACGAGCGCCCGGTGTGCTCCTCGACGATCTCGAGGTACTCGCGCACCAGCCCGCGCAGGTCGTTGCCGTCGAGCTCGGTGTCGAGGTCGATGCCGCGGCGCAGCTTGCGGGTCTCGAGGCGGTGCTCGAAGCGGTCGTGGGGGACGCCGAGCACGACGTCGCCGTACATCTGGATGAAGCGCCGGTAGCTGTCGAACGCGAACCGCTCGTCGGCCATCGCCGCCAGCCCCTCGACGGTGACCTGGTTGAGACCGAGGTTCAGCACGGTGTCCATCATGCCGGGCATCGAAACCCGCGCCCCGCTGCGCACCGAGACCAGCAGCGGCCGCTCGGCGTCGCCGAAGCGCAGGCCCATCAGCTGCTCGACCCGCGCGAGGGCGGTCAGCACGTCGGCGCGGACCGCCTTCGAGAGCTTGCCGCCCCGGTCGTTGTAGTCGGCGCACACCGCGGTGGCGATCGTGAAGCCCGGCGGCACGGGAACGCCGAGGCAAGTCATCTCGGCGAGGTTCGCGCCCTTGCCGCCGAGGGTGTCGCGCAGGTCGGCGTGGCCGTCCGCCCGCCCGCCGCCGAAGAAGAACACCCGGCGGGCGGTGTCGGCCGCTCCGGCTCGGGCGCGACCACCGTTCTTCGACTCCGCGGCGCTCTTCCGGCTGGCGGGCTTCTTGCGCGCGGACTTCTTGCGGGCGCCCTTCTTGCCGGCGGACTTCTTCCGGCCGGCCGCGC
>CAZETS010000007.1:88133-101806 GCA_964515335.1 uncultured Spirochaetaceae bacterium
GCGGACTTCTTGCGGGCGCCCTTCTTGCCGGCGGACTTCTTCCGGCCGGCCGCGCTCTTCGCCGGCGCGGACCGCTTCCGGCTGGCGGGGCTGCCCTTGCGTTTTGCAGCCGACTTCCGGCGTGCCGTCACGAGCCAGCCTCGAGCCGGTCGCGCACGTAGGCCAAGACGCCCTCGACCGGCACGCGGTCCTGGCTCATGGTGTCGCGCTCGCGCACCGTCACGCAGCCGTCGTCGGCCGAATCGAAGTCCCAGGTCACGCAGAACGGGGTCCCCACCTCGTCCTGGCGGCGGTAGCGGCGGCCGATGTTGCCGGCGTCGTCGTAGAAGGCGTTGAAGCGGCGCGCCAGATCGGCGTGCAGCGCCCGCGCGGGCTCGGCCAGCTTCTTCGAGAGCGGCAGCACCGCCACCTTGATGGGCGCCAGCTCGGCCGAGAGCCGCATCAGGGTGCGCGTCTCGCCCTCGACCTCGTCCTCGTCGTAGGCGTTGACGAGCAGCGCCAGGCAGGTGCGGTCGACGCCCATCGACGTCTCGATCACCACCGGCGTGTAGCGCTCGCGGCTCTCGTCGTCGGTGACGATGAGATCCTTGCCGGAGTACTCGCTGTGACGGGTGAGGTCCCAGTCGCCCCGGTCGTGGACGCCCTCGATCTCCTGCCAGCCGAACGGAAAGAGGAACTCCACGTCTTCGGCGGCCCGCGCGTAGTGGGCCAGCTCGTCGTCGGCGTGCTCGCGAAAGCGCACGTTCGCTTCGCTGAAGCCGATGGCGCGATGGAACGCCATCCGCTCCTCGCGCCAATGGGCGAACCACTTCTCGCGCTCGGCCGGATGGCAGAAGAACTCGAGCTCGGCCTGTTCGAACTCGCGCGAGCGGAAGGTGAAGTTGCGCGGCGTGATCTCGTTACGGAACGCCTTGCCGATCTGCGCGATCCCGAACGGCACCTTCTGGCGCGCGCTCTCCCTCACGCGCTTGAAGCCGGTGAAGATCGGCTGGCAGGTCTCGGGACGCAGGTAGGCGACCGAGGAGGCCTCGACAGACGCCCCCACGTGGGTCTCGAGCATCAGGTTGAAGTCGCGAGCCTCGGTGAGGTCGCAGTCGACCACCGCGCGCTTCTTCGGCGCCTCGGGACAGCGCTCGCCCTCGATCTGATCGGCGCGGAAGCGCCGCTTGCAGTTCCGGCAGTCGACCATCGGGTCGGAGAAGTGCTCGACGTGGCCCGAGGCCTCCCAGACGCGCGGATGGCTGACGATCGCGCTGTCGATGCCGACCACGTCCTCGCGCCACCGCACCACACGCTGCCACCAGGCCGCCTTGAGGTTGTTCTTGAGCTCGACGCCGAGGGGGCCGTAGTCCCAGAAGCCCGCGATGCCCCCGTAGACCTCGCTCGACGGGTAGATGAAGCCCCGGCTCGCGCAGAGCGAGACGAGGGTGTCCATGGAGAGCGGGTTGCGATCGGTGTCGCCGCTCTGATCGGCCGCCCCCTGCGCGGGTGTCTCGGGCATGACGGGTGGCGGCTCCTCGGCTTCTTCCGGGCCCGGCCGCGGCCGGGATGGCCCGTCCTGCAGCCGTCGCGGCGCTGCGGCGGCCCCGAATCCTGGGTGAACGACCGCCCCTCCGGGCCGTCGCGAGGCGGCGGAGTATCCACCCGGGCGGCCCGGGGTGTCAAGCTGACCGCCCCCGGCGCCAGCGGCCCTTCGAAGGTCCGCCGCCGCCGCCAGGCTACGGTGTTTCGGCCCCGCGCCCGGCTCGACCGGGGGGCTTCAAGGGGCTGCTTGCTCGAGAAACCGTTCGCTTCGCAGCTCGATGCCGACGTGGAAGCGCTGGAAGCGGAACAGCAGCGCCTCGGCCTCGGCGAGCGCCTGGCGGCCGAGCGTGAGGCGGCCGAGCCGGCTCCAGTCGAGCTCGAGCGCCTGCTCGAGCGCCCGCAGCGTGCCGAGGTGCACCGGGACGACCCCCGCCTGGCGCTCGGCCGCGTGCTGGGCGCAGACGACACCCCCGTCGGCGACGAGGAAGCCGGCGCGCTCGCCCGGCGGGCGTCCGCAACGTACGCAGTGGCGCAGCTCGGGCCTCAGCCCCAGCGCGTCGAGGGCGCGCAGCTCGACGAGCCAGCGCAACCGGCGATCGGGCTCGGCCGTCTCGAGCGCTCGCAGGGCCGACACCGCGAAGTCGAACAACCGCACGGCATCGGGCCGGCCGCCGTTCTCGGGCGCCATCCGATCGAGCAGCTCGAGCAGGTAGCAGCCGAGCGCGTAGCGAGCGGGCCGGTCGCGCAACGCGAGGAACGGCGAGATCAGCGTGGCCTGCTCGAGGAACGCCATGCCGCCGCGAGGCCGGGTGCGCGCCGTGATGCGCAGGTGATTGAAGACGTCGAGGGTGCCGGGAAAGCGGCGCACGCTTCGACGCGCGCCCTTGGCGATCACCGTGAGCCGCCCGACCTCGGGCGTCAGCAGGTGCGCGATACGGTCGGACTCGCCGAAGTCGACCGCGCGCAGCAGGATCGCCTCGCACGAGAGCATGGACACTCCGCGAGTCTACCGGTGAGGCCGGGCTGCGGCCGGGCGGCGGGCCCGGGCGGCTCAGCGCGTCGGCGGGTCGGTCGGCGGGGGCGGCGGCGACGCCACCGCTCCCGGCGCGCTCGCCTCGACGCCGGCCTGCGACTCGGCGAGAGAGCGCACCGGATCGACGCGGTACACGATCTCGCCACCGGGCAGCGACTTGGGCGTCGCGTCACCGCTGGCCACGATGCGCACGAGCCCCACGGCGAGCAGCAGTGCGGCCAGGACCGCCAGCGCCACCAGGGCCCGGGGCGTGCGCTTCGGCGGCACGTAGCCGGCCGCGCCCTCGGCGACCGGCTCGGCCAGCATGCGGGCCACCGTCTCGTCGGCATCGAGGCCGAGCGCGACCGCCACGGTGCGCACGAAGCCCCGCACGAAGCCGTCGATCTCGCCGTCGAAGCTGCCCGCCTCGAGCCGCTCCAGCGACCGCAGCGGAATGCGCGTGACCCGGGCGAGCTCCTCGGCGCTGATGCCGCGCAACTCGCGCTGCCGCCGCAGGTACGACCCGATGGGCTGCTGGGGCGCCGCGCCGGGGTCTACCCGGGCGGGGTCTACCCGGGCGGGGTCTACCCGGGCGAGCTCTGCACGGCCCGCACCCGGCGGCTGCTTGGCGTCCATCGTCATCGCCCCTCCACGAGGCCGGGACCGGCGTGCCCCTCACGGCGAGGCCCCGAGTCTATCGAAGCAGCTCCAGATACGACTTGGACTGCTCGCCCCACTGCCCGTAGGGTGAGCGCTCGAGAGCCACGTTGAAGTGCTCGATCGCCTTCGTGCGCTTGCCGAGCGACACGTAGATCTCGGCCATCCGGTAGTTGGCCTCGGCGATCGCGTTCGGCGGCATCCGGTTGCCCTCCGCTGCCTGCTCGTAGTGCTCCAGCGCGGGCACGTAGCGGCGCTCCTTCTGGTCGATGATGCCGAGGTTCAGGTGCGCGGGCGGATAGCGCGGGTGGAAGTCGAGGGCCTCCTCGAAGCTCGCCCGGGCCTCCCGCACCCGTCCGAGCTTGTACTGCGCCCAGCCCTTGTTGGTGAGTGCGCGCCACGGCGTCGAGAAGGTCGGATCGTCGACCAGCAGGGACGACTGCAGGATGCTGTCCTCGTAGCGCTTCATCTGGATGTAGAGCGCCGAGAGGTTCAGCACGGTCTCCTGGTGGTTGAAGTCGCTCGGGTCGTCGCTCAGCTCGAGCGCGCGAGCCAGCTCCTCCTCGGCGCGATCGAGCAGGCCCTTGCGGCGATAGGCCTCACCCAGCGAGAGGTGCGTGACCGGGTCGTTCGGGTCCATCTCGTTCGCCTCGAGCAGCTTGCGGATCGCCATCGCGGTCCGGCCCTGGCTGAGGTGATCGATTCCGACGTCGCGGGTCGCCACCGCCATGCCCGACTTCTCTTCGGCGGGCCCCGACGAGGACGCGCAGCCCGAGAGCAGCGCGAGCAGGCAGGCGAGGACCATCGCAGACGCTCCATGGCGACCCACGGCGTGGCGCGAAACGGTCCGCGTCGTGTGCGCTCGCTCGCTCGCTGTCATGCTGCGTCCTCCTTCGTCCTTCTTCGGACAGATGCGCGTCGCCGGCGGCGGCGGCGCGGGCTCGATTCGCTCAGAAGCTCGCCAGGATCCGGGCGAGCAGGCTTGCCCGGCCGCCCTCCGCCTCGCGCCTCCGGCGTACGATCGGAATGCGCCCGAGCGCCGCCGGGCCGGACGCCGGGTCCTCGGCGGCTGCGGGCCGTTCGGGAATCGGGTCTCCCAGATCGGGCTGGGTGGGCTCGGCGAGCGGCTCGCTGGCAGCCGGCACTGCGCGGGCCGCCGCGCCGCGGAGCTTGCTCAGTCGGGGGCGCTCCTCGACGACCTCCATCAGCTCGTCGAGCAGCAGGGAGCCCTCGACGTCGGCCACCGGGTCGGCCACGGCCACCGCGTGATCGGGCGCCAGGAGGTCCTCGATCGGAACTTCGGGCCCCTCGCCGGCCGAGGTGATCGCGGCGAGTGGCGGGGCCGGGGGCGGCGCGACGCCGCTGGCCGTGAAGACCTCGCCGTCGCCGGTGAGCCGATTCCAGTGCTCGAGCGCCTCGGACCGGCCGGCTCCGCTCTCCCGCTCGATGATGTCGTCGTCGAACAGGAAGCCGAGCCCCTCGGCGAACGACAGCGCGGCGTCCAGGGTGTGCGAGACGTCCGCGTCGTCGACCAGGGACTCGCGGCAGCGGTAGACGACCACCTGCCCGCTCTCGAGAGCCCGGATCGCCACCGCCAGCCCCAGGTCGCCGTACTCCTCGGCGAAGGTCACGATGGCCGCCCGCGCCGGGGAGGACGACAGCTCGTCGTTGCGCACCACGGGCGCGTTCAACGACGGGCGGAGGCCCAGCAGACACGCCTCCGAGAGCGCGATGGGCTCCTGGCTCGGGACGAACATGCCGGGCTTATCGGCTCCACGAGACCCCGCCTTGAGGTCAGGGGCAGGCAGACGGGGCAGCAGATGCCCGGTCGCACAGGGAAAACCCGGGCCGCTTTTCCGGCCCCCACAGCCGCTGCGGGGCTTTCGCGCCACCCCGAGCGGGATACAATTCGCCCGGGTTCGAAGAATAAATCGACATCGAGGCACCAGAATGCCGGTCGGCCGGCTCCCTCTCCCATCGCCTCCCAGGTCCGGCCACGGCTCCAGGCAAAGTCCTACAGCAATACGAAGGGCCCAGAGTTCGGAGGGCTCTCGCCCAGGCCATCGCGCCCCACACCGGGTAGGAGCGACACCGACCCGAAGCGAACGAACGGATCAGATGTACTCACCGTGGGGTGGGACGATGTCGGCGATTCGAATGAACCACCGAGCCGCGAGCGGCCGGGCCGGGCTCCGTAATAGTACAGTCCGGCGGTCCGAAATCCGATGGGGAGTCGGGAGCAAGGAATGAGCGCCAGCCAGAAAGAAATCCGCGAAATCGAGCACGTGGCGATCCGTTTTGCCGGCGACTCGGGCGACGGCATGCAGCTCACCGGGACCAAGTTCACCGACGAGACCGCGCTCGCCGGAAACGACCTGTCCACGTATCCCGACTTCCCGGCTGAAATCCGGGCGCCCGCCGGGACGATGGCCGGCGTGTCTGGCTACCAGATCCACTTCTCGTCCCAAGACATCCACACGCCGTCGGACGCCGTCGACCTGCTGATCGCCTTCAACCCGGCGGCGCTGCGCGCCAACGTCGAAGACGTGAGGTCGCAGGGCACCGTCATCATCAACAGCGACTCGTTCACGAAGAAGTCGCTGGCGCGCGCGGGCTACGCGGACGATCCGCTGCCGGAGCTCCGCCGGCGCTTCAGCCTCGTCGAGATCCCGCTCACCCAGCTCAATCGAGAGTCGCTGCAGGGCCTTTCGCTGACCCAGCGCGAGATCGACCGCTGCAAGAACTTCTTCGCCCTCGGAGTGCTCTGCTGGCTGTACGGCCGGCCGATGGACGCGACCGAGCGCTGGCTGAGCAGCAAGTTCCGCGGCGAGGTGCTCGAGGCCAACCTGCGCACCCTCAAGGCCGGCTATCACTTCGGCGAGACCACCGAACTCTTCCCCGTCTCGTACACGGTCCCGTCGGCCAAGATCGAGTCCGGCCGCTACCGCAACATCACCGGCAACCTGGCCCTGGCCTGGGGAATCGTCGCCGCGAGCCAGCAGTTCGATCGCCCGATGTTCCTCGGCGCCTATCCGATCACGCCCGCCAGCGACGTGCTCCACGAGGTGTCGCGGCACCGCAACTTCAACGTGAAGACGTTCCAGGCCGAGGACGAGATCGCCGCGGCCAGCGCGACCATCGGCGCGGCCTTCGCGGGCCACCTCTCGGTGACCATCTCGAGCGGACCGGGCTTCGTCCTCAAGCAGGAGGCGCTCGGCCTCGCCGTGATGGTCGAGCTGCCGTTGGTCGCCATCAACGTGCAGCGCGCCGGCCCTTCGACGGGCTCGCCGACCAAGACCGAGCAGGGCGACCTGCTCGCCGCGCTCTTCGGCCGCCACTCCCAGGCCCCCGTGCCCGTGCTGGCCCCGAAGTCACCCGGCGACTGCTTCCACACCGTCCTCGAGGCGTACCAGATCGCGACCAAGTACATGACGCCGGTCATCATCCTGTCCGAGGGCTACCTGGCGAACAGCGCGGAGCCCTGGGCGATCCCGGACGTGGACACCCTGCCCCGCGAGACCGTCACCTACGCGAGCGCCGAGGACGCGGCCGACTTCCAGCCCTATCGCCGCGACCCCGACACCCTTGCGCGGCCCTGGGCGATCCCGGGCACGCCGGGGCTCGAGCATCGCGTCGGCGGCCTCACCAAGGAGGACGTCAGCGGCAACGTCGTGTACGGACCGGAGAACCACCAGCGCATGATCGACCTGCGGGCCGAGAAGGTGGCGCGCATCGCTGACGACATCCCGGACATCGACGTGGACGGGCCCGACACGGGCGAGCTGCTCGTGGTGGGCTGGGGCGGAACGTTCGGCTCGATCACCGCCGCCGTGGAAGAGGCGCGCGACGCGGGCCTCGAGGTGTCGCAGATCCACCTGCGCCACCTGAATCCCTTCCCGCCGAACCTCGGCGAGGTGCTCGGCAGCTTCGAGCGCATCCTCTGCCCCGAACTCAACGAGGGGCAGCTCTCCATGCTGCTCCGGTCCCACTACCTGGCGAACGTGCAGTCGTTCTCCAAGATCGCGGGCCAGCCCTTCAAGGTCTGGGAGATCCGCGAGCGGATCGAGGCCATCATGAAGGAGGACGTCTGACGTGGCCGCCGCCACCACTCCCGCCCAGCCGAGCCGCAAGGACTTCGTCGCGGACCAGGACGTCCGCTGGTGCCCCGGCTGCGGCGACTACTCGATCCTCGCCAACGTGCAGCGCATCATGCCCGAGCTCGGCGTGCCGCGGGAGAACATCGTGTTCATCTCGGGCATCGGCTGCTCGAGCCGCTTCCCGTACTACATGAACACGTACGGCTTCCACACCATCCACGGCCGGGCGCCGGCGTTCGCCACCGGCGTGAAGATCGCGAACCCCGATCTGTCGGTGTGGGTCGTCACCGGTGACGGCGACGGCCTGTCGATCGGCGGCAACCACCTGCTGCACGCGATCCGGCGCAACCTCGACGTACAGATCCTGCTCTTCAACAACCGGGTCTACGGACTGACGAAGGGCCAGTACTCGCCGACTTCCGATCTGGGGATGCGCACCAAGTCGTCGCCCCAGGGCTCGATCGACCACCCGATCGACCCGATCTCGTTCGCGCTCGGCTGCGGGGCAACCTTCGTGGCGCGCTCGATCGACGTCGACGCCCCGCACATGCAAGACGTGCTGCGCCGAGCCCACCAGCACAAGGGCACGGCCTTCGTCGAGATCCTGCAGAACTGCCCCGTCTTCAACGACGGCACCTGGAAGGATCTCGAGGACCGCAAGACCCGCGCCGAGTCGGCGCTGGTCCTCGAGGAGGGCAAGCCGCTCGTCTACGGCGCGCCGGGCAATCTGCGCGGCATCGTGATGCAGAGCGGCGTGCCGAGGGTGATCGAGCTCGCGGACGACGACGACCCGGTAGAGCGAGGCGTGGTCGTCCACCACGAGCGGCACGAGACGCCGAGCTACGCCTACCAGCTGGCCTCGCTGCACCGGCCCACCTTCCCGCTCCCGGTGGGCGTGATCCGCGAGGTCGAGAAGCCCTGCTACGAGACGATGCTCGACGACACCGTCAGCCAGGCGATCGAGAAGCAGGGCGCCGGCGACCTGAAGGCGCTGCTCAACTCGGGCGACACCTGGGAGGTGCGCTAGCCAGAGGCTTTCCCCGAGCGGGCCTGGCTTCAGGCCGCCAGGTCGGGGGCAGCCGCGGCGAGCGTCTCTCCGATCGTCGCCGGCGACGGCGCCACCGCGACACCGTTGGCCTCGAGTGCCGCGATCTTATCGCTCGCCTTGCCCTTGCCGCCCGCGATGATCGCGCCGGCGTGACCCATGCGCTTACCGGGCGGAGCGTTCTGTCCGGCGATGAAGGCCGCGACGGGCTTCGACATCTGCGACTTCACGAACTCGGCGGCCTCCTCCTCGGCCGAGCCGCCGATCTCACCGATCATCACGACCGCCTTCGTGTCGGGGTCGGCCTCGAAGAGCGTCAGCGCATCGATGAAGCTCGTCCCGATCACCGGATCGCCGCCGATGCCCAGGCAGGTCGACTGACCGATGCCGAGGCGGCTCAGCTGGTCGACGGCCTCGTAGGTGAGCGTGCCCGAGCGCGACACCACGCCGACCGGCCCGGGGCGGGTGATCTGCGCGGGCATGATGCCGATGCGGCACTGTTCGGGCGTGACGACGCCGGGGCAGTTCGGCCCGACGAGGCGCATCCCCGAGCCGGCGAGCGCGCTCTTGGCACGCGCCATGTCGATCACCGGAATACCCTCGGTGATGCAGACCGCCAGGCGGAGGCCGGCGTCCGCGGCCTCGAGAATCGCGTCGGCCGCACCCGGCGGCGGCACGAAGATCACCGAGGCGTCCGCGCCGGTCTGCTTCACCGCGTCGGCCACGGTGTCGAACATCGGCGTGCCGTCGATCTCGCCTCCGCCCTTGCCCGGCGCGACGCCGCCGACCACCTGGGTGCCGTACTCACGCGAGAGACCGGCGTGGAACTGACCCATGCGCCCCATGCCCTGAACGATGAGCTTGGTGTTCTTGTCGCAGAGAATCGCCATGACTACGCGCTCCCTCCCCTGGCGGCGGCGACCGCCGCCTCGCCGGCCTGCTGCAGCGTCTCGGCCGGCGTGATGTCCAGACCCGAGTCGGCCAGGATCCGGCGGCCCTCCTCGGCCATGGTGCCCTGCAGCCGCACCACCAGCGGCACCTCGATCCCGAGGTCGGCAGCGGCGGCCACCACGCCCTCGGCGATCAGGTCGCAGCGCACGATGCCGCCAAAGATATTGACCAGGATCGCCTCGACGTTCGGGTCGCGGAGGATCAGCTTGAAGGCCTCCTTGACCTTCTCCTTGTCGGCGCCCCCGCCGGCGTCGAGGAAGTTCGCCGGCGTACCGCCGCAATAGTGGATCATGTCGAGGGTCGCCATCGCGAGACCGGCGCCGTTCACCATGCAGCCGATGTTCCCGTCGAGACCCACGTAGGCCAGGTCGATCTCCTTGGCGGCGCGCTCGCGCTCGTCTTCCTCGTCGGGATCGCGCAGCTGAGCGACTTCGGGATGCCGGTACAGGGCGTTGTCGTCGAAGTTCACCTTGCCGTCGAGGGCGAAGAGGTCGCCCTCCTCGGTGACGACGAGGGGGTTGATCTCGACCTGGCTGCAGTCCTTCTCGACGAACAACCGGAAGAGCCCCTTCACGAAGGGCACGAACTTCTTGACCTTGTCGCTGCCGAAGCCGAGGCCGAAGCCGAGCCTGCGGCACTGGTAGTCCTGCAGCCCGACGTTCGGGTGGACGTGCACGGTGAGGATCTTCTCGGGCGTCTTCTCCGCCACCTCCTCGATCTCCATGCCGCCTTCGGTGGAGGCCACGATGGCGTACTGCTCAACGGCGCGATCGAAGAGCACCGCAATGTAGAGTTCGTCGGCGATCGCCGAGCCGGCTTCGACGTACACCTTGCGGACCAGCTTGCCCTCGGGCGGCGTCTGCGGCGTGTGGAGCGTCATGCCGAGGATCTCGCTCGCGGCCTGCTTGGCTTCCGCGGGCGACTTGACGACCTTGACGCCCCCCGCCTTGCCGCGGCCGCCAGCGTGCACCTGCGCCTTGACGACGACCACCGCCGTGCCGAGCGCCTTGGCGGCCTTCTCGGCCTCCTCGGGTGTGGTGGCGAGCTGACCGTCGGGCACGGGCACCCCGAATCCGCGCAGCAGCTCCTTGGCCTGATATTCGTGGACGTTCATCGAAGCCTCCCGTTCACGGCCGGACCGTGACCTCGCGCGCCCGCCGTCGGGGCGGGCGCACGGCCGCTCCTGCCGGTCGAGGTTGAGTCGTCAGATCTCGATCTGGCCGACGAGCGTGCGGACGTGCTCGACGGACGCGTCGAACAGCTTGCGCTCTTCGTCGTTCAGCTCGACCTCGAGGATGCGCTCGACACCGCCCGCTCCCATGACGCACGGCACCCCGACGTAGAGCCCGTCGACACCGTACTCGCCGTCACAGAGGCACGCGCAAGCGAAGACCCGCTTCTTGTCGCGCAGAATGGCCTCGGCCATCTCGAGGGCCGATAGCGCCGGCGACACGAAGGCAGATCCCGTCTTGAGCAGGCCGACCACCTCGCCCCCTGCACCCTTGGTGCGCTCGACGATCTCGTCGATGCGCTTGCCGTCGATGAGCTGCGAGATCGGCACGCCCGCCACAGTGCAGTAGCGCACCAGCGGCACCATGGTGTCGCCGTGTCCGCCCAGAACGAGCGCCGTCACGTCCTTCACGCTCACGCCGAGCTCCCAGGCGACGAAGGAGCGGAAGCGCGTCGAGTCGAGGATGCCCGCCATGCCGACGACGCGGTTCTTCGGGAAGCCGGAGACCTCCTTGAACGTGTAGACCATCGCGTCGAGGGGATTCGAGATGACGATCACGAATGCATCGGGCGCGTTGTCGCGGACGCCTTCAGCGACCTGCTTCATGATCGAGAGGTTCGTCTTGAGCAGGTCGTCCCGCGACATGCCCGGCTTGCGGGCAAGCCCCGCCGTGATGATCACCACGTCGGACCCGGCGATGTCCCGGTAGTCGTTGGTGCCGCTGATCGCCGAGTCGGCCCCCACCAGCGGCGCGCCCTCTGCCATGTCGAGGGCCTTGCCCTGGGGCAACCCCTCGACGACGTCGAACATCACGACGTCGCCGAGCTCGCGGTAGGCGGCCTGCTCGGCCAGCACGCCGCCGATGTTTCCACCACCGATGAGTGCGATCTTCTTTCGCATGACGTGGGGGGCTCCTCTCGATTCCTTCGATTGGGATGGACGGAGCGCTCGGCGGAACACGGCCGAACGCGACGAACGGGCACCTGGCGGGTGCGGAGGCAGGCCACTGCGAAGCCGGCGCCACGCGCAGCCCGGGCTGCGGCGCGGAGTTTGTAAGGGATTCGCCGGCTTCGCGCCATCCAAGGCGCCTCGGGCCGGCGGGTTCCCGCGGGTCCGTGAGGCGCGGCCGCTCAGCCCCGGTCGATCGGGCGGATGCGCAGCGACAGCTCGTCGAGCTGGTCGGAGTCGACCGGCGACGGTGCGTGCATCAGCAGGTCCTGGCCCCGTTGGGTCTTCGGGAACGCGATCACGTCGCGCAGACTGTCGGCCCGGGAGAGCACCATCGCCATGCGGTCGAAGCCGAACGCGAAGCCGCCGTGCGGCGGCGCGCCCACCTCGAGGGCCTCGAGCATGAAGCCGAAGCTCTGCTCCATTTCGGCCTTCGAGTATCCCATCACCTCGAGGATGCGTCGCTGCACGTCCGCGCGGTGGTTGCGGAGGCTGCCCGAGCCGAGTTCGACGCCGTTCATGATGACGTCGTAGTGGGTGCCGCGAACCCGCGCCGGCTCCGAATCGAGCAGCGGAAGGTCCTCGTCGAGCGGCGCCACGAACGGCTGGTGGACGTAGCCGAGCCGTCCGTCCTCGTCGGCTTCGAACAGCGGGAAATCGACCACGAAGAGCGCATCCCAGGCCCGGCCGTCGGTGCGGCCCAGCTTCTCGCCGAGGTCGACCCGCAGACGCGAGAGGATGGCGTTGGCCCGGTCGAAGGTGTCGGCCTGGAAGAACAGCACGCTGCCGGGTCGTGCCTCGGCGCGGGAGGCGATCGTGGCGCGCTCGTCCTCCGAGAGGAACTTCACGATCGGCGACTTCCACTCGCCGTCCGCGTCGACGCGGATCCAGCCGAGCCCCTTCGCGCCGAGCTCCTTTCGCACGAGCTTCTCGAGCCGGTCGATCTCGCTGCGCGAGATCGCGTCGGCGTCGTGGATGGGCAGGCACTTGACGATGCCGCCGTGCTCGACGACTCCCTGGAACGCCTTGAAGCCGCTCGTCGCGAAGACGTCCGTCATGTCGACGAGCTCGAGCAGGATGCGCGTGTCGGGCCGATCGCAGCCGTAGCGCGACATGGCCTCGTCGAACGACATGCGGCGGAAGGGCCGCTCGAGCTCGACACCCGCCGCGCGGCAGCCCTCGACAGTGACCCGCTCGAGCACCTCGAGCACGTCTTCGACACCGACGAAGGACATTTCGAGGTCGACCTGGGTGAACTCGAGCTGCCGATCGGCGCGCTGGTCCTCGTCGCGGAAGCAGCGGGCGATCTGGTAGTAGCGTTCGAAGCCCGCCACCATGAGCAGCTGCTTCATGATCTGGGGCGACTGCGGGAGCGCATAGAAATCGCCGGGCTGCAGCCGGCTGGGCACGAGGAAGTCCCGGGCGCCCTCGGGCGTGGCGCGGGCGAGCATGGGCGTCTCGATCTCGAGGAAGCCCATTTCCGAGAGCGACTCGCGCATGGCGCGTGCGACGGCGTGACGAATGGCGAGCGCCCGCTGCAGCGGCGGCCTCCGCAGGTCGTGGATGCGGTGTCGCAGCCGCACCGCCTCGTCGGTGTCGGACTCCTCCTCGATCGCGAAGGGCGGCGGCGTGGCGGAGTTGAGGATCCGCAACTCGTGGACGTTCACCTCGATCTCGCCGGTCGCCATCTTGGGGTTGACGGTCTCGTCGGAACGGGCCTCGACGACGCCTCGGGCGAGGATCACCCACTCGGATCGCAGCCCACCCGCCCGCTCGTGAGCCTCCGGCGAGGTCTCCGGCCGGAACACCACCTGCACGACGCCGTCGCGGTCGCGCAGGTCGACGAAGATCACCCCGCCGTGGTCACGCCGCCGGTGCACCCAACCGGTGACCACGACCTCCTGCCCGACCTGCTCGCGGGTGATCGACCCGCACGCATGACTGCGACGCAGCGAACCCATCGCATCGAGGTCACTGCCCTGCGTGGTCATGGAATGCTCCTGCCAGATGTCCACACGGTCCGGACGACCCGGCTCGAAGGCGGCCGAGATGACCGCAATCGTTTGCGGCGATCGACACCGATTCGCCGTCGCGCGGTCCTCGAATCCGAAAATCCGAGTGAAAACGCCGGGTTGTCTAGCAATCGGGGTTTGGCCTGTCAAACGGCTTCGGCGAGCTTCGGGTGACGTGCGGGGGCGGTCGGTCGGC
>CAZETS010000008.1:0-12731 GCA_964515335.1 uncultured Spirochaetaceae bacterium
GTCAGCGCGGACAAGCCCGCCCGGGGGCGCCGGGGCGACCGCCGCGGCCCCGCTGACCGCGACGCTGCCGGGCAGCGCCGCGGCAGGCGGCTGATCTACGACCGCCGCAAGGAGCAGGGCTTCGGCATGGGGGGCCGCGGCGGGGGGGGGGGCGGCGGGGCGGGGGCGGGGGGGGGCGGGGGCCCGGCCCCCCCCCCCCCCCCGCCACGTTAGACTGCGCGCGTGTTCGCCGAGCGACGAGAGCGATTCCTGGCCGCCATGGGGCCCGACGCGGTGGCGATCGTACCCGGCGCCGGAATGGTGCCGCGCAGCGCCGACACCGAGTACCCGTTCCGCCAGGACAGCGATTTCTGGTACCTGACCGGCTTCGACCACCCCGACGCCACGGCGGTCTTCCGCACCACCGGGAGCGGGCCGCGCTACAGCCTCTACGTCCAACCGCGCGACCGCGCCGCCGAGACCTGGACGGGCTACCGGCCCGGCGTGGACGGCGCCGCCGCCGACTACGGGGCCGACGAGGCCCGCGACTGCGGGACACTGCTCGGCGAGATCCCCGACATCTTGGCCGGCGCGGCGCGGCTCCTTCACGCCTTCGGGCGCCGCCCCGCCCTCGACGCGAAGATCAACCAGGCCCAGGAGTCGTTTCGCCTCCAGAGCCGGCGGGGCGTCGCGCCGGTCGACGAGACCCTCGACCCCCGCTCGATCCTCCACGAGATGCGGCTCGTCAAGTCGGAGGACGAACTCGAGCTGATGCGGCGCGCCGCCGACATCACGCGGGAGGCCCACCACGAAGCCGCCCGACTGATGGCACCCGGCCGCAACGAATACGAGATCGAGGCGCTGCTCGACTACGTGTTCCGGCGCCGCGGCGGCTGGGGGCCCGCGTACGGATCGATCGTGGCCGGCGGCCAGAACGCCGCGATCCTCCACTACGTGACGAACGACCAGCCGCTGCAGAGCGGCGATCTGCTGCTGATCGACGCCGGCGCCGAGCTCGACGGTTACGCGTCGGACGTGACGCGCACCTACCCGGTGAGCGGCCGCTACGAGGGCGCCGGCAAGGCGATCTACGAGATCGTCCTCGAGGCCCAGCAGGCGGCGCTCGATGCGGTTCGTCCGGGCACGACGCTGCCCGAGATCCACGCCGCCGCGCTGCGCAGGCTGGTCGAGGGCATGCTGGATCTCGGCTTGCTCGACGGAGCCGTAGACGACGTGATCGACCGTGAGACCTACAAGCCCTACTACATGCACACCACCAGCCACTGGCTCGGCCTCGACGTCCACGACGTCGGCAGCTACGCGCCGGGCGGCAAGCCGCGCTCCCTCGAGCCCGGCATGGTGTGCACCATCGAGCCGGGCCTGTACGTGGCCCGGGACGACGAGGGCGCCCCGGAGTCGATGCGCGGTATCGGGGTGAGGATCGAGGACGACGTGGTGATCACCGCGGACGGCCACGAGAACCTCACGGACGCCATCCCGAAAGCGCCCGCCGACGTCGAAGCCTGGATGGCGTGACGCCGCCAGCCGTGCCACGGTTTCCCGGCCGACGCCTCCGCGCGTCGCGCCCGTCCCCTCCACCGTGAACCGATCGCGGCAGCGGCCCGTTCCGCGCCGTCGTCCCGAACCGTCCGAGGAGCAGACCCCGAGATGGCCGACATCGAGTCCCTGCTGAAGGAGAAGCGCGTCTTCAAGCCGGAGAAGGACTTCGCGCGAGCCGCCAACTGGAACAAGAAGCAGATCGCCGAATACCGGAAGCTCGGCGAGAAGAACCCCGAGCGCTTCTGGGCCCGCATGGCGAAGGAGAACGTCGACTGGTTCTCGCCCTGGAAGAAGGTGCTCGACTGGAAGCCGCCCTTCGCCAAGTGGTTCGTCGGGGCGAAGACCAACGTCAGCTACAACTGCCTCGACCGGCACCTCGAGGGCGAGAACGCCTGGCGGCGCAACAAGGCCGCGATCATCTGGGAGGGCGAGCCCGGCGACTCGCGGGTCATCACCTACGCGGAGCTGCATCGCGAGGTCTGCCGCTTCGCGAACGTCCTCAAGCAAAACGGCGTCAAGAAGAGCGACCGCGTCGTCCTCTACATGCCGATGATCCCCGAGGCCGCCGTCGCCATGCTGGCCTGCACGCGGATCGGCGCGACCCACAGCATCGTGTTCGGCGGATTCTCCGCGGAAGCACTGCGCGACCGCATCGTGGACGCCGGCGCGAAGGCCGTCATCACGGCGGACGGCGGCTTCCGCAAGGGCGAGGCCTTCGGCTTGAAGACCCAGGTCGACGCGGCACTCGAGGGAATCGACGACACGGTCGAGCGAGTCGTGGTCGTCCGCCGCACCGGTCAGGACGTCACCATGCAGCCGGGTCGCGACGTCTGGTACCACGAGGAGATGGAGGGCGCGAGCCCGAAGTGTGCGCCCGCGAAGCTCGATGCCGAGCACCCGCTCTTCATCCTCTACACGAGCGGCACGACCGGCAAGCCCAAGGGCATCCTGCACACCACCGGGGGATACCTGACCCACGTCACCACCACCACGAAGGCGATCTTCGACCTCAAGGACACCGACGTCTACTGGTGCACGGCCGACGTCGGCTGGATCACCGGCCACAGCTACGTGGTCTACGGCCCGCTCGCGTGCGGGGCGACGACCGTGATGTACGAGGGTGTGCCCGTGCACCCGGGTCCCGACCGTTGGTGGGACCTGATCGAGAAGTGGGGAGTCACCATCTTCTACACGGCGCCGACGGCGATCCGCACCTTCATCCGTCTGGGTGACGAGCACCCGAAGAAGCACGACCTCTCGTCGCTGCGCCTGCTCGGCTCGGTGGGCGAGCCCATCAACCCCGAGGCGTGGATCTGGTACCACAAGGTGATCGGCGGCACGCGGTGCCCGATCGTCGACACCTGGTGGCAGACCGAAACCGGTGGAATCATGATCTCGCCGCTTCCCGGCGGCACCGACACGAAGCCCGGCAGCGCGACGCTGCCCTTCCCGGGCGTCAAGGCGGCGATACTCGACGACGACGGCAACGAGGTGAAGCCGCCCGACGGCGGCCTGCTCGCGGTGCAGCATCCCTGGCCCGGCATGCTGCGCGGCATCTGGGGCGACAAGAAGCGTTACCGCGAGACCTACTGGGGCAAGTGGAAGAACACCTACTTCCCCGGCGACGGCGCCCACCGCGACGAGCAGGGATACCTGTGGATCATGGGCCGCATCGACGACGTCATGAACGTGTCGGGCCACCGCATCGGCACCATGGAGGTCGAGAGCGCGCTCGTCTCGCACGCCGACGTCGCCGAGGCAGCCGTGGTGGGCCGCCCCGACGACATCACGGGCACGGCGATCGTCGCCTTCGTGACGCCGACCGGCGGCACCGAGGCGGGAGCGGCCTTCGAGGCGGCGCTCAAGAAGCACGTCACGCGCGAGATCGGCGCGATCGCACGGCCCGCCGACATCCGCTTCACCAACGCCCTGCCGAAGACGCGGTCGGGCAAGATCATGCGGCGGCTGCTTCGCAACATCGCGTCCGGCGAGGAGCCGACGGGTGACACCAGCACCCTCGAGGACTTCAGCGTGCTGGCCTCGCTGCGGGAAGGGGACGAGTAGAGGGCGCGCAGCGGTTGCCGGCGGCCCGGTGGCTCGAGGTCAGGTCGAGGCGCGGGTGTCGAGGGCGAACTTCGAGTCGGCGCCTCGCGTCAGGTGGATGACGCCGCCGAGGGCGGGCTGATCGGGCTCCAGGGTCTGGCCCGACAATGCCTCGGCGATGGTTCTCACGACGCCCTTGTGGGCGACCACGATGGCCGACTCGGTGTCGCCGCGCACCATGAGGCGCTCGAGGCCGCGCTCGACCCGGGCCCGGAAGTCGGCACGGGGCTCGCCCTGCGGAAAGTCGAAGGCGTGGCCCTGCTGCTGCCAGTCCTCGTAGAGGATCGGATCGCGCTCGGCGATCTCTTCGCGGGTGAGCCCCTCCCAGCGCCCGAAATCGATCTCGCGGAAGTCGGACTCGAGGAGCACCGGGCGACCACGGGCCACGATGAGGGCCGTCTGCCACGCCCGGGTCAGCGTGCTCGACACGATGCGGTCGAAGCGCGTCCCCGGCACCCGCATGCGCGCGGTCCGGGCCTGGGCGCGACCGTCGTCCGAGAGCGCGACGTCGGTCGCGCCGTGGAAGCGAACCCGTGAGTTGCCCACGGTGTCACCGTGTCTGATCAGAACGACTCGCGAGAGCAGCGCCATCGTGCACCCGGGCGGTAGGTCGCGCAAGCATGAGGAACGCGCCCGACGACGTCAACGTCGCCGGCGGATCTCGCTGCGCGGCACTTGCTAGACTGCTCGACGTCGCGCCCGCCGCAGGCACTCGGATGCGGCGTGTTCTGAATGGGGGAGGAGCGATTGAGCGCGCGAGGTCTGCTCGGGCTCGCGGCCGTGGTTGCCGTGGTGGGGGCGGTGGTCCTGGGGTGGCAGCGGTTCGAGGGCACGGCGCCCGCCGTCGAAGCCCCGGAATCGCTGATCCTCGGCACCGAGAACCTGACGGTCGAGATCCGCATCGCGGACGGCGATTCGGGGCTGCGCACCGCCAGCGTGCGCCTGCTCGGGCAGTCGGGCTCGCGCTCGCTCTTCGAGCAGACCTGGCCCGGCAGCCTGATCGGGGGCGGCGCACCGGGCAGCCACGAGCAGTCGCTGACGCTCACCCTCGACCCCGGCGAGCTGCAGATTCCCGACGGCCCGGCGACCCTCGTCGTCGATGCGCGCGACTGGGCGTGGCGTGACGGCTTCTCGGGCAATCGCACCGAGCTTTCGATTCCGGTCTCGGTCGATACGCGGCCACCCGAGGTCCGCGTGCAGAGCGGGCTCACCTACGTGTATCGCGGCGGCTCGGCGGCCGCCGTCTATCGCCTCGGCGAGGATGTCCCCCGCGACGGCGTGCAGGTCGGCGACGCGTTCTTTCCCGGACACCCGCATCCGAAGGGCGGCCCGCGCGACCGCTTCGCGCTGTTCTCGATTCCCGTCGATGCGCCGAAGCAGGTCGAAGTGCGCGTCGTGGCCTTCGATGCGGCGGCCAACGAGGGCTCGGCGCGCTTTCCCGCCCACGTCCTCGAGCGCGTCTTCCGTGACAGCCGGCTGACGCTTTCCGACGACTTCATTACGCGCGTCGCCGAGCCGCTCGCCCGCGAGGCGGGGCTTCCAACCGGCGATCCCGCCGATACGTTCCGCGCCGTCAACGAGACGCTTCGGGCCCGCAACGAGGCGACGATCCGCGAGCGACTCCCCAAGGAGTCGACGCCCAGGCAGTGGAACGGCGCCTTCGCACAGCTCGCGGGCTCGAAGGTGATGAGCCGCTTCGCCGAGCACCGCACCTACGTGTACCGCGACCAGCCGGTCTCGGAAGCGCGCCACTACGGGTTCGATCTCGCCTCGACGGCGCGCGCGCCCGTGACGGCGGCCGGCGCCGGCCGGGTCGTGCTCGCCGAAGACCTCGGCATCTACGGCGGCTGCGTGGTGGTCGACCACGGTCTGGGTCTCGCGTCGCTCTACGCTCACCTCTCGGCCATCGACGTGGCGGTGGGCGACGACCTCCGGAAGGGACAGCGGCTCGGGCTCTCGGGCGACACCGGACTCGCGGGAGGCGACCACCTCCACTTTGCGTTCCTGGTCGGCGAGCGCTACGTGGATCCGCTCGAGTGGTGGGATCCGAAGTGGGTGCGCAGTCACGTCGAGGTGAGGCTCGAGCGCTCCGGGCGGTGAGCGTGCCGGTGCGCGCCCCTCTGCGGGGCCGCCTGGTGGCCCGCTACAAGCGCTTCCTGGCGGACGTCGAGTTCGACGACGGAAGCGTGCGCACCGTCCACTGCCCCAACCCCGGCTCGATGCGGGGAACCGACAGGCCCGGCTCGGTGGTGCGCTGCTCGACGAGCCAGGACCCGCGGCGGAAGCTGGCCCACACCCTCGAGATGATCCGCGTCGGGCGCATCTACGTCGGCCTGCACGCCGCCCGCGCCAATGCGCTGGTGGCCCGGGCCCTCGACCGCGAGGCCATTGCCGAGCTGGCCGGCTACACGGAGGTGCGCGCCGAGGTGCGCGCCGGCCGCCGCTCGCGCCTCGACTTCGCGCTCAGCGGCCATGCCAGCGACCCGCGGCCTTGCTGGGTCGAGGTCAAGAGCGTCACGATGGCCGAGGGCACGGTCGCGCGCTTTCCCGATGCGGTGACCGAGCGGGGACGTCGTCATCTCGAGGAGCTGACGGCGCTGCACGGCGCCGGCGCACGGGCCGTGATGCTCTTCGTCGTACAACGCGCGGACTGCACCCGCGTCGAGCCGGCGGACGAGGTCGACCCCGAGTACGGCCGCGCGCTGCGGGCGGCGGCCGCCGCCGGCGTCGAGACGCTCGCCGTGCGGGCGCGCGTCGACGGCCGCGGACTGCGGCTCGAGGCGGCGCTGCCCGTCGTGCTGTGACGAGCGCCTGCTATCCACTCGGCATGAAGGCCCGCGAGCACGCCGTTCCCGCCCGCACGCTGCGCGCGCTGCGAAGCCGCCTGCTCGACTGGTACGACGAGAACAAGCGCGACCTCCCCTGGCGGCGCACCCGAGACCCCTACGCGATCTGGGTCTCGGAGACGATGCTCCAGCAGACGCGGGTCGAGACCGTGATCCCGTACTGGGAGCGCTTCGTGGCGCGCTTTCCCGACCCGGCCGCCCTCGCCGAGGCGGACGTCGAGGACGTCTACGCGTCCTGGACCGGACTCGGCTACTACTCGCGGGCCCGCAATCTGCACGCCGCAGCACGCCGGATCGTCGATCACCACGGCGGAGAGCTGCCGAACGACGCCTCGGCGCTGCGCGAGCTGTCCGGCGTGGGTCGCTACACGGCCGGCGCGGTGGCATCGATCGCCTTCGATCGCGAGGAGCCGCTGGTCGACGGCAACGTGATGCGCGTGCTGGCGCGGCGCTTCGCGTGGCACGAGGACGTCGGCGACCGCGGAGTCGTCGAGCGCTTCTGGTCACTGGCCACCGACCTGGTGCGCGGACCCCGGCCGGGCGATCTCAACCAGGCCCTGATGGAGCTCGGCGCCACGATCTGCACGCCGCGCGCACCGCGCTGCCAGCCCTGTCCGCTGCGCCGAAGCTGCCGGGCACGACGCGAGGGCGACCCGGAGGCCTTGCCGGTCAAGACGAAGCGCACGCGCGTGCGGTCGATCTCCGCCGTGGCGGCCTGGATGACCCGCCGCAACCGGGCGCTCGCCGTGCAGCGGCACGAGGGCGGCCTGCTCGGCGGCATGTGGGAGCTGCCGGGCGGCCCAGTAGGCCAGGACGAGACGCCCGGGCAGGCGCTCGTCCGGACGATCGGCGAGCGGACCGGTCTGCGCGTGTCCGGCGCCGAGCCGGCCGGCGAGATCGAGCACCTGTTCACGCACCGCCGGCTGCGCGTCCACGTGTTTCGCTGCAACGACGTCGAAGGCCGCGTGCGGCTCGACGGGTTCGCCGCGCACCGGTGGCTCTCCGCGCCCTCGCTCGCCGAGCTGCCCCACGGCGGCCCCACCCGCAAAGCGCTCGCGCTGCTCGGCGTCGCCAGCGATCTCCCCCATCGCGCCCGGCTTCGCGGCGCAACGAGCACGCCCCCGAGATGACGGGCAACGGCTCGAGGCGGGGCGACGACGACGCGGACAGGAGCTTCGCGGACCACATGGAGGATCGCGATCAGGTGACGCCTCTCGGTCCCGATCGGCACGCACGCGCCTCGGGGCCGAAGCCCGCACCGCGGCCGACACCCGAAAGCCGCGAGGCGACCGCCGATGCGCTGCAGTTCCCGGACCGCGACGATCCCCTCGTCGCTCGCCGGAGCTTCGTGCGTCGCGCCGAGATGCGTGACCTGCGCGCCGGCCGCATCCGCCCGGAGCGCCGCATCGACCTCCACGGCGAGCGGCGCACCTCTGCGGAGCGCCGCGTCCGCGAGGAGATCGCGCAGGCGGCGCGGGACCGCGTGCGCTGCCTGATCGTCGTCACCGGACGCGGGCGCCACTCGGAGGGCGGCGCCCCGGTGCTGCGTGAGCAGCTGCCGCGCTGGCTCGGGAGCGCGGCGCTGGCCGGGCACGTGGCGGCATTCGCCCCCGCGATCGACACCGACGGGGGCCGCGGCGCCGTCTACGTGCTGCTGCGCTGATTCGATCGCAGGGGGCGGGGGGCGGGGGGCGGGGGGCGGGACCTCCTTCGAGCACGTCCGCAATGTGGCACGCTCGATCGCAGGGATCGGCGATGATCGACACCAGCGACGAACGCAGCGAGCGCATCCGCGAGATCGCGCGGGCGGTGGCCCGCGAAGGCGGCCGCGCGCTGCTCGTCGGCGGCTGCGTGCGCGACCGGGTCATGGGGCGAAGCGTCCGCGACGTCGACGTCGAGGTGCTCGGCCTCTCGCTCGACGCCTTCCAGGCCCTGCTCGGCAGCTTCGGCAGGACCTTCCGCATGGGTCGCAGCTACACGGTGCTGCGACTGCGCGGCCTCGATGTCGACTTCACGGTGGACGACCGCTTCGGGTGCGACTTCGCGCTCGCTTCGCGGCGCCGCGACCTCACCATGAACAGCATGGCGATCGATCCGCTCACCGGCGAGATCCTCGACCCCCACGGTGGCCGCAAAGACATCGCGGCGCGGCGCCTGCGCGCCACCGATCCCGCCACCTTCGGCAGCGATCCCTTGCGGACGCTGCGCGTGGCCCGCTTCGCGGCCTGCCTCGAGATGACACCCGACGACGCACTCTGCGCGCTCTGCGGCGAGCCGTCACTCGCCGACGCCGCGGCCGAGCGCGTGCTCGCCGAGCTCTCGCGGATGCTCGTCGAGGCGCCGCGGCCCGCCGACGGACTGGCCGTGCTCGAGCGCTGCGGACAGCTCGACGCCTTCCCCGAACTCGCCGCCCTCGTCGGCGTCGCGCAGGATCCCGACTGGCATCCCGAAGGCGACGTCTGGATCCATACCCGGCTCGTCGTCGACGCGGCGGCGCGACTGCGCGCGGGAGACGCGGACGACGTCGCGCTGATGCTCGGCGCGCTCTGCCACGACCTCGGCAAGCCATCGACCAGCGAGTCCGACGGCCTGCGGGTCCGCTCGCTCGGCCACGACCGCGAAGGCATCGCGCCGACCGCCGCGCTGCTCGAGCGGCTGCGCGCCCCCCGGCAGCTGATCGTCCGGGTGTGCGCGCTGGTCGAACATCACCTCGCGCCGGCGCTCTTCGTGAAGAACGACGCGGGGCCGCGTGGCTACCGCCGCCTCGCCCGCAAGCTCGATCAGGCGGGCGTGTCGCTCGACCTGCTCGAGCGCGTGGCACGGGCCGACCACCTCGGCCGCACCACCCGCGACGCGGTCGCGGGCGTCTTCCCGGCGGGCGACGTCTTCCTCGAGCGCGCCACCGCGCTGGCCGTGCGCGAGCACGCCCTCCCGGAGGCGGTGACGGGACGCGACGTGATCGCGCGGGGCATCGCACCGGGCCCCGCGGTGGGACGCGTTCTGCGCGCCTGCCGGGCCATCCAGGACGAGCGCGGCGAGACCGACGGCGCGCTCATCCTCGACGAGGTGCTCGGCGCACTGTCGAACCAGCCGCAATAGCCGCGATAGAGAGGGTCAGCCGTGCTTGCCGGCCGTCCAGCCGCCGGCGGCCAGTACGTCTGCGCCGAACGCGCCCGGCGCGTCCTCGAGCTCGGTCGCCATGGTGTCGTTCCAGCGGTTCAGGAAGCCGAACAGCGCGATCACCGCGACGAGTTCGACGATCTCCTCGTCGTCGAAGTGTTCGCGCAGGGCTACGAAGTGCTCGGGGCGCGTCTCGTTCGGGACGAGCGAGGCCGACTGGGCGAGCCGCAGCGCAGCGCGCTCGCGCTCGTCGAAGAGCGGGCTCGTCTCGTACTCGAAGGCGGCCCGGATCTTCTCCTCGTCCACGCCTCGCCGGTGAGCGGTGTGACTGGTGTGCGCCTGGCAGTAGCGGCAGCCGGCGGCGCGACTCGCCACGTACGAGACGAGCGACTTCAGGCCGGGCTCGATGCGGCCGGGACCGAGCACTGTGCCCGTCAGCCCCATGAAGGCCTGCAGGAGCGCGGGCGTACGGGCCATCGTGAGCAGCGAGCGCGGCACGAAGCCCATCGCCGCTTCGGCGAGTTCGAAGAGCGGCTCGAACTCGCCGAGCGCCTCGCGTTCGAGCGGCCTGACGTGGGGCAAGGGGACTCCTCGTACGGTGGCTGGGGGCGCCGGCGTCGCGCTCAGGTGCGGGCCGCCGCGTAGAGGCCGTCGAAGGACGCCTGCAGGCAGTCGGCGTAGAAGCCCGGGTCGGGCATCATGGTTCGGCACGAGGTCGCCGAGATCGACAACCGGCCCGAGAAGCTCAACACGGGATGGATGAGGCCCATGCCGTCCATCACCGGCCCCATCCCGTAGGTCGACACGAGCCTGGCCCCGCAGAAGTACATCGGGATCTGCGGGCCCGGAACGTTCGTGATCACGGTGTTGAGAAACGGCGTGATGCGGTTGGCGAGTCCGAGACGCGCGTAGAGCCTGGCCGCGAGTCCCGCGAGCGAACCCGGCACGAACTGCGTCACGTCGGTCAGGGTTTCGGCGCCGATCGCCTCGGCGGTCGCCTTCGAGCTCTGCGTGCTCTCGTGCATCTTCTGCAGCCGCAGGATGGGATCGGCGACGTCCGAGTGGAGGGTGACCGACATCGCCGAGACCCGGTTGCCCGCCGTACCGCGCTCCTCCTCCTTGCGGACCGAGATCGGCGCCATCGCGATCAGCGACTCGTCGGGCAACTCGCCGTGGTGCTCGAGGTAGCGGCGCATCGCTCCGCTGCAGATCGTGAGCACCACGTCGTTCACCGTCGCTCCCGGCACCTGCTTGCGGATGTCACGGATGTCCTGCAGCGAGAAGCAGCGCCCCTCGACGACGCGATGCGGCGTGATCGTCCCGTTCCAGCGCGTGCGCGGCACCGGCCCACTCGGCTCGACGTCGTCCTCGCGCGCTCCGAACACCATGCGGGAGACGCCGGGTGCGCTGCGGCCGAGCAGGCGGGCCAGCCCCACCGGTCGCCGCAGGTTGTTCAGGGCGGTCCGCATCGCGACGTTGCCGAAGCTCGGCGCCGGCTCGGGGTTCCACGGCTCCCGGGGCGGCTCGGGCTGCGCGGTTGGCGAGAGATCGTGGATCGCCGCCGTGAGCTCGATGCCCGACACGCCGTCGATCGCCGCGTGGTGGATCTTCGTCAGCAAGGCGAAGCTGCCCGGAGGCACGCCGTCCACGTTGTCGAGCCCACCGATCACGTACATCTCCCAGAGCGGACGCGAGAGATCGAGCGGGCGGGCGTGGATGCGCGCGACCTGGATGCAGAGCTGCCGCCAGTCGCCGGGTTTGGGCAGCGCGATGTGTCGCACGTGGAACTCGAGATCGAAGTCGGCGTCCTCGATCCACCAGGGGTGGTCGAGGTCGAACGGCGCGTGCACGAGCTTCTGCCGGAAGCAGCGGGCGAGGTGGAGCCGGCTCTCGACGTTCTCGAGCAGCCCCTTGAAGGTGACACGCCCCCCCGGCGCCGTGGATTGATCGTAGATCGAGACGGCTGCGATGTGGGTCGGGGCCTGCGGGCTCTCGAAGTAGAGGAACGACGCGTCCAACCCGCTGAGCTGCTGCATGGCGCCTTCCTCCTGGTGCCGCGGGCGCCGCGCCGCCCGGGGCGTAGACGGGGATGGTAGGCGCCGCGATCCGGGCCGAGCAAGCCGGCCCGGGACGCTACGGGAGCGCGGTCGGCGAGGCGGCGGGGGGCCATTTCGACACCACAGTGTGACGATGAGTCCCCTCTGCGAACGTGGCTACACGTCGATCAGCCAGGAGCCGCGCACGGAAGCCGGGACGCCACACTGGAGTCGATGGTATACGGCAGAAATCAGAACGGCGGTTGATGCACCGAACCGCGGCGGTTTGCCCTCGACACCGAAAGCCTCTCTGCGCACTGCCGGTGATCGGTGCGCCGGCCTGACGACTTCGGGCCCAGAGTCCGCTAAAACATGGCGCCAAGAGCCCGTGTGTCCATCAGGCCGTGAGGCCTTCGGGCCATCAGGAAATCTGGTCATCAGGTCATCAGGTCATCAGGAAAGGACCGTCCCGTGATTCGATCCATTCTTCTGGCAGTCGTGATCGTCGCCGCGCCGTTTTTCGCCCAGGCCCAGGAGGGCAGTCCCGCCGCCGAGCACAAGTGGTCGGTGGGCACCGGCATCGGCTTCGCTTCCTCGATCGGCAGCGGTCCGCTCAGCCAGTCGGGCTTCAACTGGCAGCTCGACGGCCAGTACCGCATCACCCCCTCGATCTCGGCCGGCGTGTGGATGCAGGTGGTTCCAGTCACCGGCGCGACGATCTTCTCGATGTCGGGGCAGGGGCTCTACCACTTCGGCTTCCTGCGCGACAGCTCGAACGAGTTCGCCAGCAAGCTGACCCCGTACGCGGGCATCGGGATCGGGCTCTGGCACGCCGGCGCCGATTTCGGCGTCCTCAGCGACAACGCCTTCCTGTTCCAGATGATCGGTGGCATCGAGTACGAACTCAGCGAGCGTGTCGGGCTGACGAGCGAGATGCGCTTCAACATTCTCGGCGGAACCGCGCCCGCAGTGGACGACTCGTTCTACTTCAGCTGGCAGCTGATCGGCGCGCGTTACCGCTTCTAGGTCGGGCTCACTGGTCGGGCTCGCTGGTCGGGCTCGCGACGGGGTTGCTGGAATTCGGGGG
>CAZETS010000008.1:12831-28970 GCA_964515335.1 uncultured Spirochaetaceae bacterium
GGGGGCCGCGGGCGCCCGACTGGGGCGGGTCCGTTGGGCGCTGCGGGACTTCTGCCGGGTCGGCTCGCTGGTCGGGCTCGCGACGGGGTTGCTGGAATTCGGGGGGCCGCGGGCGCCCGACTGGGGCGGGTCCGTTGGGCGCTGCGGGACTTCTGCGGGGGCGGGTCCGCGGTGGGGTTAGTCGATGTCGTTCCAGTCTTCGCCGTAGTGGAAGGTGATCTCGGCGCCGGGTTGGATGTTGCGGACCGCGTGCAGGTCGGCGCCGAGAAACTCGGCGTTCGGGCGTGACGAGTGATTGAGGAAGCGCAGCGCGTTGCGCCCCTCGATACCCACCTCGCTGCCGTCCTCCCGCACGACCCACAGCACGTGCATGCCGTCGCGAGCGGTCTCGCGCCCCTCGAAGGTCGCGATGTAGGCGCCCTTTCGAATGCGTCGTCGCGCGAACAAGCCGCGCCCGTGAATCGGACTGCCCCGCACCTCGATCCGGTCGCGCATCCACTTCCTTCCCGAGCAGCAGACGGCGCGGACGTGGCGCCGCCGGCCGGACGTTCGCTCAGAACCGGTCGGCCGGCCAGAACACGAAGCCGTCGGGCGGCAGGATGCGACGCAGGAAGCCGGGCCCGTCCTCGTCGTCGAGCAGCTCGACGTCGAGTCGCCCCGCCAGGGCAGCGAGGTCGAGGCAGCGGATCAGTCCGCTGTCGTCGTCGACCGGATGCGAGGTAATGCCCTGGTGTTCGAGTCCGACGGTGAGCCCGATATCGTCGAAGGTCGGCAGCACCGCGAAGGAGCGAATCTCCTCCGAGCTGCGTCCCGGCGGCGCGAGCACGTCCCCGTCGTGCGGCGTGAGCATGTGGCCGATCAGCCGGGCGAGCGCACCGCTTCCGTCCTCGAAGCGGCCCATCTCCGTGATCGTCAGACCCTCGTCGAGCAGCATGGCGCGCGCGTAGGCGACCGCGAGCCCGCCCCGCCGCGCCACGTAGAACTCCTCGCAGCGCTCGCCCGGGCCGCTGCTCTGCCGGATGCTCGCCTGCCAGAGCGCGTCGTCACGAATCACGGTGCCGTTGCGCGATCCCGAGTAGGCGTTGTGGATGGCCTTGACGGCCGACAGGGAGCGATCGCGCTGGCGGCCGAGGTCGACCACCTCGACTTCCGCGAACGCGTCCTCTCGCGAGGGAGGCCGCTGCTTGTCGATGCGCCGCAGGATCGTCCGTTGGCCCCGCCAGGTCTTCCAGCCGAGCCGCCCGAACAGCCCCGGCTCCCGGGCGAACAGCAGCGAGAGCTCCATGCCGCGCGCGCGCATTGCGGCGGCGGCCCGCTCGACGAGGGCCGTCGCCACCCCCCCGCCGCGCTGATCGCGGCGCGTGAACACGGGCCCGAGTCCACCCGTCGGGATCGCGTGGCCGAGCACGCGCAGCTTGCGTGGATGGATCTGCGCGCAGGCCACGACCTCGCCGCCCTCGACCGCCACCCAGACGTCGTGCTCCTGGAAGCCGGGAGCGCCCTGCATCTGGAGGCGGAAGCCTTCGGGGGTCCGCCATCCGCCGGGCGCATCCCAGCCCGCGAGCAGACGGAGGACCGCCTCGACCTCGCCCGGCTCCAGGGTGCGAATGTCCATCTCGCACCCAGTATACGCGCGAAGCCGCGGCGGCCGGAGCAGCGCCCCGCGATTCCGCCCGGGCGCTCGCCGCTATCCTTGCGGGTCGAATCAGCGCGCCCCGAGAATCCCGGAAGAGAAACGATGAGCGACGCCCCGAAGTCATTCCATCTATCGACGGCCATCCACGAATATCTGCTCGACCACGGCGGGCGAGCCGACGAGATCGCCCAGGGGTTGATCGACGAGACGCGCGCGCTCGGCGGCATCTCGATCATGCAGGTCGCACCGGAGCAGGGCGCCTTCCTCGAGCAGATGACGCGGCTCCTCGGTGCGCGGCGCGTCATCGAGGTCGGCACCTTCACCGGCTTCTCGGCACTCTGCATGGCCCGAGGGCTGCCCGAGGACGGCGAGCTGATCTGCTGCGACGTGAGCGAGGAGTGGACGCGCGTCGGACGGCCGTACTGGCAGAAGGCCGGCGTGGCCGATCGGATCGACCTGCGGATCGCGCCGGCGATCGAGACGCTGCGCGCCATCGACGAGCGCGGTGCCTTCGACATGGCGTTCATCGACGCCGACAAACCGAGCTATCGCGACTACGCGGAGGAGCTGATCCGCCTGGTCCGCCCGAACGGGCTGATCCTCGTCGACAACGTGCTGTGGCAGGGCAACGTGATCGACCCGGGCGTCGACGACGACAACACCCGCGCGATCCGTGCCTTCAACGACTGGGCGGCCGCCGACGAGCGCGTCGAGTGCGTGATGCTCGCGATCGGCGACGGGCTGTCGTTCCTGCGCGTGCGTTGAGCGCGCAGGCGGGCGCTCAACCGCGAGCCACGCGCAGGCAGTCCGCGAAGTCGGCAGCGTCCGGCGAGCTCACGTCGATCTCGTCGAACTCGATTCGCGCCGCGTGCAGCATGTGGCGCGATGCCCGCTGCGCGGTGTCGTCGTCCGCGTAGCGGTGGTCGCCGAGCAGGGGATGGCCGAGGTCCGCCAGACTGGCCCGGATCTGGTGGAGGAAGCCCGTCTCGGGCCGCACCTCGACGAGCGTCGCGTCCTCGAGCAGGTCCAGGGTTCGCACCGTCTGGCGCATCGTGCGCGCGCGCCCGCGTCGCACCTCTTCGGGCCGCGCGACCCGAACGTGCGCGGGGCGGTGCCGGGCCACGACGAGCGGCACCTCCATGCGCAGGCCTTCGCGGCCGCGCTCGGCGGTGTCGAGCCGCCCGCGCACGATCGCGCGATACGTCTTGCAGACCGCGTGGCGCGCGAAGGCTCCGCGCAGGCGATCCCAGGTGGAGGCTTCGGTTCCGACGAGCAGCACACCCGAGGTGTCGACGTCGAGCCGGTGCACGACGCCGCTTCGCAGCCCGCCCTCACCAACGCCCTGCACCTGCGGCCACCGCGCCACCACGTGGCCGAGCACGGTGTCGTGCTCGTCCTCACGCAGCGGGTGGACGGGCATCCCGGCGGGCTTGTCGATCGCGAGCCAGCCGGCACCCTCGGCGAGCACCGCCGGGCCGGCGCCCCGGGCGGGCGGGATCACCTCGTCGCCGGCCGGACGCCAGGCCGCCACCTCGAGGGCGCCCGACGCCGGCACCTCGCGGCCCTTGTCGGCCAGCTCGAGCACCCGTCCGTCGAGCCTCACCGCTCCGCGCTCGAGCAGGCGGCGCACCTGCCCGCGCGACAGCGAGAGCTCGGCGGCGAGAAAGAGGTCGAGGCGTGCGCCCGCGCGGGCCGGGTCGAAGCGGATCACCCGCGGAGGAGGCCCCGGCTCGGGGGCGGCGGGCAGCGGATCGGTCATCGGGGGTCTCGGCTCCTCGGCCGGACAGTCTAGCGGCGGCGGGAGCCGCTCTGGTGGCGCGGGACGCCTGGGCGTCGAATCCGCCGCCGCCTCGAGGCCCTGGCGGCCTCCCGGCCGCCGCACCGCCGGCTCCCCGGGCCGCTCGACAGCCCGATCCGCGCTCGGGTACCCTGCCCGGCCCGAAGCGCGACGCCCGCCCGGCCCCGCGCCACCTTCATCGCCCCCCGGGAGGCGCAGCGTCCCGGCCGGTCGGCGACAGGGTCGCACCGCGCGCCGGTCGACGGGGTCAGGTCGAGTCGATGAGCACACCGGCAGCCCAGAACCCGCACGTCGCCGTCATGGACACCACGCTGCGTGACGGCGAGCAGACGCCCGACGTCTCCTACACGCCGGCCGAGAAGCTGCAGCTCGCGCGCCTGCTGCTGCTCGACGTCGAGGTCGACCGCATCGAGATCGCCTCGACGCGGGTCTCGGAGGGCGAGCGCGAGGCCGCTCAGGCGGTCACGGCCTGGGCCCGCAAGGCACGCGTCATCAAGCGCATCGAGATGCTCGGCTACTGCGACGGCCAGGCATCGGCGGATTGGGTGACGGCGGCCGGCGGCAAGGTGTTGAATCTGCTCACCAAGGGCAGCGAGAAGCACTGTCGATCGCAACTCGGGCTGGCGCCCGAGGAGCACCGCGCCCGCGTCGAGGAGACGATCCGCTACGCGCGCCGCAAGCGGCTCGAGGTGAACGTCTACCTGGAGGACTGGTCGAACGGCGTACGCGAGTCGTTCGACTACGTGTTCGCGATGGTGCAGCTGCTGCGAGAGCTGCGGGTCGCGCGCATCTACCTGCCCGACACGCTCGGCATCCTCTCGCCCGACACGGTCACCCGCTACGTGGGCCTGATGGCGGACACCTGGCCGAACGTCGACTTCGAGTACCACGGCCACAACGACTACGGGCTCGCCACCGCCAACTGCCTGGCGGCCGTCAAGGCGGGCGCGCGGGGCGTGCACACCAGCGTCAACGCCATGGGGGAGCGCGCGGGCAACTCGCCGCTCGCCGAGGTGGTCGCGGCGCTCCACGACCACACCCGCTACCGGACGGGAATCGCCGAGAAGAAGCTCTCGTCGATCTCGAACCTGGTGGCCACGTTCAGCGGCAAAGAGGTCGCCGCCAACGCCCCCATCGTGGGCAACGACGTGTTCACGCAGACGGCGGGCATCCACGCAGACGGCGACGCCAAGGGCGACCTCTACGCGACGCGTCTGGCCCCGGCACGCTTCGGTCGCGCGCGCCGCTACGCGCTCGGGAAGCTGTCCGGCAAGGCATCCCTCGATCACAACCTCGAACGGCTCGGCATCGAGCTGCCGGACGCCGACCGCGACCTGGTGCTGCGCCGCATCGTCGAGCTCGGCGACAAGAAGCACGTCGTCTCGCCCGAGGATCTGCCGTACATCATCGCCGACGTCCTCGCGACGCCGGCCCATCAGCTGCTGCGGGTCACCGGCTACCGGGTGACGGTGGGCACCAGCGACACCCCCCAGGCCGAGGTGACGCTCAGCTACCAGGGCGACGTCGAGAAGGCCGAAGCCACCGGCGACGGCGGCTACGACGCGTTCATGAACGCCCTCAAGAAGGCCGCCAAGCGATTCGAGATCGAGATCCCGATGCTGGCGGACTTCAGGGTCCGCATTCCGCCCGGCGGCCGTACGGCAGCGCTCGTCGAGACGCACGTCACCTGGCGGCTCGAGCGCCCGGTGGCCGGCAGGAAGACGCCGAGCGTCGAGACGTTCTCGACGATGGGCGTCGACTCCGACCAGATCGCCGCCGCCGTGATCGCCACCGAGAAGATGCTGAACGCCGTCGCGGCACGGGCCAACGGCCAACGCGCCGGCACGAAGGCGAAGCCGCGCCCCCGCAGCGGCGCGCGGTCGCGCGGCGCCTCGGGCAGGTCGAGAAAGAGCCGCTCCGGATGAACCCGGCCCGCGGGCTCCCGGTGCTGCTCGCCGTGTCGCTCGCCTGCGCGGCGGGTCTCGCCTGCTCGACCGCCAAGCAGAAGAAGCTCGACGCCCGGTACGGTCCCAGCGAGAGCGTCCTCGAGGTGGTGGCGACCCTGCGACGCCACGTACCCGACGACACCTACCGCTTTCCACCCGCCACCGACTTCACCGGCCGCAACGTCTACCTGTCGACCCTGCTGCGCCTCGAGAGCATCGAGCGTGTGCACGCCGACGCGCTGCGCAGCGGCTACATGAGTGGCGTGCTCGTCTTCGCGAAGGCGCGCGCCCTCGAGCGGCTGCGCGGCTACGAGATCGCCGCGCACCACTACCGCGAGGCGGCGCGACTCGACGACACGCTCGCCGAGGAGGCCGAGCGGAGCGCCGCGGTCTGCGACGCGATCACGGAGGCGATCGCGATCGGCATCGAGGTCGTCGACCCGCTCGCGCCGGAGAGCGAGACGCAGCTCTACGGCACGCTCCTCGATCCCGAGCGCGTCGTCGCCGATCTCGACCAGCGCGTCGCGCTGCTCTCCTACCTGCTCGAGGAGCACGAGGACGACCACTACGGCGCGGTGCTCCGCGAGGAGATCGAGCACGCCGACGAGATGCGCGCTGCCTGGTTCGCGCGGCACCGCTACGACCTGCCCGGCGGACAGCTGCGAGCCGTCTCCGAGCTGCAGCGCGTCGTTTCGCGCCACGGCGCCAGCAAGCGACGGCTGCGCCACATGCTGCGACTCGCCAACCTCTACGACGACCTCGCCCACGAGTACGTCGAGGCGGTTCCGCCGGTGAGCCTCGACTTCGATCCCGCGCGCTTCCAGGATCTCGTCGACCCGGCCGTGCACCTCTACGAGTCGGTCGCTGCCCGGGACGGCACCGCGGAGAAGCTCGAGGCCACGCGGCGCCTCGAAGCCTTCCTCGCCTTCACGCTGGTGGTGGATCGTGACCGGTTCACCTACTGAGCCGCGCCGTCGGCGCTCGGTCCTGCTCGCGCTCTCCAGCGCCATCGCGCTCGCCGTCGGCTGCGCGGGCAAGCCGCCCTCGGTCTCGCCCGACGTGCTCCTGCCGATGCAGCGCACCGCGCCGTGGCTCCCGACTCCGGTCGACCTCGCCGCCGCCCGGGCGGCGGGCGCTGCGCTCGTCGACGATCGCGAGTCGCTCAGCGAGGCGGTCGGCGAGATCCGGGCGACGCCCGAAGACGAGAAGCCCGAAGACCTCGACTCCCTCGCGCAAGACGTCGTGAACGCCACCCTCGACGACCCGCGTGCGTACCGGGCGGCCAGCCGCTCGCTGACCAGCGGCTTCGCGACCGACCCGTCCCTCGAGGCGCGCCTCGATCAGGTCGTCGCCGACGATCCGTTGGCGCTCGCCGCGAAGCGACGGCGCGACACGTGGGAGCACTACTGGGCGCGCACCTTCAACGCCGCCTCGAAGCCCGTCGGCCAGGCGCTCTTGAGCGGCTTCACGCTCGCCCCGATGACGATCGCCACCAGCACCGCCCACTACCTGGCCAGCTTCTCGAACGACGAGCGGCTCTCGACGACCCACCGCCAGGCGCTGGAGCTGCACCGCGAGTACCTGGCCCGCCACCCCGAAGCGGCGGACGCCGAGGAGGTGCGTGCGAAGATCGAAGATGCCGATCGCAAGCTCACCCACACCATGCAGCGCCGCCGCATGCGGGCGGCGCGCTCGGCCGCCGATGCCGGCAACCACCACGTCGCACGGGTGGAGGCCGAGCGCGCGCTCTTCTGGGGGCCGCACGAGGACGCCGAGTCGATTCGCGACCGCTCGACGAGATACCTCGACGACCTGGCTCGACTCAAGGAGCGAAGCCTGGACGCACACGCGGAGCTGTCGCGGGCCGACACCCTCGACCACGCGCTGGCCGTCGAGCTGCTCACGACCTCGTCGAAAGGCGCGAGCCTCTCCGAGGCGACGCTTCGCAGCTTGCGCGAGCGCCGCGGGGACGCCGCCACGGACGACGGCGAAGCGCTGTTCGTGTTCGCGATGGCGCAGAAGGAGGCCGGCTACGAGGACGAGAGCTGGCGCACGCTGGCGGTCCTGGCCGCGCGCGACCCCGCGAGCGGAAACATGGTGCGGCACGCCCGCCACCTGATCGCCGACCCGTGGCAGAACCCGTACGGCGCCTACCGGACGATGCGCTCCCGCAAGCGGAACGAGGAGATCAAGTGGCGGCTGTTCGCCGACTACGCGAACGGCACCCGCTACCCCAACCTCCCGACGCCGGTCGCCTACACGCTCGAGTCGCCCGGCGTGCTGACCGCCTTCGCGACGAGCCCGCTGCGACTCATCTTCGGGCGCTGGAAGAAGGGGCCCGACTTCCATGCGCCGAGCGCCGTGCTCGCCTATCGCTACCTCGGCCGCTACCCCGACGGCGCCCACACGCGCGAAGTCATGCAGTGGCTGTACGACTACGAGGCGTCGCGAGGAAACGCCATGGCGGCCCTGCGGCTGGCCGACTTCCTCCACGAGATCGACCCCGACAGCCGCGCCGAGCTCGCCGAGGCCGCCTCCGCGCAGGTGCTCACCGCCGCGGACCGCATGCGACGCGCCGACCGCCGCAACCAGACGCTCCGCCACGCCTCGACCGAGTACCCCGACACGCCGTCGGGCACGCTGGCCGGTCGGCGCATCCGCTGGGAACTCGAGGAACGCAGCGCCCAGCAGATCCGCGTCACCCGGAGCTTCCTCGAGGAGAACCCGCGCGTCGCCGGACCGAACGGGCTTGGCATCAATCCGGCACTGATCAACGGCGAGAATGACGACGGCGAGCTGCACCCGGTGGGAGTCACGCTGCTCGGCGGGCGCGAGCTGCGCTTCCACCTGCTGGCTGAAAGTGGAGACGAAGACGACGAGCCGACCACGGTCGACAAGGCGGTCTCCAAGGAGCGGCTCGCCAACCTCGCCTCGATGCTCGACGAGACGTCGCGCCGCAACCAGCTGCTGGACCCCGACGACAGCCTCGGCCCGGACGCCGATCGCGATCGCTTCCTCGAGCGGGCCCGTCTCGGTCTCGTCGACCGGACGGACGCGCGGCCGACCGCCCAATCGACCTATGTGTACCGCAGCATGCGCGAGCGCTATGGCGTGGTGCGCGGGCGCGAGAGCGTGCTGCCCTTCGACCTGGTCTTCACCGGCAACTTCCAGGACTTCCAGCTCGGCGCCTACCCGAAGTGGCGCCCGCCGAAGGAGACCCCTGACGCGTTCCTCTACCGCTGAGCGCGTCCGAGCCCCCCCCGCACCCCGAACGGAAGGACGAAGCGATGACCGCGCCCTTCTTCCCCGACGTCGAGCATGTCCGCTACCGGGGCCCCGACGCCGAAGACGACCTCGCCTTCCGCTGGTACGACGCCGATCGCGTCGTGGCCGGACGCCGCATGGAGGATCAGCTCCGCTTCGCGGTCTGCTACTGGCACAGCTTCTGCTGGCCTGGGAGCGACGTCTTCGGCGAGGGGACCTTCGACCGGCCGTGGCTCACCGGCGACGTCGATCCGGTGGCGGCGGCCGAACGCAAGACGGACGTGGCTTTCGAATTCTTCTCGAAGCTCGGCGTGCCCTTCTTCTGCTTCCACGACCGCGACGTCGCACCCGAAGCCGACACGTTCCGCGAGTCATGCGCGCTCCTCGACCGCCTCGTCGACCGCATGGCGGCGCGCATGCAGGAGACCGGCGTGCGACTCTTGTGGGGCACCGCCAACCTGTTCGGTCATCCGCGCTACGCGGCCGGGGCCGCGACCAGCCCCGACCCGGACGTCTTCCGGCACGCCGCCGCGCAGGTCAAGCACTGCCTCGAGGTCACGCACCGCCTCGACGGCGCCAACTACGTGCTCTGGGGCGGCCGCGAAGGTTACGAGACGCTGCTCAATACCGACCTCGCGCGCGAGGCCGAGCAGCTCGGCCGCTTCATGCAGCTCGTCGTCGAGCACAAGCACCGGATCGGGTTCGAGGGCGCGATCCTCATCGAGCCGAAGCCGCACGAGCCCACCCAGCACCAGTACGACCACGACGTCGCCCACGTACTGGCATTCCTGCAGCGCTTCGGGCTCGAGCGCGACATCAAAGTCAACATCGAGGTCAACCACGCGACCCTCGCCGGTCACAGCTTCCACCACGAGGTCGCCTACGCGATCGCGAACGGTGTCTTCGGCAGCGTCGACGCGAACCGCGGCGATCCGCAGAATGGCTGGGACACCGATCAGTTCCCGAACGACGTCACCGAGATGGCGCTCGCGCTGTACGAGATCCTGCGGGCCGGCGGGCTCACGAGCGGCGGCTTCAACTTCGACGCGAAGCTCAGGCGCCAGAGCTCCGACCCGGATGACCTCTTCCACGCTCACGTCGGCGGCATGGACACACTCGCGCGGGCGTTGATCGCCGCCGAGGCTTTGATCCGGGACGACCGCCTCGCCGGCTTCGTGCGCGACCGCTACGTGGGCTGGCAGAGCGAGCGCGGCCGGGCGATCCGCGACGGCAAAGCGAGCCTCGAGGATCTCTGGCAGCAGGCCGTCGAGGCGGCTGCCGATCCGCGGCCCGCTTCCGGCCGCCAGGAGTGGCTCGAGAACCGCGTGCGCGAGGTCGTCGAGCGGGCCCGCTGACAGCGGCGGCTAGCAGCCGTACGCCGCATCGAGCAGCTCGATCGGGTGCACGACCCGCATGGCGAGCCCCCGTGCGCGCACGCCCGCTCGAAGCTGCAACAGGCAGCCCGGGTTTCCGGTCGCCACGATCTCGGGCGAAGCCGCCTCCAGGCACTTCATCTTGGCCTCCAGAACCTCGGCCGACATCTCGGGCTGCAGCAGCCCGTAGGTGCCCGCCGCGCCACAACACGTCGATGCGTCGGCGTGGGGCACGAGCTCGAGGCCCGGGATCGACTCGAGCAGTCGTCGCGGTGCGGCCGCGACCCGCTGCGCGTGCACGAGATGACACGGATCGTCGTAGGCGACGCGCGCCTCGACGCGTCCCCCGGGCGCGCGCAGGCCGGCGGCGTCGAGCCACTCGCAGACGTCGCGCACGTTCCCCGCGAGCGACTCACCTTCGCCGGGCAGCCACTGCTCGACCTCGCGCAACGCGGCCCCGCAACCCGCCGAGTTGCTCACGACCGCGTCGAAGGGCCCGTCCTCGTCGCCCGCGAACGCGCGCACGTTTCGCCGGGCGAGCGGGCGAGCCGTGTCGAGCTCACCCGCGTGGGCGAGCAGCGCCCCGCAACAACCCTGGTCACGGGGCACGGAGACGTCGAAGCCGTTCTGGGAGAGAACCCGCACGGTGGCGCGGTTCACCTCGCCGAAGAGCTCGGCCATCACGCAGCCCTCGTGGAGGGCGACGCGACCGCGGCGCTCACCGACGGCCGGCGTGAACGCGGGCAGCGGACGACGCGAAGCCGCCGCGGGGATCGGCGGAAGCATGGCGTGCGCGGCGCGCAGGCGCGAAGGCAGCAACGGCGCCACGAGCCGATCGAGACCGAGCCGCTGCACGCCGCCCAACAGCCCGACCAGGGCGCGCAGCCGCGGCCGAACGGGCACCACGTGGCGCAGTGCGATGCGCTCGACGGCGGCCGCCGCTCCGCCGCGCAGCCCCGCCCTGGCGACCGCCTCGCGTCCCAGCTCGAGCATCGCGCCGTACCGCACACCGGACGGACAGGCGGTCTCGCACGCCCGGCAGCCGAGGCAGAGGTGCAGCTCGTCGGCCACCGACGCGTCGAGCGGGATCGCCCCCTCGGCCACGCCGCGCATCAGGTACACGCGACCGCGCGGCGAGCTGGTTTCGCGGCCGGTCACCCGGTAGGTGGGGCACTGATTGAGGCAGAGACCGCAGTGCACGCAGTCGAGCGTGCCCGCGTGCACGTCACCGGCGAGCGGGCCGCCGTCTTTCGAGGTCGTCGTCATGTCAGATCGATCCCACGAAGCGGCCGGGGTTGAGGATGCCGTTCGGATCGAAGCGGTCCTTGAGGGAACGCATCAAGGAGAGAGCCGGCGAGCCCCCGAAGACGTCTCGGCGTCCCCGCGCCGACTCGGGGAGCACCTCGACGACCGCCTCGCCGCGGGCGACCGAGCGCGCCTCGTCGATGACGCCGAGCACGCGATCGAGCCACCACGGATCCTCGCCCTCGTCGAGCCCGGCCTCGAACCACGCCGTCACCGAGCCCGGCTCGGGGCAGACCATCACGCGCGCGCCGCCACGCTCGAGAGCGGCCACCGCGTCCGGGACGCCGGAAGGCAGTGCATGAAGGCGCGCGCGAACGCCGATCGGGAACGCGAAGCACTGCAGGTCGCGAAGCGCTTCGATCGCGGTTGCGGGGGCCTCCTCGGCGCCGACCTCGGCCGACAGCCAGGCGGCGTCGCGGTCGGTCGCCGGGGCGTCGCCGGCGAGCTCGACGACGAGCCGGTAGCGGCGGTCGCCGCGCGGCGGGTCGCCGAGCCCGTCGACCGCCCGCGTGAGCGGCTCGCCGAGCAGCGCGACGGCACGGGCGGTGAGCCGCCGCGCGGCCGAGAGCGCTTGCGGGGCGGCGTCGGCGTCGAGGCTCGCGTGCAGGACCCGAGTGCTCTCGGGCACGGCGCAAAGGCGCAGCCAGGCCCGCTCGATCACGCCCAGGGTGCCGAGCGAGCCGACGTAGAGCTTCGCCATGTCGTAGCCCGTCACGTTCTTCACCACCCGGGCCCCGCAGCGCACCAGCGCGCCGTCGGCGAGCACCGTGTCGAGGCCCAGCACGGCGTCGCGCGTGGCGCCGAGGCCGAGCCGCCTCGGACCCACCAGCGCCGTCGCGAGCGCGCCGCCGAGCGTACCGCCACGACCCGGTGGATCGATCGGCAGGAGCCATCCTGCGGCCGCCACCTGGTCGCGAAGATCCTCCAGCCGCGTTCCGGCGCCGGCGCGCACCACGCCGTCTGCCTCGTCGAGCTCGTCAATGCCCGCGAGCCCGAGCGTCGAGACGCCCACGCGCACGTCGCGGAGCGGATTGCCGAGCCACGCCTTCGTGCCTGCGCCGAGCAGCGCGGCCGGACGACGAGCGGCCTCGAGCACAGCCACCACGGCGCCGAGCGCCTCGGCGTCGGGCGGCTCGACGATCAGCTCGACGGCGGCCCCCTGGTGGGAGCGAGGCGGCTCGATGTCGTGCAGGGGGCCGCGCGCCGCGTCCTCGAGTCGTCCGCGCAGATCGTCCGGTAGACCGCCGCTCACGAGAAGGGCACCCGGTCGTAGCCGCGCGCCTTGGGGTTCGCCTCCACGCAGGCGCGCGTGGTCGGGATGATCTTGTCGGGGTTGCAGAGACCGTCGGGGTCGAAGGCATCGCGCAGCCGCTTCATGGCGTCGAGGTCGGCGGCACCGAACAACATCCCCATGTAGTCGCGCTTTTCGGTCCCCACGCCATGCTCGCCGGTCAGCACGCCGCCCGCCGCGAGGCAGACCTCGAGAATCTCACGACCGGCCGCGAGCACACGCTCGAGCTCGTCCGGATCGCGGCGGTCGAACGAGATGTTCGGATGCAGGTTGCCGTCGCCGGCGTGGAAGACGTTCGAGAGCTTGAGGCGGTAGCGATCGCCGATCGCGCAGACCTGCTCGAGGATCTCGGGCAGCCTGCCCCGCGGCACCACGGCGTCGTGGACGTAGAGGTCGGGCGCGAGCCTTCCCATCGCGCCGAACGCGCCCTTGCGGGCCCGCCAGAACAGCGCGCGCTCGGTCTCGCCGACCGCCACGCGGATGTCGCGCGCGCCGGTCTCGGCGGCGAGCCCGCGGATGCGTTCCACCTGCGCGGGCAGCGCGCAGGCGGCTCCGTCGAGCTCGAGGATCAGCACCGCGCCCGCGTCGGTCGGCAGACCGGCCGCGTAGACGCTGGCCTCGACGGCCTCGACGGTGCGGCGGTCGACCACCTCGAGGGCGGCCGGCACCAGACCGCTGCGAATGATGCGACCGACGAGTCTGCACGCGGCCGGCACATCGTCGAAGATCACCAGCAGCGTCTCGATCGCCTCGGGGAGCGGCTCGAGGCCCACCGTGACCTCCGTGACGATGCCGATGGTGCCCTCGCTGCCCACGCACGCGCCGACCAGGTCGTAGCCGCTCGCCCCGCCGCTCGGCGACCCCACCCGCACCACCGAAGCGTCGGGCAGCACGAGTTCGAGGGCGAGGACGTGGTTGGTCGTCGTCCCGTACTTGAGGGTGTGGGGGCCGCCGGAGTTCTCGGCCACATTGCCGCCGATCGTGCAGGCCTGCTGGCTCGACGGATCGGGCGCGTAGAAGAGCCCGAGATGGCGGACCGCCGCGGAGAGGTCGGCGTTCACCACCCCCGGCTGCACGACCGCGATGCGGTCGTCAGCGTTCACCTCGACGATCTCGCGCATGCGCGCACAGCTCACCACCACCGCATCGCAAAGCGGGTGGGCGCCGCCCGAGAGCCCGGTGCCGGCCCCGCGCGGCACGAACGGATGCTCCGCTTCCCGGCAGGCGGCGACGACCCGCGCCACCTCCTCGGTGGTCGCGGGCAACACGACCGCGCTCGGGCGTTGTCCGTCCAGGGTGAGCCCGTCGCACTCGTAGGCGTACAACTCGGCGGGAGAAGACAGGCACTGGTCCGCCCCGACGATCCCACGAAGACGTTCGAGCAGCTGCGAATCCATTGGGCGAGGTTGGCCCGGGCGGAATCAGCTCAGACCTAGGCGGTCGAGGTCGTCCTCGTCGAGGCCGAGGTAGTGGCCAATCTCGTGGCGGACCGTGATCTGGATCTGGTCGATCAGCTCCTCGCGGTCGCGACAGATCTTCTCGAGGTTGGCCTTGAAGAGCACCACCCGGTCGAGGTCGGGCACCTGCTCGGTGATGGCGGCCTGGGTGCGGGGCACGCCCATGAAGATGCCGAGGATCTGCGGCGACACGCGCTCTTCGCAGACGAGCTGGCGCGGCGGCACGTCCTCGATGATCACGGGCACGTCGGCGATGTACTCGCGAATCGAGCGCGGCAGGTTCTCGAGCGCCTCGCGAACGGCCTGCTCGAAGTCGTCGTCCGACATCGTCGCGGCGATCGGGAACTGGCCCGGATCGAGGGCGTTCGCGCGCGCGAAGGCCAGCTCGGCCGCGTCCCGCAGGGCCTCGACGTCGTCGGCCGATTCGCCGTCGCCGCCTTCGTGGGCCAGCCGCTCCAGGACCAGGCCCAGGCTGTACACGACGTGGGCCGAGTCGGACTCGATCGCGACCGCCCGTTCGAGGACCCGCCGCGCATCCTCGTAGTTGCCGAGCTCGAAGAGCACGTGGCCCTCGAAGGCGAAGTAGGCCGGCTGGTCGCCCGCCGACTTGTTGGCGCGCCGGATCAGGAAGACCGCGCCCTCGAGGTCGTCCCGGTAGAAGAGCGCCTTCGACTTGAGGTAGCAGAGCTCGGCCTGCAGGGGCCGGTCGAGTCGCGGCTGTTCGGGGCTGCCGGCCAGCAACTCGTCGCAGGCCTCGAGGGCCAGCTCCGACTCGGCCATCTCCTCGACGAGCAGCTCGACCCGGTTCAGATGAGCGGCGCTGAATTTCGGATCGGCGGCGATGGCCCTCTCGAACTCGTAGAGGGCTTCGTCGATGCGGCCCTCGTCCCAGAGGATCTCGCCGCGGCCATTGTGGGCCTCGGCGCCCGCAGGGCGGGCCTTCAGGGCCTCGTCGAGCCAGGCGAGCGCCTCCTCGACCCGACCGCCGTGGGACGCTTCCATCGCCTGTTCGAGGCAGTCCCAGTAGCGGTCCTTGTCTTTCTTCATGGCTCCCGGGCCCCGGCTGGCGCGGAATGATAGCAGAGGGGTCCCCGCGAGATCGGAGCCGCCCGCTCGCGCCGGGACCGTAGACAAGGACCCGTCGCGGGCCGATACGCGATCGATCGCGACCGACGCCGGCCGGTCATGGGATAGGCTCCCGGCTGCCGCGTCGCAATCCGCGCCGCGCACGCGCAACGGCCGGCTCGGAGTTCCGGCCGCTGGGAGGCTCGATGGAAGCAGCGCCGACTCCGCGAACGTCGTCCGCCACCCTCGCGCCGATCGCGCTCGTGATCGTGATCGCGCTCGGCTGCGCGGCCGGCCGGCCCACCGGGCCCGCCTTCGAACCGCTGGCGCCACCCGACCCCGCGTCGACTCTCGTCTACATCTATCGCGACGACGTGACGCGCGGCGTGAACGCCGCCCGCGTGAGACTGGACGGTGACGACGTCGTCCAGATGAGGAACGGCGAGTACGTCGCCTTCGTGATCGACCCCGGCTCCCACGAGCTGGGTGCCGCCTTGATGTGGCTCGGCCTCCTCCCTCGGTCGTGGAACCACACGACGATCGAAGCGCGAGGCGGCGCAACCATCCACGTCAAGCTGTGGGCCGACACCGAAGAGATGCCAACCATGCCCGCTGATGCGAGACCGCCCGGAAGCGGCGAGCAGAAGGCGGACGTCGCGCTCTTCATGGCTGTAGTCGATCGAGCCACCGCCGAGGGCGAACTTCCGGGCATGCGCCGGGCCAACATGCGATAGCGATCGTCTACGCGCACACACACCGGTCGTCCACACGACGTCAGCGAGTCACTTGAATACAGCATGCCCCGACCCAAGGGGGGCGACCGACAGCTCGCTTGTGTATGCTGTGCAGCGGATGGACTGAAGCCCGCATCCGAGCTTCTTCCGCCCAGTTCCTGTGGGTTCGACGGATCGCATCCTGTATGGACCCGGCGACCCGCTCTCTCGAAGAGCGGGTCGCCCCACCTCCACTCCACCCCCAAGCCGTGTCTTCGAATCACGATCGCG
>CAZETS010000008.1:29070-98528 GCA_964515335.1 uncultured Spirochaetaceae bacterium
CGGGTCGCCCCACCTCCACTCCACCCCCAAGCCGTGTCTTCGAATCACGATCGCGTCCGGCCCTCTCGCCCGCGAAGGAGTCGAAGCCCGGGGCTTCACCGAAGGAAACGACGCATTGACGATGAACGCCGTGAGCCTCGCGACGACCTCCGTCGATTCGAGCCATGCGCTCGAATCACTGATCGAACTGATCTACGAGTCTGCGCTCGACACCGATAAGTATCGAGACTTCGCGACCGCCCTCTCGGACGCGCTCGGCGGACATGCGGTGACGGTGCGCCTCCAACAGCCGGACGCCCCGGACTCCGCGGAGGTCTACCGGTCGCACGAGGGCGGCGCGCCCGAGGAGGTGTTCGAGAAGCACTGGCTGCGCGGGCTGCCGTGGGGAAACACCATCCCGAAAGAGACGCCCGCGAGCGAGACGACGCGGGGCTTCGTCGAATTCGACGAACAGTTTTCCGGCGAGAATCTCGCCGACACCGACTACTACGAGGAGTGGCTCCGGCCTCGAGGACTGCAGCCGCTCAGCCCCATCACGCACGTCTTCGCCCGCGAGGGAGACAAGCCCGCCGGCGTCGTCACCCTCGAAAACCGCGTCGGGCTCCCGCCCATCGGGCGCTACGAGATCGAGTTCGCCGACCAGCTCTGCCCCCATCTGGCGCGAGCGCACCGGATACTCGACCTGATGCGATCGATGCGGCACGAGCAGGACGTCTTTCGCGATCTGCTCGATCGCCTCCCCAGCGGAATCGTGCTCGTCGACGAGGACGGCCGGGTGGTCGTGATGAACGAGTCGGCGCGGCTCTCCATGGGGCCGCGCGAGGGTTCGCGAATCGGCGACGGGCGTCCGGTCGTGGAAGACCCGGACGCAAATCGCCGGCTCCAGGAGGCTCTCGGACGTGCACTCGACCCCCGGACCCGCAGCGAGTTCCAGCCCGCGCATTGGCCCGTCGCCCTGGGCGCCGACCATGGAGGCGTCCCGATGATGGTCACTCCCCTGCTCGCTCCCGCCTCGCGCTCCTCGCTGCCCGACATCTCGGCCCTCGTTCTGTTCGGCAACCCGCAGGTCGAGCGCGGCAAGGCGGTCGACATGCTGCGCACCCTGTACGACCTGACCCGTGCCGAGGCCGAGGTGAGCTGGCTGCTCGCCGAAGGCCACACCCTCGAAGAGACCGCCGCGCAGCGGGGCGTCACCGTCAACACCGCGCGCAGTCAGCTCGAGCGGGTATTCGCGAAGACGGGGGTGAGGCGACAGCCCGACCTCGTGCGCATCGTGCTCGTCGCGGTCGGCTCGATTCGGGGCCCGAGGTAGGAGTGCTCGGGCCGCAGGAGGCCGGCGAGCCGGCGGGTGGCCTGGTCGCGTACCCGCCCGGCGAGTGGCGACGGCTGGTTCTGCGCCCGCCGTTCTGGCTGTGGCGCATCGGGCTCGCGCCGCTCATGCGCGGCCGCTTCTGCGTGCTGACCACCCTCGGCCGCGAAAGCCGCCGGCCAAGCCGCGTGCTGCTCGAGTACACGGCCTTCGGGGGCCGGGCCTACGTGTTGGCCGGCTGGCAGCCGCGCTCGCACCTGTTCCGCAGCCTGCTCACGGAGCCACGCGTCACCCTCGAGTCGGGGCTCGGCGTGGAGCGGGGTCGGGCGGTTCGGGTCGTCGATCCCGACCTGCTGCGCGCCCTGCATCCCGAGTTGCGCAAGACCCCGCATTGGAGGCGGTACACGGCGGCCTGGGGGGTGGACGGCGGCGACGTCGAAGACGTGGCGCGAAACGCCGAGCGGCTCTGGGTGTTCCGGATCGACCCGACCGGCGGCGACACCCCGAAACGGCGGGGGCGCGGGAGGCCGGGTGGAGGCGGTCGGCGTCGTGGCGACGCCCGGAAGCCGAACGCCGGACGAGGTGGGCCCTCCTGGATTCGAACCAGGGACCATCCAGTTATGAGCCGGTTGCTCTAACCACTGAGCTAAGGGCCCGGTCCCATGAGTGTAGCGGGCGCTGCTCGCGGCTCGGCAGGCGCCCCCGCGTTGTCTTGCCCCCGCGAGCCTGCGAGTATTGCCCCCATGGCAGAACGAAGCGGGTCCCACCACTACGTGGCGATCATCGGCGGAGCGACAGCCGGCGCCGAGGTAGCCAGCCGCCTGGCCGATCGCGGGATCCGGGTCGCTGTCTTCGAGCAGAACGCACGCCCCTACGGGAAGATCGAGGACGGGCTCCCGCGTTGGCACGAGGGGCTGCGCCGGAAGGAGTACGAGACGATCCGCGCCAAGCTCTCGCGGCCCGGCGTCGACTTCGTGCCCAACACCAAGATCGGACGCGACCTCGACTGGAAGGACCTGGTCGACGGCTGGGGGTTCACCTGCGTGGTGCTCGCCAACGGGGCCTGGCGGGACCGGCCGCTACCGGTGGAGGGCGCCGAGCAGTACGTCGGCAAGGGCATCGTCTACCAGAACCCGTTCGTGATCGCCTTCAACCACGCCGAGGACCCGGCCTACGCGGGTGAGGGCTTCGAGATCCTGGACGACAGCATCGTGGTGGGCGGCGGGCTCGCTTCGATCGACGTCGCCAAGATCGTCACCCTGTCGACCACGCGCGACGAGCTGGCCAAGCGTGGCATCGAGGTGTCGATCACCGAGCTCGAAGTAAAGGGCATACCGAAGATCCTCGATGCCCACGGCCTCGCGTGGGAAGACCTCGGCCTGACGGGCTGCACCATCTACTACCGGCGACGCGAGGAGGACATGCCGCTCGTCGCGATTCCCGACGACGCGACACCCGAGCGCGTCGAGAAGGTCAGGAAGTCGCGTCGCACGATGCTCGGCAAGGCGATGCAGAAGTTCCACATTCGCGTCGAGCCGCTCTCGGCCCCAGACGGACTGATCGTGGAGGACGACCGCGTGGTGGGGCTGCGCTTCCGCCGCACCAGGGTCGAGGACGGCCGCGTCGTGATGACGGACGAGACCTACGAGCGCCGCGGGCCAGTGGTGATCAGCTCGATCGGCAGCATCCCCGAGGCGATCGAGGGCGTCTCGATGAAGGGTGAGCTCTTCGACTTCTCGGACTGGACGTACGGCCGCCTCACCGAGTACCCCACGGTCTTCTCGGTCGGCAACGTAGTAACCGGCAAGGGCAACATCGTGGCGTCGCGCAAGCACGCCTCGCAGGTCTCACAGGAGGCCATCGAGGCATACCTCGGTGTCGCGGACGAAGGGGTCGAGGCGTCGTGGAACGAAGGCCTCACGAGCGACGTCGCGGAGGCCGCCGAGGGAATCGGCAGCCACGTCGTCGCGCAGCCGGGCATCGACAGCGCCGCGATCTCGAACATCGAGACGCGCATCCGCGAGCGCCAGCGCGACGTCGGGTACGACGGCGAGCTGGCGAGCTGGCTCGAGAAGTCCGGGACGCCCTGCTGAGAGCGCGGCGCCCACCACCGCAATCCGGCTCAGCCGCCCGGAACCGGCGGCGGACCCTGCCGGAAGAGCGGCGCGAGCTGCGGTACCTGCGCGGCCTGCACCCAGCTCGCCATGCCGGCCGACCACACCAGCGTGGCGGGCGTGACGCGGCCCTGGGCGATCGCCTGGCCGAGCTGCTCGACGCTCAGCGGTCCGACCGGCTGACCGTTCTCGGCAACGTGCCACGCGGCCGGCGGCGACGGCGGCGGACCGGCCGGTCGCGGGCTCTGGCCACCTCCCCCGAAGCCCTGCTGGATCATCGGGCCGGCCATCGCCATCCCCATGCCGAGTCCGACACCCGCGCCGGCGAGACCGCCGGCGGGGTTGGTGGCCGCGTCGGGGATCGCCTGGCCGAGCTGATAGGCCTGAAAGCGCTGCAGGTCGCCGACGATCCCCATGCCCGACCGGGCATCGAGGGCCTTCTCGACCTCGGCGGGCAGCGAGATGTTCACGAGGTAGAGCTGCGGGATCTCCAGCCCGAACTCGTCGTCGATCCGCTCGACGACCGCCTCGCGAAGCTGCTCGGCCAGCTCGCCGTAGCGGGTCGAGAGATCCATGACCGCGATCCCCGAGTTCGCGACGACGTCGGCGAACGCCATGTTGATCGCCGCCCTCAGGAGCTCGGTGACCTCGTCGGCCTCGAAGTCGTGCTCGGTGCCGACCAGCTCGGTGAGCAGCGTGCGCGAACAGACGGCGCGCAGCGTGTACGACCCGAACGCGCGCACACGCACCGGCCCGAAATCGGCGTCGCGCAGCATGACGGGGTTCGGAGTGCCCCACTTGAGATCGGTGATCTGCCGCGTACTGACGAAGTAGACCTCGGCCTTGAAGGGGCTGTCGAACCCGTACTTCCAGCCGAGGATCGTGGACAGAACCGGCAGGTTCTTGGTCTCGAGACGGTACTGGCCAGGGCCGAAGACGTCGGCGATGCGGCCCTGGCTGACGAAGATCGCCTCCTGGCCGGGGCGCACGATCAGCTGGGCGCCGTACTTGATCTGGTTGTGGTAGCGCGGGAAGCGCCACACCAGGGTGTGCTCGCTGTCGTCGATCCACTCGACGATGTCGATCAACTCGGCGCGAAGCTTGTCGATCCAGCTCATGTCCGGATACCTCCGATCAGGGGGAAACGATGTCACGTGCCGCGCACGGAAGGGCGCGCGGCATTCAGTCGAGAAGCTCCTCGAGGAGCATGCTCAGGAAGCCGCCACCCGAGCGGTGCTCACGCGACGAGGTGATCGCAATGCTCTCGCCCTTCATGGCCCGGGCCAGCGAGGCCGCCTCGCGGCGCACGCGGGCGTCGATGCGGGCCTTGACGGCGTACTCCTCGTAGCCGCCGGCGCCGAGCCCGCCCTCGAGCACGTAGGCGGCGATCCGCTCGAGCTCGTCGGCGTCGAGCCAGGTGCCGTGCTCGTGGCAGCGGTCGATGATGACCCCCGACTTCTTCTGGAAGTTCCTGCGCTGCATGTGGGCGTCGCACTCGGGACACTTGCGGTAGACGACCTTCGTGTCGAACGAGCCGGCTCCGCCCCCGTGCCGCTCGGCGGCGAGGCCGGGTCCGGCCTTTCGGGCCGCGTCGCACGCCTGGGCGATCAGCTGGTCGAAGCGATTCCCCGGCACCCACAGGCCGTTGCACCGGGGGCACTCGTTGATTCCGATGCCGCCCACCGTACGCGGCGGCATCAGGCCCCCGCAGGCCGGGCACGGCAGCTCGTGCCCATCGACCTCGACCGGCTCGGGACGGAACGCCACACCGCAAGCCGTGCAGTAACGCGATACCTCGGCGTTGCGCGCGAAGCACTCCGGGCAGATCAGGCTGAGCGCGCGGCTGTCGCGAACGATCTCCGACCCGCAGTACTCGCACGCCGGCGCGTCGGCGCCCACCTGCGCGCCGCACGACCCGCAGCGGTGGATCTGCGCCTCGATGCCCTCGGGCGGGCGGTTCGCGATCTTCTCCCCGCAGCGACAGCCGATCTCCGCAGCGACGACGTGGCTCACGTCGTACTGGGTGTGGCAATTCGAGCAGGCGACCAGCCGCACGGAAGTCCTCCGACCGAGCCGGGCCCCGACCGGACCCGCGTGTCTTCGATCGGTGCTTCGCGGCGCCGCCTTGATGGCCCGGCGCGGCGGCCAGCGGAATTCGGCGATCGCCTCGGCGGCCGGCAACTCACGTGCGGCTACGGGTCTGGCGGCGGGTGCGCGGCCGGGCCGCGGTGTCGCGTCCTGCTGTACCGTGCGACCGGACGCAATCCGGACGCAGCACGAGGGAAGGAAGACCTCCGTGACCCAGCCCGTCCCCGATCCGGGCCGAACGACTGCCGTGTGGGGCCGCGCCTTCCGGCCCTTCTTCCTGGGCGGCGCCCTGCAGACCGCGCTCGTCGTGCCGTGGTGGGCGGCGGTCTGGCTCGGAGCCAGCCACGTGCCGGCCTGGTCGACCCCGATGGCTTGGCACGGCCACGAGATGCTCTTCGGCTTCGTGGCCGCCGCGATCGCGGGCTTCATCCTCACCGCCTCGCCGGTCTGGTCGGGCGGGCCGGCCCTGGCGGGGGCGCCCCTGGCGGCGACCTTCGCACTCTGGGTCGCCGGCCGGGTCGCCTTCGCGGCTGCGGGCTGGCTGCCGCTCTGGCTGGTGGCGATCGTCGACGTCGCCTTCCTGCCGGTCGTCGCGCTGGCCGTCGCCCGCACGCTTCGGGGATCCGGACAGCTGCGCAACTACGCGCTGGTCGGCGTGCTGCTCGTGCTCGCCGCCGCCAACGCCGCCATGCACGCGGAGGCGCTCGGCCTGGTGGCCGGCGTGACGACGCGCGCCCTCCGCTTCGCGGTGGACTTCGTGATCGTGCTGATCCTGGTGATCGGCGGGCGCATCACTCCGGCCTTCACCCGCAACGCCTTCGCGCGCCAGGGCACGCCACGACCCATCCACTCGCGCCCCTGGCTCGACCGCAGCGCCGTCGCCGCCGCCATCGCGATGGCGATCGCCGACCTCACGGTCGGTCGCGCTCCGCTGACCGGCGTCGCGGCGGGGGTCGCGGGCGCGGCGGCGCTCGGGCGTCTCGCCGGCTGGCAACCGCTCGCAACGCGGTCCGAACCGCTGCTCTGGTCACTCCACCTCGGCGCCGCCTGGGTGGCGGCCGGGCTGCTGATCGTCGCAGTCGGCGACCTGGGCGCCGGCGTCCCGGCCTCGGCGGGCCTCCACGCCCTCACGGCCGGCGCAATGGGCAGCATGATCATCGCCGTCACGACGCGCGTCGCGATCGGCCACACCGGCCGCCCCCTCGCGCTCCCGCGCCATGTCGTCTGGTGCTACGCGCTCGTCTCCAGCGCCGCCGCGCTACGCGTCGCCGCCCCCTTCTTGCAGGCGGACCCACAGCGCATCGCATTGATGGCCAGCGCCGCGGCCTGGTCGGCCGCCTTCGCGCTCTTCAGCGTGCGCTACTGGCCGATCCTCACCCGGCCCCGCCCCGACCAACAGCCCGGCTGACGCGTCCCGAAACACGATCCACGTCGTTGCCGAGCGCGAGGCGGCCTGGCCGCGAGGGGTGCGCCGTCGCCGGGGCCACGGCACGAAGCCGGCACTCCTAGCCGTCGAGGAACGACTTGAGCAACCGACTCCGCGAAGGATGCCGAAGCTTGCGCAGAGCCTTGGCCTCGATCTGCCGGATGCGCTCCCGCGTCACCTCGAAGTCCTGCCCCACTTCTTCGAGCGTGTGGTTGGACCGCTCGTCGATCCCGAACCGCATCTTCAGCACACGCGCCTCGCGCGGCGCCAGCGTCGCCAGCACCTCGCGGGTCTGCGCGGCCAGGCTCGAGTCGATGACCGCGTCCTGCGGGCTCACCGCGCTGGTGTCCTCGATGAAGTCGGACAGATTGCTGTCGTCCTCTTCGCCGACGGGCGTCTCGAGACTGATCGGCTCGCGCGCGATCTTCAGCACCTGACGCACCTTCTCGAGGGGCAGCTCGAGCTTCTCGGACAGCTCCTCGGGGGCCGGCTCGCGGCCGAGCACCTGAACGAGGTGTCGCGTCGCCCGCACCAGCTTGTTGATCGTCTCGATCATGTGGACCGGGATGCGGATCGTGCGTGCCTGGTCGGCGATCGCGCGCGTGATGGCCTGCCGGATCCACCAGGTCGCGTAGGTGGAGAACTTGTAGCCGCGCTGGTATTCGAACTTGTCGACGGCCTTCATGAGGCCGATGTTGCCCTCCTGGATGAGGTCCAGGAACTGCAGCCCGCGGTTGGTGTACTTCTTGGCGATCGACACCACGAGCCGCAGGTTCGCCTCGATGAGCTCGCTCTTGGCCTGGTGGGTGCGGACTCGCGCCTCCTCGAGGCGGCCCTCCGCGCCCCGCACGTCGTCGGCCGCCATGCGGGTCTCGGCCTCGAGCCGGCCGCGCACGCGATCGATCTCGTCGAGCTCAGCCTGCAACGACGACACGGCATCGGCGTCGCCGCCGAGCTGCGCGAGCGCTTGCTTGCCGCGAGCGCTGCTTCGGGTGGAAAGTACGCAGATCTCGGCGAGCTCTTCGGGCGTCACGCCGAAGGGCGCGGCGAGTTCGTGTGCGCGCTCGTCGAGCAAGCGGTGCGACTCGCGTAACTGTGCCAGACAGCCGCCGATCTCTTCGATGCACGCCTTCGCGATCCCGGTCTTGCGCAGCACCCGCACGATCTGCCGGTAGCGGCTGGCCACTTCGCCCTGTAGTCGCTCGCGGGTGGCCACCGTGGTGCGCCTGTTCGCGATCGAATTGCGCTTGCGCGAGATCTCCGTCTCGAGGTCCCGCACCCCGGCGATCGCCGCGAGCAGCTGCGCCCGTCGCTCGGACGGAGTGGGCGAGCCCTCGACGTCGAGCCCGTCGAGGACGTGCTCGAGCTTGGCCTCCTCGCCATCCGGAGCGGCGCCCGCCGCCTCGAAGTCGTCGATCAGCTCGAGCAGCATCCCGAGCCCGTACGGATTGCCGAGGATGGCGAACTCCTCGTCGTGAATACCCGACTCGATCCGCTTGGCGATCTCGACCTCGCCCTCGCGGGTGAGCAGCGAGACCTGGCCCATGTCGCGCAGGTACACGCGCACCGGATCGGCGGTGGCCGAGCGCTCTTCCGCGCGCGCAGCGGACTTCGCGTTGCGCGGCTGCGCGCTAGCGGCCCGGCCCTGCGACCGCGCGATCGCTTCCTTCGGCGCGGCGGCGGTCTCGGCCGCGCACGCCTTCGAGCCCTCGTGGGCGCGGCCGTTGCTGGGCCCGTTGCCCGGCGCACGGGCGGGCGCGTCATTGGCACAGGGGGGTGCAGTCTTGGCTTGGGTGGTCTCGGTAGACGTGGGCGCGTCTAAGGCCATGGGGGGGCTCCTTCGAATCAGTACCGGCAACAGCGTGTGGCGATGAAACAGCGCTACGGCGATCGCATCTATGTCGGCTCTTCGTATCCGCTCGGGGGCAACGACTCTCTATCTCTCGTGCCTTGTCTCTCTATCTCTCTATCTCTCTCGTGCCTTGTCTCTCTCGTGCCTTGTCTCTTCGGGTATCTCTGTCAGGTGCCGATCGGCGACCCGTCGGTGTCACCTCTCGCGTGAATCAAAGGGCCGCCCCTGGTAGGACGCCCACTGCAGCGCGCTTTCGCTCGAGCAACTGCTGACGCTCGCGCAGCAGGGCCTGGAGGTCGGCCTCCGGCTCCTGCATGCGGCGCTTGAGCTCCTTCTCCCTGGCTTCGAGATCCTTGGCAACGTAGCGACCCACGAGGTGAACGAGCACCTCGGAGGGCGGCGTTTCCTGGTCGAGGAGCGACTCGTCGACGAGCACGTCGTGGAGCAGTCCCACCAGCTCCGCGTCGAGGCGCGACTCGCAGGCGTGCACGTCGATGCCGCCTTCGCGCTCGACGAGGCCCTCCGCCGCGGCATCGGCGAGCGACATCACGAGCCGTTTGTACGGGCTTCCGGGCAGCACCTCGTTGATCTGCGAACACAGCTCGTCGGTCACGAAGCCCGGGTGGCGGGCCAGGATGAGTGCGATCAACCGCAGATGGCGCTCCTCGCCGGGCGCCGCCTTCGGGGAAACAGCGCGGGCCAGGGCGTCGTCGGCCTCCGCCGAGCCTCCGCGACCTGCCGAGCGGATCACCGCTTCGACGGCGGCGGCGTCGGTGCCGGTTGCGATCGCGAGCCTTCGCGCGTGCTCGCTTCGCTCGACCGGATTCGGGATCGCTGCGATCAGCGGAGCCGTGTGACGCACCGCGTCGGCCTTCTCGGCAGGCGTCATGCAGCCGGACGCCATGGCGCGCTTGATCACGACCTCGAGTGCGTCGGGGGCGCGGTCGACCATGTTCCGCAGCGCTTGGGCGCCCTCGGCGGCCAGGTAGTCGTCGGGATCCTGCCCGCTCGGCAACGACACGGCCCGCACCCGCAGACCCTCGGGCAGCAGCACCGCGAGGGCCTTTTCCATGGCGTTCTGCCCCGCCTCGTCTCCGTCGAAGAGCAGCGTCACGTTACCGGTGCGCCGCCGCAGGTCCTTGGCGTGATCCGGGGTGAGTGCGGTGCCGCAGGTCGCCACCGCCTCTTCGAGTCCCGCGCGATGCAGGGCGATCACGTCGAAGTAGCCCTCGGAGACGATCGCGCGACCGGCGCGGCGCATCGGCTCGAGGGCGAGGTGCAGACCGTAGAGGGCTCGCCTCTTGTGGTAGACCGGGCTCTCGGCCGTGTTCAGGTACTTGGGCTCCTGGTCGGCCGCCATGGCGCGCGCACCGAACGCGATGATGCGGCCCCGGACATCGGCGATGGGAAAGGTCACGCGACCGCGCAAGCGGTCGTAGCTTCCGCCGGAGCGCCCCTCCATGACGAGGCCGGCCGTCTCGGAGGCCTTGCGGGGCACACTGGCGCGCTCGAGGTGACGGGTCAGCGTCTCCCAGGCGTCGGGCGCGAAGCCGAGACCGAAGCGCTCGGTCGTGGCGGCGTCGAGGCCGCGCTGCTCGAGGTACTCGCGCGCCGCCTTGCCGGTGTCCACCGCGAGCTGCTCGCGGTAGCAGCGCTGAGCCTCGTCGAGGGCCTGGTAGAGGGCCTCGCGCTCGCCGCGGTCCTCGCGGCGGCCGCCCGTCTCGGGCACCTCGATGCCGAGATCGGCGGCGAGGCTGCGAACGGCTTCCGGGAAGGTGAGGTTCTCGTACTCGACGAGAAAGGTGATCGCGTTGCCGCCCTTCTGACAGCCGAAGCAGTGGAAGATGCCGCGATCGGGATTGACGTTGAAGGAGGGCGTTTTCTCTTCGTGGAACGGGCAGAGCCCCTTCCAGTTGCGGCCGGCCTGCTTGAGTTCGACGTAGCGCCCGACCAGGGCCACGATGTCGGCCCGGTCGCGCACCTCCTGGATTGTCTCTTCCGGGATTCGACCCAATCGTCGCCTCGCTACACGAGACGCTGGCCCGCCCCTCTTGGGGGGCGCTCAGTCGGCCATGCGCCTCATCTTCTTCAGCGCGCGCTTGCGCGCTGCTGCCGCCTTCTTCTTCTTCCGGATGCTCGGCTTGTCGTAGTACTCGCGACGCCGCAGCTCCGTGAGGATGCCGGCCTTCTCGCAGGTCTTCTTGAAGCGGCGCATGGCCTGCTCGAAAGACTCGTTCTCCTTGACTTTGACGACGGGCATGTGTTCTTCTGGCTCCAGGCTGTCCTCTCCGACCGTGGCTCCGGCGCTGCCTGCTGGTTGTTGCGGGCGACGGGTTACGGGTGACGGGCGGAGTGTGCGAGCCGATCACCTCGGCGCGCAGTGGTTGTGAGTGGCTTAAAGACCCCGTTAGTGTCGTAGACACTACGGTACAAGATCGTTTTAGGGTGCCTCGCCACTGTGTGTAGTACTCGATTCCTATCGGAAATCGGGCGCGAGGCCGAAAAGTCACTGAATATCAGTTGGTTGCGGTCGATTCCGCGTCCAACTTGCGATCGTAGCAGAGGGCAGACGGCCCCTCAATCGGGGGCTGCGGGGCCGGCGGGCGGCGGCCGAACCGCGATGCCCCGGGCGGCGAGGTCGCGTTTCACCTCGCCCACCGTCGTCTCGCCGAAGTGGAAGATCGAGGCAGCCAGTGCCGCCTGGGCGTGTCCTTCCTCCGGGCCCTCGCCGAGCGCGGCCGCCAGGTCGGCCGCGCTGCCCCCGCCCCCCGAGGCGATCACGGGAATCGGCACGCGATCGGCCACGGCGCGGAGCATCGAGAGGTCGTAGCCGCTCTTGGTGCCGTCGCGATCCATGCTGGTCAGCAGGATCTCGCCGGCGCCCGCCTCGGCGTTGCGGGCCGCCCACTCGACTGCGTCGATGCCGGTCGGACGCCGCCCGCCGTGGGTGCAGACCTCCCAGCTTCCGGCCACGAGCTCGCCCGCCTCGTCGCGGGCGGCCCGCGCGTCGATGGCGAGCACGAGGTTCGCACTGCCGATCTTCGCGGCGGCCTCGGGGACGAGGTCGGGGTCGTGGACGGCCGCGGTCATGATCGAGACCTTGTCGGCGCCGGCGTTCAGCAGATCGCGGATGTCCTGGATCGAGCGCACGCCGCCGCCCACGGTCAGCGGCATGAAGACGGTCTCGGCCGTTCGCGACACCACGTCGAGCAGGATCCCCCGCTCCTCGTGGCTGGCCGTGATGTCGAGGAAGGTGATCTCGTCGGCCTCCTGCTCGTCGTAGACCTGAGCGACCTGCACCGGGTCGCCACAGTCGACGTGGTCGACGTACTTCACGCCCTTCACGACGCGCCCCTTGTCGACGTCGAGGCAGGGGATGATCCGCTTCTTCAGCATGACTCTTTCCGGTGTCGAGTGCCTGCGGCCGTCGTCATCGGCTCGACTCCACCCAGGCGCGGAAGGCGTCGAGCAACCGACGTCCCGCCTGCTGACTCTTCTCGGGGTGGAACTGCACGGCGAAGATCGAGCCCCGCGCCACCGCGGCCGCGAAATCGCCGCCGTACTCGGTGCGCCCCACCACGATGCTCTCGTCGGTGGGGACCGGCCGATAGGAGTGCACGAAGTAGAAGTGGTCGCGCTCGGGCAGGCGCTCGAGCATCGGATGCTCGCCCGAGAAGCGCACCTCGTTCCAGCCGATGTGGGGCACGCGAAGCCGCGATCCGCCGCTGTCGCGATCCGGAAAGCGCTCGACCCGGCCGCCGAAGAGCCCGAATCCCTTGTTGGGGCCGTGCTCGTCGCCCTCTTCGAAGAGCAGCTGGATGCCCAGGCACAGCCCGAGGTAGGGCCGCCCGTCCTGCACGGCGTCCTTCACGGCAGGCTCGAGCCCGCTCGCACGCAGCGCCCCCATGCCGTCCGCGAAGGCGCCGACGCCCGGCAGCACGACACCGTCCGCCCGGGCGACCGTCGCCGGATCGCTGGTGACGTCCACCACGAGCCCGCTCCGCTCGAGCGCCTTCGCGACGCTGCGCAGATTGCCTGCCCCGTAGTCGACGAGTGCGACGCGTGCCGGCGCGCTCACGACTCGCCGGCCGTGGACGATCGTCGCAGCAGGCGTTCACCGCGCGGAGCGGCGTCGCGACTGGGGGGGCATGCGGGGGACATCGCTCAGAGCGCGCCCTTCACGGTGGGCAGGCCCGACTCGCGTGGGTCGATGGCGACCGCCTCGCGAAGCGCGCGGGCCACCCCCTTGAAGATCGCCTCGACGACGTGGTGGGGGCTTCTGCCGTAGCGCTTGTCGATGTGCAGATCGAGGCCGGCGTTCTGGCTGAACGCGTACATGAAGTCCTCGGTGAGCGCCGCGTCGAAGTCGCCGATGCGGTCGTTCGCGAGCTCGACGCGATACACCAGATACGGTCGGTTGGACACGTCGACTGCCACCTCGACCTTGCTCTCGGCCATCGGCAGTACGAACGACCCGAAGCGGCGGATGCCCTCGGCGCCGCCGAGCGCGTCGCGCAGCGCCTGACCGAGCGCGATCCCCACGTCCTCCACGGTGTGGTGGAGGTCGACCTCGACGTCGCCCTGCGCCTCGAGGACGAGGTCGAAGAGGGCGTGGCGCGCGAACGACTCCAGCATGTGGTCGAAGAAGGGGATGCCGGTGGCGACCTGGTACTGGCCGCTGCCGTCGAGCCCGAGCTGCACCCGGATCTCGGTTTCCTTCGTCTTGCGCTGGATCGTGGCGACGCGGCTCGCGCCGCCCTCGGCCTTCTTCGTCATGGCGGCCGGATACTCCCGACGAGCAGCTATCCCCGCGGGTCTCCACGGCGATACGTGCCCGTTCTCGAGCCTTTGCGGGCTCTTCGGGTACAGGCGGTGGAGCGCGGGGCGCCCGGCTCCCGGGCCGGCTGATCCGGCGACGGATGACCTGAGGGCGACTAGAGCTCCGTTTCCCGAGCCTGCTCGCGCTCGCGGCGGGCCCGGCGGATCTTTTGTAGCCGCAGCTCGACCGAAGTGCCATGGCCCGACAGGCCCTCGACCTCGGCGAGGCGGACCACCTCGGCCCCCAGCTCGCGCAGCTTCGGCGGCTCGAACTTCACGAAGCTCGTGCGCTTCAGGAAGTCCTCCACGCCGAGCGGCGAGTCGAAGCGGGCGGTGCCGCCCGAGGGCAGCACGTCGTTGGGCCCGGCCAGGTAGTCGCCCACGCCTGCCGGCGTGTAGTGGCCCATGAAGATCGCCCCGGCGTTTTCGACCGCCTTGGCGGCGAGTTCGGGGTTGTCGACCGCCAGCACCAGGTGCTCCGGCGCGTACTCGTTGGCGAACGCGATCGACTCGTCGAGGCTCTTCGTGAGCACCACGACGCCGGCCGCCGACAGGCTCTGCTTGGCGACGCGCGCCTTGTCGAGCGCCTTGATCTGCTTGGCGACCTGTTCCTGGACCCGCGTCACCAGCCCCTTCATGTGCGTGATGAAGACCGTCTGGGCGTGGCTACCGCTCTCGGCGTGGGAGAGCAGATCGGCGGCCAGCCAGGCGGGCGTCGCCGACTTGTCGGCGACGATGCAGACTTCGCGGGGCCCGGACGAGCCGCCCACGCCCACCGCGCCGGACACGAAGCGCTTGGCGGCATCGATCTCGGGATCGCCCGGGCCGATGATCTTGTCGACCCGCGGCACGCTGAGCGTCCCGTACGCGAAGGCCGCCATCGCGGCGGGCCCGGCGAACTTGAACACGCGGTGCACACCGGAGATACGCGCCGCCATCAGGATCTCGGGACAAACCGTGCCATCGGCCCGCGGCGGCGCGCCGAGCACGATCTCGGGCACCTCCACCGCCGACGGCGGGGTCGCGTTCATGATCAGCGTGGAGGGATGCAGCCCACCGTCCGCCGGAGCGACGACAGCCACTCGCGCGAGCGGCCGCACGCGCTGACCCATGTAGCCGCCGCCTTCCTCGCGCATCTCCCAGCTCGAGGGCACACGCTTGCGGTGGAAGTCGCGGATCCGCATGGCGGCCTTGCCGAGGGCCGCGCGGTCGGCCGGATCGACGGCCTCGCAGCCGGCGTCCCACTCGTCGTTGGTGACCTCGAGGCGGTCGACCTCGATGTCGTACCTGCTCTCCACCCAGGCGCGCAGCGCGCGGTCGCCGCCCTCGCGCACCCTGTCGCAGAGCGCCACGACCTCGGCGTTCTCGCAGCCGCCCGCGCGCGTGCTCTCACGCAGGCAGGTTGCCTGCCAGGTCTTCGCGAAGTCCCGGTCGTCGGGCTTGATCACCTTGAGGGGCTTCGCGCTGCTCGTCTTCGTCGCCATGCTGTCGAACCTCCTGCGGCCCCGGGGCGCTTCAGAAGGCTCCTGCGACCCAGATCGCTACTCCCCCCGCGCCCGCCGCGCCGCCACCACCCGTGGCCGCCCGGCCAGATCGCGCAGGGTCTCGATCTCGCCCAGACCCGCCTCCGCGAACCATCCCGCTACCGCTTCTGCCTGCCCGGGGTCGACCTCGACGGCCGTCCACCCCCCGGGCTCGAGCATCTCCGCCACCCCGGCCGCGAAGGGCCGGAGCACCGCGTACCCGTCGTCGCCGCCGAAGAGCGCTGCCTCGGGCTCGTGGGCGAGCTCCGGAGCGAGCAACCCTGCGGTCGACCGCGCCAGGTACGGCGGGTTGGAGACGATCAGATCGAACGTTTCGCCCCGGACGGGCTCGAAGAGGCTGCCCTCCAGGAAACGAACGCCTTCACCGACTCGCAACTCATCGGCATTGAGTCGCGCGATCTGTAGAGCTTCCGCCGAGATGTCGGTCGCGGTGATCCGTGCCGAGGGCCTCTCGTGGGCGACGCTGAGGGCAATCGCCCCTGAACCGGTGCCGACGTCGAGCACCTGCCACGCAGACGCCGACCCTTCGCCCTCGGGGATCGGCATCTGGGCCAGCAGGGCCTCGACGAGAGTCTCGGTGTCCGGCCGCGGTGTCAGCACGTCGGGGCTGACCGTGAAGTGGAGCGACCAGAATTCCTTGCCGCCCACCAGCAAGGAAACGGGAACGCGTTCGCCTACCCGTCGGGCCACCAACTCGCGGTAGCGGGCCCGCTCGCCGGGCTGCACGGGCTTGTCGTACTGCAAATAGAGGTCGAGTCGGCGTATCCCGAGCGCGTGGGCGAGCAGCACTTCGGCGTCGAGGCGAGGCGACTCGATGCCCTTCTCGGTGAAGTGGGTCGTCGTCCAGCGCAGCAGGTCGAGGACCGTCCAGCGGCGGTCGCCCATGACGGATCAGGATTCGCCCGACGCGGCGGCCGAGTCGGCCTGCTGTCGGGCCAGCATTTCGGCCTTCACGGCGTCGAGCAGCTCGTCGAGGGCGCCCTCCATGACGGCGTCGAGCTTGTGGACCGTCACCCCGGCCCGGTGATCGGTGATGCGACTCTGCGGGAAGTTGTAGGTGCGGATCTTCTCGGCGCGCTCGCCCGTGCCCACCTGCGCGCGCCGCGCACTCGCGCGCTCGTCGGCGGCCTTCTGCTGCTCGTGCTCGAGCAGCCGCGAGCGCAGCACCGTCATCGCCTTGGCCTTGTTCTTGTGCTGCGACTTCTCGTCCTGGCACTGCACGACGACGCCGGTCGGGACGTGGGTGATGCGCACCGCCGAATCGGTGGTGTTGACGCTCTGGCCACCGGGTCCGCTGGCGCGCATCACGTCGATGCGCAGCTGGGTGGGATCGATCTCGATGTCGACCTCCTCGGCCTCGGGCATCACCGCGACGGTCACCGTGGAGGTGTGGATGCGGCCCTGGGTCTCGGTGGCGGGCACGCGCTGTACGCGGTGGACGCCGCGCTCGTACTTGAGGCGGCTGAAGACGCCTTCGCCCTGGACGAGCGCGATCACCTCCTTGAAGCCGCCGGCGTCGGTCTCCGAAGCCGAGAGCTGCTCGACCCTCCAGCCGAGCGACTCCGCGTAGCGGCCGTACATGCGGAACAGGTCGGCGGCGAAGAGCGCCGCCTCGTCGCCTCCGGTGCCGGCGCGGATCTCGAGCAGGGCGTTCTTCTCGTCGTTCGGGTCCTTCGGGGTGAAGAGGTCCGCGAGCTCGGCCTCGAGGCCCTCGAGCTGCGCCTCGAGGCCGCGCGCCTCGTCGCGGGCGAGCTCGGCCACCTCGGGGTCGGGGTCCTCCACCATGGCTCGCGACTCGGCGAGCGAGGCCACCACGCCGCGGTAGCGCTCGCCGGCGTCGAGGATCGGCCTCAGCTTGCCCAGCTCCTTGCCGACCTTCGCGAAGCGGCCCGGGTCGCGGGCCAGCTCGGGGTCGGAGAGGCTGGCCTCCAGCTCGCGGGCGCGCGCCTCCGTGTCGCGGATCTTGTCCAGGAATTTCTCGTCCATGAGTGGTCCCTGCCGGGAGAGAGGGGCGGAACTTACGCAATACGGGTCGCGGGGCCAATCACCCGCCTGGTGGGGACGGGCCGATGGAGGGGGCCACCTGCAAGCGACCGGCAGCCAGCACGAGGGCCTCGGGCAACCCGCTTCCGTCGCTCTTGGGGTAGAAATATCACACGATTAGCGGTAATATTTCCCACGCCGATCACCGCGAGTCGAGACGATTTGTCCCCCGCCGACCCCACGAGCGAGAGCGCCAGCATCCCCGAGGCGTTGATGGGCGCTTTGCGAAAGCTGCTGAGGCCGCTCGTCCACCTGCTCGTCGCCCGACAGATCCCGTACCCGGTCCTCGCCAACCTCCTCAAGTCGATCTACGTCGACGTAGCCGACCGCGACTTTCCGCTCGAGGGCAAGCGCCAGACGGACAGCCGCATCACGCTGCTGACGGGCGTACACCGCAAGGACGTCAAGCGCTTGCGGGGAGAGCTTTCGGACGGAGCTCCGCCACCGAAGACGGTTTCACTGGGCGCACAGTTGGCCGGGCGGTGGCAAGGTGTGGACGAATTCCTCGACGCTGAGGGCAGGCCCCGTCCACTGCCCGTCCAGGCCGAAGACGATGCGCCGTCCTTCGAGCGCCTGGTGTCGTCCGTGACGGCCGACATCCGGCCGAGGGCCGTGCTCGACGAGTGGCTGCGGCTCGGCATCGTGCATTTCGACGACAGGGGCCGGGTGGCGCTCGACACCGGCGTGTTCGCACCGCAGAAGGGCCTCGAAGAAAAGCTCTACTACTTCGGTCGCAATCTTCAAGACCACGTCGCCGCGGCCGCCCACAACGTGCTCGGCCAGGAGCCGGCCTTCATGGAGCGCAGCGTCCACTACGCGGAGCTGACGCCCGAAGCGACCAGCGAGCTGAGCCAGCTCGCCGAGGAGCAGGGCATGGCGGCGCTGCGCGCGGTGAACCGGGCGGCGCTCGAGCGCAAGCAGCGCGACCCCCAGGACGGGTCCGCGAACCGGCGCATCCACTTCGGCGTGTACCTCTACGAGGCGGCCGAGGAGGAGACGTCCGATGAGTAGACCGCGCTGCACGCTCGTCGGAGCGATCGTCGCCGTCACGCTCCTGCTCGCCCCGCTCGGCGCCCGAGCGGCCGCAGCGGGCTGCGAGCTCGGGGGGGCGGCCGACACCGGCAGCGGTCTGGGGGGCACCGGCTATGGGGACGACGGCGTGGGGGGCACGGGACTCCACGACGACGGTTCGGGGATCGGTGGAACGGGCCGCTCCGACAACGGCGACGGCATGGGGGGCACCGGCAGCCGCGACACGCGAGACGCGCTGATTCGCGGCCTGGCGAACGGCGATCACGTCGACCTGCTGGGGACCGTCACCGCGTTCGGAAGCATCTGCGTCAACGGGGAGCGGGTCCAATACGGGTCCGACACGGCTGTCGACGTCGACGGTGAGCGGGTCGACTCGTCGGTGCTGGCCGTCGGGCACGTCGTATCGGTCACGGCCCGCGTCGACGACACGGGCCTGCGCGCCCGCAGCATCTCGGTCCGCCACGCGCTCGTCGGCCCGGTCACGAAGGTCGACGCCGAGGCGGGACGCCTCGAGGTGATGGGGCAGCCCGTGCAGCTCTCGGCGAGATTCGCCGGCGCGGCGGAGCGGGGCGTGCAGGACGCCATCGCCGGACTCGCTCCGGGACAGAACGTCGCCGTGAGCGGTCTGTACCGCGGAGGCGACAGCGTGGTGGCGTCTCGTATCGCGCGTGTCGCGGACTCGGAGCCGGTGCAAACGACGGGACCCGGGCGCCGGGTCGGCCGCGACTCGGTCGCGGTGGGCGACATCCTGGTCGAAGCGGCAGAGGACATCGACGTCTCGGATGGCCCGCGAACCGTTCGGGTCCGGGGTCGCTGGAACACGCAGCGCGGTGTCATCGAGTCCGGCCGGGTCGAGGCGCTGCGGTCTCTGCGGGGCAAGGTGAAGAGGGCCTCCGTCGAGGGCTTCGCGGGCGACGTCTCGGGCGACCGGATGCGCCTCGCGGGCGTGACGGTGGACCTCACCCGGGTTCGCGAGCAGATGCCGCCGCGCGAGGAATCGCGGCTGGTGGTCGTGACCGGCGACGTCGACGACCGCGGCGTACTGCGCGCCGACGACCTCCTTGCCTTGCCGCGTCCGGTGGAGCGGCACGGGCCGGGCTCGGCAGAGCGATCCGAGCGGAGCGACAGGGAAGAGCGGAGCGATCGGGAAGAGCGGAGCGACAGGGAAGAGCGGAGCGACAGGGAGGATCGCGAGGACCGCAGCGACCGGGAGGATCGACAGGACCGGGGCAATCGCGAGGACCGGAACGATCGAGCGGGGAGGGCGGAGCGAGCCGAACGGCCGGAGCGAGCCGAGCGGCCGGAGCGCAGCGGCCGGGACTGAGCGGATTCAGTCGACGGTTGCGGGACGGCGGGCATCGCGCAGTGCCGCCCGGGCGTCGTCGCTGCCGGGGTCGACCTCGAGCACCGACTCGTAGGAGCCGATCGCCCGATCGACCTCGCCCCGGCGCTCGAGGGCGCGCGCCAGATTGAACCGCGCATCCGCATCGCCCGGCTCTGCGGCGACGACCCGCTCGTACTGCTCGATCGCCTCGTCGTCACGACCCTCCCGGACGAGCGCGTTGGCCAGGTTGTAGCGGGCGTTCGTGTGGCCGGGCTCCAGCTCGAGCGCACGTGTGTACGCCTCGATGGCCTCGCCGGCGCGGTCGGCGCGCGCCAGCGCCACCCCGAGGTTCGTCCAGGCCTTCACGTAGTCGGGCTCGAGCGTCACGGCAGCACGGTAGTGGTCGACCGCGGCCTCGAGGTCGGCGCTCTCTCCCGCGTGCGTGCCGAGGATGAACTCGAGCTCGGCATCCTCGCCGAGCAGCGACAGCCCCCGCTCGGCGAGCCGCGCCGCGTCGGCGGTCTTGCCCGCCCAGCTCAACACCTTGGCGAGGTTGCGCAGCGCCAGCCCCTCCCGCTCGGGATCCTGTCCGGCGGCGATCTCGCGCGCCACGACAGCACGATCATCCGCATCGGGAAGCTTCGCGAGCAGACCCCGATCGAACAGCGCACCGGCGATGCCTTCAGCGAGCAGTCCGTGGGCCTCCACGGTGGGATGCACGTGGTCGAGAAAACTCCGCTCGCCGAACGGAGACGGCTCGAGGCGACTCGCCAGCAGCGCCGGATAGTCGACCAGCGGCACCGCCTGCTCGGCAGCGATCTCGCGCACCGCCTCCTCGATTCCCGTCAACGCGCGCAGCGGACACACGTCTTCGTCACGGGCGCGCAGCAGGGCGTCGCGCGCCGTGTCGACCTCGCCCAGGTCGAGCAGGGCGCGACCCAGCTCGTACCACGCGAGCGCGTGGCGCGGCTCGCGGTCGACGGCGCGCTCGAGCAGGGCGCGGGCCTCGCCGGGCCGACCTCGGGCGCGCAGACTGCGTGCCCGCTCGAGCAGCTGCGGCCAGTCGTCGGGCCAGGCATCGGTGGCCGCATCGCTCCGCTCGCTCTTGAAGGGTGAGCAGCTCGCCAGATTCGAGGCGGGCACGACGAGGATGGGTCGGGCGCCGGCGCCGCGCGCGATCCCGATCATGCGCGTGAGGTTGTGACGGAATTGCTCGACGGTCTCGGCGCGGAGCGCATCGTCGCGCGTGTACGCGTCGAGCCCGATGCTCCGGTCGAGCAGCGCAGCCACCTCACGCGAGGCGGCGGACGGCGCCAGGCGGTCCGCCAACAGCCGCATCGACGAGTAGGCGCGCGTGCGCCGCAGCAGCGTATCGGCCTCGCGCAGCACGGCGGGCATCGCCAGCTCGCGAGCGTGGGTGGTCCGCTCCAGGAACTCGTTGTGTCCGGTGTAGATGACGAAGACGTCGGGCTCGTAGCCGGAGAGCTCCCGCATCAGCGAGGCGACCCGCGCGCTCCCGTAGCTGATCCCGCCGGCGTTGACGACCTGCCAGTCCGCACCCGCGTCGTCGTGGGCGAGCAGGCCCCGCAGCCAACCGCAGAACGAGGTGGCGTCGTCGAAGGGCCGCCCGTAGGTGGTCGATCCGCCCAGGCAGAAGAGGCGACGTGCCTGGGGTGGCTTCTCGGCAGGGAAGCGCTGGGCGTTGAAGAACCGCAGCTTCTCGGGCGCGGTCCTCAGGTGTTCGACGCCGTCCTCGTCGACCTCGCCGACGAAGAGCGGGGCGCGCCGGGCGAATCCCGCGTAGGGGTCCTCGCGGATCGGCTCGACGCCGAGCAACGCGAGGACCCCTTCGATCAGGACACCGAAGAGCAGCAACGTGGCGAGCGAGAAGAGCGCCTTCTTGCCACGGCCCAGACCCGGCTTGCCGGAGGCTCGTCTGGCGCCCACTCAGTCGAACTCGATGTCGGTGATGAAGCGGATCTGCATGCCGAACCCCCAGTCCGGCGAGGTGTCCGAGAGGCCGATCACCGCGTACGGATCGAGGGCGACACGACGGCCGAGCTTGAAGGTCATGAAAGGCGACAGCTCGCGGAAGTCGTCACGGCCCGCAACCGACGACTGGCTCCAGTCGAACGCGATGCCGCCGTTCACGTGGTCCGACAGCCGCATGGTGGCGCCGCCGTAGACGAAGAGCTTGTTGCGCAGGGCCAGGCCAGGCGGATTACCGATCACCTTGTACCCCACGGCGGCGAACGGCGTGACGCGGCCGAAGCGCTTGGAGAGATCGAGCTGCATCGTGAAGTCGGTCTCGCCGGTGCCGAGACCCTGATTCTCGTCCGCGGAGCCGAACTTGATCTTGCCGGTCAGCTCCGCGACTGGCATCAAACCGATCTCGGGGTAGTAGACCCAGGTCGCCGAGACGACGACGTCGCCGACGCCGCTACGAACACCCGTGAAGCCGGGAGCTACCTCGGGCGCCCCGCCGACCGGCACGATGTCGCCGTCGATCCGCACGTAGGGAACCGTGACCCTGAATACGAACGGATCCCACTCGAGCTTCATGCCGACCGGCACGTAGAGGAGACCGGTGTCCTCCGGCGTCCCGAAGTCGCCGCTGCTGTAGTCGAACCCCGTGCTGGCCGTCAGGCGAAACCAGCGGGCACCGAAATACTCCTCGGTGCGCTCGTCCGAGCGGCTGCTCTGACGGGTGGTCTCTTCCTCGGGCAGCTCGAGCCCTCGCTCGTCCTGAGCGCCGGCTGCTCCTGCAGAGAGCAGCGCGGCGATCAGGACGAGCCAAGAGAGCGTTCGCATCGATTCCATCTTCAGCATCATTCCAACTCCGTTCATGCGAACGCTTCACTCAGTTCGAGCGTTCCGCTCGCTCGGGGCGTTCCGCTCGCTCCGGGCGCTCTGCACGCTCCGGGCGCTCCAGACGCTCGGGGCGCGCCGCTCTCTCCGGGCGCTCTGCACGTTCGGGGCGCTCGGCGCGCTCGGGACGGTCCGCACGTTCGGGGCGGTCCGCACGTTCGGGGCGGTCGGCACGATCGCCTCGGTCGGCGCGCGCGGGGCGGTCGCTTCGGTCGCCTCGGTCGCCTCGATCGGCACGCGCGGGGCGATCGCGATTTCGCTCCGAGCTGGCGATCACGTTGCCGTCCGCGTCCCGCCAGGTGGTGGTGCGTCGGCGGGTCTCGGATCCGTCGGCGTTCCGGATGCGCGTCCGCTCTCGCTCACGAACGACGCCGGTCATGGGGTTGACGTGCGTGTCGGTGCGCTCCCTGACCTCCGACCCGTCTGCGAGCCGGTCTCGACTCTCGGTGTGACCAATGCGCACACTGTCGTCGAGGCCGGGACTACCCGGAACCATCACTCCACCGGGCTGTGTGTCGTCGACCGAGCCGTCTCCGCGCAGCTTGATGCCGTCGGGTCCAAGGTCGTCCGTCTGGGCCAGCGAGGGGGTGCCAGCCAGCAGGGTCGCCATGGCGGCGGCTCCCAGGAGGCCAGCGACGTATCGAGCAGAACTCATGACGTTTCTCCATTTCGAGCCTGCGAGTGCCAGCGGTACCGGACCACCCGGTTCTTACCGGCAACTCGACTCTGCCAAAGTCTAGTGGGAAATATTCCCACGTCAAGGCCACTAAATTCCCACTAATGGTTCTCCAGCTACGGCAACTACTTACGCGACCTCTTGCCGGTACGGTGCGGCGAGAAAGCGTCAGCCATCCTCCGATTACTCGGGGGGCCAGATCGCCACCGCGGCCGCGAGGCCGGCCGCGACGTCGAGCGGCAGGGCCTCGAGGGACAGCAACGCAACCGATGCCGAGGGGATCGGCGCGTGCGTGGACAGGTAGGTGAGCCCCGAGTCGTCCCGCAGCGAGTGCTTGCCCGACCGCGATCGCAACTTGCCGAGCATCGCGCCGTCTCCGGACACGATCTTGTACCCGTAATCGCGATGCTTGGCGACGGCCAGGCGCTCGCCGTCCTCGCCAGCGACCTTGAGGTCGCCGTCCGGGTCGACCCTCAAGCTGTAGGAAGGGATCTCGGCTTCCGGCCGGCTCACCGCGAGACGGCGCTCGGCGGTGCGCTCGATGATCCACTGCCTGCCGGGGGCTGGACCGGAAACCAACAGCCGGTCCGCATCCCGGCGTACGACGGCGAGCAGTTCGCCCTCGGCGCCTCGAAGCTGAAGGGTGCCGTCGTCGACATCGAAACGCAGCGCCGTCTTGCCGTTGGCGGCCTCGAAGATCGCGCGAGTCGGTCCGCCCAGCATCCGGTCGTCCTCCGACGTCGACGCGCAGGCGAACAGGTGCAATACGAGTGACCAAGCCACGCAAATACGGGTCACACGCTCCAAATCGAAGCCTCCTCGTTTCGCAAGACCATCGTTCGGCCTATCGTTTCCTTCGTGTGTCATGAATTCCTTCGCCGTACGGCTCGGTGGACGCGAACACACCTTCTATCTTTTCGCGGCGCCGCCACATCGAGCCGAGCCGCGAGCGTCGCGGTCACCATCGTTCTCGCGACACTCGGCGCGGCTTGCTCGGAGAGCCGGCCGCCGAACGTGCTCGTGATCCTCATCGATGCACTCAGAGCCGACAGACTGGGCGCCTACGGGTACGAGCGTGACACGTCGCCGACCATCGACGCGCTCGCCAACGAGAGCATCGTCTTCGAGAGCGCCCACGCGCAGTCCCCCTGGACGAAGCCCTCCATACCGACCCTCTTTACTTCGCTCTACCCGGTGCAACACGGCGTCTACGAGGGCGAGGCCCACGGGCGCGGAGGAAGACTCGAATCCGACGTGCTCGCGGACGATCACACCACGATCGCCGAGGTGTTTCGGGATGCCGGGTACGAGACCTTTGCGGTCGTCCACAACGCGCATCTCGAGCCCGAGCTCGGACTCGCCCAGGGGTTCGACACCTACGCGTTCGGCCGCGCCGACGCGGCCGAGATCAACAGCCGGTTCCTCACCTTCCTCGACGAGAGGTCGGACCGCCCGTTCTTCGCGTACCTCCACTACCTCGATGCCCACTGGCCGTTCCAGCCGGCTCCGCCCCATCGGACGCGCTTCGGGTCGCCCGCAGCGGAATCGATCTTCGACCGCGACAGCTGGAAGGGCCTGCGTGACCGCGTCAACGACGGCACGATCGAGCTCAGCGACGAGGATCGGCGGCGCCTCGACGACCTCCACGACGCAGGCATCACGGAGATCGACGAGCAGTTGGGCGAGCTCGTCGCCGTACTCCGCGAGCGCGGCCTGCTCGACGACACGGTCTTGCTGATCACCTCCGATCACGGCGAAGAGCTGCTCGACCACGGCCGGGTCGGTCACGGGGGCACGCTGTTTCGCGAGGTGATCGAGATCCCCCTCCTGCTGCGGCTTCCCGGCGGCGGCGAAGCCGCGCGCCGGCGGGACGTGGCCCGGCTCATCGACGTCTTCCCGACGCTTACCATTCTGGCGGGAATCGAGGCGCCGCCGGCGCTCGAAGGACGCGACCTGCTCGCGCCGCCGGCTGGACGGCCCGAGCTGGTGGCCGAGACCCGCCACAAGCGCACCTATCGCCTCTCGGTCCGCGACGGAGACTGGAAGTACGTCCGCACCTACCGGGCCCGCGGCCGCGCCTCCGACAGTTCGCCCAGCGAGCCGTCCCCTCTCTCGGCGGGGATGCGGGTCAAGGTCAAAGGGCTGTTCCTCGCGGATCGCACGGTCCACGCCGCGAAGGTCTCGTTGAAGGATCCCGGTGACGACGACCTCGAGCTCTCGGGCGCGATCGAATCCGTCGACGCCGACGCCGAACGAATTCGGATCCACTCCCTCGACGTCGACGTCTCGGAGGCACTCGCCGCACAGGAAGCGGATGCCCCGTTCCCGCTCGGTGCCGGCGACTTCGTGAAGGTCGAGGGCGCGCTCGACCCTCATGGCACGCTCGTGGCCGACGAGGTCGAGCAGGTTGCGGCGGACGATCGCGACGACGAACTCGAGGGGATCGTCGAGGGCATCGAGCGGAAGCCCCGGGGCGTCTTCCTCCTCGACCTGGCCGGCTTCCGGGTCAGCGTCGACGACGACACGCGGCTCAAGGGCTTCGCGCTCGACGTCATCGAGCCGGGGCACCTCGACGCCGTCGAGCAGGGGCCGGATCCCTTCTCGCCGACGCGGCTGCTCTCGCCCCACGCACCCCCGTTCGACGAGCAGCTCTTCGACCTCGCCTCCGATCCGAACGAGCAGGTCGACCGGATCGCGCAGCCGTCGGCGCCGCTCCCAGAGCTGCGGGCCGCGCTGGACGCCTGGCTGGGCCGCATGTCGGCCCGACCCGCTGCGATCGCCGAACGGCGGGCGCTGAGCGAAGACACCATCGAAGACCTTCGGGCCCTGGGCTACGTCGACTAGCAAGGGCGGGAGGCCGCGGCGGCGCGTCGGCGGCTCAGCACCGACAGCAGACCGAGTCCGCCGATCAGCCCACCAACGAGCGTCGGCTCGGGAAGCTTGATGACGTCGATCACGTCGAGCTCGCTGCCTCCACTTCCGTCGACCGCGTAGACGCGGTCGACGCCGGTGATCCCCATGACGGAATCGAGCGGATCGAGATCGACGTAGACGATGGTCGCGAGGTTGCCGTGTGGCGGCAGGTCGAGGGTGTCGAAGTCGGCGCCCTCGAAGCCGCCCGTCATGCTCAGGAAGATCAGCTCGCCGATCGCCGCGGTCGCGCCCGCGCGCACCGACGCCACGCGAACGACGACACCGAAGTCGTCGGCCGCCCCGAGCTCCAGGGTGCCCGTCGCGCGCAGCTGGGTGTCGACGAGCGCGAGCTCGAAGTCGCGGCGGGTCAAGACGTTGGAGAGCCCGCTGTGGAGCTCGCCCGCCCTTCCGAGCGAGTTCGCGTAGTAGACGCGCTCGAGCGGCGTGAAGCCGCCTGTGGTGGGCACGGGTGCCGCGAAGGTGAACTCGACTGCCTGCACGAGGGTCGATGCCGCGTTCAGGCTGTTTTCGTAGGTGGCCCTGCCGCTCACGACCTCCGCGGAGCCGAGCACTGTCGACACGAGATCGCCGCCCGTTCCCGGCGCGTTGATGAAGGCAAGAGGATTCGTCGGCATGGTGGCGACCAGCGGGCCGACGACCAGCGGGTTCGAGAGGTCGGTCGACGGATCGACGAGCGCCGGCCCGTGGCCGCGTGAGTCACGGAACGTCGTGCCCAGCTCGTAGCTCATCGCCTGGCCGAGACTGGTCGCCAGGAACTCGTTCGGCACCGCGGCGTCGTCCTGGAACGACTGGCCGGCGACGAAGGCGGTGGCCTGGTAGGGAAGCAGCAGGGCATCGAGACCGGTCGTCGGATCGATCGACGTGTAGGTGGCCGACGTCGATCCGCTCGGCGTTTCGACGGGCGGGTCTCCGGCGCCCGATGGAATGGCGTCGATCTGGACGGCAACCGTCTCGATGTAGCCGGCTCCCGTGGTCACGAAAGTCTCGACCTCGACGGGCGGCTCGACGAGCTGCCGGCCGAGCAGCGGCGAGCTGCCGGCCGCCGCGGCGATCAGCATCGCCGAGGGATTCGAGCTGGGTCCGGGTGTGGACGCGAAGTGCATCCCGAAGTTCCCGCCGATGTTGGCGGCGAGGACGCCGGGCCACGCGAGCGTGTCGGTCAACACCACCGTCGCCTGGCGGCTCGGGGCGGCCACTGACAGCCGTGCGGGGTCGGTGGTCGAAGGCGCGTACCCCGGCGTCGGGAAGAACGGTCCGAGGTTGTCGACCGTCAAGTAGGCGGTGATCGAATCGAGAGCCGGATCCTCGTTGCCGGGTATGGGGTCCTCGCTGGTCTTGACGTGGTCGACGAAGACGCGCTGGTAACCGTCGGCGGTCTCCTGCACCTGCGGGACGAGCAGGCTGTAGACGCCCCCGAGCGGCAGGACGAACTCGAGGTCGATGTTGTCGCCGGTGGGCGGCTGGTAGGGCTGGAGTTCGGGCAGGAAATCCTGGTCGTCGTTGGCCGCGAACGCATCGAACAGACTCGAAACCCCCAGCGGCGTGCCCGTGGCCAGGTTCGGGAACGAGTTGCACGGCCCGGGATCGGTCTGGCCGCAGAGCGACGCATATCCCGGAGCGTCGCGGTCGACGAGCAGGAAGACCCCCGACCCCTGCTCGATCTTGCCCGTCACGGGGTCGGAGACCGTGTCGATGTGCGAGATCGCGAGGGGAACGGGGAAGTTCGTGGTGCCCGAGAACTGCGCGCCGTTGATCGCAATGAACGTGAAGTCGGTCGTCGAAGTGACACCGCCGTTGATCAGGGCCAGTCGGGTATTGGGCGTTCCGGCCAGATCGGTCGGCGGATTGCCCACGTAGTCGACCCAGCCGAGCACCACGACGCCGCTCGAAGGTCGGGGAAGGCCCGTGAGCCCGTTGCTCGGATCGAGATCGAAGGTCGGCAGGTCGATCCGATAGTTGACGAGCGCGTGCCCCGGACTCGTCGAATCCCCCTCGACGTCGTAGAACGTGACGTTCAGAGCGTCCTTGTTCAGGCCGGGCGCCAGGTCGGCCAGGGTCGGCAGGTAGATCTCGATGAACTCCTGGTGGGGGTCGGCCGGATTGCGGCCGACCGGACCACCCAGGCTCGGCGGCTCCTGATAGACCTCGGTGATCACCGGATGGTCGGGCGCCTGGGCGGCGGCCGGCCCACCGACCAGCACCGCGACCGCGGCTGCAACGACCGCACCAAGCCTTCGCTTCCCCATCGCCTCCGACACCTGCTCTCGTCCCAGGACGCCTTTTTCTCTGTTTCCCTGCTGTTTCTTCTCTAGTTGTCGGTTGCAACAGACATGCCGATGTCATCAGCCGTATCGCGCCCCGAGGCGCCGCTAGCCCTGCATGAGCCCCCTTGCCCCGGGGGATTTGGCCGGGAGCGGGGGAAATCCCCCGGCCCGCGGTGACAGGACACGCCGAGACCGCAGGGAGACGCTCGGCGGGGTGGCATTTCGCTTGCAACATCACGGTTCATGCCTCGACCCACGAGGCCGCCCACACCGATGAACCTCCTCCTCTGCCGGCTCCTCCTGATCGCGATCCTGATCGCGACGTCCTCGGCCACCGCCCAGACGGGCAATGTCCAGGCCGAGCCCGCGGCCGGCGGCGACCCGCGTAGCGCCGCCCGCCACCTGGCCCGCCGCCAGCTCGAACTGACGCGCGGCGAGAAGACGCTGATCGCCCGACCCGACCGGCAGCGCCCCGCCCACCCCATCACGCTCCCGCTCTTCGGGCGACCGCTCACGCTCGGTGGCCGGCTCACGGTGCTCGGCCGCTACGACCACAGCAAGCTCCTCGACTTCGACTACACGGACCTCGACAACAGGGACATCGATGGCGACGGCGATCTGACGGAGATCGAGGACGTGGCTCGCGGCAAGACGCCGCGCGACGACCAGCTGCGCTTCAACATGGGCATGCAGGCGGACCTCTTCTACCCGATCACCCCGCAGCTCGCCTTCTACGCCGAGATGCGTGCCTTCTACCGATCCCTCGTCTGGGCGGACCAGAAGGCGACGAACGATCTATGGCTCATTCAGCGCGGCGAACTCTGGCTGTACGCCGGCCGGATCCTCGACACGCCGCTCGGCCTCCAGGTCGGCCGGCAGCGGTACTTCGACGAGCGCGAGTGGTGGTGGGACGAGAATCTCGACTCGATCCGGATCCGGTTCGACTGGCCGACCTTCCATGCCCAGATCGGGCTCGCCAAGGAGCTGCTGCCGGTGTTGCTGGACGGGAACGGCATCGAGCCCGAGGACCAGGACGTGGTCCGGATCCTCGGAGTGGCCCGTTGGCAATGGGCGAAACGTCAGCAGCTCGGGCTGTACTTCCTCCACGCGCAGGACGGCTCGAGCCATCAGCCGCTGATCGTCTCACGGCCCCACCCCACACTTCCCTGTGTGCCGGATGACGAGATGCCGCCGAACCTTCCGCCAGATTTGCGAGAGTTCTTGCAGAGCGGTTGCCCACCGCCCGTGCCGCTGGCCGGATTCGAGGACGACAGCGATGCGGACCTCACCTGGGTCGGCATCTCGAGTTCGGGTCGCATCAAGGCCCGCGGGCTCGGGCGCTTCGACTACTGGCTCGATGTTGCGGGGCTGTGGGGACGCGAGCGCCTCACCGACTATTCGGGCCCGACGGGGCAGCGTGTCGTCGGCGCCATCGACCGGCACACAGTCGGCGGCTTCGGGCTCGACGTGGGCGCAACCTGGCAGCTTCCGTTGCCACTCCGGCCCTACCTGACCGCTGGGTTCGCGTACGGTTCGGGAAACCCGGGCATGACGGAGAACGCGGACACCGGATTCCGGCAGACGGGGATGCAGGACAACAACGACCGGTTCAGGGGCGTCGTCAGCTTCCGCTACTACGGTGAGCTGCTCTCTCCGGATCTATCGAACCTGCAGGTGGTAACGCTCGGGCTCGGCACGCGGTTCCTCTCACGCAGCTCGATCGACTTCCTCTACCACCGCTACCGGCAGCCCCACGCCGCCCCGTTCCTGCGCGACGTCGACTTCAAGCGCGATCCCACCGGTCTCGATGGAGACATCGGAGAGGAGTGGGACCTGATCGTCGGAATCGAGAACTTCCAGCCGGTCGAGTTCAAGCTGGTCGGCGCGATCTTCCGGACCGGGCGGGCTTTCGCTCCCGAGCAGGGGCAGCTGTCCTATCTGGCTTCGCTGCGGATCCGCTTCAACTTCTAGCGCCAGGCCTGGCTCGGCCCGAGGTGCCGAGGGCCTGCTCGCAGTACGCGAGGATCGCCTCGGTGGCGTGGGATCGGCCCGGGATCACCATGCTGAGCTGGATGTGGCGAGCAAGGCTGAGGATCCTGTGGGCCTCGATGGCGGCCAGAGAGACTTCGTTCGTCGCCGCCAGGTAGGCTTGCTCGAACGCCGCCTCGAGAAGCGCGTAGCGGTCGGACGTTCCGTAGCGCCGCAGGGACAGCTCCGTCAGATGCGCGGAGAAGTTGCCGACGTCGAGCGCCGGGTCGCCCCGTGCGTAGAGGTCGAGGTCGAGCAGCGTGTACCGCGGCCCATCGACGAGAATCTGGTCGAAGTAGAAGTCGCGATGGATCCCGCACTGCGGCGAGGGCGAGAGCGAGCCGGCCAGCTCCTTGCATGCCTCCAGGACCGCAGCGATGCGTCCGGCGAGCTGCTGAGCGATGTGAGCGGCATCGGCGAGGCGTTGGTCGAGGATGCCGAGCTCGTCCGCCATGTCGTGCGAGCGAGACGGCTCGACGGGAGCGGCATGCAGCCGGTGGAGGCTCGAGGCGACGCCCGCCATGACCGCGGCGGCGTCGGGCCCTTCGATGGCCTCGCCGACCGGACGGCCGCGCCCGCCCGCCTGCAGGGTCATGTTCAGCGACGGAACGATACCGAGCGCCGCAGGCACCTCGACGATGCTGCCCGAGGAGTGCTCGAGTCCGGCCTGCCGCAGGTCGCCGTGCAGGCGGTGCGTGCGGCGGTCGGGTCCGCGAGCCCGGATCTTCGCGTACACGCAGCGCTCGACCGGGCATGCGAACACGTAGCGGATCACCGCTCGGCGCCCGGGCTTGTGTCGCACGAGCTCGACGTCGACGAGGTCCGGGAGCGAAGTCGTCTGCCTCGATACGACCGGGCCGACCGTGCGGCGGGCCAGCTGCCGGTCCATCGCCTCGTGGAGCCAGGGCATGCCCGGGTCGGCGATGCGCAGCATGGCCTTCGGCTGCATTCCGGCGGTCATCGGAGACCGCCGGGCGACGCGAGCAGCTCTTCGACTCGCGTGACGATCTCTTCGGTCTCTCGCGCCCAATCGGGGCGATTCAGCCTAAACGGGTGATGGGCGAGCCGCAGCAGGCCTTCCGCAACGAAGTCCCGGGTGGAGTCGACGGAGCGACCCGCGGTGCGCTGATAGCCTTCGAGCAACGTGCCGACCAGCTCGTCGAACGACTCGAGGGGCCGGCCCAGCAGCCGATCCCTTTCGAGATGGGCGATGAAGAGGCCGAGATCCTCGCCGGCGTCGCCAAGCACCGCGTCGTCGAGATCGACGATGCCGATCCGGTCATCCATCACGATCGCCTGCTTGTCGTAGAAGTCTCCGTGGATCGGCGTCCCACTGCACTCCCGCTCGGCGCCGCGTGCCGCAAGACACCCGGCCAGGCGGATCGCACGGTCGCGGAGCCTGGGCACGAGGAAGCCCAGCGTCTCGGCGAGCGGCCGCAGCGCGGCGGCCCGTGCGGCCCGGCGTCTCGGCCGCAGAGCACCGCCGTCCTGGGCGTGGAGTTCGGCGAGCGCGGCGCCCACCCGAGCGAGGGAGGGCGGACCGACGACCTCGTCGATCGATCGCCGCAGTGCGACGCCACCGAGCCAGCCGTGCGCGGTGATTCGATGCCGCTTCGAACCGCGCCGCCGCGGCGGCACCACGAGCACATCTCGCGACTCGAACGTCCTTGCCGCCTCTCGCGCGCGAAGGTGTCGCTCCGCCAGATGGAACTTCAGCACGACGTCGCCTTCGCCCGATTCGGTCGAGCGTACGCGCGCCACGTACCGCCTCTCGGGCTTGTAGGCCAGCGTCTCGAGGTCGATGGGTTCCTCGGGCAGGCTGCGGCCCAGCGCGCGACCCAGCAGCCGACTCCTCTCGGCGGGCACAGCGAGGCGCGCCAGCACACTCAGCTTGGCGTCGTCGGGGAACGAATAGACGACGACGCCGAGCGACGGGGACAGAATCCGCGGCAGCAGGCCGCCTGCAGTGCGCGGACGGTCTTGCGCGGCCTTCTCGAGCTTGATGGCGGCGTCGGCGCCGTGGGCCTTGGCGTAGAGGAGCGGCCCGCCTTCGCTCCCGGGTCGCCGGTAGGCGGCGAGGCAGTTGGTTCCGGGCTTGTAGCGCAGATACATGAGCTCCAGACGTCCCGGGTCGGCGCCGCCGCACTCCTCGATGGCCGCCTCGAGTGCGAGGGGATCGAGGAGGTGGCCCAGGCCCGGTAGCCCGGCATCGCGCCTCACCAGCTCGATGTCAGCCGGCGATCGCATCTTCATCGAAGCCGCGAGGGCGGGCGAAGGGCGAGCGGGCCTTGTGGACCATCGCCGCGTAGGGGCCGCCGCGACACACGAGGTCGGCGTGGCTGCCCGACTCGGCGATGCGTCCGTTGGCGAGCACCAGGATGCGATCGCACTGCGACGCGTGCTCGATGTCGTGCGTCACCAGGATCGTCGTTCGGCCGTGCCCGATCCGATCGAGGGCGCGCCGCACGATTCGCCCGTTCTCCTCGTCGAGACCGGCGAGCGGCTCGTCGAAGATGAGGATCCGCGCGTCCGCGAGCGCGGTTCGAGCGATCGCGACCCGCTGACGCTGCCCGGCGGAGAGCCGTTCGCCCCGTTCGCCGACCGGCGTGTCGTATCCATCGGGCAGCCGCTCGATGAACTCGTGCGCACCGGCGAGCCGCGCCGCGGCCTCGACCTCTTCGTCGGTCGCATCTTCGCGCCCCAGCCGGATGTTGTCCCGGATGCTCGCCGAGAAGAGGACGCTCTCCTGGAGGAGCACGCTGATCTGCCCGCGCAGCGAGGCCAGGGTGAAAGTCCGGATGTCGGCGCCGTCGATCAGCACCTGGCCCCAGGCTGGATCGTGCAGACGCAGCAGGGCGGCCACCAACGTCGACTTGCCGCTTCCCGACTCGCCGACGATCGCCACACGCTCGCCTGGCGCGCTCGAGAAGTCGATGTCGTTGAGCACCGTCCCCTGCCCGTGATGGTTGAAGGACGCTTGCTCGAACCGCAGCGCTCCTTCGAAACTCGGGGCAGGCACCGCGTCGGGCCGCTCCTGGACGTCGGGCTCGCGCTCGAGCACGTCGAGCACGCGCTCGGCGGCTGCGCTCGCCTTCGCGAGTCGCGCCGTGTACTTCGCGAAGTTGCGGACGGGCCGGAATCCGCTCTTCAGGTAGGAGACGAAGACCACCAGCTCTCCGGGGGAGAGGGATCCGTTCAGGACGAACCGGGCGCCCACCATCAGGACCAGGGCGGTCGCCAGACCGGCGATCACGTCGACGCTGCGCTCGAGGCGCGCGGACAGCCGCTTGGTCTGGACGCCCTCCTTCACGCTACCCTCGCTGTTTTGTGAGAAGCCCGCAGCCATCCGGTCTTCCAGCGACAGCGCCTGCACGACACCGATTGCGCCGAGCATCTCGGCGGCGCCGGTGGCGAGCTTGCCCTCGCGCCGTCGCTGCCGCTTCGAGGCGACGTGGATCCGCCGACTGAGGTGGATGCTCGACAGCCAGAACAGCGGGGTCACCGATGCGGCGACGAGCGCCAGCTTCCAGTTCATCCAGGCCATCACCGCCACCATGCCGGTCAGGATCAGCATGTTCGCGGCCATGGGCAGCAAGGCCGTCACGGCCACGTCGCGGATCATGCCCACATCGCCCAAGACCCGGAGGACCAGGTCGCCGCTACGCGCCCGCTTGTGGAACGCGATCGAGAGCGCCTGCAGGTTGGCGTAGAGCGCCATGCGGATTCCGTTGACGACGCGATTGCCCGCGAGTGCGAACCCGACGGCACTCACATACGCCGCGACCGCACGACCGGCGACCACGAGGACGAGCAGGGCGGGCGCGAGCCAGAGCAGCGTTGCGCCGTCCAGGTGTCCGATCAGGGCGGCGGGGCCGCCGCCGGCGGTCGGTTCGGATCCGAGCAGGTAGTCGACGAGGAGGCCGAGCGGCCACGGCTCGAGGAGGCGGAAAGCCACCTCCACGAGCACGGCGACGAACGCGCCCCCGGCAAGGCCCCGTTGGCGGCGCAGCTCGGGCGCGAAGCGCACCAGCAGGCGCCGGATGCTCGGCAGGCTCCGCCCGATTTCTCGCCCGGAAGCGCTCATGTCAGCACATCTCCATCCCAGCATTCACGGTTTCGACGGCGCCCAGCGAATCGGCGACGACACGGTCCCACGAGTGGCGTGCAGCAACTGCCTCGCGTCCGGCTCGACCCATGCCGCGCCGCAGCGCCTCGTCTTCGCAGAGCGTCCTCATCGCGTCCGCGAGCGAGCCCGCGTCTCCCGGTGCGTAGAGGAGCCCCGAGTGGCCGTCCTCGATGAGAAACGGGATCTGTCCGGTGCTGCTGCCCAGAACCGGCAGCCCGGCGGCCATGTACTCGAGCACCTTGAGCGGTGAGAAATAACTCGCCTCGGAACGCGAATAGGGAGCGACACCGACGTGCATCCGCTCGAGCCAGCCCGGAACTTCGTCCGGCGCAACGGCGCCGACGAACGTCGTCGCGCCGGCGAGACCGGCGGCGCCGATCCGCTTCTCGAGGCGACTGCGTTCGGGCCCGTCTCCCACCACCAGCAGGCGTGCCTCGGGGAGGCTGCGGTGCAGAATCGCGAACGCATCGATCAGCGTGTCGACGTCGTGCCAGGGCTTCAGGGTTCCCACGAAGCCGACCGTGAAGGGGTCGCCTTTCGGGCGCTCCTTCGCGCCGGAGAAACGAAGCGGATCGACGCCGTTCGGCTGCACGACGACACGATCCGGATCGACGCCGTGCTCGAGCACGTGATCGGCGACGTCGCGCGAGACGGCCAGTACGAGCGTGGCCGCGTGGAAGACGTGACGGGCGACCCGCTCGGCGGCGCGGCGGTCGAGCAGAGTGCGGTGCTCGGACTGCTCGTCGACGAGCGGAGCGTTGACTTCGAGGATGCACGGAACGCCGGTGGCGTGCGCGAAGTCCACGCCGGCCGTCCCCCACAGCGAGTAGCGCTCGTAGACGAGGTCGTAGCGGGGCCGCCCGCCGAGCGACGCGAGCAGCGCCGGGTTGACGTCCCTGGCGCGACGCTCACGCAGGCCGGGATCACCGCTGCGGTCGAACGGGATATCATGCACGTCGAGGTCCGCCAGGTCGCCGGGCGGGTCGCCGCCGAGGCGCACCGCATGCAGCTCGACGTGCACGGCCCGCCGCCTCAGCGCACGGATCACCTCCTGGACGTGCACCGAGCAGCCCTTGTGGCCGAAGACCGGTACTCCGGGATCCGCGGTCACGTACGCGATCCTCATCCAGAAAGCGCTCCGTCATGGCGCACGCCGAGCGCCGTGTCGAAGACCTCGCGCAGCCGTTCGGTGCTCTTGCGCACGTCGAACTCGGACTCGATCAGCCGGCGTGCGTTCGTCGCGAGACGCCCGCGCAGCGATTCCTCCTCGAGCAGCGACTCGAGGGCCGCGGCGAGCTGCTTGGGGTCGTGCTGCGCGACGATCAGCCCCGTCTCTCCATCGCGCACCGCCTCGGGAATGCCCGTCACGTCGGTCGACACGCACGACGTCCCCAGCGCCATGGCCTCGAGAAGCGTCGTGGGAAGGCCGTCGCGGTTGCCGTCCTCGCCGATCACGCAGGGCGCGGCGAGCACGGCGGCCGAGCGCACCTCCTCGCGCATGACGTTTTGTGGCATCGGGCCCGTCAGCTCGACGCACCCGGTCAGCCCCCGCTCGACGATGCGTCGCTCCAGCGCCTGCTCGAGCGCGCCGGTCCCGATGATCCGGCAGCCGAAGTCGACACCCCGCCGGGCCAGCAACGCGCAGGCGTCGATCAGATCCTCGAAGCCCTTCTTCTCGACCAGCCGGCCCACGCCCACGACGAGTCGGCGGCGATCCGCCGGCGGCCGGAACTCGAACGAGTCGAGATCGAGTCCATTGTAGATGCGGCGGATCGTCGGAGCGCGGGCGCCGTGCTCTTCGGCGAGCGCCTGGAGATGGGCGGCGTTGTAGTCGCTCACGGTGACCACCGTCTCCGCGGCCGCCATCTTCGAGACGAGGTCGGCCGGGTCGACTTCCTCGTGGAAGATGTCTTTGGCGTGCGCGGTGAAGCTGAATCCGATGCCCGCGAACGCGGAGGCGAGGCGCGCCACCGAGGTCGCCGACGTGCCGAAGTGGGCGTGCAGGTGCCCGATTCCGCGCTCCTCGATGTGGCGCGCGAGAACCAGCGCCTGGTGGACGTCGACCACGTCGGCGCGCACGCCCTCGACGAGCCCGCCCGCGAGAACGTCGACGCGACCCTCGTAGCGGCGGATCTCGCTCCACAGATCGCGGGCCCGGATGCCCGCGTGGGGGAGGTAGGTGACCGGAGCGCGGACGCGCGCGATCGAGTCCTGGAAGTGGGTGTCGTTCGGGGGCCGTAGCGCGAAGATCTCCATCTCGGCGCCCGCTTCCTGGTGGGCGAGCAGCTCGTTGACGATGAACGTCTCGGAGAACCGCGGATAGCGCTTCACCACGTAGGCCACCTTCGGCGAGGACCCGCCGACCAGGGTCGGCCGAGACGGCGGGGCGAGGGCGTCGGTCTGTTCGATCGCTTGCATGGTCGGCTCCTCTCGACTCCTCACTCCATCACCTACGGACGCCACGCGTCACGAGGCCACCCTCGCCTCGACCTCGAGCCCGTCGCAGAACTCGGCGAAGCGCTGCGCACCGTCCAGCGGAAGCCGGTTCGCCACTCGCGCCGCCTCCAACGGAGATTCGGCCGAGCCGAGGGCCGTCCGGACCGCCGTGAACATCCGCTCGGGGGCCGTGTCGAGGGGGTGGAGACAGCCCACCAGACCCATCGCCTCGAGCCGGCGAGCGCGCACCAGTTGCTCGCGCCGATGCAGCAGACGCGGAATCAGGAGCGCCCGCTTCGCGTGCGCGAGAACTCCCGTGACCGTGTTGTATCCGGCGGTCGACACCACCAGGTCGGCGTCCGCGAACCACTCCGCCGTGGACGGCATGAACTCGCGGACGACGACGGGCAGCCCCTCGGCCGCCCCGCGCACCCGCTCGACGAGGTCGCTCGACGCCAGGGGGCCGGTCAGGAGCTCCGAGTCGACCTCCAGATCGTCCTGGAAGCGCCTCAGCATCTCCAGATAGGCGAGGAGCATCGACCCCGCTCCGTCGCCTCCACCGATCGAGACGGCTACCCGCGGTCGGCGCCGCTGACCGCCGGCCGGGCCTTCACTGCTCTTCGAGAAATCCTCGCACACGTAGCCCACGTATTGCGTCCGGTGGGCGAGGGGGCCGACGAGACCGTACTCGCTCACCGTGTCGTACAGGTCCGGCGACCCGTATACGACGACGTGGTCGTAGTAGGTCTGGATCGCCTCGTAGATGCCCGACCTCTTCCAGGACTCCCTGACGATGGCCGCGTCGTCGATGACGTCGCGGAGGCCGAGGATCCGCCGGCAGCCACCGCGAGCTGTCAGCCACTCGAGGGACGGCTTCAGCTCTTCCTGCATGCCGAGTGGGGCGTGGTCGGCCAGCAGCACGTTGGGTTCGTAGTCCTTGACGACGCGCAGCAGCAGGTTCGACCGGATGCTCCGCACGCTGTCGCCGGAGATGGGCAGCGAGCGGGCCTCGTAGTCGTTGGAGCCGACCTTCCGGACCGCGGGCAGCTTCACGTAGTCGGCCCCGTCGGGCAGCTCGTAGCGATCGGCGATCGGCGAGCCCGTGACGAGCAGAACGGACGTATCCGGATGACGCTTGATGACCGCGCGGATCAGCTTGAGGGAGCGCTGGAGGTGACCCACCCCCAAAGTGTCGTGCGAATAAACCAGCATCCGGGTGCCCGCGCCGAAGCGGGCTGGCACCGTTGCGATGCGCCCGACGGAGCGATCGGCGGCGGGCCTGCGCGTGAGCGCAAACTGCAGCGCCTGGTGGACGTCCTCGGTGGTGAACGGCTTGACGAGATAGGCCGCAGCCCCGACGGCCTCTGCTCGCTTCAGCATGGCCTCCCCACCGCGCGCCGTTGCGAATACGATCTCGCACCCGAACTGCTCGCGCAGCGCGCGAGCCACCGTCATGCCGTCTGTCCCACCGCGAAGCTGGATGTCCAACAGGACGACTTCCGGGTTGCAGAGCGCTGCGCGGGCGACCGCCTCCCCGGCGGTGGTCGCACGACCGACGACCTCGTGGCCCATCTCGGCGACGATCTGCTCGAGGTGCAGCTGCACGAGCATCTCGTCTTCGACGATCATCACGCGGAGCGGCTCCATCAGACCAACCAATCCGAAGCCACACGGGGAAACTGAACGGTCACGCGGGCGCCGACGCCGGTCCCGATCGAGACGTCGCCTCCGAGCTGACGGGCGAGGGTCGTCACGAGTGCGAGCCCGAGCGGGCGTTCGTCGCATTCGAAGTCCTCATACGCCTCGATCCCGGGTCCGTCGTCGAAGACCTCGAGCGATCGGTTGCCGTCCTCGAGGTCCTTCATGGCAATCCCGATGCGAACCCTTCCCGCCCTCGTCAGCGCGTGCTTGAGCGAGTTGGTGACCAGCTCGTTGACGATGAGCCCGCAGGTCACCGCCTGATCGATGCCGAGGCGCTCGGCCGGCGACTCGACGACGATCTCGGCTGCGTGCGATACGCCGAAGGACTGCACGATTCGCCGGGCCAGGGACTCGAAGTAGTTGCCGACGTCCAGCACGCCGACATCGGCGGCGTCGTGGAGCTGCTCGTGGATCAGGGCCATCGCCTGGATGCAGCGCCGGCTCTCCTCGAGCTCGACCACCGTGTTGTCGTCGCTCGAGCACGATGCCTGGATGGCGAGCAGGCTCGAGATGATCTGCATGTTGTTCTTCACGCGATGGTGGAGCTCGCGCAGCAGCAGATCCTTCCCGCCCAGAGAAGAGCGCAGCTGCTCCTCGAGCGCCTTCCGGTCGGAGATGTCCTGGGCGGTGCACACGTATCCCTGCGCGCGGTCGGGGCTTCCGCTCGTCACCGCGCTCGAGAAGGAGACCGGGACCGCGCTCCCGTCGCGGCGCACCAGGGTGAGCTCGGTGACGGCCACCCGCTCGGACTCGCTGCTCCAGAGCGGCCGGTCGGAGTTCCCGTGGGCCTGCTCGGCACAGATGAGCTCGAAGGGGCGGCCCACCAGCTCGTCGAGCTCGTATCCGAGCAGCGCCAGAGCGCCGCGATTCACCTTGGTGATCCGGCGATCGGCATCGAGCATGATGAGAACGCCCGCCATCGAGTCGAAGATGTGCGCGAGGCTCTCGACCGAAACCGTGGTTCGGGCGAGCGCCTGCGCCATGCTGTCGAACGCGTCCGCCAGAACCCCCAGCTCGCCTTTGGCCCGAATCGCCACCCGAGTGTCCAGCTGCCCGTCGCCGACGCGACGTGCCGCGTCGTGGAGGGCTCGCAGCGGCCCGTCGATCGATCGCCAGGTCGTCCAGCCGAGCAGCATCGCCAGGGCGGCGGCCGCCACACTGACCCCGATCGCCATGCGCATGGCCGAGCTCGTCCGCTGCGAGATGGCACGAAGCGAGTCGTCCAGTGACTCCTCGGCCTCGCTGCGCAGCGCGTACACGACGGGCAGAATCTGGTAGGCGATGTGTGGCTCGATCAGCCGATCGACGTGATCGTCGGCCCGCGCGGGCTCCGTCGCGACCAGGGTGTCGAGCTCACCGATCAGCCTGCCGAGCTCGTCGTACTCCTCCGTCAGCCTGATCAGCAGTGCTCGCTCCCGGGTCGGCGCGACACCCGCCGACCGCGGCTTTGCGTCGAGTTCGTCGAGGTAGTGGGCGAAGGCTCCCATTGCCTCGTGGAGCCGCTCGCGAGCCGTCAGATCACTCTGCTCGGTCTCGAGGCCGAGCTGCGCGGCCGACTCGTCGAACGAATCGGCGCGCCCTACCAGCTCCCGGACGAGAGCCCGCACGTCGTGGAGATCGGCGGTCATCAGCGTCGCGAGGCGCAGATCCCGAAGCGCACTCTGAGAGGGCTCGCCGCGGTCGGGGTCGAGCACGACCCGAAGGCCCTCGATTTCGATGCGGTCCGCGCCGGGCTCTCGAGTCAGGCTCGTCAGCGTCCCCTTGACCTTGTCGCTGGTCTTGACGTTGCTCGTCTTGATCTTGCGAGCCAGCCAGCGGCCCGCTTCGACCTGGGCGCTGACCTCGACACGTTGCCCGACCGCCAGCTCCTCGAAATCTCCGGCACGCAGGTCGCGACCATCGAAGGACGTCCCCTCGCGGGCGGCGATCTCGATCCCGTAGAGGTTCAGGGTACGCGCGGCGGCATCGACGGCCTGCAGGGGACCGCGAAGCTTCGGCCGGCGGGTTCCCGGCAGGAGATCCACCTCCCTGCCTCGAAAAAAGCCCGCCTCGTCCCAGGTGCCCTCGATCTCGAGCCCGTGCCGTGAGACCTCGAGGTCCGACAGGTCGACACCGGGCTTGACGCGCAGGTCGTCGAGCCGCTGCTCGACGTCCCGGTTGAGCTGGTAGGCCACGATGCCGACGACGAGCACCAGCAACGGACCCGCACCGAATGCCAACAACAGCCTCGTTCGCAAGCTCACGCCGTCCGTCCTCCGCAGGCCGCCCGCTCCCCGCGAGCCGGCCACGGGCAGAGCAGAAGCAAGAGGCGTGCCGCTGGTCGGCGCGAGGAGACGCGCCCCGCGCCGCCGGGGGTAGGTCGATTCACCCGGGGTCGGGGGATATGCCCCCGCCTGGCGTTTTCCTGCGGGGACGGCTTCTCGGGAGGGGCTAGGGGGCGGTCCGTTCGCGACGGCGCGCCTCGCCGAGCGCGACGCCACCGAGCACCGTCAGGCAGGCGATCGGAAGCCACGGTCCGAAGCGAACGGACAGCGTCGAACCGGCACCGGGAAGCACGTCGACGACCAGCACGCCTCGCTCCTCTGCGGGCAGTCGGCCGACCACCCGGCCGCGCGCATCGATGGCGGCCGTGATGCCGGTGTTGGTGGCGCGAAGCACCGGCCGACGCGTCTCGACGGCCCGAATCACCGCGGCGGCGAAGTGCTGCTCGATGGCGCCGGTGGTGCCGAACCAGGCGTCGTTGGAGATGTTCACGAGGATGCCCGCGCCGTCCTCCACCAGCTCTCGCGCGATGCCGGCGAAGACCACCTCGAAGCAGATCAGCGGGCCGAGACGAGCCGGGCCCGCATCGAGGACACGAGGCCGTTCGCCCGGCAGCAATGACGCCGCGTCGGCGCGGACCATCGAGAGGGGCCATGGCTCGTACTCGGCGAACGGCAAGAGATGGACCTTGTCGTGATGGGCGACCGGTCGTCGGTCCGGACCGAAGAGCACCGCCGAATTGCGCAGACTCGCCGACTCGCCGCCCTCTACGCGGGGCGTGCCGATCAGCACGTAGTCGGGCGCATCGACCGGCCGACGCACCGCTTCGGCGACCAGCTCCGTATTCATCGGCAGCGTCACGCTGACGGCGTTCTCGGGCCACACCGCGATGTCGGCGGCCACCGACCCGGACAGGGTGGAGAGTCGCTCGAGCGCCGGACCGACCCGGCCCACGTCACCCCGCCAGGCGTTCGGCAGGTCGGGCTGCACGAGCAACACCCGGCTCCACCCTCGATCGGGCCGCGAAGTCGGGTCTGCGGGCCGCACGGCGCCGGGAGTCGGCTCACCGCCTTCTCGGCCGCGGTCCAGCGACGCGCTCAGCGCGAGTGCGCTGACCGCTACGACGGCCGCCAGCGCGAGGGATCTCGAGCGTTCACGAGCGTTCGCGATCAGCGCCCGCACGACCGCCGCGTTCAGCAGGGCGAGCCAGAACGAGAGCATCCACTCCCCCCCGATCGCCGCCGACTGCAGGAGCTCGGGCACGGGCGCCAGGGCGTGCGCGAGGAAGAGCCAGGGCAGGCCGGTCAACAGGGTGCCACGGACGAACTCGGCCACCACGAACGCGCACCCGAACCGCACCACCGCAGTCACGGCCGGCCCCCGCCCCGGGTCTCCCCCCATCGCCGCGGCCAGAGCGAACGTGGCGGCGCCGAAGACCTGCCCCACCGTGAGGGCGATCACGATGCCCATCCAGATCGGTACCTCGAAATAGGCCGTCGAGCCGACCGTCGCCGGCACGACGGTCGACAGGATCGTCGCGACGCTGCCCGCCACCCAGCCCAGCAACGCGCGCTCTCCGGCCGAGCGGGCGACCAGTCCTCGCAGCAGGGGAACGAGGCAGACGAAGGCGAGGGGCCACGCCCCCCAGCTCGGCTGCGCGAGCGCGTACGCGCAGCCGCTCGCCGCGGCCAGCAGCAACGCGCGAGGCATCGGTGATCGTTCGGCTTGCACCGACTGCATCGAACTCACATTGTAGGGAGGTCACTGGAGGCCTGCCCCGATGTCCGCTCCGTCGACGGCCGCGGAACCGCGCACCGAGTCCGGCGCACTCCGCTGGTTGGTGGCCCCTCTCGCGCTGCTGGCCGCGGCGTCGATCCTGCTCGCGAGCGTCGACAGTCTGCGATTGATCGAGAAGCCGTTTCCGGGATTCCTCGTCTGGGACAACGGCGTGCTCGTGCAATTCCACACCGACTCGTGGACCGGCGCCCAGAGCGGGCTGCCGATGAGCCGGGGACGGATCGTGAGCGTGGACGGACGGCCCTTCCAATCCGGGCGAGCGTTGCTCGGCGAGACCGCGCTCATGCCGGTCGGGTCGCCGGTCCGCTACGGGATCGAGGCGGACGGCATCGTCCGCACCCACGTCGTGCCGACGATGAAGCTCGATTTCGCCGGCTGGGCCGCAACGTTCGGCGCCTACCTGGCAAACGGAACTTTCTTCTTCCTGATCGCACTGATCGCTCTCTACATGCGGCCAGAGCTGCGCGAGGCGCGCGCCCTGGCCCTGGTCGGCGGATCGGTGGCGCTCGTGTTCGTGCTGGCCGCCGACTACCTCGCGACCTGCCGGCTGCCGGCGCTTTCCCTGCTGGCCGAAGCCGCGGCACCGGCGTCGGTCGCCTACTTCTCGCTCGTCTTTCCGAGCCTGCACTTCGGCGCCCGGACACGACGAACGCTGATGACCGCCCTCCTCGCATCACTCGGCTTCCTGGTGACCGCGGAGCTCCTGCTCTTCCGCTCGAACCCTCGTTCCGTCGACATGCTGGCGCTGATCCCGAACGGGCTCATGGCAATCTTCTCGCTGCTGGTGCTGGTGAGACTCGGACACGCGTTCGTAACGACCCGAGACGCAGTCGAGCGACTCCGGGCCGGCGTCGTCTTCGCCGGCGGCTTCGCGGCCCTGACGCTTCCGGCGATCGGGATCCTCTCCTTGATCATTCTGGACTGGGAGGCCTCCTTCACGTGGTTGACGGCGCCCGCGCTCGTCTTCCCGATCTCGATCCTCTATGCCGTCGTGCGTCACGACCTGCTCGGCGCCGAACGCTTCATCCGCCTCACCGTCGGCTACGCGTTCGCGACCTCCGGCGTGGTCCTCGGTTACGCGGTGTTCGTATCACTGCTCGGACGCGCGTTCGCGACCGATCTGTCCACCAACCCCGCCGCCGCCTTCGCGCTCCTGATCGGCCTCGGCGTCTCCTTCGAGCCAATGCGTCGGCGGGTCCAGACGACTGTCGATCGCCTCTTCTTCATGTCTAGAGTGGATGCCGCCGCGGTTCTCGAACGCTCGAGCGTCGTACTCGCCGGGCTGAGGAGCCCGCAGGCGATCGCTCGAGCGGTCGAGCAGCAGCTGGGCTCCGCGCTCGGACTGGCCTCCGTTCGGCTCGAAATCGGACCATCCGCGGTTTCCGAACAGCCCAACGACCACCCGGTGATCTTCGGCCACGAGGTCCTCGGAACCATCCGCTGCGGGCCCAAACGATCGGGTGCACCGTTCTCGGAGGCCGAACTCGACCTCGTCGAGGGAATGGCCAACCAGGTCGCGCTGGCACTCTACAACGCAAACACCCTCGCAGAGCTCGAACGCACGCAGGCAAAGTTGCTTCGCAACGAGCGGCTGGCGGCGATCGGCGAGTTCGCGGGCGCGGTCGCACACGGAATCCGGAACCCGCTGGCGGGCATCCGCGCGGCGACACAGATCGCGAGCGAACGGGCAGAAGACGGGCCGATGGCCGACCGCCTGCGGAGCATCACCGAAGAGGTCGATCGCCTCGAGCTGCGCGTCCGCTCGCTGCTCGACTTCTCGAAGCCGCGCCGCCCCGGCGAGGGGAGGGTGGAGATCGGCGAGCTCGTCCTCGCCGTCGAGCGGGCGGTGCGGGCGAAGGCCGACGAGCAGGGTGTCACGATCGAGCACGATCTCCCCGAGCAGGCCGTCTGGATCACGACCGACGCCCACTACCTCGAGGAGGCCCTGCTCGAGCTCGTCGGGAACGCGCTGAACGCGATGCCTGGCGGAGGAACGCTCTCACTGGAGGCCGTCGCACTACAGAATCGGGAGGCGGTCACCCTGCGCGTCGGCGATTCGGGACCCGGCATTGCGGAATCCGTGCAGGACAGGGTCTTCGACCTGTTCTTCACGACGCGCGAGCAGGGAACAGGAATCGGACTCGCTCGCGTGAAGCGAACCGCCGAGGAGCTCGGAGGATCGGTTGCGCTCGAGCGAAGCGAGCCGGGCGCCACCGTCTTCCGCATCGACCTCGGCTGATCTCCGAGGCGTCGCGCAGGGAGGCTGTCAGGGGACGGAGATCGACTGCCCCAGCCAGGCCGTGACCAGAGCGAGATCGCGCTCGTCGATCCGCATGTTGCCATCGAGGTCGAGACGCGGGTCGGCGGCCTCCCCGACGCTCCCGCTCCCCGCAGCCACCAACGCTTGGTCGGCTGCATCGACGATCCCCGAGTCGTCGACGTCCGGATCCGGAAGGACCAGATCGATCGCCACCAGGCTCCCCGCGCCTTCGACCACGAGCCGGTCCGAATCGGCATCGTCGAAGGTCAGGCCCCCGTCGTCGAGCAGGACCTCGACGCCTCGCGGGTCGGAGACGAGCAGCTCTTCGAAATAGGGATCGCCGTCGACGTCGGGGGACACGATTCGCACGCCTCCCTGGGTGACGAGCGACACCAGCGCGGGAGCCGGAAGATCCGAGACGTTGCCCAGCCGATCGAGGGGCACGACACGCACCGCCGTCTCGCCGGCGCCGCCATCGTCGCGAACCAGCACACGATTGGGCACGACGAACGTGGCCGGCTGCCCCGCGGCGTCGAGACCACGCCGAAGGGAGCGGCCCGCGACCGCCTCGAAGATCGTCGGGTCGGGCGTCGTCGCGATGCCGAAGCGCGAGAAGCCACCCGCCGCCAGGGTCGCCAGATCGTTCGAGGGATGGAGGGCGTCGAGCTCCAGGGTGTACGTCTCACCGTATATCGCGGCCGGATCGGGGGTGAACAGATCGCTGATCTGCACACCGACCAGGTCGAGAGGACTCGACGGAAGCGGCGTGTGCGAGGCGCCACCCGGCAGGATCGACAGCGGATCCGTTCGGGGTTTGATGGGCAGCGCCGTCATCACGGCCGGGCCCTTCGGGACGTTGCCGCCCATGTACCCGGGATCGAGCGGGCCCGCCCACCCGGCGGCGGCGAGGACGACGTCGATCTCCGCCCCCGGTGGCCCGCCCACTTCCACCGCCAGCGAGCCGGCCGCCTGGCCGGCGCTCGCGATCGCAAAGCGCCGGCCGACCGGCTCGAGCTCCGCCTCCTCGACGCTGTTGTCGAGCGGATCGCCGTCCAGGTTCGTAACGCCCACGTAGCCGTCGCCGTCGAGGTCCGCGAAGGCCAGCACGAGCAGCGGCAGCCCCTCGAGGTACGCGGGACTCGCGACGTTCCCGTAGGCGGGCTCCGCCGCGCCGTCCGAGGCGACGACGACGAAGTCGACCGTCGATCCCGCGCCGAGCGGCTCCGCGACGGCGACCGGAACCGCCCCGCCCGGCGTCAGCGCGGTCGGCGGCGGGATCGGTCCGGAGAAGCCCTGGATGCCCGAGCGAACAACCAGGTCGAGGTCGCCCGCGATATAGGCGTGCAGGACATCGTCGGCGGTTCCGAGCTCGCCATCAGGGCCGGCAGCGAGGAGCGGCTCTCCGGGCTGCAGCTCGAGGGTCCGCTCGAGGACCAGGTCGTACCAGTCGGTCGACTGGAGGGCGTCGTTCGGGTCGATCTTCTTGACGTAGCGAACGCACTGCAGCGCGATGCAGCAGCACGCCACGGCCGCTGCCACCAGTGTCGCCCGCACGCGCGGACGCGTTGAATACGTCACGGCGCCGCACCGACGACGAGGTTCACCGGATTCGACAGGATCGGGGTGCCCTCGTGGATGACGAACATCACTGCCACCGCCGGGCCGGCCGGGAAGGTGCTCGGCAGCGTGACCTCGATCCGATCGCGTGAGAGCAACAGCAGCTTCGCGTCGGGAGCAAGCACGCCCTGCGTGACGAGCGCCGCGGCATCCTCGGGGCCGAACCCGTCCGCGAGCTCCGGTGCACTTCCGACGTGACCACCCACGGACAGCTGGTACCGAACGAAGCCGGTGCCGGTCGTGGTCTCGCGAAGCAGGATCTGCACGTCGATGTCCGACTGGACGAGGTCCTCGGACGGGAATACGCCGTCGACGCCCAGCACCCGTGTCTGCGTGCCCGAAGCCACCGTCGCTTCACGGATGAAGAGCACCGGATCGGTACTGATCGCGCGTGCAGCCGGCCCGGCGATCAACACCGTCACGATCGCCACGGCCGTCGCGAAGCCTGCACCCGGGCGGCTCGCCTTCCTCGCACTGCCGTTCGCCGCGACGCGCGGGCCGGACACTCGATCGCTCCTACTGCTCGACATGGGTATCGGCCGCCTCGGCTGCGCTCTCGGCTTCGATCCCGAACTTCTCTATCCGGTATCGCAGCGTGTCCCGGGTCAGACCGAGCAATTCGGCCGCTTTCGTGCGGTTGCCACGCGTGCGATCCAGCGCCTGACGGATCAGCTCCCGCTCGACCTCGGCCAGCTCGATCGGACCGGGCGGCAGGCTCACGAGCTGCGAGCCCCCGCTGGTGGTTGGGCGCTCGTCGAGCCCCGCGAAATCCTCCACCTCGAGGGTGTCGGAGCGCGCGAGCAGCACCGCGCGCTCGAGCACGTTGCGAAGCTCCCGCACGTTCCCGGGCCACGAGTAGGCCGCAAGGCATTCCTCGGCGCGGGGAGAGAGCCCGCTGATGGGCCGCCCGTAGCGCAGACTCAGCTCCTCGCAGAAATGACGCGCGAGATCGGGCAGGTCGTCGGGCCTTTCGCGCAGCGGGGGTACCTCGAAGGCGAGCACGCGAAGCCTGTGGAGCAGATCTTCGCGGAAGGAGCCGTCGGCGACTGCGCGGTCGAGGTCGTGGTTGGTCGCCGCAATGACGTGCACGTCCACCGGGCGATCGTGGTTCGACCCGAGTCGGCGCACGCGCTTCTCTTCGATCACCTTCAGGAACTTCGCCTGCAGGTCGAACTGCAGCGCACCGATCTCGTCGAGAAAGATCGCGCCTCCCGCCGCCGCCTCGAAGAGCCCCGTTCTCGCGGTCTTCGCGTCGGTGAAGGTTCCCCGCTCGTGTCCGAAGAGCTCGGACTCGACGAGCGCGGGCGGCATCGCGGAACAGTTGACCTCGATGAAGGGACCGCCGCCCAGGGTCTCGTGCACGGCCCGGGCGATCAGCCCCTTGCCCGTACCCGTCTCTCCCGTCAGCAGGATCGGTGGACGACCGGAGGGAGGCAGGCCGGCGGCCGCCAGGCGACCGACTTCGTCGAAGATCAGCTGCAGCTTCGGGGCGCTGCCGACTACGCCGCTGGGAACGCCGCGACGACGGTGATAGTCGAGCTCCCGCTGACTGCGTTGGGCGCTGAGCTCACGATCGACCACCATGCGAAGCTCGTCGAGGTCGAGGGGCTTCTGCAGGTATTCGCGCGCGCCACCTCGCATCGCCTCGACGGCGTCTGAGATGGTTCCGTACGCGGTCATCATCACGACCCGCGCCTGCGGGACCTGCTCGACGATCTCCTTCAGCAGGTCGAGACCCGACGCATCGGGCAGGCGTATGTCGAGAAGGACCAGGTCGGGGCCGCCCCGCTCGAGCTCGGCTCGTGCCGCGGCAACCGACCCGACTGCAGTCACCTCGAGCCCGTGAGCCTCGAGCACCGTGCTCAGGCTGTCCCGAAGCAGCACCTCGTCTTCGACGACCAGAACACTCGCCATGCCGCCAATCGTAACCCCGAATGGGACCGCTCCGCAGCACCTGAATGCCGGCAGCAGGACCCGCTCGTGGCGAAATCACTTCGATGCCCGCGCCCTCCGGACACCGATGCGCGTCGGCTGCGCGTCGGCGGGGAAGAGGTTCGACGCAATCGGCGAGCGAACGGGCCGCTGGCCCGCTCAGCTCGACATCGACTCCATGAAATCCTCGTTGGACTCGGTGACCTTGATCTTGTCCATCAGGAACTCCATCGAGTCCACCGGAGACAGCGGTGCGAGCACCTTGCGGAGGATGTACATGCGGTTCAGCGTCGTCTCGTCGAGCAGCAGCTCTTCGCGACGCGTCGCCGAGCGGTTGATGTCGATGGCGGGATAGGTGCGCCGGTCGGCGAGCTTGCGGTCGAGCACCAGCTCGCTGTTGCCCGTGCCCTTGAACTCCTCGAAGATCACCTCTTCCATCCGCGAGCCGGTCTCGATCAGCGCGGTGCCGACGATCGTCAGGCTGCCGCCCTCCTCGACGTTGCGGGCCGCGCCGAAGAAGCGCTTCGGCTTGTGGAGCGCGTTCGAGTCCACGCCGCCCGACAGGATCTTTCCCGAGTGTGGCGCCACGGTGTTGTGGGCCCGCGCCAGGCGCGTGATCGAGTCGACGAGAATCACGACGTCGCGCTGGTGCTCGACGAGGCGCTTGGCCTTGGCGAGCACCATGTCGGCCACCTGCACGTGACGCGTGGCCGGCTCGTCGAAGGTCGACGAGATGACCTCGGCCTTGACGGTCCGCTGCATGTCGGTGACCTCTTCGGGCCGCTCGTCGATCAAGAGCACGATGAGGTAGGCGTCGGGGTGGTTTTCCGTGATGGCGTTCGCGATGTCCTTGATGATCATCGTCTTGCCCGCCTTCGGGGGCGACGTGATCAGCGCACGCTGTCCCTTCCCGATGGGCGCGATCAGGTCGATGATCCGCGTCGTGAGGCCGCCGGACTTGGCCTCGAGATCGAACTTCTCCTCCGGGTACAGAGGCGTGAGGTTGTCGAAGAGGATCTTGTGCTTGGCGTTCTCCGGCGGCTCGAAGTTGATCGTCTCGACCTTGAGGAGCGCGAAGTACCGCTCGTTCTCCTTCGGCGGCCGCACCTGGCCCTCCACGGAGTCGCCCGTGCGCAGGTTGAAGCGGCGGATCTGCGACGGCGACACGTAGATGTCGTCGGGCCCTGCCTGATAGCTCTGATCGGGCGCGCGCAGGAATCCGAAGCCGTCCTGCAGGATCTCGAGCACGCCCTCGGCGAAGATGCGTCCCTTGTTCTCGGTCTGCGCCTTGAGGATCGCGAAGAGCAGGTCCTGCTTGCGCATCCCCGCCGCGTTCTCGACGTTCATCGACTCGGCGCGGCTCGTCAGCTCCTGCATGGTGAGCTGCTTGAGGTCGCGCACGGATACGCGCTCGGCGCCTTCCTCCTCGGGCATGCTGGCCTCTTCCTCGGCGAGTTCGGCGTCCGACGGCAGGTAGTCGCGCTTCGGAGCATCGCCGCCGCTGCGCGCACCGCCTGGGCGCCCGCCGCCGGTCGTCCGCGGCCTTCGACCGCGGCCTCGGCGATTCCGATTCTGCTGCTGCGGCGACGTGCCGCCGCCGTTGGCTCTCTCTTTGCTCACGGAACGCTCTCTCTCTGTCTCTGTCACTGTTCGGGGGCCGGGCGTCGACCCAGGCGAGGCGGGTGGAAATCATGCCGCCGGCCGGGATCGGCTGGGCGGCGATCGATGACGGGTTGGCTCTGTCGGGCAGGCGCTAAGTGGGGGGAGGGAGTAGGTCTGACTCGCGATGGGGAGGAAGGGGGGAACCGATGGGCCGGGGAGGCGGCACGCTGCTCGGCCAGCTTCTCGATGGAGCCTCGATTGGACTCGACGGCTCGTGGCCGGATCGATGCCGGAAGGGCGGTGTCGGTTTCGCGATCGACCCGATCGCATCGGGCGTCGGGCTGGCGGATCCTTCGGTCGAGCACTCGGCCGAATCGCTCTTTGCGAACGTTCGGATTCCGCAGATGAGAACGCGATTCATGGTAGAACCGCGTTTTTCTCATGTCAAGCTGGCCCGGCGGCCGCCACCCAATGCACCAGCCGCCCGGCGGCCGCGCCGTCGCGGCGGTACGACTCGAAGCGATCCGGATTGCAGACGGTGCACTGCGCGGCGCGGCGCCCGATCCGCTCCTGCGCGACGCCACAGCGCAGCAGGTCCGCGACGACCAGCCGCTCGAGATCGAGCCAGTGGTGACCGGGCCGGGCCGGCCGCACGGCGCCGCCGAGCGCCTCACCGAAGCGCTGCGCGAGCGGCTCGGTGACCGGCGAGTCGACCTCGTAGCAGCAAGCGCGCGCGTGCGGGCCGATCGCCGCGTGTAGCGGCTCGTCGCTGAGCGCCGCGATCGCCGCCAACGCCTCACCGACGACGCCTGCCGCGAGGCCCCGCCAGCCGGCGTGGATGGCGGCCACCACGGCCGAGGACTCGCTGGCGACCAGGATCGGCACGCAGTCCGCCGTCACCACGGCGATCGGCCGCTTCGCCACTCGACACAGAATAGCGTCGGCCTCTTCGGGCACGACGGCGCCACCCGCGGTGCACTCGGCCACCCCCACACCGTGCACCTGACGGGGGCCCGCCCAGCCGGCCGGTGGCGAGCCATCGCGCAGCCCGAAGCCGTGCGGAACGCCGATCCGCAGGAGGACGGGATCGCAGAGGGTCGCGCGCACGGTCACGCGTCAGCCCTCACCCGCCCGCAACGCTTCGAGGGCGTCGCGGAGGTCGGCCGGAACCTCGGACGTGAAGCGCATCCGCTCACCGGTGGCAGGGTGCCGGAAGCCGAGCACCGCGGCATGCAGAGCCGGGCGGTCGAGCCGCGGCAAGCCGCGGCGGCGTTCGCGATGAGCACGTCCATAGACGTCGTCGCCGAGCAGCGGCAGGCCGATCGACGACAGGTGGACGCGGATCTGGTGGGTGCGGCCGGTTCGGGGCGACACCTCGAGCCACGCCGCTCCGGCACGCGGAAACCGCTCGAGGACCCGCCACCCGGTCACCGCGGTCCGCCCCGAGCGCGTGCGCACCGACATGCGCTTGCGGTCGCGGACGTGACGCCCGATCGGCCGGTCCACCAGGCCGCTGTCCGCTCCAGGAGCGGCGCGCACCAGCGCAAGATAGAAACGCTCGATCGAGTGGTCCTGGAACTGCTCGGACAGACCCGCGTGAGCGGCATCGTTCTTCGCCGCGACCAGCACGCCCGAAGTGCCCCTGTCGAGCCGGTGCACGATACCCGGGCGCAGCACGCCACCGACTCCGGCAAGGTCGCGACAATGATGCAGCAGCGCGTTGACGAGCGTTCCATGCCAGTGGCCGGGCGCCGGGTGGACGACGAGGCCCGCCGGCTTGTCGACGACGATCAGGTGCTCGTCCTCGTACAGGACGTCGAGCGGGATCGGCTCGGCGACCACGTCGAGTACGGTCGGCTCGGGGGGCGCGGCCTCGATGCGATCACCCGCCGCGAGCTTGCGGCTCGGTCGGGTGACCGACCGGCCCCCGATGCGGACGCGCCCCCCCTCGATCCAGCGCCGCACCTGGGCGCGCGGCGTCGCGCAGAGGGCGGCCAGGCCGGCGTCGGCCCGCCAGCCGGCCATCTCTTCCTCGACGATGAAGGAGAGCGTCCCGCCGCCGCCCTGCTCGTCACCGACCGGGGCGCCGACATCGCCCGGGTCGGCCATGGCCAGAGGCCCTTCTCAGCTGCGGCTGCGGAAGCGGCCGCGAGGCTGGGCGCGCGCCTGCTCGAAGCGCGTCATGTAGGAGGTCACGACACGGTCGGGGTCGAGGCCGATCGTGCGCGAGTAGTTGACCACGAAGCCGCGCACGTACACGGCCGCGGGCAGATCCTCGAAGTCCTCGTCCTCGATCCGGCGCAGATGAGAGACGGTCACCTTGGTGATGTCCGAAATCTGCTCGAGCTCGAAGCCGCGCCGCAGGCGGGCGCGGCGCAGCTTGGCGCCGTCGAAGTCGCCCGTCTCCTCTTCGACCTCCGACTCGAGACCGCGGAAGCCGTCGCTCGCGCCATCGAGATCGTCCAGCTCGACCTCGCTGATGAAGCTCGCCTGCGGGCTTTCCGGCGTCTCGGCGGCGCTCGGCCGGGCGGCGGCGAGGCCGAGCGTCTTCTCGTCGTAGGCGCGACGCGCGTCAGCGTCCGAGAGCACCCGGTACGCCTCTTCGACGTGCGCGCGAATCGACGACGCGGCAGCGGCGTCGTAGACCGAGTAGAGGGCCAGCGAGTCACTCGCGTACGTGTCGCGCACCGCCCGATAGGCCCGCTCGATCTCGTCCGGGGCGGCGTCGCGGCGAACCTCGAGCACCTCGTAGTGGTCCTGCTCGGGCGGCGCTTCGCTGGCCCCGGATGCGGGGGCGGCCGGCGACACGTCCTGCTCGGTGGTGGTCGTCATCGTGCGGCCGCTCCTTGGTCGGCTCGGCCCTCGGCGGGCAGACCCGCCAGCTTTCGCGCGATGCGCTGCAGGTAGATGGCGGCGTCCGAGCCCTCCTGAGACTCGACGACCGGCCGCCGCGCCGACACCGAGCGCCGCGCGGCTTCGTCGTGGTTCACGTAGCCGAGGTACTCGGACTCGATGCCGAAGTACTTGCGACACACGCTCGTCACCGCGAAGCCCAGCTTCACGTCCTCGGCGGTGCGCACCTCGTTGATGACGATGCGCGGGCGGAAGCTGCGCATCGTCTCGGCGAAGCGGCGGCCCTCGAGCGGATCGATCGACTCGATCTCCCGCAGCAGGTCGTAGGGGGTGCGGATGCCCCGCTCGTTGCGCTGGTCCATGGCCTGCGAGACGAGCTTGCGCACGCCGTGCCCCACCATGGCGAGGCGCAGCCGCCGGTAGAAGGCTGCACGCAGGAACGTGTAGGCGTTCTCGACCGAGGTGGGCTCCGGGCGGAGGACGAGGAGCCCGTCGTCGGCCACCAGGAAGTAGTCGAGCACCGCTGGATGCGTGCCGGCGCCGAGGTCGAGCACCACGAAGTCGGCGGGCAGCTGCCGCAGCGCGCGCATCAGCCGCACGCGGCGCAGATGGCTCGGCTGCGCGTCACCGAGGTTGGCGTGGGTGCCGGCGATGATCTGCAGGCCCGGCTCGGCGGTGGGCACGAGCAGCTTGACGAGGTCGTCCTCGCGCTGCGCCACGAAGTCGGCGAGGCTGACCCGCGGAGTCGGCACACCGAGACAGGTGTGGAGGTTCGCGCCCTCGAGGTCGGCGTCGACGGCGACCACCCGCAACCCCATGCGGGCGAGCCCGAGCGCGAGATTGGCGCTCATGAACGTCTTGCCGACGCCGCCCTTGCCTCCACCGACGGAGAGGATGCGCGCCTCGTGGGCTTCGTGCGGCGGGCGATCGCCCGGACCTGCGTCACTCGGCATCGGGACCCCCCAAGACCCTCGGCGACCCTACCCGATGGCCAACCACGATTCAACGCGAGGGCTCGGCCGGACTCATCCCGTCATCGCCGCACACACCGCCGCCAGGACGAGCGTCTCCTCGTCGGCGTCGACGGTGCGCGGATCGAGCAGGACGAGGTCGTCGCGCACCCGGCCGAGCACCGGCACCGTCGCCTCCCGCAGCCGAGCCGCCAACGCCTCGGCGCCGGCCGCCGAGCGGAGCGCCACCACGAAGCCATCGAGCTCGAAGCCGGGCAGCGAGCCGCCACCCACGGGCACGGCCTCGCGCTGCACCGCGACGGCGTGCTGCGGGACGCCCTTGTCGACCAGGCGCGCGGCCAGCGAGCGGGCCCGCTCCTCGAGCCGCTCGGGCGGCGCGAGCAGCTGCCGAAGCACCGGCAGCTCCTGCTCGGCCCGACCGTCGAGCATCGCACGCAGCGTCCAGTCCAGGGCGGCGAGCGTCATCTTGTCGAGCCGCAGCGCCCGCGCCAGCGGATTGCGGCGCAGCGCCGCCACGGCCTCCGAGCGGCCGAGCACGATTCCAGCCTGCGGGCCGCCCATCAGCTTGTCGCCCGAGAAGCAGACGAGGTCGGGCCCCATGGCGAGCCGCCCGGGCGCCCAGGCATCCGCCGGGAAGCCCCGCTCCGACAGATCGAGCAGGGTGCCGCTGCCGAGGTCCTCCATGACGGGCACCCCGGCCCGGGCCCCGATCCCGACGAGCGTCGCCAGGTCGACCTCGGCCACGAAGCCCCGCACCTCGAAGTTGCTGCGGTGGACCTTGAGGAGCAGCGCGGTGTCGGGACCGATCGCCTCCTCGTAGTCCCGCGGGTGTGTGCGGTTCGTCGAGCCCACCTCGACGAGGTCGACGCCGGCCCGGCGCATGATCTCGGGCACCCGGAACGAGCCCCCGATCTCGACCAGCTCGCCCCGGGAGACGATCACCTGCCGCCCGGCCGCCAGCGTGTTGAGTGCGAGCAGCACCGCGGCCGCGCAGTTGTTGCACGCGTAGGCGGCCTCGGCGCCGGAGAGCAGCCTGAGACGATCGGTGAGCGCGCCGAGCCGGTCTCCGCGGCGGCCCGAAGCGAGATCGAGCTCGAGGTCGCTGTACGCCTCGGCGGCCTCGGCGGCGGCCTCCGCCGCACCCGGAGCCATCGGGGCGCGCCCGAGATTCGTGTGCAGGACCACGCCGGTCGCGTTCACCACACGGCGCGGACGCGATGCCGCCACCCCGCGGGCCTCAGCGAGCGCGCGATCCGCCCAGGTGTCGGCGCTCTGGGGCGCTCCCCCGTGGGCTTCCTGCCCCGATTCGAGCGCCAAGCGAGCCGCCTCGACGACGCGCCGGGCCGCCTCGACGACGCGCCGGGCCGCCTCGGTGGCCGCCCAGGCGGGTAGCGACGAATCCCGCGACAGAACCTCGGCGGCCAGCCGATGAACAGGGGGAATCGACCGTCTGGGGTCCGAGTTGACGCGCCGCGAGGAATCCATGATGGTTCACCCGAGTTTTCGAGTAGAGGAGGCCGTCAGGCAGCCTGTCCCCGGTGTTCCTGGTGTCCCCGGTGGAAGTCGACTCCGCTCCGCGGCCACAGATCGCTCTTCGAGCGACTTCGCGCCACGGTCCCGAGCCGACGAGCCGGTCCGAATGGATGGCACTGTGCGCCAGTGCGATGACCCGGGTCAACCGTTCGTAGCGGGACGGGCAGGGCGAGACGAAGCGAACGGCGGCAGGTTGCTGCCCGATTGGGGATCGTCGAGCCGAGACAGCCGGACAGCCGAGTCCACTCGTCATCGAGCATACGAGACATCTGTGCGAGTCAACGACTACGCGAGAAAAGCCATAGTCGGCATCGGGATTCCGGAGATTCCGGAGAGGGTCCTCGTTCGCTCGTGGCGGTCCCACACCGCCCCGTATCCCCGCTAGCAACCCGCCACGGCGCCGTCCGGCGCCGTCATGGACGTCCATACATCTCGAACGGCTCGCCCATCAGGAGACGGCGAGAAGCGAGTGCCCACGGGGGAGACCGCAAGGCCCCCCTGCGCCCAGCCATCCATCGCCGTCACTCCCGAGCGAGTGACACCATGCAGAACGAGATCGTCATCAACGCGGACGTGGGCGAGACCCGCGTCGCGTTGCTCGAACGCGGCGTCTTCAGCGAGCTCCACGTCGAGCGCGAGGAGGACAAGAGCGTCGTCGGAAACATCGTGAAGGGCCGCGTCAGCCGGGTGCTGCCCGGCATGCAGGCGGCCTTCGTCGACATCGGACTCGAGAAGGCCGCGTTCCTCTACGTCGGCGACTACTTCGACAACACCGACGGCGACAACGGCGACGCGCCGCGCAGGGGTCGCGGCCGCGGCCGGGGCAACCGCCGCGCGGCGCCGCCCAAGATCGAGACGGTGCTCTCGGAGGGTCAGGAGATCGTCGTCCAGATCGCCAAGGCACCGATCGGCACCAAGGGCGCCCGCATCACCTCGAACATCTCGATCCCCGGCCGGCACCTGGTGCTGACCCCGTGGTCGCGCCGCACCGGCGTCTCGCGGCGCATCGACTCCGACAAGGAGCGCAAGCGGCTGCGCGAGATCATCGACCGCCTGCGCCCGAAGGAGCTCGGTTTCATCATCCGCACCGCCGGGGACGGCGTGCGCGAGGCCGACCTCGAGGCCGACATCAAGTACCTGAAGAGCATCTGGAAGAAGATCCACCTGGCCAACATCGAGAAGCCCGCGCCTGCGGTGCTCCACGAAGAGCCCGACCTGCCGATCCGGCTGGTGCGCGACCTGGCCGGGCACGACACCTCGCGCATCGTGATCGACAACCCCGACTCGGCGGCGAAGCTCCGCCAGTTCTGCGACGAGTTCGTCGCCGACCCGAAGCCCGAGATCGAGCACTACGGCGAGACCACGCCGCTCTTCGACGCCCTCGACCTCGAGGCGCAGATCCACGCCAACCTCGAGAGAAAGGTCTGGCTCAAGAGCGGCGGCTCGCTGATCGTCGACCAGTGCGAGGCGCTGACCGCGATCGACGTCAACACGGGGCGCTTCGTCGGCAAGCGCGACCTGGAGGAGACCGTCTTCAAGACGAACCTCGAGGCCGTCAAGGAGGTCGTCCACCAGCTGCGCTTCCGCAACATCGGCGGGCTGATCATCATCGACCTGATCGACATGGAGCGCAGCGAGCACCGCGAAAAGGTGTACCGGGCCCTGCAGGACGCGCTGCGCGGCGACAAGGCGCGCACCAACATCCTGAAGATCTCCGAGCTCGGCCTCGTCGAGATGACGCGCAAGCGAACGCGCGAGAGTCTCGTACAGACGCTCTGCGATCCGTGCCCGCACTGCGAGGGGCGCGGCTACATGCTGTCGGGGGAGTCGGTCGCCTACAACATCCTGCGCGAGATCAAGAACGACCTGCAGCGTCTGGCGGGGCGGCGCATCGCCATCACGGTGAGCACCCGCGTCGCCGAGCAGCTGCTCTCGGTGGAGAGCGCTCCGCTCGACGAGCTGGCCCGCGAGCTGGGCCGCGAGATCGAGATCCGGGCCCGACCGGGTCTCCACCAGGAGCAGTTCGAGGTCGAGGCGCTCGACGAGGGCCCGCCCTCCGATTTCTCGCCGTCCTGGCTGCGCGACCCGAAGGAGATCGCCGCCGAGGAGGAGGCCGAACGCCTGAAGAAGGCCGAGACCCGCAAGAGCGGCAACGGCCGGCGGCGTGGCCGGGGGCGCGGGCGCGGGGCGCGGGGGGAGACCCCGGCGGACGAGGGCGCGTCCTCGGGCCCCGAAGAAGAGTCGGCGGACGACCGGGCCGCGGCGGCCGCGGCCAGCGAGGCGGCCGTGGGCGACCAACCAGCACCCGCCGTGCCGGCCGCCCAGGCAGCGGCCCCGGCGAGCGAGGTCACCCCGGGGAACGAAGCCAGGCAAGACGGAGACGAGGACGGCGAGGCCCGGGCCGTGCGGACCGACGCGCCCGCCAGTACTCCCGCCGCCCCGGCACCGACCGCGTACCCGGCCGGCCCCGCAGCCACCGCTCAGCCGCGCCCGGAGCCCGGCGGCGAGGAGTCCGCGGAGCCCGCCCGGCTGCAGCTCGCCGAGCCGCCCGTCGATCTCAGCGCCGAAGGCCCGCCGCCCACGCCCGCCGAGGACCCGAAGAGCGACTAGGAGCCCTGGCCCGAAAAACGCGACGCCGCTTCGGGGCCCTGCTCCCGCCCCTCGGATCGTGGGCCGGGACGGGTTGCCGGGCCGGCGACGGGCCGGCCACTAAGCTGTTGACGATACAGCGGAATCGCGGATACTACCGCGCTCGCCAGAACGCACCCCCAGCTCGAGGAAGCCTCATGTACGCGGTGGTCAAGACGGGTGGAAAGCAGCTCCGGGTCGCCGAGGGCGACCGCGTGCGCGTCGAAAAGCTGCCCGGCGAGGTTGGCTCGACGGTCTCCCTCGACGAGGTGCTGCTCGTCGGCGGCGACGACGGGGTGAAGATCGGTCAGCCGCGGGTCGATGGAGCCTCCATCACGGGCACCATCACCGCCCAGGCCCGGCACCCCAAGATCCGGGTCTTCAAGATGAAGCGCCGCAAGGGCTACCGGCGCCACCAGGGCCACCGCCAGGACTACACCGAGATCGAGATCCAGTCCATCAAGAGCTGACCCGCCCGATCTCGGAGCAGCGCCGAACAGGGAAAGAAGGTTCGAGATGTCGCACAAAAAGGGACAGGGCAGCTCGCGCAACGGGCGCGACAGCAACGGGCAGCGCCGCGGCGTGAAGGCGTTCGGCGGCGAGCAGGTCACCGCCGGCTCGATCCTCGTGCGCCAGGTCGGCACTAGGATCCACCCGGGCCGCAACGTCGGCTGCGGGAAGGACTACACGCTGTTCGCCCTTCAGGACGGCGTGGTGAGCTACGCGAAGTCGCGCGGCCGGCGCGTCGCCAACATCGACGCCGCCCAGTAGTCCAGCCGGCTGCAGGCGGCGGGGGTGAGACCGGGCGCACGGCGTCCGGACCCGAGCGGTCGAGCCGGTGCGCTCGGGGTCTGACCGTGAAGAGCGCCCATCCCTTCGTCGACCAAGCACGCATCACAGTCGTCTCCGGCCGCGGAGGCGACGGCATGGTGTCGTTCCGTCGTGAAAAGTTCGTCCCCCACGGCGGGCCGAACGGCGGCGACGGTGGCCGTGGAGGTGACGTGGTACTGGTGGCCGACCGCAACCTGGGCACCCTGCTCGACCTGCAGCGCCGGCGCGTGATCCGCGCCGGGCGCGGCGCCAACGGCGGCAGCGCCGAGAAGACCGGCGCGAGCGGCGGCGCCGCCGAGATCCGCGTGCCGCTCGGCACGATGGTGTTCGACGCGGAAGCCGACGAGGAGACCGAGGCGCCGCTCGCCGATCTGCGCAGCCACGAGCAGCGCTTCGTGGCCGCGCGGGGCGGCAACGGCGGCCACGGCAACGCGCGCTTCAAGAGCTCGACGCGGCGCACGCCGGACTTCGCGCTGCCGGGACAGGACGGCGAGCAGCGCGACCTGCGGCTCTCCCTCAAGCTGCTCGCCGACGTCGGTCTCGTCGGCTTCCCGAACGCCGGCAAGTCGACGCTGCTGCGCAGGCTGTCGGCCGCGCGCCCCAAGGTGGCCTCGTATCCCTTCACGACCCTCACGCCGTCCCTGGGCGTCGTCGAGTCCGGCGACTCGCGCTTCGTGGTGGCCGACATCCCCGGCCTGATCGAAGGCGCGAGCGACGGCGCCGGGCTCGGCCACCGCTTTCTGCGCCACATCGAGCGCACCCGCGTGATCGTCCACCTGCTCGACCTCGGGGCGATGCTCGCCGAGGGACGCGACCTGCTCGAAGACTACGAGGCGATCCGTCGCGAACTCGGTCGCTACCGGCCCGAGCTGCTCGAACGGTGCGAGATCGTCGTGCTCCACAAGATCGACCTGATCGCCGCCGACGACGACGCGCTGCGCGACGTCGAGGCGCGACTCGCCGAGCGCGAGATCACGGCGCTGCGGGTGTCGGGGGCCACCGGCCAGGGCGTCCCGGAGCTGGTGGGCGGGATGCTCTCGGCCGTCGAGGGGGCGATCGACGAGGAGACCCGGCGCGAGGCCGAGCAGGCCGGCGAAGAGTCGGCGGGCGAGGAAGCACGATGACGCCCGACTCCCGTCGCGCTGCGGTCGCCGAAGCGAAGCGCATCGTCATCAAGATCGGCAGCAGCACGCTCACCCGCGACGGACGCCTCCGCCCGCGCAAGTTCGGCGAGATCGCGCGCGCCGTGTCGGAGCTGATCGACGACGGGCGCGAGGTCGTGCTCGTCTCGTCGGGCGCGATCGCGATCGGCAGCCGTCGCCTCGGCTGGACGGTGCCGGGCCGCTCGATCCCCGAGAAGCAGGCCGCGGCGGCGGTCGGCCAGATCGGGCTTTCGGAGGTGTACCGCCGCCGCTTCGGACAGCACGGCCGCGAGGTCGCGCAGGTGCTCGTCACCCGGGCCGGGCTCGAGAACCGCGAGCGCTTCCTGAACGCGCGCCACACGCTGCTCGAGCTGCTGCGTCTCGGCGTGGTGCCGATCGTCAACGAGAACGACACCGTGGCGACCGACGAGATCCGCTTCGGCGACAACGACAACCTGTCGGCCACGATCGTCAACCTGATCGGCGCGCAGCTGCTCGTCATCCTGACCGACGTGGAAGGCCTCTACGTCGAGCCGCCGGTCGCCGGGCGCCCCCGCCCCGAGCTGATCGACGTAGTCGAGCGCATCACGCCCGAGATCCGCGCCGCCGCGCGGGGATCCGACAGCAACTTCGGTCGCGGTGGCATGATCACCAAGCTCGAGGCCGCCGAGAGCGCGGCGCGCAGCGGGGCCGCCACAGTGCTGTGCAACGGCTCCCGCGCCGACGCCCTGCGCCGCGCGGCGCTGGGCGAGGCGGAGGGCACGCTCTTCCTGCCGGGCGAGCGACTGCGCTCCCGCAAGCACTGGCTGGCCTTCACGGCGCGGACACGCGGCGAGCTGGTGATCGACGACGGAGCGATTCGCGCCGTCGTGAAGAGCGGGCGCAGCCTGCTGCCGCCCGGCATCGTCTCGGTGTCGGGCGAGTTCGGAATCGGAGACGCCGTCAAGTGCGTCGACGGCGACGGCCGCGAGCTCGCCCGTGGCCTGGTCGCCTACTCGTCGCGCGAGCTCGACCGCATCGCCGGCCAGCCCACGGACCGCATCGCCGCGGTGCTAGGCTATACGAACGGCGCCGAGGTGATCCATCGCGACGACCTCGTCGTTCTCGGCGATTGAGAGCCCTGCCACGAACGCGAAGCAAGCGAGGCCGGGGCCGCCGAGGCAGTCGGTCCGGCCCGAACGGCCGGGCCGGGGAGAACCCAGCGACACGAATGATCGGCATCTATGGCGGGACCTTCAATCCGATCCACCTCGCGCACCTTCGCGCGGCCGAAGAGGTGGTGGAGCGGCTCGGGCTCTCGCGGATGCTCTTCGTGCCGAGCGCGAGGCCGCCCCACAAGCCGACCGCCGATCACGAGATCGCGCCCGCGCGGTGGCGACTCGAGTGGGTGGAGGTCGCGGTGCGCGACAACCCGCGCTTCGCCGTCGATCGGATCGAGGTCGACCGTCCGGGTCCCTCGTATCTCGTCGACACGCTGCGCGAGCTGCGCGAGCGGCACGCGGAAGAAGAGTTGGTCTTCGTGGTGGGGCAGGACGCCTTCGAGGAGATGGGGAGCTGGCGGACCCCGCGCGAGATCTTCCGGCTGACCCACGTGGCCGTCACCACGCGCCCGCCCGTCGTGAGCGGCGCGCTCGCAGACTGGCTGCCCGCATGCGTGCGCGACGACTTCGCGCTCGACCCCGGCGGCGGCGGCGCGCGGCATCGCGAGACCGGTACGTGGATCGAGCGCGTCGAGATCACGCCGGTCGACGTCTCGGCGTCAGCGGTCCGGGCCCACGTGCGGGCGGGACGATCGATCCGCTATCTGGTCCCCGAGCCGGTGCGCGCGGCCATCCTGGCGAGCGGAGCCTACACGGACGGGCCCGGCGCCCGCGGCAGCGCCGACTCCGAATCGAATACGTTGCGTGCCGGCCGCCACGACGGGTGAGGGCGCTGGCCCCGCAGGCAGGCAACCGAGCACCGGGAGCGAACACTTGGAAGAGCCCGCCAGCCAGGACGGCACCACGGACGACGCCGTCCGAAAGGCGCAGCTGATCGTCGACGCGGCCCTCGAGCTGAAGGCCGAGCAGATCGTCGTGCTCGACATGCGCGAGGTGAGCGCGTTCGCGGACACCTTCGTGATCGCATCGGGCCGCTCGGATCGCCACGTCCGCTCGGTCGCGGACGCCATCGTGAAGGCGCTGCGCGACGGCGGCGAGCCGCCGCTCGGCGTCGAGGGACAGGACGAGGGTCGCTGGGTGCTGATCGACGCCAACGACTCGATCGTCCACGTCTTCGAGCCGGAGACCCGCGAGGCCTTCGACCTCGAGCGCCTCTGGAGCGACGCCCCGACCCTCGACCTCGTGCCGGCGACCGAAGTCGGAGGCGATTGATCGCAGGCTTGCGGGGTGCACGGGCGGCCGCGATGCTCGTGTGCGTCTCCGTGGTCCCGGGGAGTCCGGCGCGTGCGCGTCCGGGACCTGCTCGATGTGCTCGCTCCGCCGCGCTGCCGCGCATGCGGGGCAGCCAACGCGCCGCCGCTTTGCGGGGGCTGCGCGGCGGCAGTCCGCTGGCGGCCGCCGGGCGATCACGCACCGCCGCCGGGCAGCGGCCTTTCGCGTTGTGTGACGCTGCTCTGGCTCGAAGAGCCGGCCGCCGACTGGATCCACCGATTCAAATACCCGCGGCCGGGTGTCTCGGGTCTGGACGGGACCGTCCGGGCACTGGGCCGTGAGCTCGCGGGCCGGCTCGCTGCCCACCTCGACCCGCGCCCCGGCGACCGCGTCGTCGCGATACCGCTGCACCGGCACCGGCTGCGCGAGCGCGGCTTCAACCCGGCCGCCGTGATCGCCCGGGAGGCCTTCGCGGGCAGCCCGGCCCGGCTCGCACCGGGTCTCCTCGAGCGCGTGCGCGACACGCCCTCGCAGGCCGGTCTCGGCCGACGCGCCCGCCTGCGCAACGTCGAGGGAGCGTTCCGCGGGCGGCTGGGCTCGGGGCCGCGTCCTGCGCGGGTCTGGCTCGTCGACGACGTGGTGACCACCGGCGCGACGCTCGGGGCCGCGGCGGCCGCCCTGCGGGCCGCGGGCGTGGGCGAGGTGGTCGGGGTCGGCCTCGCCCGGACGCCGGTCTCTCCGCGCAGCGCCGAACGCTGGAAGGGTGGAGGGGGAGCCGCGGCGATCGGGAGCGACCGACCGCTCGTCTAGACTGGCTGCATGCAGGTCACCGAGTCCGGGCCGCCCGCCCGGAGCGCTCTCGCCGCGCGGCTGCGCGCACACCCGGGCACGAAGCTCGCCGTCTGGCTCGGCCTCGCGGTGGGAATCTGCGTGCCGTACTTCGGCATCCAGACACTCGCCTGGCTGCCCGCCCACGAGCTGCCCGCCACGCCGATCGACCGGCTGGTGCCCTTCGACCCGGCCTGGGTCTGGCTCTACGCCTCGCTCGCGCTGCTCGTCCCGCTCGCTCCGCTGCTCGCCGAGACGCGCGATCAGCTCCGCCGCTACGCGATCGGTCTGGCGTGGCTCTGCGTGCCGTGCTTCCTGGTGTTCCTGCTCGTGCCGGTGGCGGGCCCACGCCCCGACATCCACCCGTCGACCGGACTCTACGCCTGGATGGTCTCGGTCGACCGGCCGTCGAACTCGCTCCCGTCGCTGCATGCCGGCCTCACCGCGTACTCGATGCTCTACATCGACCAGGTGCTCGGCCGGCGCCTCACGCCTCGTGGACGCGCCGTGGCGTGCGGGCTCGGCGGCGTGTGGGGCGGGCTGATCCTCTACTCGACGCTCGCCACCCGTCAGCACTGGCTCCTCGACCTGACCCCGGGCCTGCTGATCGCCTGGGCGGCGCACCGGCTGGCGTGGCGGCGCCCGGGCGGGGAGGCGCCGCTCAGCCGCTAGCGGGCGCTTCGGCGGCGGAGGGAGGCGAGCGGCGAAGCGCGAACGCCAGCAGTGCCCCGCCGATCAGCGTCGCCACGACCGACATGTACTGCCCCGGCGTCCAGCCCGCGTAGCGGACGTCGGAGATCCGCAGGGCGTCGAGCGCGAAGCGCGCGGGGCCGTAGAGGACGAAGAACAGGCCCACGTAGAAGCCGGTCGGCCTCGCCCGTCGACCGAGCCAGAGGAACAGCGCCGCGAAGGGCACCATGTAGAGGAACTCGAGCAGGCCCAGGTCGAACCGCGACGCGCCGGGATAGGCGACCGCCAGCCAGTGGCTCGATTCGACGCCCGGGTGGTCGTGTTTGAGCGCGCAGCCCGCGCGACCGATCGCCAGGGTGACGGGCAGCGCCCAGAACAGGCAGTCGACGAAGCGCCCCATGTCGCCGCGCGACATGCCCTTGCGGTGCATGACGACGAGCAGCCCGGAGACGCCGCCCAGCATGCCACCGAAGGACGACAGCGTCCCCCACACCGCGAAGAGCAGCAGGGGATTCTCGGCGAGCTTCTCCGGCGTGTAGACCACCACGTCGAAGACGTGCGCGCCCACGATCCCGAGAAAGATCGCCCAGCCGAGCAGGGTCGACGCCTGCTCGCGCGCGATCCCGAAGGCAGGGGCGCCGCGCACCACCAGCTGGAACTGCGTGACGATCGCGACGCCGACGAACAGCGGGAAGACACCAACCGTGTAGCCGCCGACGTCGAGCTCGGGATGGGGGAAGTACGGGATCAAGCGCGGGCTCCCGATCCGGTCACGCGCAGACGATAGCGGTGCGGCCCGGGCCTTCGCGCCGAATGGCGAAGACGCCCCGGCCTCGCAGGCCGGGGCGTCTCGTCTCCCCGCGGCTCGTGTCCGCTACGCGCGGCGCTGGCGCCGCCGGTGCAGCCACATCAGGCCCGGCAGGATCACCACGAGCTCGGGACCGAACCCGCACTCCTCGTCGGGCACCGTGATCGTCGGGGTGCACACCAGCGACTCGTCGTCGTCCGCCATGCCCTCGAGGATCCAGTCGTTCATGTACTGCGGGTCGTTGTACTTGCCGTCGCCCTGGTGTTTCCCGCAGTCCTCGACTCCGTTCATTGCGCGATCCCAGCAGTTGAGCTTGAAGATCGACTCGCCGAGCTTCGTCGCCCCGGTGCTGTCGAAGATCTCCCAGGTGGAGTTCCCCGAGCTGAAGCCGGCCACCGAGATCTCGTCACCCGGCGCGACGTCGTCGAGCGTGGCCAGCACCGTCGAGCCCACCGGGCCGTCCCACACCGTCACGTCGACCGTCTGTGTGCCGTCCCAGATCAGCGTCACCTCGGACATGCTCTGCCAGCACGAGCAGCTGAACGAGCCCTGCGGCGGAACCAGGACGTCGACCGTCAACGAGTCCATGCCCGGGTCGCAGACGTCGCCGTTGATGTCGCCGTTTGCCGTGGCGACGTTCGTCGTGGTGCCGTAGAGCGTCGCGTTCCTGGTGAACGTCGCCGAGGCGCCCGCACCGAGCGACACACCGCTCACGATTTCGCCGAGCTCGTCGTCGTCGACCACGATGTTGTCGACCTGCGCGGTGTTCGGGTTGGTGACCGTGTACTGGTACTGGATCTCGCCACCCAGTGTGATCGGCCCGTCTTCCTTGCGGTCCATGCCGAAGACCACGAACGAGCCGAACCGGTCACCGAGCGAGAGCGGCTTGTAGCAGCTGGTCTTGATGTCGAGCCACTGCGTGCCGCCCGGGCCCGTCACGTCGAGCGAGGTCAGCCACGGAAGCTCGTAACCCTCGACGTCGGCCGTGATGGTGACGAGGTCGCCGAACTCGAGCTCGGTCGCCGGATCGGCGAGCAGGCCCGGGGCCACGCCGACAGCGACCGGCTCGCCGGGAGCGGCGACGCCCGAGCAGCCCGCGTAGCCGCTCTGGGAATTGCTCACCGTGCAGCCCAGACCGAGGTAGTCGTCGATGTAGACCAGGGTGAGCGACTCGAGGTCGTCGGTGCAGTGCGGCTTCGGCGGCGACAGCGGCACCTCGCAGGCGTCGTAGGTGCCGTCGGAGCCGTCGTCGATCACGAGGTGGCTGCCGTTCTTGGTGGTCATCTCGACCACCTCGAAGGGACCGAACTGGTCACCGAGCGCGAAGGGCTCCGAGCAGGACGTGTGGAAGCCCACCTCCTGCAGGACGCCGCTGGCGTCGGTGATCAGATACGACTGGTTGGGGAAGAGGCCACCGCGCCAGGTCGAGCTGACGCGGATCAGGTCACCGTCGTTGATCCCGCTCGAGGGCGCGATGTTCTGCTTGTAGCCGTGGCGACCGGTGTAGACGACGCCCACGTCGACGGCGCCCGTCGTATCGCCCGTGCAGCTCGCCGCGCCGCTCTGCGGATTGGGCAGCGGGCTCTGGCACGCCTGACCGGTGTACTCGAGCACCAGGTCGACCACCTTGGCGTCGCACGGCGTGCCGGCCGGGCTGCCCGGCGCGTCACAGGTCGGCGGCGGGGGGGGCGCCGAGCAGTCCACGTAGCCGCCGAGAGTGCTCTCCAGGCCCACCAGCTTGAGGGCGCCGAACCGGTCGTCGCAGCGCAGCGCGCGGTTGCACGACGTGTCGATCTTCAGCTTCTGGCGCCGCCCCCAGTCTCCCCTGATCTTGAGCTTGGTGCGGTTCGGGAAGGTGCCAGTCGTCGAGGTCAGCGTGACGATGTCGCCGTCCATGATGCCGCTGCTGGGAGTCGCAACGACGGTCGTCGAGCCCCCGTGACCGAGCGGCGTGATGGTGGCCGGGTCGCGAATCGGTCGCTTCCCGTAACACTTGAACTTCTTGCCCTGCTCGTTGTTGGACTTCGAGCACTTGTCGCCCGTGAACTCGAACTCCATGCGGACGACCTCGCCGTCGCAGATGTCGAGGTCGGGCAGGACCGGCTGCGTGACGCAGCAGGTCTTGTCGATCTGCAGATCGCACTGAAGCGGGTTGACCATGATCGTGACGATCGGACCGTTCACGACCTTCTTCTGGATCTTCGCGATCTTGCCCGGCTCGCAGTTCGTCGTGAGCGTGTTGTCCCAGGCCAGGACCGCCTCGGTGGCGTTGGGCACGTAGGCGGAGACATCGATGTCCGCCAGGCCGTTCCAGAAGTCGAGGCCGCCGTCGCCCGGCAGCTCGAAGGTGGCCTTCGGGGTGAAGCCTCCCGACCAGTTGATCACCACGGGCGTGATCGGCCCGTTGATGTCCTCGGTGATCGTCAGCGTGCCCGACATCGCCGCCGTCGCGTTGGTGGCCGCCGTGCCCTGCAGCGGCGGCGCGATGAGCTGCACGTCACCGTCCTCGACGAGCCGCAGGAACGTGATGTGATTGCCGGGATCGGCCCGCAGCGTCATCGTGAGCAGCGAGCTCGTCGTGTCGGAGGGCAGGACCGGATTACAGCTCGACAGGAACGCCGGCGGGAAGAAGCTGAGCTGATCGCCCGTGCCGGTCAGCTCGGGCGCGCCCCACAGCACAGCGGCGTCGCCGGCCGATTGCGTGGTCTCGGTGACCTGCTGGAAGTCGACCGTCGTTCCGAGAAAATCGCCGTGGTTGACCTGCGCGATCGCCGGTCCCACCACGAGGAACGGAATCGTCAAAAGGGCCCAATCGAGGAATTTGCGGCTTCGCACGATGAACTCCCTGCTCGCCGAGGGGTCGCGCCCAACCCCTCGCTGGGAGTTCCGCTACCCCACTGCGGTGAACACGTGGCTGTGGAGGAGGCGTGTCGAACTCTTCGATTCCCCTTCTCTGGTGGGAGGCCCCTCCGCCCCACTCGGTGTCTGCTCGATCAGCTCTGCATCCGTCCAGCAGAACGCTGCAAAGAAAACGCAAGCCGGCGCTGGAACGCGCGAGCTTCGATCAGTCGCGACTTCGACGCCCGCGCAGCCCCATGACGAGCAGGCCACTTCCGAAGAGCAGCGCCGTGCCCGGCTCGGGAATCACGCCGATGATGACCGCCGGACCGCCGCCCGGGCCCTGCTTCTGGCGACTCGCCGACGTGCCCGGCTCGCTGAACGCATAGAGGTCGTTGTCGAGCGAAATCTGGACCTCGGTGGCGCCAGCGACGAAGGAGGCCACGTCGACGGACACGCTGGCCGACCAGGCCGTGATGCCGGGGTTCGTGGTCAGATAGAGGAAGTCGGATGGCAAGAACGTCGCGCTGAAGGGAATCACGACCGGGCTGATCGGGCCGCTCGTATCCGCGAGCACGGTCACGAAGCCGGCCATCGTCGCCCAGGTGTAGGTGGCCGAGCTTCCCGCCCCGAGCAGTTCTGCGTCACCGAACTCGGTGATGTCGACGGCCGTGATCGTGTCGACGGCTGTGTTGCCCGTGACCCGGGCCTGGAACTGGGAGCCTGTGTGGTCGAAGCCAACCGCCCCAGCCGCCGCGGCCTGGAAGGTCGTCGGGAAGAAGAGCAGCTGGTCGGCCGAGCCCGTCGGAGCCCCGAAGAGCGGCTCCGGATCGCCCGAGCTCGAGGCCTCCTGGAGCTGGGTGTACGTGAAGTTCGGCCCCGCGTAGTCGGGGAACGTCGTGAGTGCACCCGCCTGGCCGGCCGCCATCACGCAGGCAGCGACGAGCGCAGCGGCAGACAGCCTCATCGACATCTTCATTCCACTGTTTTCCACTGTGGTGCCCCTGTCGTGCCCGGCCGTATTCCCATAGACCGGGCCAGCCGGCCCCTGCCCTCGCCTCATCCCGATGAAGCGCGTCGGGAAACGATCCCGAGACTGCCAATAGAGAGCAAGATCCGTTCCAATCCCATTGGAATCCCTCGTATCTCATCGGACAAGCAATGAAATCAAGAGGTTGCCGGAGCCGCACCTTCTGTCCCCCGGGGTAATACGTGACGATCGGGGACGGAGACTTTCCGCCTCAGGGGAGAGTCTTTCCGTCCCGGTGGAAACGGTTTTCTCTCCGGTTTCCGGCCGCGCCGGCAGCCCCTGTGGGAAAACAGGTGGGGCCCTCCTCGACGGGCCCATTTCGCGTCAGGACCCTAGACTCGCGCGCCAATCGCATCGAAGCGCCGATGGCCCGCGCACCCCCTCCTCCCTGGCGGTGTGGCGGGCTGCCGTGCGTTCGCCGCACCGACTCCTGGAGCTCGACACCGGCTTGGCTCAGCGACGAAGGTCCAGCGACAGCCCTCTGCGCCAGCTCGCCCGACGCATCGAGGCGCGCACCACGCCGGTGCGCCTGACGGGCCTTCGCGGCGCCGCCAGGGCGGCGCTCACCGCGGAGCTCGTGCGGGCCCACCCGGAGCGACCGGTTCTGGTGCTGGCGCCCTCCGCCAAGCAGTGCGACGGGGTGCTCGCCGATCTACAGAGCGCACTCGGCGAGCGGGACGAGGAGTCGCGGCTCCACACGCTGCCCCGCCACGACACGCTCCCCTACGACCGCTTCTCCCCCCAGGCCTTCGTGGTCGCCAAGCGGATGGACGTCCTCTACCGCTGGCTGGTCGGCGACGAGCCGGGCCCCCTCGGCGAGGAGCCGCCGCCGGTGGTCGTCAGCGACTGGACGGCGCTTGCCGTGCGGGTGCCCGCCCCCG
>CAZETS010000009.1:0-1570 GCA_964515335.1 uncultured Spirochaetaceae bacterium
CGAATCTTCAACTTTTGCTCTTGGTCCCTACTGATTTTGGATATGTTCTTCATTGGATCCGCATAGTTTTTGGAGTATCGTCGAAATATTACTTATTTCATTGGGGAGTCCGCGCGGGAGCGGGGGGGTGCGCCCACGCCCCCCCCCTGCCCCCGGCGGCCGGCCGCACGACCCCATCGCGACGCCTGCACGCGGTCGCGGACACAACGGAGGACGCAGATGTTTCGCCAGCTGGCCCGCCAGGCGGGCTCGATCCTTGCCGCGGGCGCCCTGCTCGCGGCCCCGGGCTGCACCGAAGCAGGCAACGAGCCCGCACCGAAGGCGAAGGCGGCGGCCAAGCCGGCGCCCGCCAAGCCCGACCCGAAGCCCGCGGCCGCCAAGCCGGCGAAGCCGGCTCTCGCGCCCACCCCCTACGAAGGAGACGACGTGGCCCTCGACTCGATCGACGAGTTCATCCAGAGCCAGAACATCGACAAGAACCAGAGCGGCTGGAAGACGCGGCTCGCCGAGCCCCCCCAGGCCGAGTTCGACGCGAGCAAGACCTACTACTGGCTGCTCGAGACCAACGTCGGAACCATCAAGCTGCGCCTCATGCCCGACGAGGCGCCGATGCACGTGACGAGCACCGCCTACCTCACGCAGCTGGGCTTCTACGACGACGTGGCCTTCCACCGCGTCATCAACGGCTTCATGGCCCAGGGCGGCGACCCGCTCGGCCGCGGCACCGGCGGCCCGGGCTACAAGTACGACGGCGAGTTCGGCGGCAAGGCGCGACACGACAAGCCGGGCATCCTGAGCATGGCGAACGCAGGTCCAGGCACCGATGGCAGCCAGTTCTTCATCACCTTCGTGCCGACCCCGCATCTCGACGGCAAGCACACCATCTTCGGCGAGGTCGTCGAGGGCATGGACACCCTCCAGGCACTCGAGGCAGCCGGCTCGCGCAACGGGCGCCCGCAGAAGCCGCTCAAGATCGAGCAGGCGACGATCCTGGTCGAGTAGGCGTCGCCCCCTCTGGCATGGTGATCGGGTCTGCGACCAGGATCGTCGCGTAGGAGGTTCCAGCCCCCCTGACCCGGCCGCCCGGCGGCTGAACCCACCCGACACGGGAAGGACCGCCGCATGACCGAGGCCGACGAGATCCGCACCGCCCTGGCCGCCAACGACGCCTTCTACGAGACGTTCGTGCGCGGCCGCTACGAGCGCATGGATCAGTTGTGGGCCACCACGACCCCGGTGATCTGCATCCACCCGGGCAGCCCGGCCATCCACGGACGCGCGGGCGTGATGGAGAGCTGGCGGCAGGTGCTCGAGAGCCCGCCACGCGTGTCCGCGACTGATGCCCGCGCAGAGATCATCCGCGGCGTCGCCGTCGTCACCTGCCTGGAGCACATCGACGGGAGCGTCCTGGCCGCCACCAACCTGTTCGTGTGGGAGAACGGCACCTGGGCGATCGCTCACCACCAGGCGGGACCGGTGCGACGCGAACCCGAGACCGAGCCCGAACCGCGGGGGCCGCTCCACTAGGACCGGCTGGCCGGGCTCCCGGATGGGGTGCTGGAATTCGGGG
>CAZETS010000009.1:1670-14687 GCA_964515335.1 uncultured Spirochaetaceae bacterium
CCGCTCCACTAGGACCGGCTGGCCGGGCTCCCGGATGGGGTGCTGGAATTCGGGGCTCTGCGGGCGCCCGGCTGCACCGGGTGCTTTGGCGCTGAGGGTGCTTTGCGGTGGGGGGCTTCTCGTGGGCGGGTGGGGGCGGTTAGTTTTGGGTGAGAGGGGCCAGGTGGGCGTGGCGGGTGAGGGAGAAGCGGGTGGCGGATTCGTCGGTGCCGGCGTAGAGGAGGCCGGCGAGGCGTTGCTCGATGGCGTCGCTGGACGGGGCGGCGACCGCGAGGCCGTGAACGAGTACGGCCGGGTGCAGCGCGTCGGCGTCGGCGAGGCCCGCCTCCGCCGCTGAGAGCCTGCACGTCTCGACGTCGAACGTCTCCGCGAGCAGCGACTCGATGGCCTGGGCCTTCACGCGAGCCGCGTCGCTCGAGTCGTCGACCGCGAGCAGCAGCAGGTGCTGGCCGCCGGCCTTGGCGCGAGCCGCGAAGCGCGTCACGAACGCAGGAACGGCTTCGGACAGCCGGCGGTGCACCTCACGCGCTGGCATCGGGGGCTCGAGCGCCGGCGAGTCCTCGTCGAGGGCGGCCAGGTCGCCCCGCCACAGGCAGGTGAACAAGCGACCCTGGGTGGTGGTCCGGCGCGCGGGCCGCTTCGCGCTCTTGGCGTAGACGTCGAGCGTGACCGGCGAGCCCCAGCTCACCGAAAAGCGATCGCGATCGCCCTCGGCCTCGCCAGCCAGAACCCGCGCCGTCCTGGGCGGATCGAGGACCTGCAGGATCGGAAGCGGCGGCGCCGCGCTCCGCCAGGTCTCGTAGCCCGCTACATCGGCGTACAGGACGTCGCCCTGCTCGAAGCGACAGGCCGACACGGCCCCAGCAAACGAGCGCGGCACCGGCCACGCGAACCCGGCGATCCGGTCGCTGGACTGCAAGTGGAACCCCCATGCGTACGTGCGGGTGGGAAGCTAGCGACGTGCCCACGGCGCTCAGTCCGCGCAGCGCTCCGCCCGGTCGACCAGCGCGCGCAGCGCCCGCACGGCGCGATGGGCGCTCGGGTAGCAGACGCGACCACCGCCCCGGACCGTCGCCGGCCCCGGGTTCTCGGGATTCGACACCGCCAGCTCGGTGACCGACAGCACCGGCTTGCCGTGCCGCTCCGAGGCCTCGCGCGCCGCCTCGGCGTAACGCGCGTCCTGCTTCTGATGGAAGCCCGCGATGCGGTCGAGGCCGTGGTCGGGGAAGTAGGCCCCCGTCTCGAACTGCCGGGCCTGAGCGGCCTGGATGCCGAGTCCGAGGTGCAGCACGGCGTCGACATCGGGGTGCCCCGTCACCAACTCGAGCACCTCCGAAACGGTCTCCCGCGTCTCGCCGCCGGCGAGGTCGATGGGATTGTTGCGACTCCAGCGGGCCGGCACCATGGTGTCGATCCGGTCGCGCACCTCCTCGGGAAGCGGAATCAGGTCGAGCCCCGCCTCCTCGCAGGCATCGGCGGCGAGCACCCCCCAACCGCCCACCGTGGTGAACACCACTGTGCGTCGTCCCTTCGGCAGCGGCTGCGAGGCCAGCGTGGCCGCCCACTCGAAAGCCTCCTCGACGGTCGGGGCGCGCAGCACGCCGAGCTGCCTCGCGATGCCGTCGAACACGCGGTCGTCGCTCGCCAGCGCGCCGGTGTGGCTGGCCGCGGCGCGCGCGCCCTGACCGCTGGCGCCCCCCTTCACGAGCACCAGCGGCTTGCGACTCGAGAGCCTCTCCACCGCCTGCCGGAAGCGCCGCCCATCGCCGATGCCCTCCACGTAGCAGACCGCCACGTCGGTGTCGGGATCGACCGCGAAGTACTCGAGCACATCGGCGAGGTCCGTCTGGGCGGAGTTGCCGAGCGAGACCGCCTTGCTGACGCCCACGCCCGTGGCCACCGCGTAGTTCATGTAGGAGGAGACGAGATTGCCGCTCTGCGACGCCACGCCGATGCGTCCGGGCGGCGGATACGGCGCCACGATCTGCGCGCACATGCGCGCCGGGGTCGAGATCACGCCCTGCCCGTTCGGGCCGATCAGCAGCATGCCGAGTTCGTCGGCGAGTGCCACCAGCTCTCGCTGCATCGCCTTGCCCTCTTCCCCCGCCTCGCCGTAGCCGGCACTGGCCACGAACGCTGCGCGAACGCCCTTCTTCGCACAGGCGCGCAGCAGGTCGGCGTTGGCCTTGTTGGGCGTGCACACGAAGACGAGGTCGGCCGCGCCGTCGGGTACGTCGTCGACGCTCGTGTAGGTTCGCCGGCCCAGCACCTCGGCGCCGTCCGGCTTCACGGGATAGAGCGCCCCGTCGAAGTCGAATCGCATCAGGTTGTGGAGTGTCACGAAGCCGAACTTGCCGGGATGCGACGAGACGCCGGCCACCACGATGCCGCGCGGATGGAAGAGCGGGCGGAACCGCTCGAGCACGGCGTCGTCGGGGAGCGGATCCGCCGGTGGCGAGCGGTCTTCCAGCGGGCCGAGCTCGACCAGCGCATCGACGGCGACCGGGCGGCCTTCGTGCACGATCAGCGGGTTGACGTCCACGCTCGCCACGTCGCCGCGCTCGCTGGCGAGCCGGCCGAGGCCCACGAGCACGTCGGCGAGTGCACCGCGATCGATGGCGGGCTCGCCGCGAAAGGGCTCGGTGAACACCTCTCCGTGGGCGAGCCGATCCACGAGCCGATCGGCCTCGTCGCGATCGAGCGGCGCCGCGGCGAACACCACGTCTCCGAGCGCCTCGGCGAGCACCCCGCCGAGACCGAGCAACACACAGGGACCGAACTGCGGATCGCGCACCACGCCCGCGATCAGCTCGCGCTTGCCCGCGACCATCTCGGCGACCAGCAGCTCGACCTCGCCATCCTCCGGCCGCGCGGCCGCGAGCAGCTCACCGGCGGCGGCGCGCACCGCCGCGGCATCACCCAGCCCCAGCCGCACCAGCCCCCGCTCGGACTTGTGGGCGATCCCCTCGCCGCCGAGCTTCACGGCGACCGGAAAGCCGATCGCCTCGGCGGCAGCCGCGGCGGCCTCCGCGGTCTTCACCGTCCGCTCCTCGGCGAACGCAACGCCGTAGCCGCGCAGGAGCGCCTTGGAGGCGGTCTCGGAGAGCGTCGTCGCCTGCTGCCCTTTCGTCATGGCGCCGCAGCTTAGTCGAAGGCCTCGGCGCCGGCACGACCGTGCAGCTTCAGCCGGAATCGGCCGGAATCGATAAGGTTGCGGCCGCGTTCCACCGATGGGGAAGGGTCTTCCCCGCCTCCACCCGCCCGCCCGAAACCCGGAAGAAGACATGCTTGCCCAGATCCAGCTCGCACTGCAGGAACTCGATCGCGCCTTCGCGGAGTGGATCGTCGCGCCGATCTCCGCGGTGCTGTTCTTCGATCTCGCGTTCTGGGACGACGCCGGCGCGAACACGGTCGTGCTGCCCGTCGTAGTGGTGTGGCTGGTCGTGGGCGCGCTCTTCTTCACGCTGCGCTTCCAGTTCGTGAACTTCCGCGCCTTCCGCCACGCCATCGACTGCGTGCGCGGGCGCTACACCGATCCCGACGAGGCCGGCGAGATTTCGCACTTCCAGGCGCTGTCGGCCGCGCTGTCGGCGACCGTCGGCCTCGGCAACATCGCCGGCGTCGCGGTGGCGGTCGGCCTCGGCGGACCGGGCGCCATCTTCTGGATGGTGCTGGCGGGCTTCCTCGGCATGAGCTCGAAGTTCGCCGAGTGCGCGCTCGCCCAGAAGTACCGGATCATCGACGCGGACGGCCACGTGCGCGGCGGGCCGATGATCTACCTGCGTGACGGGCTCGGCGAGCTCGGCTGGGGGCGGCTCGGCGGCGCGCTCTCAGTGGTGTTCGCGTTCATGTGCATCGGCGGGAGCTTCGGCGGGGGCAACATGTTCCAGTCGAACCAGGCCTACGCGATCGTCTCCAGCCAGATCCCGATCCTCTCCGATCATCCCGCGGTCGGCGGCGCGTTCTTCGGATTGGTGATGGCCGGTTTCGTCGGGCTGGTGATCATCGGCGGCATCCGGCGCATCGGAGAAGTCGCCGGCGTGCTGGTGCCCTCGATGTGCGTGCTGTACGTGGCGGCGGGCCTGGTCATCCTGGTCGTGAACGCCGAGCAGGTGCCCGCCGCCTTCGGCGTCATCGCTGGCTCGGCGTTCAGCTGGGAGGCGGGCTTCGGCGGCTTCGTGGGCGTGCTGATACAGGGCTTCCGGCGCGCCGCTTTCAGCAACGAGGCAGGCGTGGGATCGGCGGCGATCGCGCACTCGGCGGCTCGCACCGACCAGCCACTGCGCGAGGGCATCGTGGCGCTGCTCGAGCCCTTCATCGACACCTTGATCGTTTGCACGACGACCGGACTCGTAATCGTCGTGACCGGGGCCTGGAACAACCCCGACGCCGGCGAGAACATCGCGATGACCGCCTGGGCGTTCGGCACGGTGTTCTCGTGGTACCCGGTGGTGCTCTCGGTGACCGCCGTGCTCTTCGCCTTCAGCACGATGATCTCGTGGAGCTACTACGGCGAGCGCTGCTGGGAGCACCTCTTCGGCGAGGGCTCGACCCTCGTCTACAAGCTGCTCTTCCTGGGCTTCACCTGGGCGGGCGCGGTCTTCGACGCGGCCAGCGTGGTCGAGTTCGGTGACCTGATGATCCTCGGCATGGCGTTCCCGAACATCCTGGGCGTCGTCATGCTGAGCGGCAAGCTCAAGCTCGATCTAGACCTCTACATGCAGCGGCTGCGCGACGGCGTGTTCGTGCGGCACCGGTAGCGGCCACACCCTCGAGCGGCTCGCCCTGCGCACCTGACCGGACCGATTTCCCGCACCGGTGTCCTCCGGCTCACTTGACCGTGATGACGTGGGGGGCGGTGAACTTCACGCGGCCCGAGCGGCCCGTGTAGCCGCCGAGCGGCTGGTCGCCGTACATCGGATCGGACTTCGTCGACATCGGGACCGCGGTCTCGGTGCCGTACAGATAGAAGGCGACCAACGGATGGTTCCCCGCCTCGTTCGGGGCGCGGAGCGTCCAGATCACCTTGCCCCTGGCCCACTGGCCCCGGGTGGCGTCCGACTTCCAGCCGGTGATGTTGACGAAGGTGATGCCGCGTCCGTCCCGCTCCGGACGCCGATCCAGCCAGGCGCCCTGCGGCTCTCCCTCGGAGCCGATCACCGTGGGCGCCCCCACGACGGTCCAGCCGGCGCTCTCCGCCGACTTCGCGAACCAACGGTGCGGCCTGTCGACAAGGCCGGTCCCGACCACCGGACCGGCGCCTCCCGTGAGCCGCACCGTCACCTCGAAGGTCTCGCCCGGCGCGACCTGCGGCGGAAAATCGACCTCGACGGTCGAGGCCGCGTCGAGCGCGCGGATCAACTCGACGAGCCGGGCCCGCTCGGCGTCGCTCAGGCCCGCGTAGGCCTTGGCGCCCCCCACGATGGCGGCGAGGTGTTTGCGCTCGGCGACCTCCTTGGCGGCGCGATCGCCGGTGACGCCCTGCAGGTCTTCCGCGGTTGTCGACGAGTGACAGGCGGCGCAATACGGCAGGACGTTGGTCTGGAAGTCGGGCGTGCCGCCGGGATAGGCGTTCGCCGCGCCGGCGAGTGCGAGGGCGAAGACGAGGCCTCCGCTGCCCGCGACCGATCGCCGCTCGATCGACATGGGTGATCCCTCCTCAGCTCTGGAATTGGCTGTGGCACCGGCCGCACACGGTGCGTACCCGGCGCGTCGCCAGAAAGTGGAAGCTCGGATCGACGTCTTCGTCGTGGACGACGTGACACGTCGTGCAGTCGACACCGAGCTCGTGGTTGTGGACGTCGAGGCTGTGAAAAGGCGGCGCGGAGCGCTCCGCGCCGCTGGCCCCAAAGAGCGCGTGACACTGCCGGCAGTCTTCGTCCCGCAGGGGCACCGTGAGCTCTTGCGGCTCCTCGGCCCTGCCGGCCAGCCAGATGACGAGGTCCCTGGCGGCGAGCGCCTTGATGCGTGCGCGCCCCGCGAAGCCGACACCGGAGTGGCAGTCGAAGCAGCGCATCACCGGATCCTCGGGTCGATGCGCGGGCATGACCTCGCCGTGCAGCGCGGCGAGGCTTCGCGGCGGTCGCGCGTCGAACTCGTGGCGCAGGTCGATGTGGAGCGGCACGTCGCCCTCGATGTGACAGTCGTTGCAGAAATCATTGTTCCGTTCGAGGGCGTCCGTCCCCAGCCACGTCGCGACGCCGGCGACACCGATCGCTACGACGAGTACCGCGAAGTGCTGCGTCCGCATACGGTTCGACATGGTGGGAGACCCGGATCCTCATCGGAAGGTCGGCGCGGTCGCCAAAGAGCGGGAGTGTCGGCGATGCCTTCCCATGCGCACCCTGCGCACCAGAACCTTCGTCGATCGGTGTGCCCGGTCACACCCGACGAACCGCAGTGCGGGGAGACCGCCCCGCGGCCGTGACGCCACGTCGCCCTCTGGTACCTTGCTGCCCCTCCAGCTGCGCGGCCTGCCACACAGCGCTCACACGGGAGAGGGTTTCGATGACGACGGAAATCGGGCGCCTCGGCGTCTGGACCACGCTGGACACGATGTCGGCCGACGAGGCCGCCGACTTCGCGCGCCGGGTCGAAGGCTGGGGCTACTCGGCGCTGTGGATCCCCGAGGCGGTCGGCCGCGATCCGTTCGCCCTGATCGGCTACCTGGCCGCGCGCACCGAGTCGCTCGTCTTCTGCACCGGCATCGCGAACATCTATGCCCGCGACCCGATGACGATGCGCGCCATCCACAAGACGCTGTCCGACCTCGCGCCGGGGCGCTTCGTGCTCGGCGTCGGCGTCTCGCACCACCACCTGGTGGGCCGGGTTCGGGGCCACGAGTACGAGAAGCCGCTCACCAAGATGAAGGGCTTCCTCGACGCCTTCGAGGGCGCCCTCTACCTCGGGCGTCAGCCCGACGAGGAAGCTCCCCTGGTGCTGGCCGCACTGCGCGACAAGATGCTGGGGCTGGCCGCCGAGCGGACCCGCGGCGCGCACCCGTACCTGGTGCCGCCGGAGCACACCGCGCGCGCCCGCAAGGTGATGGGGCCCGACGCCTGGCTCTGCCCCGAGCAGATGGTGCTGTGCGAGAGCGACGCCGCGAAGGCCCGGGAGATCGCCCGCAAGAACCTCGACGTCTACATCCGGCTGCCCAACTACCAGAACAACCTGCGGCAGTTCGGCTTCGAGGATGCCGACTTCGAGCAGGGCGGCAGCGACCGGCTGGTCGACGAGATCGTCGCCTGGGGGAACGAGCAGGCGATCCGCGACCGCATCGAGGCCCACTGGAAGGCGGGCGCCGACCACGTCTGCATCCAACCATTCCGACCGGACGGCGGCGTGGGACCCGACATCGACCTGCTCGAGAGGATTGCGCCCAATGGCTGAGGGGACGAAGGCGAAGCGACGCTTCTGGGGCTGGGGGGTCGAGGGAGGCGGGCCCAACGCCGAGCAGCAGCGAGGCATCCTGTCGGGCCTGGCCGAGCGCTTCGGCCAGAGCGACTTCGAGCTGGCCCCCGAGCCGCGCATCGAGGAGATCGAGCTTCCCGCCCCGCGCGTGCCGGTCCCCGACGCGCTCTCGGCCTTCGCGTCGACGAGCGACGAGGACCGGGCCGGCCACACCTACGGCAAGAGCTATCGCGACAGCGTGCGCGCCGTGCGCCGCGACTTCTCGTCGCCGCCGGACTTCGTCGCCTATCCAGGCGACGAGGCCGAGCTGACCGCCCTGCTCGACTGGGCGAGCGATGCCCGGGTGGCGGTGGTGCCCTACGGCGGGGGATCGAGCGTCGTCGGCGGCGTCGAGACGGCAGTCGACGGCGACTACTCGGGTGTCGTCACGGCCGATCTCGCGCGCATGGCCGACGTACTCGAGATCGATCGCACCTCGCGCGCCGCGCGCCTGCAGGCCGGAATCTACGGCCCGGCCCTCGAGGACGCCCTGCGCCCCCACGGCCTCACGATGCGCCACTTCCCGCAGTCCTTCGAGTTCTCGACCCTCGGCGGCTGGATCGCCACACGCTCCGGCGGCCACTACGCGACCCTGTACACCCACATCGACGACTTCGTCGAGTCGCTGCGCGTCTTGACGCCCTCCGGTGTCATCGAGTCGAGGCGTCTTCCTGGGTCGGGCGCCGGCCCGAGCCCCGACCGGCTGTTCGTCGGCAGCGAGGGGACGCTCGGCATCATCACCGAGGCCTGGATGCGGTTGCAGGACCGCCCGAGCTTCCGCGCCTCGGCGGCCGTGCGCTTCACCGGCGACGACGGCTTCCTTCGCGGCGCCGAGGCGGTGCGCGCGCTCACCCAGTCGGGCCTCGCGCCGACCAACTGCCGGCTGCTCGACGCCGGCGAGGCGCGCACCTCGGGCGCCGGCGACGGCAGCCACTCGGTGCTGGTGCTCGGCTTCGAGTCCGCCGATCACCCCCTCGATGCGTGGATCGCCCGCGCCCTCGAGCTGTGCCGGGACGCCGGCGGCGAGATCCCCGAGAGCGCCGGCGCGACCGAGCGCCAATCCGGGAAATCCTCCGGCGGCGGCGCGCACCGCGAGGGCGCGGCCGGCGCGTGGCGCAACGCCTTCCTGAACGCCCCCTACCTGCGCGACGTCTTGGTGCGCGCGGCGATCGTCTGCGAGACCTTCGAGACCGCAGTCACCTGGGACGCCTTCCCCGAATTCCACCGCGCCGTCACCGCGGCCACCGAGGATGCCCTGAAGCGCGTCTGCGGCGGCGGCACCGTGACCTGCCGCTTCACCCACGCCTACCCGGACGGCGCCGCGCCCTACTACAGCATGCTCGCCCCGGGCCGGCGCGGCAGCGAGCTCGAGCAGTTCGCCGAGGTCAAGGCCGCGGCCTCCGAGGCCCTGCTGGCGCACGGCGGCACGATCACCCACCACCACGCCGTAGGCCGCGACCACCGGCCCTGGTACGACCGCCAGCGCCCGAACGGTTTCGCGAGCGCCCTCGCCGCGGTGAAGCGCGACCTCGACCCCGCGCAAATCCTCAACCCGGGCGTGCTGATCGATCCGGCCTGAAGGCGGCGCGGGACCGATCCCCTATCCTCCTCGCCCTCATGGCACGCATAAACGACAACTACCTCAAGCTGCAGGCCGGCTACCTGTTTCCCGAGATCGGGAGACGCGTGGTGGCCTTCCAGAACGCCCACCCCGATGCCGCCGTGATCAAGCTCGGCATCGGCGACGTCACCAAGCCCCTCGCCCCCGCGATCGTCGAGGCCATGCACCGCGCGGTCGACGAGATGGGCGAGGCCGCCCACGGCTACGGACCCGAGAACGGCTATGCGTTCCTCACCGAGGCGATCCGCGAGCACGACTTCAAGGCGCGGGGAGTCGACGTCGATCTCGACGAGATCTTCGTCTCCGACGGCAGCAAGCAGGACAGCGGGAACATCCAGGAGATCTTCGGCGAGAGCTGCCGGCTCTCGGTCACCGATCCCTCGTATCCGGTCTACGTCGACACGAACGTGATGGCCGGGCGCAGCGGCAAGGCCGACGAAGACGGCCGCTACGAGGGCATCGTCTACCTGCCCTCCACCGAGGCCAACGGCTTCATGCCGGGCCCGCCGGACGAGCGCGTCGAGCTCGCCTACCTGTGTTCGCCCAACAACCCCACCGGCGCCGTCGCCACCCACGAGAACCTCTCGCAGTGGGTCGCCTGGGCGCGCAAGAACGATGCGGTGCTGATCTTCGACGCCGCCTACGACGCCTTCATCCAGGACCCGAGCCTGCCCCGCTCGATCTTCGAGGTCGAGGGCGCCAGGGAGTGCGCGATCGAGATGCGCAGCTTCTCGAAGCGCGCGGGCTTCACGGGCACGCGCTGCGCCTACACGGTGATCCCGAAGGCCGTGATGGGCAAGAGCGGCAGTGGCGAGCCCGTCTCGCTGAACGCGCTCTGGGGCCGGCGGCACGCGACCAAGTTCAACTCGGTCCCGTACGTGATCCAGAAGGCCGCGGCGGCGGTCTTCTCGCCGGACGGCGCGGCCCAGACCGCCGCGCAGGTGGCCGACTACATGGAGAACGCGCGATTGATCCGCGAGGGTCTCGGCGCCGCCGGCTTCGCGGTCTTCGGCGGCGAGCACGCGCCGTACATCTGGATGCGCACCCCCGACGGCCTCTCGAGCTGGGACTTCTTCGACCGGCTGCTCGAGCAAACCCACGTGGTGGGCACGCCGGGCTCGGGCTTCGGTCCCTCGGGCGAGGGCTACTTCCGGATCAGTGCGTTCAACTCGCGCGAGAACGTCGAGGCCGCGATCGAGCGCATCCGCGACGCCTTCGGCGGATAGCGGAGCGAGGCGACGTCCGGCGATGGCGCAGCCGCATCTCCTCGATCCCGACTTGCTGCGCGCGGGCGTCCCGCACGCGCGCCACGCCGAGCTGCGGGCGAGCGAGCCCGTCTGCCGGCAGGACTCGCCCGAGGCCGGCGGCTACTGGGCGATCCTCAAGCACGCCGACGTGCTGCACGTCTCGCGCTCGCCGGCGCTTTTCTCGGCCGAGCGCAAGGGCATGCAGCTCGTCGACTTCACCGACCAGCTCGCGACCCTGCTCTCACTGGATCCGCCTCGCCACGGCGAGATCCGCCGGCGGGTCCTCTACGCGTTCACGCCTCGCATCGTGCGCGGGCTCGAGCAGCGGATGCGCGCGATCGTGCGCGACACCTTCGCGGCGGTCTCCGACGGCGGCACCTGCGACTTCGTGAACGACGTCGTCGCGCCGCTGCCCCTCCACGTGGTGTGCGACATCCTCGGCGTGCCCGAGGCCGATCGCGATCGGGTGCGCGAGTGGGCTGACCTGCTGGCCGGCTCGGCGGATCCCGAGATCGCCGCCGGCGGGCGGACCGGCACGGCAGGCGCGCTCGAATTCGGCACCTACGCGTTCGAGCTGGCGCAGAAGCACGCCGACGAGCAGCGCGCGGGCGACGATCTCTTGTCGGTGCTGCTGAACGCCGAGCTCGAGGGCGAGCAGGTCGACCTGCCGACCTTCTGCGGACTGTTCGTACAGATCGCGATCGCCGGCAACGAGACGACGCGCTCGACGCTCTCCGGCGGCATGCTCGAGCTGATCGAGCGCCCCGAGGTGTATACGCGCCTCGCCGACGACCGGTCGCTCGTGCCCCGCGCCGTCGAGGAGATGCTGCGTTACCTCACGCCCGTCCACTTCTTCCGGCGCACGGCCACGGCGGACACCGAGATTCGCGGTCAGAGCATCGCCGAGGGTGACCGGGTGGTCATGATGTACGCCTCGGCGAATCGCGACGAGGACGTCTTCGACGATCCCAACGCCTTCCGGATCGATCGCGACCCGAACCCCCACCTTGCCTTCGGCTTCGGCGAACACTTCTGCCTCGGCGCGGCGCTCGCCCGCCTCGAAGCCCGCGTGTTCCTCGAGGAGTTCTTCGACCAATTCGCGGGGATCGAGCCGGCCGGCGAAGCGGAGCGCCTGCGCTCCAACGAACTGAACGCCCTCAAGCGAATGCCGGTGGTGCTGCGTCCGCGCTGACACGCACCGCGATCGGGAGGAGTCCGATGTCGATCGAGACCGTGTTCACCGTCTGCAACACGGCCGTGCTGCCGTTCTGGCTGCTGCTCGCCGTGGCGCCGCGCTGGATCTGGACCGAGCGCCTCGTCCACTCGGTCGTCGTCCCGGCACTGCTCGGCACCGTCTACCTGGTGGGCTTCGTGACGGCCCCGCCGCCGCCGGAAGGCGCGGGCTTCGGCTCGCTGGAGGGCGTGATGCTCTTCTTCAGCCAACCGCACGGCGCGTTGGTCGGCTGGATCCACTACCTCGTCTTCGACCTCTTCGTCGGCGCATGGGAGGTGAGGGACGCCGCGCGACGCGGCATCCACCACGCCTGGGTGGTGCCCTGCCTGGCCTTCACGTTGATGCTCGGGCCGGTCGGTCTGCTCATGTACACGATCGTGCGCGGGGTACGCGACCGCACCGCGACGCTGATCGAGGACGCCGGGGGAGATCCCTCCACCACCTGACCGGGCCCGGCCTGCGGTGGGGCCCGGGGCACTTGTGAGCCCACCTGCCGACTGCTAAACCGCCGACCCACGAGCGGCCGCGAGCCCGCGGCGTTCGAATCGAGGAGTCACCGATGCGCCGCCTCTTCGCCCCGTTCTTCGTCCTGATGGCCGCCCTCCTGGCCACCGGCTGCGCGACGCTCTCCCAAGAGCCCGCGCCCGCCTCCGGAACGCCGGTGCTCGACCGGATCCAAAAGACCGGAATCATCCGTGTCGGGATGTCGGGCAACCAGCCGCCCTTCAACATGAAGACGCGCACGGGACAGATCATCGGCATCGAGGCCGACCTCGCCAACGCGCTGGCCGAGACGATCGGCGCCCGGGCGGAGTTCGTCGAGCGGCCCTTCGGCCAGCTCCTGGCGGCACTCGAAGCGGGCGACGTCGACATCGTGATGTCACAGGTGACGATGACGCCCGAGCGCAACACCCGGGTGGCGTTCGCTGGTCCGTACTTCATCTCGGGCAAGGCGATCCTCACCAAGTCGTCGACGCTCGCGAGGGCCGATGACGCGGACGACATCAACCGCGCGGGCATCACCCTGGCCACCCTCGCCGGCTCGACGAGCGAGGAGTTCGTCAGGCAGGCGGTGCCCAGCGCGCGACTCGTCGGCACCACCGACTACGATCAGGCGGTGAGCCTCGTCGTCAACGACGAGGCCGACGCGATGGTCGCGGACTTCCCGATCTGCGTGATCTCGGTATTGCGCTTCCCGGAAGCCCAGCTGTCGACGATCGCCTCGCCCTTCACCTTCGAGCCGATCGGCGCGGCGATTCCCGCCCACGACCCGCTCTTCGCCAACCTCGTCCAGAACTACATGAACATGCTCGAGGGAACGGGCCTGATGGCCGTCCTGCAGGCCAAGTGGTTCAACGACGGCTCCTGGCTCACCGAGCTGCCGTAACGGCAGCCAGGCGCTCGGCGCGTCGACTCCGCCGGATCGGAATCACCGCCACCGGCAGGGCCGCGCCGCCGCAGAGCAG
>CAZETS010000009.1:14787-94307 GCA_964515335.1 uncultured Spirochaetaceae bacterium
GACTCCGCCGGATCGGAATCACCGCCACCGGCAGGGCCGCGCCGCCGCAGAGCAGCGCGCAGAAGAGCATCCCGTCCCCGATCGGAACGGCGGCGCTCGTGAGCGCGTGGCGGAGCGACGCCTTCGCGAGCAGCGCTCCCATGCAGAGCATCGCGAAGAGCGGCGGCGCCGAGCCGTGCGGCCCGTCGCCGACCATCGAACGACCCGAGATTGACAGCTCGCGGTGCAGGGATCAATCTCGACGGCCGCGTCCGGCCACAGGACGTCGATCGGGGAGGAGAGATCCATGAAGGTGCTCGTGATGGGCGGGACGCAGTTCAACGGCCTGGCCCTCGTGCACGACCTGGTGCGGAACGGCCACGACGTGAGCATCCTCAACCGCGGCAAGACCGAGGCCGCCCTACCGAGCGGCGTCGAACGCCTGATCGCCGACCGGACCGAGCCGGACACGCTGCGCAACGCCCTCGGCGGACGCGATTGGGACGCGGTCTACGACATCAGCGCCTACCGGCCGGAGGACGTCTCGCTGATGATCGAGATCCTGCACGGCCGCACCGGCCACTACGTGTTCGCGAGCTCGACGGTCATCTACGCGGCCGCCGATCGCCTGCCGATTACCGAGGGGCACCCGGTCGAGCGCGGACCGGCGCAGAACGTCTACGGAATGAACAAGCTGCTCTGCGAGGACCTGCTGCTCGAGGCCTGGCGGACGCGGAGCTTTCCCGCCTCGATCGCCGCCTTCTCGATGGTGTTCGGCCCGAACAACATCATCCCCGACCGCGAGCAGCGCATGTTCATGCGCCTCCTCGAGCGGCGCAGGGTGCTGATCCCCGGCCGTGGCACCACGCTCGGCCAGGTGGGCCACGTCCACGACGAGGCGCGGGCCCTGCGGATGATGATGCAAGTGCCCGCGACCTTCGGGAAGCGGTACAACCTGACCGGCGGCGACTGCTTCACCGACGAGGGCTACGTGGACACCTTCGCCGAGGTGATGGGCATCGGAGCCGAGAACGTCGACAAGGTGCACATCCCCGCCGACACGATGGACGGCATCTACGCCGGGCGGATCCCGCTGACCGACGAGCCCGTCGAAGTGCTGATCGACACACGCAGCGACGAGAACCACCGCGCGCAGTCGCTCTTCCAGATCAACCGCATCATCCAGCGCATCGCGCCGAACATCCACCACTGGGACCGCAACGTGATCTTCAGCGTCGAACGCCTCGCCCGGGACACGGGCTGGCGGCCCGAATACACGTTTCGCGGCGCCGTCGAGCAGACCTGGGAGTGGATGCAGTCGACTGGCCGCTGCGAGCAGCTGTCCTTCGACTTCGGCTTCGAGGATCGTCTGATCGAGCACATCGGGCCGTAGCGCGATGAGCAGCTTCCACGCTCGGACCGGAGACGCGTGAGGACCGCACGCATCGCGACGGCGCGCGCGAGGCTTCGCGCCGCGAGCCGCATCGCCGCCCTCGCCTCGCTATTTCTGCTCGTAGGCGGCGGGCCGAGCGGTGCTGCCACGGCGGACGAGCTCGGCCATCCATCCGAAGCGACCGCCGCCGGCGGGCATCCACCCGGCGACTGGCTGGTGCACGGCCGCACGCACGACGAGCAACGCCACAGCCCGCTGACCGACATCAAGCCCGAGAACGTCGCCGAACTCGGCCTCGCCTGGTCGTACATGACGGGCACGCGGCGCGGCCTCGAGGCCACGCCGATCGTGGCCGACGGCGTCCTCTACGCGACGGCCAGCTGGAGCATCGTCTTCGCCCTCGACGCGGCCAGCGGGCGCGAGATCTGGCGCTACGACCCCGGCGTGCCCCGCTGGCGACTGCGCTTCGCTTGCTGCGACGCGGTCAACCGTGGCGTCGCCCTGCACGACGGCCGGGTCTTCGTGGGCACGATCGACGGCCGGCTGATCGCTCTCGACGCGAAGACCGGCGAGCCGATCTGGGAACGACTCACCGTCGATCCCGACCGCCCCTACACGATCACCGGTGCGCCGCGCGTCTACGACGGCCGGGTGGTGATCGGCAACGGCGGCGCCGACCTCGGGGTGCGGGGCTACTTCAGCGCCTACGACGCCGCGGACGGCCGACTGCTCTGGCGGTTCCATACGGTGCCGGCGTCGATCGGCGGCCCGCACGAGCATCCCGAGCTCGCAGAGGCGGCGCGCACCTGGTCGAAGGACTCGATGTTCGAGACCGGTCTCGGCGGCACGGTCTGGGACGCGTTCGCCTACGACCCCGAGCTGCGGCTCGTCTACGCGGGCGTCGGCAACTCGTCGGTCTACGACCGCGAGAAGCGCAGCCCGGGCGGTGGCGACAACCTCTTCCTCGCCTCCATCCTGGCCGTTCACCTCGACACGGGACGCCTGGCCTGGCACTACCAGACGACGCCCGGGGAGCACTGGGACTACACGGCAACCCAGCACATGATCCTGGCCGACCTCGAGATCGAGGGACGCAAGCGGCCGGTCCTCATGCAGGCGCCGAAGAACGGCTTCTTCTACGTGCTCGATCGACGCACAGGAGAGCTGATCTCGGCGGATCCCTACGTCGACGTGAGCTGGGCGACCCACGTCGACCCGGAGAGCGGGCGCCCGGCCGAGCGGCCCGAGGCCCACTGGTCGACGCGTTCGGCCTACGTGCAGCCCTCGCCCGCCGGTGGACACAACTGGCATCCGATGACCTGGAGCCCGCGCACGGGGCTGGTCTACATCCCGAGCCTCAGCAACGCCTACCTGTTCGCGCCCGATCCGGACTTCCAGTACCTGCCGGGCAGCTGGAACACCGCCGAGGACCTCGGCGCGGTGACCGAGGAAGCGGCCGACCTCGCCGACGCGATCCCATTCTGCTCGCCGAGCCACCTCACGGCCTGGGACCCCGTCGCGCGGCGCCGCGTGTTTCGCGTGAACCACGACGACCCGACGCCCGGCGGGCTGCTCTCGACGGCAAGCGACCTGCTCTTCCAGGGCACCGGGGCGGGCGACTTCGCGGCCTACGACGCGCGCAGCGGCGAGCGCCTCTGGCAGACGCAGGTCGGCATCGGGGTGATGGCGGCGCCGGTGACCTACCGCGTCGACGGCGTCCAGTACGTCGCCGTACTGGCGGGCATGGGCGGATCGCACGGCGGCCACTACTCGCAACTGGACGACCAGAACCGTGGACGCGTGCTCGCCTTCAAGCTCGGCGGCGCCACCGGGATGCCGCCGGTCGCGCCCCGGCCCGAAGGGCGCGTGACCGTCGCCCCCACGACGGCCCCGGCCGAGACGCTCGCGCGCGGGCGCGACCTCTATGCCCGACACTGCCTCTTCTGCCACGGCATCGGGGCGAAGTCGAGCGGCCTGAATCCCGACCTGCGCTTCACGACGCCCGACGTGCACGCGCGCTGGAACGACATCGTACTCGGCGGCGCCCGCCAGGCGCTCGGCATGCCGAGCTTCGGCGACCGTCTCGACGACGACGAAGCCCGAGCGATCCGCGCCTGGGTGATCGACCGGGCCCACCGCCGGCCCGACTGGCTCGAGCGGGCCGCCCGCGTGGCGGGGCGCTACGTCTGCCTGCCGGCGAGCTGGCTGACCGACTGACGGCATCCCGGCGACCGGAAGGCGCGCCGGGGGGGGTTGCCCCCTGCTGTGCGTCACTCACGCGCTGGTTGCCGGTTCCCGAGCGTCTCGTCGCGCCTTCGCGCCACCGCGAGGCTCTCAGCCTGCCGCCCGGATCCGCCGATGAGTGACTGGACGTGTCCGCCGACCCCATCTTCATCCAGACCGCCCTCACCATCCCCATGGCCCTCGGCCTGGTCGTCTACACGCTCGTCCGCTGGGACCGCAGCATCCTGCACCTCTTCCTGGCGGCGCTGCTCACGGGTGTGATCCTCTGGCTCGGTGGCACCGTCCTCAAGCTTTCGGACGGCCCGGACTGGCTGAGACTGGCCGGGCTCGATCTCGAGATCGGCGCGATCATCTTCCTGCCGACGCTCTTCCTCGCGACGATGGGCCACTTCGCCCGCTCGGCCTGGTTCGAGAACACTCCCGCCAGCGTGCTCGGTCTGCTGAGCGTGTCCGCCGTGTTCCTCGTCGCTCATCTGACCGACGGCCACCACCACCTGATGATCGCCGACCGCGCCACCGCGATGGCCGGCGGACCCGAGGGCAGCTGGGCGGGCCCGGCCTACTGGGCCCTGCAGGCGTGGGGCGCCTTGCTCAGCCTGGGCGGCATCGCGTATGCGACCTCCGTGCTGCGCAAGGGGCGCAACAGCGACGAGCGGGGACGCGCCGCGATGATCCTGGCCGCGGTGGCGCTGCCGATGCTCGCCCACGCCGCATACATGCTCGAGTGGCTGCCCATCGACTACTCGCTCGCCCCGGGCGCGATCGCCGTGACCGCCGCCTTCTTCGTGCAGGGCGTGCACCGCTACGGACTGTTGGACGCGCAGACCATCGTTCGCCACGACATGATCGAGCACATCGACGCCGGCCTCGTGCTCGCCGACGAGTACGGCACGGTGGTCGACGCCAACCGCGCCGCCGAAGACCTGCTCGGCATCGAGCGCGAGGCGATGCGCGGCATGGCGCTCCCGGCGGCGCTCGCGCTCCTCGAGCCCGAGGTCACCCCGTGCGACTTCGCCGAGAAACTCGTTGCCCTGCCGCTGGACGGCCGGCGCATCGAGGCCGTGATCCTGACCTCCGACGATCGGATCATCGAGGTGGCCGGCGGCGGTATGCCGACGCTCGGCGCCCAACCGGCGGGGCGTTTCGTCTCGCTGGTCGACCGCACCGCCCAGCGCCGCAGCGAACGAATGCTTCGCGAGCGTCAGAAGATGGAGAGCGTGGGCGTCCTCGCCGCAGGCGTCGCCCACGAGGTCAACAACCCGCTCGCCTACGTGCGCTCGAACCTCGTCCACCTGCGATCGATCGTCGAGGCGCTCCCCAAGCAGACCGACCTCGACGCCGCCGCCGACGTCGACGAGATGCCGGAGGTGATCGCGGAGAGCATCGAGGGCCTCGACCGCATCGCCCGCATCGTGGAGAGCATGCTGCGTTTCTCGCGCGCCTCAGACGAAACGCTTCGTCCCGTCGACATCGGCGAAGTCGTCGAGGAGGCGCTGCGCCTGGCCGCCCTCCGCCACAGTCAGGGCGTCCGCGTCGAGCGACTCGGCGGTGCGGTTCCGCACGTGCTCGGCAATTCAGCGCGTCTCGTGCAGGTGCTGCTCAACCTCTTCCTGAACGCCAAGCACGCACTGGCCGACCGCGGCGAAGGCACGATCCAGGCCGAGACCACGACCGAGGGCGACCACGTCCTCGTGCGCATCCGAGACGACGGCCCCGGCATCCCGGACGAGATCCAGCAACGCATCTTCGACCCCTTCTTCACGACCCGGGCCCCGGACACGGGCACCGGGCTCGGGCTCTCGATCGCGTTCGACATCGTGCGCGAGCACGGCGGCACGCTCGAGGTGTCGTCGCGCGTCGGCGAAGGGGCGTGCTTCACCGTTCGCCTCGCCGCCGCGCCCGGCGAGCCGAAACCGGCCCCGACCGGGCAGGCGCCCTCTTGAGACTTCGCCCCCCGCGTGCGCTGCTCGTCGCGGCCCTCCTGGCGGCCCTCGGCTCGGCCTGCGCGTCGCCCCCTCCCCCCGCCTCACGGGTCGGCGACGCCGACGCCTTAGCCAACGCCCAGGCCAACGCCCAGGCCAACGCCCAAGCCCAAGCCAAAGCCAAAACCCAAGCCAACGCCCAAGCCGATACGGCCCGGACCCGCGTCGTGCAAACGGCCACCGCGCAGATCGGCACGCCCTACCGCTACGGCGGCAGCAATCCCTCGGGCTTCGACTGCAGCGGGCTCGTGATCTACAGCTATGCGAAGGCCGGCCTGGGCGGACTCCCGCATTCGGCCGCGCAGCTCGACGCGCTGAGCCGCGAGGTGCCGCTCGACCGCATCGAGCCGGGCGACCTGCTCTTCTTCGACCTCGGCAGCCGCAAGGCCCGGCACGTGGGCATCTACGTGGGCGACCGGACCTTCGTCCACGCGCCCTCGCGCGGAAAGGCGGTCGAGCGCGTGCGCTTCGACCACGTCTACTGGAGCCGACAGCTGCGGCGCGCGGGCCGGCTGCTCGAGTAGGCGCGGCGACGCTGGCGCTCCCTCAGTCGAGGTCCGGCGCGATGCGGATCATCACTTTGCCGCCGGCCGACGGGTCGCAGGCCACCGCGAAGGCCTCTGGGAACTGCTCCAGCGCAAACGTGTGGGTCACCATCGGCGTGAGGTCGCGCCCGGACAGCAGGTCGAGCATGCGGTTCCAGTCCGCCGGCTGCGCGATCGAGCCGAGGATGTCGATCTCCTTCATCATGACTTCGATGAAGTTCACCTCGACCGGGGCCTTCTGCAGCCCGACGACGACGATCCGCGCCTCGCTTCGCGCCTGGGAGACGAGCTGGCCGATCACCGGCGCCGCGCCGGTGGCCTCGATGAACACGTCGCTGGCGAGCATCGGCATCCCCAGCACGGGGGCGGTGCCGTGCAGCTCGCGGAGCGCCGGCCAGACGTCGTCGCGTCCGGCATTCAACACCGCGCGGGCGCCGAGCTTCGAGGCCAGCTCGAGCCTCGCGTCCGAGTAGTCGACGACCACCACGTCGTCGACGCCGCGGTCGATCAGGCAGGCGAGCGAGGCCAGGCCGATCGGGCCCGAGCCCATCACGACGACCTTCTCGCCGGGCTGCGCGCGCGAACGGTCGATCGCCCGCATTCCCACGCCAAGCGGCTCGGCGAGCGCCGCCACCGAGAGGGGCAACTCATCGGAGACCCGGCAGAGCCCGCCCGTCTCGGCGACGCCGCGCACGAGCAGGCGGGGCGTGAACCCGCCCTCGGGCCCTCCGTTGCCGATCGGCTGGCCGACGCCCATCGGATCGACGACGACACGATCGCCGATCGACCAGCCGCCGACCTCGCCACCGACCTCGTCGATCACGCCGGCCAGCTCGTGTCCGAGGGGCATCGGCTTCGAGGTAGGGCCGGCCAGGCCGCCCTGCTTCACGTAGCCGACGTCGCTGCCACAGATCCCGCAGGCCGCTACCCGAACGACGACGTCGCGCGGGCCCGCTTCGGGCACCGGCGCCTCGTCGAGTCGCACGTCGCCCGGACCGTGGACCCTGACCTGCAGCTGCGTGGCCATCGTGTCTCTCCTCGTCGAGCGTTCGGGGAGCCGGCCGGACGGCCGCGCCGGGCCGCCGCTCGCTCGCACGCCTCAGACCGGGATCATGCCCCCGCTGACGCTCGCGGCCGCTTCGCTGGCCAGCCAGTGCACCACGCGGGCGATCTCGGCGGGCTTCGTCCATGCGGAGAAGTCTGCGTCGGGCATCGCGGCACGGTTGGCGGGCGTGTCGATCGTCGTCGGCACGACCGCGTTCACCCGAATGCCGGCTTCCGCGTTTTCGGCGGCGAGCGTGCGGGTCAGGACCGCCACCCCCGCCTTCGAGGCGCTGTAGGCCGCCAGTCCCGCCGGGCAGTCCACCGCCGCCTGCGAGGCGACGTTGACGATCGCGCCGCCTGCGCGGGCGCTGCGCATGGCGGGAATCGCCGCGCGGCTCAGGCACACCGCCGTGCGGACGTTCATGCGGTACAGCCGATCCCAGATGTCGAGGTCGGTCTCGTGCACCGCGTCGCCGCCCGCAAAGCCCCCGACGCCGTTCACCAGCACGGACGCGCCGCCGGCCGACTTCACCACCGACTCGGCTCCGGCAGCCTCGGCGACGTCCGCCTCGACGAGCAGCAGCCGCTCGTGCTCGGGCATGGCCTGCGCCTCGGCCTCGACGATCCACGGCACGACCACCCGGTCTCCCGCATCCAGGAACGCGGACACCACCGCGCAGCCGAGCGCGCCCGTCCCGCCGCTCACCACGATCACCCGGCCACTCGTCTTCGCCATCGCACGAGCGTAGCCGATGCACGCACGCCACGAAGGCGATGCTGTATGCTGGCGCCCGCCTCGATGCCCTCGCTGACCTCGACGCCGCCCTCGAGATCGTGGCTCCGCCGAGCCGCCGCCTGCATGAGCATCGGGCTCGCGCTCTGGTGCCCTCACCCGGCGACGGCCGAGCAGCTCGACTACGCGCGAACGGGACCATACGTGCAGCTCGGGCTGACGCTCGGCGTGCCGAGCTACGGCTGGCTCGACTCGCTCGACGACGCAACCGCGGCCAGCGGCGCGGCTGCACTCGCGGTACCCGGCAACACTCCGGTCGACGTCGGCGTCTCCTCGACGACTCTGCTCGGCTTCGAAATCGGTGCGGGCTGGCGCCTGACCCGACGCTTCGCGATCGACGCGAGCTACGAGTGGGCGGGCAGCGAGCTGTGGGCCGACGTGGTGGTGGGCCCGCCCGGGGCGCAGCGGCGCGACAAGCAACTGCGGGGCGAGATCGAAACCTGGCTGGCCCTCGTGAACGGTCGCTTCTACCTGACCACCGGCCGCATCCAGCCCTTCGTGACCGGCGGAATCGGCGCCATGAAGGCCACGCCGATCGACGCCAGCGGGCGCCGCGACGCCCACGGCTTCACGTCGCGCCTCGGTGGCGGCCTCGACTTCTACATCACGCGTCGCCTGGCGGCGACGGCGGTCGTCGACTACGCGTTCGCCACCGGCGACACGGGACGCAGCAACCTCTTCGGGTTTCGCGCGTCCCTCACCTGGCGCCGCTGAGCGACTCCGCCCGGGTCAGTCAGTCGCGGGCGGGCGCGGACCCTCGGCCGGCGCGCCCTCCTGGCCGCCGCCCGGCCGCGCCGCGCGTCCGCGGCCGCGCGAGCCGCGGCGGCGGCCGGCCTTCGCCGGACGCTGCTTCTTGCGCGACTTGCGGGACTTGCGGGCCTTACGGGACTTGCGGGCCTTGCGGGCCTTCTTCGCTTTCTTCTTGCGCAGCGGCTCGAAGAAGCTGCCCGGCCGCTCGCCCGCCTGGCGGCACCAGTCACACACCTCGCACTCGGGGCCCGTATCGACACCGAAGTACTCGCGCAGCATCTGTGCGCGGCAACGCTCGGCCGTCGCGTACTCCTCCACGGCGTCGAGGCGCTCGGCGTCGAGCTTGCGCAGGCGCTGGAACTGCTCGGTCAGCCGCCGCGCCCGCTCGACGAGCTCGTCCGGCGCGATCAGCGGGCGGATGTACTTCTCCGACGTCTGCTCGACGAGGCCCGCGGACTCGAGGATCGCCACGACGGCCGCGGTCACGCGCTGGGCGAGCTGGGCCGAGGCGGCGAGGTCGACGATGTCGGGGAAGCGGCCCTCCTCGACGTAGGCGACCAGTGTCTTCACGAGCTGATACAGCTGGTTCGGCCGGATCCGGCTCTGCCCCAGCAGGAACTCGTGGATGTCGCGGTCCTCCATGTGGTGCAGCAGGATGCAGTGCGACGGTCGTCCGTCGCGCCCCGCACGCCCGGCCTCCTGAACGTACTGCTCGAGCGACGCGGGCGTTTGATAGTGGACCACGTAACGGATGTCGGGCTTGTCGATGCCGAGCCCGAAGGCGCTCGTCGCCACCATCACGAGACGGCGGCCACGCTTCATGAAGAGTTCCTGCTCTGCCTTGCGTTCGCTGCCCTTCATGCCGCCGTGGTAGCGGTGCGCGGGAATCCCCATCGCCTTGAGGGCGCCCTGTACGGCGTCGACCTCCTTGGTGGTCGAGCAGTAGACGATGCCCGGCCTCCGCAGACGCAAGATCAGCCGGGCGATCGCACGCAGCCGCGCCGTGCTGCCGCACTCGATGACCTCGAAGCAGAGGTTCGGGCGATGCGGCGAGGCCACGATGACGAGCGGGTCCTGCAGGTCGAGGATGCGGATCAGGTCTTCGCGCACCGACTCGGTGGCCGTGGCGGTCAGCGCGAGCACCGGCGGGCGGCCGTAGCGATCGAGCATCTCGCTCAGGCGGAGATACGCGGGACGGAAGTCGTGACCCCACTCGGATGCGCAGTGCGCCTCGTCGACGGCGAACAGCGAGATGCCGGTCTCGAGCAGCACCGGCCGCAGCTCCTCGCCGGCCAGGGTCTCGGGCGTCGTCATGACCAGCAGCGGACCGCCCTTGGCGATGCGCTCGAAGGCTTCGCGACGCGCCTTGCCACGAACCGTGCCGTCGATCCGCACCACGGGCACGCCGCGCTTCTCGAGGTTGCGCGTCTGGTCCTCGAGCAGCGCGAGCAGCGGCGACACGACGACCACGGGCTCGGGCAGCAGCAGCGACGGCACCTGGTAGCAGGCCGACTTCCCGTAGCCGGTGGGCAGCACGACGAGCGAGTCGAGGCGCGACAGGCTGTGCTGGATGGCGCGCTGCTGTTCGGGGTGGAGGCTCGTGATGCCCAGGCGCGAGGCGGCGGCGGCGATCTCCTCGGGCGAGAACGGGCAGCCCTCGACGCCCTCCACGCTGAGACCGTCGGCCGTGACCGCGTTGCCCTCGGGCTCGTGGATCGCGACCGCCTCGGCGTCGAGCTGGCGGGCCGCGGGCGCCGGGGTGCTCCGCGTCGTGCGGGTGCGGCGGCGGGTGCGGCCGCCGCGCCGCCGCCCGCTGCCCTTACGGCTCGGGCCGCCGGGTCCCGAGCGGTCGTGGCCCGACGTCGCGGCGCCGTCGGGCGATGCCTCGGAGGACTCCGCGGGGTCGCCCGCCTTCGCGGCGCCCGAGCGCCGGCGCCGGCCCTTCTTGCGGGCCGCCGACTGCTTGCGGGCGCCGGACTTCTTGCGACGGGCCGGCCGGCGCGCCTCGGGCTTCGGCGCGTCTTCCCCGCCGCCCTTGTCCGCGCCCGCGCCCGCGCCCGTCTCGCCGTTCGTAGTGGTCGTCAACGACTTCCCGACGTGCGGCCGGTGCCTCATGGGAGCAGCACCAGCAGGTCCAACGATCGACCCCGCTCGACACTCGAGCCGGGTCGGACTCTCACCACCTTCGCGCGGTCCCGTCAGCCCGTTCGGCTCGCGGTTCCGCTCAGTGCGTTGCGCCGCGCTCGCGCGGTTCCCCCCGCAGGCCGCGACTTCGCGGATGGACCCGAAGAGCAGTCAACGAGCTTCGGAATCCGGCCGTTCGTCCGCGTCCACACGCGCGCGTGGCCTACCAAACGTCGCGTACCGATCGCCCCAGGAGACGACCCGGGCCGGCCCCTCCCGGATGAAGCTCCCGCTGGGAGCCCGACCGCAGCGGATCGGCCATCCCCACCGATCCGTGCCATCCCGGGAGTCCGAACCGGAGTCGCCAAGCACGCGAACCACCGATCCCCCGACGCGAAGAGATCATAACCACAATCGGCCGAACCGTGCACCCGCTCGAGCCCGATCTGCCCCACATCCTCCCAGGAACCGAAAAAACACCCACCAGCAGCGAACATAGACGACACCCGCCGACGCCCTCCGGGCGCCCACCGCGGGTCAGGACCGGTACGCGCGCTCATCGACCCCCGTTACACGCCAAGCTAGACTGCGCCGCTTCGCGCCCCGACCTGGAGTCACGCCCAATGCACAACGAGCTCTGCGATCGCCTCGGCATCGAGGTGCCGATCTTTGCCTTCACCCACTGCCGCGACGTCGTCGTGGAGGTCAGCAAGGCCGGCGGCCTCGGCGTGCTCGGCGCGGTGGGCTTCACGCCCGAGCAGCTCGAGACCGAGCTGCAGTGGATCGACGAGCGCATCGGCGGCAGGCCCTACGGCGTCGACACGGTCATCCCGGGCAAGTACGAGGGCATGGGCGAGCTCGATCCGCAGAAACTCGAGGAGCAGATCCGCGCCTCGATCCCGCAGGCGCACCGCGACTTCGCGGCCAAGATGCTCGACGACGCGGGCGTGCCCGAGCTGCCCGAAGGCGAGCAGTCCGACCGCCTGCTCGGCTGGACGATCGCAACCGCCCTGCCCCAGATCGAGTGCGCGCTGTCGCACGATGGCGTCAAGCTGATCGCCAACGCGCTCGGCACGCCGCCGCCCGACGTCATCCAGTCGATCCACGGCACGGGTCGTCTGGTCGCCGCGCTCTGCGGCAGCAGCTACCAGGCGCTGAAGCACAAGGAGGCCGGTGTCGACATCATCATCGCCCAGGGTCACGAGGGCGGCGGTCACACCGGCGAGGTCGGCAGCGTCGTGCTCTGGCCCGAGGTCATCCAGGCGGTGGCGCCGACGCCCGTGCTCGCGGCCGGCGGCATCGGAACGGGCGCGCAGGTAGCGGCCGCGATGGCGCTCGGCGCGGCCGGCGCATGGACTGGCTCGATCTGGCTGACCGTCAAGGAGGCGGCCGGGGCGATGGCCCAGAAAGAGTCGCTGCTCGCGGCCGGCAGCCGCGACACCGTGCGCTCGCGCTCGGTCACCGGCAAGCCGGCCCGCATGCTGCGCAACCGCTGGACCGAAGCCTGGGAGCAGGAGGACACGCCCGATCCGCTGCCGATGCCGCTGCAGGGCATGGTGACCTTCGACATGGTGCGCCGCACCCACCAATACGCCGACAAGGCGCAGGAGGTGGCCTTCAACCCGGTGGGCCAGATCGTCGGGACGATGAACCAGATCCTGCCCGCCAAGGACCTCGTCGCCGAGCTGGTCGACGGCTACTACGACGCGGTCGACCGGTTGAACGCACTCTCTCCCCAGGACTGAGCTCACCCGCACCGACGAGCGCCTCGGCTCAGCTCGGACTGCGCTCGCGCTCGCCGAGACCCGCCAGCGTGGCGGCCCCGAGCAGCAGGCTCGCTGCGCTCATCGCAATCGCCTTGCCGGACCCGGACGGCACGATCGCGAACCCGACCGGCACGGCCACGAGCAGCGACGCCGCGGCGATGCGCGAGCGTGTCGGCGCCGAAGAATCGAGGGCAGCCGCGGCGATCACGGTGGCGAGCGGCCAGAGCATCACACCGTGGTGCGGCTGCGTGATCGGCGAGAGCAGCAGCGCCGCGACCAGCACCAGGCCGATGCCCACAAGCGTGCGCGAGGAGCTCACCGCCGAGCCTTCCGGCACCGGGAAGCGCGCCAGCCAGGCGACGACCGACGCCGCGAACGCGAGGGCGAGCAGGCGGGCTCCCCACAAGGCCGCCCGCGAGGGGTCTTCCGCCGCACCGAGCAACGCGCCGAGGGCCCGCAGCAGCGAGACGTTGTAGGCCGTCACACGCCCCTCGCCCACGCCGGACCCCGAACCGAGCAGCCGCTCGATCCAGCGCCCCGTCAGCTCGAAGGCCTCGAGCGGACCGAACCAGAGAGCCGGCACCACGACGAACAGTGCGCCGAGCCAGGCCACGCTCCACGCCAGCGCCCGCCAGCTGCGCATCCAGGCCAGCAGCGCCACCAGCGGCGCGCTGTAGAGCTTGAGGGCGACGCTGACGGCGAGCAGCGCGCCGCCCGCGACGGCCCGCCCACGCGAGACCCGCTCGAAGCCCCACAAAGCCGCCGCCAGGAAGACCGTGTTGGAGTTGACGGCGCGGAAGTCCCAGCGCACGCAGTAGACGATCGCCAGCGCACCCAGCAGCGGGGCCGCGTAGCGGCTGCGCCCGGCGGGCGTCGGCGCGAGACGCGCCAGCGCCTGCACGCACGCCAGGGCCGCCGCGAGCATCAGAGCCATCCAGACCAGACTCGAGGCGTTCGTGCCGAGCCCGCCGAGCGCGAGCTTGAAGACGACGGCGGGCAGCGGGTAGACGAAATCCGGGTGGTAGTCGCCCGTGTCGACGAGCTCGCGGCTGAGCGAGAGCGTGATCGTGTGATCCTGCTCGGCGCGCAGTCGGCCGTCGTCGCCGGTGAGCCCCTGCCAGCCGAAGAGGGCCAGCAGGGACACGAACGTCGCGAGTGCCAGCCGGTCGCGCATCCTCAAGGCGCGATGAACTGCTCGGCGAAGTGCTCCATCGCGTCGAGCTTGGCCTCGCGCGGCGCGAAGGACGGGTCCCCGACCGGCCAGGCCATCGCGACCGCTCCGTCGATCCCCCAGTCCTCGAGCCGTGCGTAGACGTCGCGGGAGGGCAGCGTCTCCGGCATCACGAAGCGGCGGAACGGCAGGTCGCCCTCACCGAAGCGATCGACGTGCTTGCGCCGCTCGATCTCGAGCCGACCGAGCAGCGTCTCGATCTCGCCCATCGGGTAGCTCATGCCCGCCCAGCCATCGTGGCGCGCGGCCCGGGCCAGAGCCCTCTCGGACCTGCCCCCGATCCACACCGGCACGCGCCGCTCGGGAACGGGATGCTGACCGACCGGCCCGAAGTCGAAGTGCCGGCCGTGGCACTCGGCCTCTCCGCGGGTCCACAGGTCGCGCATGATGTCGAGCATCTCGTCCATGCGGCGACCACGGGTGCTCGGGTCGTGGCCGAGCAGCGCGATCTCCTCGAAGCACCAACCGGCCCCGACGCCGAATCCGAAGCGGTGCTCGGACAGCGTCGCCAGCGTGGCCGCCTGCTTGGCCGCGCTGAAGGGATCACGCATGGTGAGTACGTAGACGTAGGTCATCAGCTCGATGGTCGACGTCGCCGCCGCCATCGCGGCGAGAGTGATCATCAGGTCGGGGCAGCTCGTGTGGGGCTCGATGATGCGGCGGCCCGAGGGGTGGACGGAGCCGTAACCCTCGGGAATCGCGACGTGGTCGGGCACCGCGATGCCCTGGAAGCCCAGGCGCTCGGCCGCCCGCGCCACCTCGGCCGCCTGCTCGATGCCCTCGTGGAACCATGCGAGCCAGTACTGCAACGAATCCTGCCCCTCTCCGGGGTGAACCGAGCCGAGCGGAAAGACGCGCCCCTACGCGTCGATGCGCCGGTACTTGATGCGATGCGGCTGCTCGGCGTCCGCGCCCAGCCGCTTCTTGCGGTCCTTCTCGTAGTCCTCGTAGTTGCCCTCGAACCACTCGGCGTGGGAATCGCCCTCGAAGGCCAGCATGTGGGTTGCGATGCGGTCGAGGAACCAGCGGTCGTGGGAGATCACGACCACGCAGCCCGGGAAGTCGACCAGCGCGTCCTCGAGGGCGCGCAGGGTGTCGACGTCGAGGTCGTTGGTGGGCTCGTCGAGCAGCAGCACGTTGCCGCCGCGGCGCAGCAGCCGGGCGAGGTGCACGCGGTTGCGCTCGCCGCCCGAGAGGCTCCCGACGAGCTTCTGCTGATCGGGGCCCTTGAAGTTGAACGAGGCCACGTAGGCGCGTGACGGCACCTCACGTCGGCCGACCCGGATGACGTCGTCTCCGCCGCTGATCGTCTCGAAGACTGTCTTGTCCGGCTCGAGGCTGTCGCGACTCTGGTCCACGTAGGCGAGCTCGACGGTCTCGCCGAGCACGATGTCGCCCCGGTCGGGCTTTTCCTCGCCGAAGATCATCTTGAACAACGTCGACTTGCCCGCGCCGTTCGCCCCGATCACGCCGACGATGCCGCCCGGGGGCAGCGAGAACGAGAGGTCGTCGATCAGCAGCTTGTCGTCGAAGCCCTTGCTGATGTGTTCGGCCACCACGACCTTGTCGCCGAGGCGCTTGGGAATCGGGATGGCGATCTCGACCTTCTCGGGCGCGCGCTCCTGGCCGTCGGCCAGCAGCTGCTCGTAGGCGTTGATGCGCGCCTTGCCCTTGGCCTGCCGGGCGCGCGGGCTCATGCGAATCCACTCGAGCTCGCGCTGCAGGGTGCGGGCGCGGGCGCCCTCCTGCTTCTGCTCGACCTGCAGGCGCTTCTCCTTCTGCTCCAGCCAGGACGAGTAGTTGCCCTTCCACGGAATGCCGCGGCCCCGGTCGAGCTCGAGGATCCAGCCCGCCACGTTGTCGAGGAAGTAGCGGTCGTGGGTGACGGCGACGACGGTGCCCGGGTACTCGGAGAGGAAGCGCTCGAGCCAGGCGACCGACTCGGCGTCGAGGTGGTTGGTGGGCTCGTCGAGCAGCAGCATGTCGGGCTTCGAGAGCAGCAGCCGGCAGAGCGCCACCCGGCGCCGCTCGCCGCCCGACAAGGTCGACACGTCGGCGTCGCCCGGCGGACAGCGCAGCGCGTCCATGGCGACGTCGAGGGTGCGCTCGAGCTCCCAGCCGTCGGCCGCGTCGATGCGGTCCTGCAGCTTCGCCTGCTGCTCGAGCAGGGCGTTCATCTCCTCGTCTTCCATCGGCTCGGCGAACTTCTCGCTGAGCCGATTGAACTCGTCGAGCAGGTCGCGGATCTCGCGGACGCCGTCCTCGACGTTGCCGAGCACGTCCTTCTGGGGATCGAGCTCGGGCTCCTGGGCGAGGAAGCCGATCTTGATGCCGCCGAGCGGACGCGCCTCGCCGAGGAAGTCGGTGTCGACGCCGGCCATGATGCGCAGGAGCGAGCTCTTGCCGGCGCCGTTGTGCCCGAGCACACCGATCTTCGCCCCCGGCAGGAACGACAGGCTGATGCCCTCGAGGATCACCCGGCCCTCGCCCACGACCTTGCGCAGGTCGTCCATCACGAAGACGAACTCGTTGGCCACGAACGTCGCTCCCTGGTCTCTTTCCGCCGGCTCCGCCGCCGACTCTGCTGCCGACTCTGCTGAACTGCGGACTCTTGCGGACTCTTGCGGACTCTTGCGGAGGATGGCGCCGCCGCTGCGCGGGACGGCGTCGCGCAGGCGACGGGGCGCCGCGCGGCGGGCTCACCCCCTGCCCCGCCCACCGGGGCGGAGTGTACCTGCGCGGCACCGGATCGCGAGCGGACCGCCGCGTGATAGACTCGCGCGCGCCCTGGATCCGTGACGACCGGAAGCCCCTTGTCAACGCGCACGCTCGCCTCGCTGCTGCTTTCGCTCGCCGCGCTCGTGCTCTCCTGCTCGCACGGCGAGCACGACCACGTCGCGGTCGTCGTCAACGACCAGAGCCCGGTGTCGGTCGCGATCGGCGAGCGGTACGTCGAGCTCCGCGACCTCCCGCGCCGCAACCTGGTGCGACTCTCGATCCCCGTCGATGATCCGAAGCTCGGCGACGCCCGCCACGAGACGATCACCCGCGAGGCGTTCGACGAGCGGATCCGCGCGCCCCTCGAGACCTGGCTCGCCGAGAACGGCGAGGACGTGCACGTCCTCGTCACCACCAAGGGCATCCCGCTGCGCGTCTCGGGCCCGGAGGTCGCGGCGGCCGACCTCCTGCGCGCGTCGTCGGTGGCCTCGGTCGACGCCGAGCTGGCCGTGCTCGGCTCGCCACTGGTCGGCAGCGCCGGCATTGCCGGCAGCACGAACCCCTGGCTCGGTGACCCGCGCCGCTTCGAGCAGTTTCGCCGGGAGGAGCCGGCGGCGGCGCTCCGCTACCTCGTCGCCCGGCTCACCGGCTACGCGGACGTCGAGCCCGGCGACGGCGTGCCCGCGGACGTCGCGCGCCTGATCGACGCCGCCCGGGCGCCGGTCGACGCGCAGGCGCTCTGGCTCGTCGACCTCGACCCGAGCCTGCCCGCCGCGATGGATGCCGCCAACGAGCTGCTGCTCGCACCCGCCGCCCAGGCCCTGTCCGCGCTCGGCTTGCGGCTGGTCGAGGACACCGGTCCGGAGTTCGTCGCCGACGTCTCCCCGATCCAGGGCTATGCGTCATGGGGCAGCAACGACGGTCACGAGGCGGCCCCGCGCACCTACGGCGAGATCGACGGCCGGCTCTATCCGGGCCGCTTCACGGGCCGCGCCCTCGCCGTCGACCTGGTGAGCACGAACGCCCGCACCTTCAGCCGCGGCGCCGAGTACGGGCAGTCGCTGATCGCCGACCTGGTGGCGGCGGGTGTCGCGGGCGTGGCCGGGCACGTCGCCGAGCCGACGCTGCCCGCCGTGGTGCGCCCCCACCTCATGCTGCGACACTACGCGCGCGGCGAGCCCGCCATCGAGGCCTACTACCGCGCCCTCCCGCACCTCGGCTGGATGAACGTATACGTCGGCGACCCGCTGATGCGGCTCGAGCTCGAGACTCCGCGGACCGTCCCCATGGACGGCGACGGCGACGGCATCCTCGACTCGCGCGACAACTGCCGAGAGATCCCGAACCCGCGTCAGCGCGACACCGACGGCGACGGCTTCGGCAATCTCTGCGACGCGGACGTGAACGGCGACGGCCGCGTCACCACCTCGTGGGGCGAGAGCTTCCCGCGCAGTCTTCGGGGCGACGTCGAGGCGATCGCCCTGACCGTGCAACGCGGCGAGTACGACCCCGACCACGACCTCGACGGCAATCACGAGGTCGACGAACGCGACGTCTCCATCGCGCAGATCTACCTCTTCGCCCCGCCCGGCCCCGGGGCCTCGCCCTGAGCCGAGAGCCAGCGCCCCAGCCAGCGCGCACGGTCGCTGACACGCGCCGCGGCCGCCCCCCGCTCCCTTCCCGGGCTACGACTCGAAGAGCCGGGGCTGATGGGCGACGAACCCCCGCTTCGCGCTCTCCGGCACGTCCTCCGGCATAGTGGCGAGGTCCCGCGCCAGCGAATCGGCGGCTTCGAGCAGATCGTCCGCGCCGAGCACCCGGTTCACCAGCCCGATCCGCAGCGCCTCCTCGGCCTCCAGCGTGCGTCCGGTCAGGCACATCTCGCGCGCCGCACCGGCTCCGACGACCGCGCGCATCAACTCGTAGGCGGCCGCCGCACCGAAGCGCACCTGCGGCTGGCCGAAGACCGCCGAAGACGCTGCCAGGCGGAAGTCGCACATCGCGGCCAGATCGCAGCCTCCGCCGAGGGCGGGCCCGTTCACGGCCGCGATCAGGGGCTTGGGGAACGTGAAGACCCGGCGGTGGTACTCGGTCGCGTCGGCGAAGACCTCGGCCATGCCGCCGCCCGCGAACTCCGAGCGGTCGAAGCCCGCGCAGAAGACCGGACCCGCTCCGGTGAGAACCACCGCCCTCGCGTCGCCGTTCTTCGAGAGATCGTCGAGGCGCTCGACGATCTCGTCACGCAGCGCGCGCGACAGGGCGTTGCGCTTCTCCGGTCGATTCAGTGTCAGGACGGCGGCGCCATCGGCCACCTCGAGTGTCGTCAGAGAGTCGCTCACGCTTCGATCTCCTGGTTTCGGTTCGGTAGGCGCCATCAGGGCCCGTTCGTCTTCCCGCCGCTCGGCGAGACGCTCAGCGCTGCCGGCACTGCAGCATCGCAGAGCCGGGCCGGCCTTCACCCACCACCTCGCACAGCCAGAGGCCACGCACCTCGGAGCTCTCGCCCAGCAGTGAGCCGCCACCGGGTCGCAGTGTCGCCGATCTCCTGGACGTCGGCCGACCTCGGCCCGGTCTCCTCGCAGCAGCCCCACTCGAGCCTGCCGCCGTGGGTGCGCCCGGTGTCGCGCACGCAGGCGGAGCTGCCCTGATCGCGCGGCAGGGGATGCACGACGTGCTCATCGGTGCCCTGGACGCTCTCGAGCGGGCCGAAGAACAGCGGCGGGCGCCCGCGCTCGGCCACGCGAGTTCCTCGGGATGATCCCTTCCCCGGTTTTGCTATACCGTCCGGACGGTAAAGGAACGAGGCCATGGGCGACGCCCGGGAGAGGATCCTCAACACCGCCGAGGACCGACTGCTCGCCAGCGGGCCGAGCGGTCTCGTGCTCGACGCGATCGCCGCCGACGCGGGCATCAGCAAGGGCGGGCTGCTCTACCACTTCGCCTCGAAGGAGGCCCTGGTGGCCGGGCTCTGCGAGCGGATGCTCGAGCGCTTCGACCGCGACCTCGAGGCACTGTATGCCGGCGAGGCCGGCGAGCCCGGCGCTTTCACGCGCGCCTACCTCCGCACCACGGTCACCGAGGAGGGCAAGCCGGCCGACAACTCCGCGCAGCTCATGGCCGGCATCCTCGCCACCTTCGGCCGTGACTCGACGCATCTCGAGAACGTCCGCGAGCACTTCCGGCGCTGGCACGAGCGGCTCGAAGCGGACGGAATCGATCCCACCACCGCCACGATCGTGCGCCTGGCCGCCGACGGCCTGTGGCTCTCGGCGCTGCTCGGCCTGCCGCAGCTCGACGCCGAGCCCGGCGTGGAGGCTCTGCGCGCACTTCGACGGCTCACCGGCCCCGGACGCTGAGGTCTCGCTCTTGCGCTCCCAGCATCAGGACGTGGTGATCGTCGGCGGAGGCTCGGCGGGCTGCGTGCTGGCGCGACGGCTCTCCGATGATCCGGCCTGCCGGGTGCTCGTCCTCGAGGCGGGTCGCCCCGACGCCTGGTGGGACGTCGGTATCCACATGCCCGCGGCGCTCACGATTCCGCCGGGCAACCGCTTCTACGACTGGGGCTATCAGTCCGAGCCCGAGCCACACATGGGCGGCCGGCGGATCCACCACGCGCGCGGCAAGCTGCTCGGCGGCTCGAGCAGCATCAACGGCATGATCTTCCAGCGCGGCCACCCGAAGGACTACGACGGCTGGGCCGAGCGCCCCGGGCTCGAGCACTGGAGCCACGCCCACTGCCTGCCCTACTTCAAGCGCATGGAGACCTGCCGCGACGGCGACGACGACTGGCGGGGCCGCGAGGGGCCGCTCGAGCTCGAGCGGGGCCCCGCACGGGGACCGCTCTTCGAGGCCTTCTTCGAGGCCGCGCGCGAGGCGGGTCACGTGCTCACCGACGATGTGAACGGCGCGACCCAGGAGGGCTTCGGCCGATTCGACCGCAACCTGCGAAACGGCCGGCGCTGGAGCGCCGCACGCGCCTACCTGCACCCGGTGAGGCGACGGCCGAATCTCACCGTCAGGACCCGCGCCTTCGCGACGCGCATCCTCTTCGAAGGGCGGCGCGCCATCGGTGTCGAGTACCGGCGGCTCGGACGCGTGCACCGCGTGCGGGCGGGCGAGGTGATCTGCGCCGGTGGCGCCATCAACTCGCCGCAGCTCCTGCAGCTGTCGGGCGTCGGCCCGCCCGATCTGCTGCACGAAGCCGGCGTGGCGGTCGTGCACGACCTGCCGGGTGTCGGCGAGAACCTGCAGGACCATCTCGAGGTCTACGTCCAGCACGCTTGCGGGCGGCCGATCTCGATGGCGCCGCACGTACGCTGGTGGCGCCGGCCGTGGGTGGGCCTGCAGTGGCTGGCGGGCGCCGGCCCCGGCATGTCCAACCACTTCGAGGCCGGCGGCTTCGTGCGCAGCAACCCGAGCCAGCCGTACCCGAACCTGATGATCCACTTCCTGCCGCTGGCCATCCGCTACGACGGCACCCGCCCGATCGCCGGCCACGGCTATCAGCTTCACATCGGCCCAATGCTCTCGGACGCGCGCGGCACGCTACGGATCCGGTCGAGCGATCCGTACGTCCCGCCGCGCCTGCGCTTCAACTACCTCTCGACGCAGAGCGACCGGCGCGAATGGATCGAGGCAGTCAGCTGCGCGCGCGACCTGCTCGCCCAGCCGGCGTTTCGCGAGATCGACCTCGGCGAGCTCTCGCCGGGGCCCCGGGTGGAAACCGGGAAGGAGATCCTCGACTGGGTGGCCCGCGAGGGCGAGACCGCGCTGCATCCTTCGTGCACCTGCCGGATGGGCGTCGACCCGGACGCCGTGGTCGATCCACATACGCTGCGGGTGCACGGCGTCGACGGTCTGCGGGTCGTCGACGCCTCGGTGATGCCGACGATCACCAACGCCAACATCTATGCGCCGGTGATGATGATCGCCGAGCGGGCGGCGGACGCGGTCCTCGGCTGCGACCCGCTCGCGCCCGAGCCTCTCGCGAGACGAGAGGCGATCCCGGCGGCCTGAGAGCCAGAGCGCCAGGGATCCAGGCAGAAGGAGCGAGACGTCGCGTTCGGCGCCCGCGGCATCGACCCCCTGCCCGGGCGAAGCGCCGAGGCGATCCCGAACCGGCGCGCGCCGAGCGGGATTCAGTCTCCTTCGAGCAGCCGGATCAGACTCGACGTATCGAGCCGCCCTGCGCCCCCGGCCTGCAGCTCGCCGTACAGCTCGTCGACGAGCGCGGTGATCGGCAGCCGCGCCCCGACCCGCTCGGCCTCGTCGAGCGCGATCGCGAGGTCCTTGCGCATCCAGTCCACCGCGAACCCGAAGTCGAACTCGCCGCGCAGCATCGTGGCCGCGCGGTTGTCCATCTGCCAGGACTGTGCGGCGCCCTTCGAGATCACCTCGACGACGCGTTCTCCGTCGAGGCCGCTCTGCTTCGCGAAGTGCAGGCCCTCGGACAGCCCCTGCAGAAGTCCCGCAATGCAGATCTGGTTGACCATCTTCGTGAGCTGACCCGCGCCCGCCGGCCCCATCAGCAGATGCTTGCGCGCATAGCAGTCGAAGAGCGGCGCGGCGCGCGCGTACGCGTCGGGCTCGCCGCCGACCATCACGGTGAGCTGACCGTTCTCGGCCCCGCCCTGACCGCCGGAGACCGGCGCGTCGAGCCAGGCGAAGCCGCGGCGCTCGGCCTCGTCGGCCAGCTCGCGGGCCAGGCTGGGCGAGGCCGTGGTGTGGTCGACGAACAGGCCGCCCGCTGCCAGCGCATCGAAGGCGCCGCCCGGGCCGAGCGTGATGGCGCGCAGGTCGTCGTCGTTGCCCGTACAGGCGAGCACGACCTCGGCGTCGGCGGCGGCGTCGGCGGGCGTCGGCGCCGAGGCCACCTCGTAGGCGGCGTGCGCGGCCAGCCACGAGTCGGCCCGCGACCGCGTGCGGTTGTAGGCGCGCACGCGATGACCGGCAGCCGCCAGGTGACCCGCCATCGGCCCGCCCATCACACCGAGACAGAGATAAGCGACCCGCAACGACGACCTCTCCTGCCGGCTCTCGCCGCTCAGGCCGGGTGCCCGAGCGGGCCGCCGTGTGCCGAGCCGGCCGGGTCCGCGACGTGCGACCCCGGCTCGACGGGGATGCCGTCGCGATAGGTCACCACGTTGGCGCGCAGCGCGGGCACGCGACGGCCCGGAAAGAGGATGCCGGTGAGATTGAGCGGATCGACCGCCGACACGCTCACGATCTCGCCGCTTTTCTGCTTGCGGCGCGCGCCGCGCAGCCGGTCCACCGCCCCGGGCAGCGCGAACTGCTCGCCGCTGAAGCCGCTCACGAAGCGGCCGCCGCGGATCACGCCGCGCGCCTCGAGGCGGCGCAGGGCGAAGACGATCTCACGCCACGGCACCGCCAACGACTCGCGGGCCAGCAGGTCGCGGAACACCACGCCCCAGCGCGCCAGCAGCTGCTCGGCGACGGCCTCGGCGAGCACGTCGGGGTCGTCGACCGGCTCGGCGCCGCGCAGCAGCGACCAGCGCCCCTCGGCGTTCGAGCCGGGTCCCGCCCCGAGCCCGCGACGCAAGCCCCGCCGCGCCCTTTCGCGCGCCCGTGTGCGGGCCCAGCGCTCGCGCGCCCCGAGCAGCGAGCGCACGGCCTGGAATCCGTCGGCCGTCACGAGACCGCGCGAGACCAGGCTCCACAGACCCTCCTCGATTTCGACCGGCAGCCCGCCGAGGCGCGCGACGAGGTCCGAGTGGAAGAGCGCGCCGTCGACGCGCAGGCAGGCCAGGATGTCGGCCGCCGCGCCGGCCTCGGGCTCGGGGGCTGCGCTCGCCCCGCGGTGCGCCTGCAGGAGCCACGGCAGGTCGGCGCGCAGCGCCAGGGCGATCGGGGTGGCGCGGGAGGGCGTCGAGCGGCTGCGCGCACGGCGACGCCTCGCCTCGTCGCCGCCGCCCCCACCCGTCGACTCGACGCGCGGCGCGAGCCTTCCCCACACGACCTCACCGGACAGGCAGAGCGCGTCGAGGGCCCGCGGCGAGTGACGCTCGAGTCGCGCCGGCAGGACGCTCTCCTCCCACGCGCCCGCAGCGATCTCGAAGCCCTGCAGCTGCTCGACGACACGCGCCACGCCGCCGCGTCCCTCGCACTGCGAGCCCGGCGCCACGTGCTGCCAGCGCAGCAGGAAGCGCATCAGGTCCTGCGCGGTGACGGGCTCGATCTCGCGCCGCAGCCGGTCGCGCGTGTAGGCGTGGATGCGCGTGAGCAGCCGGCGCGCACACCACTGCTCGAGCGGCCGGCCGTGCTGCTCGACGACGCCCGAGGAGGTCGCGGCCGAACGCGGATCGAAGTCGCCGCGCAACGCGAAGCCCTCGGCCTCGAGGGCGCAGAGAGCGATCTCGACGTCTGCCGGCGTCACGACCAGTCGCTCGGCCAGCTCGCGCACGCCCACCGGACCCGACACCTCGAGGTGCCCGCGAACCAGCGCAACCAGCGTCGCCTCGCGTTCGGTCACGGGCAGCTCACGGATCACCGTGGGCAGCGGAGCGTCCGGCTCGAATCGAGCCGTGGGGTGCACCCCCTCGAGCGCGCGCCGGCGCTCGATCGCGCACCACAGCTCCCGACCGTCCACGAAGAGCCGCGCCGCGCGGCCGACGCTGACGAGCTCGTCGAAGCGCGCGCGATGCTCGGTCAACGGCGGCGCCGCCACGAGGCCGAGCAGCGCGTCGTGCAGCTCCTCGAGGTCACGCGGGTCAGGCCGCACCTCTTCGCGGACGCGATCGATCGCCGCCGGGTCGAGCCGGCCCAGCTCGCGCGCCTCGACGGGCAGGCCCCGTGGCAACGCCACGGCCCGGGTGCGGCGCTCTTCGAGGGGCGCGTCGTCGAGGAAGGTGTACGGCCGGCCGTTCAGGATCTCGTGGCCCAGCGGTGACGGCTCGGTGGCGTCGACGAAGTGCGTCCGCACGCCCCCCGACTCGAAGCCGCGCACCAGCTCGGTCAGCCCCTCGACGTCCATGCCCTCGGTCAGGCAGTCGTGCATGGTCTGCCGCACCAGCGGATGGTCGGGTATGTCGATCGGGTAGCTGACGTTCTCCTGGCAGGCCGCCTGATTGGGGAAGACCGCGGCCATCAGGTCGTCGGCCTCCATGCGCTGGATGGGCGGCGGATTGCGGCGGCCGCTCTTCCAACGCAGCACGGCGAGCGAGCGGTTCAGGTTCCAGCGCCAGCGCGCCGTGAACATCGGCGAGGCCAGCGAGGCCTGCTCGAGGGTCTCGGCCACGGTGGCCGACGCCAGGAAGCGCGGGACGGCGTCCAGCGCGAAGCTGTGATGGGGCCCCAGCGAAAGCACCATCGCATCATCGTTGGCGGCGGCTTGCAGCTCGAAGTTGAAGCTCTTGCAGAACTTCTTGCGCAGCGCGAGGCAGAGCGCCCGGTTGATGCGCCCGCCGAGCGGGGAGTGGACGACGAGCTGCATGCCGCCCGACTCGTCGAAGAACCGCTCGAAGACGATCGTGTCGCAGGTCGGCAGCACGCCGAGCGCCGCCAGCCCGGCCCCCAGGTAGCGGACCGCCTGGTCGGCGACCACGCGGTCGACACCGAGATCGTCGACCAGCCACTGCCGCGCCCCGTCGTGGCCGGCGTCGCCGAGGCGGACCGAGATGTCCTCGCGCAGGGTCGACACCTCGCCGCTGAGTTCGTCGCTGCGCGCCGGCGCCTCGCCGACCCAGAACGGGATGCTCGGCGGAGCGCCCTGGGCGTCGACCACCCGCACCACCCCCGACTCGACCCGCCGGATGCGCCACGAGGTGCTGCCGAGCAGGAAGATGTCGCCGGGCATGCTCTCGATCGCGAAGTCCTCGAAGACGGTGCCCACGAAGGTGTCGTCGGGGTCGGCGAGCACCCGGTAGTCGGCCACCTCGGGGATGGCGCCACCCGACGTCAGCGCGGCGAGCCGGGCGCCACGCCGGCCGCGCAGCATGCCCTGCACGCGATCGCGGTGCAGGTAGGCGGCGCGGCGACCGCGGCCGGTCGTGATGCCCTCGGCCAGCATCTCGACCACCGCGTCGAAGTCGTCGCGGGAGAGGTCCGCGTAGGGGGCCGCGCCGCGCATCAGCTCGAAGAGCGCAGCCTCGCGCCAATCGTCGGCCGCGCAGGCGGCGACGATCTGCTGCGCGAGGATGTCGAGCGGGGCGACCGGCGGATGCAGCGCGTCGAGGCGACCCGCGCGCACCCCGCGCAAGAGCGCCAGGCACTCGACCAGCTCGTCCCGGCTGGTCGGATACAGCCGCCCCTTCGGCGTGCCGCCGCGCGAGTGACCCGAGCGCCCGACCCGCTGCAGGAACGTCGACAGCCCCCGCGGCGAACCGATCTGGCAAACCAGCTCGACCGGCCCGATGTCGATGCCGAGCTCGAGCGAGGCCGTGGCCACCAGGGCGCGCAGCTCGCCGGCCCGCAACCTGGCCTCGACACGCAGGCGGCGGTCCTTCGAGAGGCTGCCGTGGTGGGAGGCCACCTCCCCTTCGCCGAGTCGCTCGGCCAGCTCGTGAGCGAGCCTCTCGGCGAGGCGGCGCGTGTTGACGAAGACGAGCGTCGTGCGGTGCTGCTCGACGTGCCCGGCGATGCGGTCGAGCACGTCGCTCATCTGCTCGGCCGAGGCGACGGCCTCGAGATCCTCGTCGGGCAGCTCGATGGCCAGGTCGAGGGCACGCCGATGCCCCCGGTCGACGATGCGACAGCGCGGGCGCCCGTCGGGCTCGCTGCGTGCGTGGCCGGCGCCCACCAGCAGCCTCGCCACCGTCTCGATCGGCCGCTGGGTGGCCGAGAGCCCGATCCGCGCCGGACGCCGATCGCACAGGCGATCGAGCCGCTCGAGGGTCAGCGCCAGGTGCGAGCCGCGCTTGTCGCGGGCCACCGCGTGGATCTCGTCGACGATCACCGTGCGCACGCCGCGCAGCATCTCGCGGCTGCGTTCGGCGGTGACCAGCAGGAAGAGCGACTCGGGGGTGGTCACCAGGATCTGCGGCGGCCGCTTGACCATCGCGGCGCGCTGCGACGAAGGCGTGTCGCCGCTGCGCAGGGCGACGCGCAGATCGGGCACGGCGTGTCCCTCGGCCTTCGCCCGGGCCGCGATCTCCTGCAGGGGCTCCTGCAGGTTCTTCTCGATGTCGGCCGCCAGCGCCTTGAGGGGCGAGACGTAGACGACCTCGACGCCGCGGGCTTCGCCGGGCCCGGCATCGTCGGCGCCCGGGTCGGCCCCGTCGCTCGCGAAGAGCGGCATGCCGGGGTCGTTGGCGGTCCCGCCGCGCGCGCGCGCCGCCGCCTCGCGATAGAAGCGGTCGATGCAGACCAGGAAGGCGGAGAGCGTCTTGCCCGATCCGGTCGGGGCCGCGATCAGCGTGTCCTCGCCCGCGGCGATCAGCGGCCAGCCGGCGGCCTGGGGCTCGGTGGGGCCTTCCGGGAAGCGCTCCCGGAACCAGCCGTCCACGGCGGGATGGAAGTCGTAGCCCCTCGCTTCGTCGCCCACGCCCCCTCCTGCCGAGCCGCAGCAAGGTAGCAGCGGAGGATGCCCTGAGCGAAGCTCCGGCGAAACTGCGGAGAGCGCGACGTTCAGCGCGCACGCACCGCGGCACCGCTTTGGGGGATCTGCGTTGGAGATCGTGCTCGTGCGTCACGCCCAGCCGGACTGGGAGCCCGGCGGACGCGCGGTCGACGACCCCGGCCTCACCGAGTTCGGCCACGCGCAGGCACGCTGCGTCGCCGACGCGCTCGCCGGCGAGCACTTCGACATGGTGCTCCACAGCCCGCTGCAGCGCGTGGCCGAGACCGCCGCACCCATCCTCGAGCGACTCGGCGAAACGGGCCAAGCCGCGAGCTGGCTGCGCGAGATGACGCTGGGCTCGCTCGAGGGCAGCACGACCGAGCAGGTGCGCGCCTACTTCGAGGCGGCCCGCGCCCGCGAGCTGTCACACTGGTGGGACGGCTACCCGGGCGGCGAGTCCTTCCGGCACTTCTACGAGCGCGTGAGCGGCGGGCTGGAGGGGCTGCTCGCCGAGCACCACCGCGTCTCGATCCACGAGGACGCCGCGCACCGGCTCTGGCGCATCCCCCACCCCGACAGGCGCCTGCTCGTGATCGCCCACGAGGGCACCAACGCGGTGCTGATCTCGCATCTGCTCGGCATCGAGCCGGTGCCCTGGGTGCACCTGCGCTTTTCGAGCAGCTGGGCGGGCATCAGCCGCCTGCATGCGATCGAGATCACAGGCGGTGCGCTGTTCGCGATGGCGAGCTTCGACCGGGTCGAGCACCTCGCCCCGCTGCGCGACGAGGCGCCGGGCTCGGGGCGCAGCGCCGCGGCGCCGTAGCAGCGCCGCGGCCTGTAGAGCGCCGCGGCCCACAGAGCGCCGCGGCTTGTCGAGAGCCGCGGCTCGTAGAACGCCGCGGCTTGTCGAGCGCCGCGGCCTGTCGAGCGCCGCCGCGCCCCCTACCCCCCGGCGCGGACCGCGGCCTCGCCGGCCAGCGCCTCGAGGCGCTGCACGACCGCCTGCGGGTCGAAGAGATCGCTGCGGTAGCGGTCCACCAGATAGCCGCGGTCATCGATCAGGTAGCTGCGCAGGGTGTGGTCCATGCCGCCGCTCGAGTCGTCCGACACGCCGATCGCGTAGCGGGTGCGGACGTCCTCGACGCGCTCGACGGGACCGGTCAGGAACGACCAGCCCCGGCGGTCGGCGCCGTGGCGATCCGCATAGGCGGCCAGCGTCCGGCCGTCGTCGGTCTCGGGGTCGATCGTCACCGAGAGCAGCCGTACGTGCTCGCGCGCGGTTTCGGAAAGCCCGCGCTGAACGCGACGCATGTTGTGGGTCTGTACCGGGCACGGACCGGGACAGCTCGTGTAGATGAAGTCGACCAGCACCACCCTGCCCGCCAGCGCGGCCAGGCTGACGGGTTCGCCCGCGGTGTCGAACAGCTCGATCGGCTCGGCGCGCTCGGCAGGGACGCGCCGCCCCGCCGAGACGATCCAACCGTCCGACTCGTCGGCCCAGCGCAGGAAGCGGGCCGAGCGGATCTCCGGGCCGACGCGTCCGCGATCGACCTCGAGTTCGACGACCTGTCCCGCCACCAGGCCCTCTCGCGCCGACGCGTCGGCGCGAAGCGTCGTGGTGCCCTCCGGCAGCAGGCCTTCGACGCCGGGCTGCGTGACCACCACCTGCTCGTAGGCGTCGTCGACGCGCTCGACGATGGCCGTCACCCGTGACCCCTCGAAGCAGGCCAGCAGGCCGAGCAGCAGCGACATCGGCACGAACGTCGCAGCCGCTCGCAGGCCTGTCAGAAGATCCACTGCCAACCCGCCGAGATCGTCACGTCGGAGGCAAGCTGCGGCCCATCGAGGTCTTCGTAGATGGGAAACAGCGCCTCGACCGAGAAGCGTTGTCCGCCGAAGATCGGCAGCAGCACGTTGACGCCGGGGCCGACCTGGAGGGTGGTGCCGCCCTGCAGCTTGTTGTCGTTGAGGGGGCTGGTCGGCATGCCGCTGACCGGGTCGGCCTTGAGGAGCGTCGGATCGGCCCCCCTCACGTTGCCCCGCCGCGTCCACGCGAAGCGCCCGGACGCACTCAGCCAGCGGCCGAACCCGCCCGCCAGCCAGGCCGACGCGTGGTAGACCGTGCCGAGCCGGTAGCCCACCGAATTGGTCGAGATGCGGTACTGCCCCTCGAACTGACCGCCCCACGACAGCGACTCGTGGACCCCGGTGTACGTGATGCCCCAGATCGCATCCCAGGAGCCCGACCCGAGCTGCATCACGTAGGGGAGCCGCTGCCCGGTGGCGTCGGTCTGCTGGATGCTGCCCGTCGGAAAGCTCACGCCGAAGTTGAACTGGGTCTTCTCCTGCCCCTTCTGCACGAAGGGAATCAGGAACATCAGCTTCGCATCGCCGATCCCCGTGGTCTCGGTGGTCCGAAAGGCGCCGCCGGCAGATTCTTCCAGTCGATTGTTCACGACCGGCAGCAAGAGCGCGAAAGTAAAGCGATCTCGCGGCGCGTACATGGCACCGAGGGTGTGGGTGTCCTGGGTCCAGGCCAGGGGCACGTCGGTGTACTTCGCGGCCACCTGCGACGGCGTCACCGGAAAATCGCCCACCAACAGGTGGCGTTTCTCGATGCGCGTGAAGCGGTAGAGGAACGTCCAGTCGCCGCGCGCGTGGGTGTGGTCGAGCAGCACGCCCACGGGAGCGAAGTCGCTGGCCCGGTCCAGCTCGCGGTGCAGCTGGAAGCGCGAGGTGCCCGCGCCGTCCGGCTCCTCGGCGAGCGCCGGCACGGCGAGCGATCCGAGCAGTGCGGCGCAAAGGACCGCGAGCGAGCGCCTTCCCCAGTGCGTCACGGCCGGCAGGCTAGCAGCTACGAGCCCGGCGCGAGCGCTCGGAGATGGTCGCCGTGCAGGCGCGCGAGGTCGCGCCGGAACGTGCGCCGGGTGGCGCGCTCGACGTCACCGGTGCGCGCGATTTCGCGGATCCAGTCACGCAGGATGCGCTCGCCGCGCAGACCGGCCAGGTAGTCGATGAACGACCACGACTGGAGGTACGCGACCCTCGCGCCCTCGGGCCCGAAGCCCGTGAAGCTCGGCGCCGACAGCGCCCCGAGGTCGTAGAGCCGGCCTTCGCGAGCGTATCGGTGCAACGCGTTGGCGGCGGGCGCGGGCAGCTGCCGCCAGCCCTGCACGCGCCCCTCGAACCACTCGGCCACCCCCTCGTTCAGCCAGGCGGGCAGCACGTGACGCCCCGCCTCGGCGTCGAAGGCCGCGTGCACGTACTCGTGGTGGAGCACGGCGGCAAGTCGGTCGCTCACCACCGTGTCACCGCGGATGTGCACACGCCCGCCGTAGAAGCCGGCCACGGGAAAACGGAAGCTCCCGCCGAACTGCGCGTCGAAGACACCCGCGTCGTAGACCACCACGGTGATCGGCCGCTCGGGCCGGAGCCCGAGCCTCGCGTCGCCCTCGCGATAGGCCGACTCGAGGACGGCGAGCACGTTCTGTTCGAACTTGCGCGACCCGCGCAGTCCGGCCGTCTCGTCGATGTCGACGTCCTGGTAGAGGACGAAGTGCGACGACGTGCGCTTCTCGAAGTCGCCGTCGGCTCCGCGATCGAGCGCCCCGGCGCTCGCGACCAGGAGCGCGGTCGCCATGACGAAGCCGCCCACCGGTGCCATGCGGCGGATCCACGAGCGCGCGCGAGACGGCTGCACCACTGCGTCAGCCCATCGGGTAGCGGATCTCGCGGGAGATCGCGTCGATGCGCTCGTGCACGTCCATCGGCAACGGGCGCCCTGCGGCGGCCAACGTGTCGTCGAGCTGGTCGGGGTGGGTGGCGCCGATGATCGTCGAGCCCACGAAGTCGTGGGCGAGCGTCCAGGCGATCGCCAGCGTCGCCACCGAGATTCCCTGCTCGGCGGCGATCTCGGCGAGGCGAGCGGTCGATCGCAGCGTGCCCTCGTTCACGAAGCGCGCCGTCATCGCCTTGCCGCGGGCCGATTCCTCGCGATAGCGGGTGAAGCGACTGCCCTCGGGCCAGGCGCCGTCGAGGTACTTGCCCGAGAGCACGCCGGCAGCGAGCGGGCTGTAGGGCAACAGGCTCACCTGCTCGCGGCGGCAGACCTCGGCGAGCTCGTCCTCGAAGCGCCGGTTCAGCATGCTGAAGTTGTTCTGGATGGTCTCGTAGCGGGCGGTGGCGGCGACGTCGCTGGCCCAGAGGGCGCGCGTCAGCCCGTAGGCGCTCTGGTTGCTGCAGCCCACGTAGCGGACCTTGCCGGACTGAACGAGGCGGTCGAGGGCCTCCATGGTCTCGTCGATCGGATACTCGGGATCGGGCCAGTGGGTCTGGTAGAGATCGATGTAGTCGGTGCCGAGCCGCCGCAGGCTGCCCTCGACGGCCCGCTCGATGTTCCAGCGGTCGAGCCCGGTGTTGCCCCAGCGCAGTGGCCCGAGAAACCAGCCGCCGCCGGCGCCGACCACCTTGGTCGCGAGGATCACCGAGTCGCGCGGGCGATTCGAGAGCCAGCGCCCGCAGATCTCCTCGCTGCGCCCCACCCACTTCTCGTCGGGCGGTACCGGATACATCTCGGCCACGTCGAGGAAGTTCACGCCGGCCTCGAAGGCCTTGTCGAGGATGGCCACGCTCGCCGCCTCGTCGGCCATGCTGCCGAACGTCATGGTCCCCATGCAGATCTCGGAGACCACCAGGCCGCTGCGCCCGAGCCGATTGCGCTTCACGCCGCTCCTCTCACGCCACTGACTCTCACGCCGCTACTCTCACGCCACCCTCGCACGCCACCCTCGCACGCCCGGCCACAGCCAGCCCCTGCACGGCCGGCACAGCCGGCACGGCTACGAGTCGGCCGGGGTGGCCGAGCCGGAAGCATACCGGAGCGGTCGGCCGCTCCGGTCCGGGCGGCCGTCGCGGGGCCGGGGCCGGGCGAAGGGGCCTAGAACCAGCCGCCCGAGAAGTACTTCGCGGCGCCCTTGGCGGCTGTGATCATCATCTGCCGCATCTGATCGGCCTGGGCCTTCGCGCGGGCCAATGCGCTGCGCTGCTTGGCGTACTCGGGGCACTTGTCGGCGCGGCGGTTCTTCAGGCGATCGATGTGGTCGTTGGTCGCCTGCTCCCACAGGGTGTTGCCACGGGCCTTCGCCATGGCGAGGACGGTGTTCTCGAAGTGATCGATCTGCTTCGTCATGCGGCCGCACATCTGCCGACCGGTGTACTGCCTGGCGCCGTCCTCGGCGGCCGCCGGGATCGGCGTCCACAGGAGTGCCGCGGCCAGGCAGGCCGCCCACGATCGCATCGCTCTTCCCCCTCGAGTGCCGGGCATCCAAGCGGCTCATCGGCAGACCGGGGGCCGAAGTGAAGCTGACAGGCTCCTCGGGTCTCAGATCATCTTGAGGGTCGTGTACGCGTAGGCGAGCCGAGCCCGCTCGGCGGGCGGGGGCCCCTCGGGGCCGCCCGCTCCTCCGGACACCGGGTCCGAGGAGCCCGCCTCCCAGAAGTGCGTCTCCACCCACAGCGTCGACGCACCGCGGTGCAGGATCCGGCTCTCGATCTCGAAGGTCGGACCGGCGATCGGAGCAAAGTAGTCGACGCGCATGTTCAGCGTGGCCAGCCAGGGATGGCCCGGCCGGGTCTCGCGGCCCGCCCAGAAAGTGTGGACTGCGACGAAGTCCACGTAGGTCGGCGTGAAACCGCCGAAGAGCTGGCCGCGCGGATTCTTGAGCTTCTCGGGCAGCTGGGCGAGCACGCGCAGCACGCCGTCGCGACTCTCGAGCACGTCCCACTCGTAGGCTTCGAGCACGTCGCCCGCCGCGTGACCGCGCCCGACGAGCTTGCCCGGCGCCGGCGCCCTCCACAGGCCCGGCTGCGCGGGCGCGTCCTCTCCCGATCCCGCTTCCGACACCCTCAGAGCCTGTCCTTGAGGGCCTGCGCCTGCCGGTGGGCGAGCGCGAGCACGGTGAACATGGGATTGACGGACGGGCACGCCGGAAAGGTGCCCGTGTCGGCGATGTAGAGGTTGTCCATCCCGTAGCAGTGACCCAGCTCGTCCACCACGCCCTGCTTCGGATCGCCGTGCATGCGCGTGGTGCAGAAGAGATGCGAGCTCGCCGTCGTCAGGTCGCCCGGCCGCACCTTCCAATCGGCGAGCACGTCGGCCTGCTCGACGGCATCGAACTCGTCGGGCAGCCCGCCGATGCCCGGCATCACGCGCTCGGCACCGGCCGCGAAGTGGATCTTCACCAGCTCGTGGATGGCGCGAATCAGGATGCCCGCGTCCTCGGGATGGAGCTTCCAGCGGATCACCGGATCCATCGAGTCGAAGCGCGCGCTCACCCGGCCGAGCGAGCGGTTGGCGCTCGCGATGCCGTCCCAGATGACAGTGCGGTCGAGCTCGGACAGCCGGCCGACCAGCTCGGCGCCGAGTCCCGGCGCCCGCACCGCCAGCGCCGCCGGCGACGACCACATGGTCTCGAGCTTGAAGCCCTCGCGCAGGAACTCGAGCGACTGATAGCTCTGGGTCGCGCCGAAGAGCGGATCGACCGGCTCGGGGTAGATGCCGCCGACCGCGCAGCCGGGGTGCATCTGCAGATTCTGGCCGACCTGCCGCGAGTCGTTGGCCAAGTCGCCGCTCTTCTGCAGCAGCACCGGCGTCGCCATGCAGCCCGCCGCCAGCACGACCAGCCGGGCGTTGATGCGGAACTTCGGCCCGGGCCGGCCGGTGAACGGCTCGACGACCTGCCCCTCGACCCCCCAGACCCGGCGCCCGGCCCCCATCACCCGCTGCACCTGCAGCGAGGTGAAGACCCGTGCCCCGTGACGCATCGACTCGGGCACGTAGGTGATGTCCATGCTCTGCTTGGCGCGCGAGCGGCAGCCGGTGAAGCACTCGCCGCTGCCCACACAGCCCTGCACGTTGCGCTCGCTCGGCTCGCTCGCGTAGCCCAGGGCCTTGCAGCCGTCGCGAAAGAGCAGGTTGCGCGGGCCCTGTACGGCGTCGGGGGTCGGTGCGATGCCGAGAAAGTCGGCCACCGCGTCGAAGTGGGGATCGAGATCGGCCCGGGTGGTCCGCTCGAGCTCGAAGCGCTCCGACCAGCCGTCGAACACGAAGGCCGGCGGGCGAAGGCACATCGCCGAGTTGACCAGCGACCCGCCGCCGAGACAGATCGCCTGCAGGATCGGCATGAAGGTGCCGACGGGGCTGCGCAGCCCGCCCTCGCGCAGCGTGCGGGCCATGCTGACGTTGCTGTCGCGAACGAACTCCGAGGGCGTGAAGGGGGGGCCCTCCTCGACGAGCGCGACGCGATGACCGGCCGCGGCGAGCTCGTGGGCAACCACCGAGCCGCTCGGCCCCGACCCCACGACGACCACGTCGGCCTCTTCCACGAAGTCGCGGTCGTAGTCGGCAAAGACCCGCAGCGCGTCCGCGGGCGGCGCGGCCTCGCTCACGGCGCCTGCCCCCCGGCGGCCGACGCCTCCCGCAGCCGGGCGCGGGGGCGCTCGTGGGTGAGGTCGGCCCGCGAGTAGCGCACGGCGCTGCGCGGCCGGCCGATCGGCGGGTACAGCAGGTCGGCCTCGCAGACGACCGGCTCGATCTGCCACGGCGCGAGGCCGAGTGCGCGCAGGTTCTCCTCGTGGCCGAGGTAGCCCATGATGAGCACGGCCTTCAGAGCATCGAGCGCCATGCGGCGCAAATAGAGCCGGCTCGTCGCCCAGCCCTCCAGGTAGGCGCGGCGCTGCTCGGGCGACATCGACGAGAAGCGGCGGAAGGCGCCGACGCCCCGGGCCGGGAAGATCAGCGTCGCCTGCTCGAACAACACGAACAGCGCGCGGATCAGGTAGCGCTGACGAGTGGGCAGCAGGACCAGGTAGCCGTCCGCGTAGCCCGGCAGATCGGCAGCGCGACCGTCGACGGGCATCCGCTCGCCCGGCGGGAAGAACGTCTCGGCCGCTGCCTCGAGGAAGGCCACCTCACCCCGCCCGATCACTGCGCGACGCGACGGGGGGTACCCGAGCCAGGCCCGGTAGACGACGAACAGGCCGATGACGAAGAGCGCGACGAGGACGATCACCCCGCCGAGCATACCCGCTGGGCGGGCGGTTGCTCAATCGGCGCTCTCATAGGGCGGGTCGTCCCAGAACGGGTAGAAGTCGGGCAGATCGTTCGCCACCGACAGGGCGAAGCGGGGGGGACGCTTCTCGAGGAAGCTCGTCACGCCCTCCTTCGCGTCCGGGCTCGCGCCCATGAATTCGATCGCCTTCGAGTCGACGCGGTGGGCCTCCATGGGGTGCGAGGCGCAGAGCATCTTCCACATCATCTGCCGCGACAGCGCCACGGAGACGGGGCTGGTGTTGACGGCGATCTCCCGGGCGATCTCGTAGGCGCGGGGCAGCAGCGCGTCAGGGGCCAGCACCTCGCTCACCAGGCCCGCCGCGAGCGCCTCGTCGGGGCCGAAGATCCGGCCGGTCGCGACCCACTCCATCGCCTTGCTGATGCCCACCACCCGGGGCAGGAACCAGCTGCTCGCCGCCTCGGGGGCGATCCCGCGGCGGGCGAACACGAAGCCGAACTTCGCCTTCTCGCTGGCAAGCCGGACGTCCATCGGCAGGGTCTGCGTGATGCCGACACCGACCGCCGGCCCGTTTATCGCGGCGATCACCGGCTTCTTGCAGTCGAAGATGCGCAGCGACACCAGGCCGCCGCCGTCGCGCGGCGTGCTCGTCGGCTCTTCGCCGTCGCGCCCGACGTCGAAGGTGTCACCTCCACCCGAGAGATCGGCGCCCGCGCAGAAGCCGCGCCCCGCCCCGGTCACCACCACCACGCGGACGGCGTCCTCGCGATCCACGTAGTCGTACACTTCGAGCAGCTCGCGGATCATCGTGGCCGTGAAGGCGTTCAGCTTGTCGGGCCGGTGCAGCGTGAGGGTCAGCACGCCGTCGGCGTCGGTTTCGATGCGCAGGGTCTCGAAGTCCACGCGGGTCTCCTCTGCAAGGCGGCCGTCCCCAGGCGGTGGCTCGCGAAAGTCTCAGCGTAGCCCCGAACGGCTGCCGGGGCCGATGCCCGGACGTGATACGCTCTGCGCCCGCCGCGAGCGGCCCGAGCGACGGGCAGCGGTGCTGGAGTGCGCGATGCGGATCGGCGTCGTCGGCGACACCCACAACAACCTGCAGAGCGTCCGCCGGATCGTCGAGATCTTCGACCGCGCGGACGTCGAGCGCGTCGTCCACACCGGGGACATCACCCAGGCCAAGGTGCTCGAAGCCTTCGCCGCCATGCGCGCATCGCTCTTCGGCGTCTGGGGCAACAACGACCTCGAGCGCGACACCCTCGAAGACGCCGCCCGGACCCACTCCATGCACATCGTCGAGGGCCCGCTCGAGGTCGAGTGGCACGGCCGGTCGATCGTCGTCACCCACGACCCCCTCGACCTCGACGCCCACCTCGCCGACCACCACGCGCTGGCGCTGCACGGCCACACGCACCTGCTCCGCTTCGAGCGCGTGCGGGACACGGTGGTCTTCAATCCCGGCGAGTGCGCCGGCATGCTGCCGGGCTGGAACCGCGTCGGCATGGTCGACCTCGAGACGCTCCACTGCGAGCTCGAGCACTTCTGATCGGGAGCAATGCCTGCATGAGCTGGAAGGACGAGGTCGAGGAGATCGGGCGGCGCCGGGGCCTCGCCCTCCGGCACGGCGGCGAGGAGGCGGTCGCAAAGCAGCACGCGCGCGGGCGGCTGACGATCCGTGAGCGCATCGACGTGCTCGTCGACGGCGGCACGTTTCGCGAGGAGGGGCCCATCGCGGGTCACGCCGAGCCCTCCGAGGACGGCTCGCCGGCGGACTTCACGCCGGGCAACTACGTGCTCGGCATGGCGCAGATCCAGGGACGCCCGGTAGCGGTCGGCGGCGAGGACTTCACCCAGCGCGGCGGTTCGCCGACAGCCGCCGGGCTGCGCAAGAGCGTCTACGCGGAGGAGCTGGCGCTGCGCTACCGCGTGCCGCTCGTCCGCTTCCTCGAAGGCGGAGGCGGCAGCGTCACCGGCACCGGCGGCAAGGCGAACCAGGCCCCGCGGCCCACCGGCGACCCGGTGTTCGCGACCTCTCGCTTCGCCTCGATGGCCGAGGTGCTCGAGACCGTGCCGGTGGTGTCGGCCGCGATGGGCGCCGTGGCGGGCCTTCCCGCTGCGCGCCTGGCCGCGTCGCACCTGGCGATCATGACGCGCGACACCTCGCAGGTGCTGGTCGCCGGCCCGGCGGTGGTCGAGCGCGCGCTCGGCGAGAAGCTCAGCAAGGAAGAGCTCGGCGGGGCGCGCGTGCACGCGAAGAGCGGCGTCGTCGACGTGGTCGCGAAGGACGAAGCCGACGTGATGGACGTCGTGCGCCGCTTCCTCGCCTACCTGCCGCGCAGCACCGCCGAGCTGCCGCCGCGCGCAGAGCCGAGCGACGATCCCGAGCGCCGCGAGGAAGCCCTGCTCGGCATCGTGCCCGACGATCGCCGCAAGGTCTACAAGATGCGGAAGATCATCGAGGCGGTCGTCGACGCCGGCTCGTTCTTCGAGATGACGGCGGGCTACGGGCGCTCGCAGATCGTCGGTCTGGCGCGCCTCGACGGCTGGCCGGTCGGCGTGTGGGCCAACGACCCGACCTTCTACGGCGGCTCGATGACGGCCGAGGGCGCCCAGAAGGCGCGGCGCTTCATCGAGTTCTGCGACACCTTCCACCTGCCGATCGTGGCGCTCGCCGACGAGCCTGGCTTCATGATCGGCTCGGCGGCCGAGACCGCGGGCACCATCCGGTACGGGGTGGAGGCGATCTGTGCCACGGTGCGCAGCCGCGTCCCCTGGGCGACGGTGATCGTGCGCAAGACCTACGGGGTGGCGGCGGCCGCGCACTTCGGGCCGCGCGGCGAGGTCTACGCCTGGCCGTCCGCCGAGGCGGGCGCACTGCCGATCGAGGGAGGCGTCGCGGTCGCCTTCCGGCGCGAGATCGAGGCAGCGGAGGATCCCGAGGCGCTGCGACGCGAGCTCGAGGAGAGGCTGTCCCGCGGCAAGAGCCCCTTCCCGCGCGCCGAGTCGTTCGGCGTCCACGACCTCATCGATCCACGCGAGACGAGGTCGCGGCTCTGCGCCTGGGTCGCGCTGGCGCGGCCCGGGCTCGAGGATCGCGTGCTGCGCGGCGCGCGGTGAAGGCGCCCGGGCTCAGAAGATCCCGAGGAAGCGACGCCGCGACAGGTCTTCGCGACAGCCGTCGTACTGCCGCTGATAAGTCGACGCACGGTGGCCGACCCGCACCGCCACGCGACCGAGCCAGCCCTTCGAGAGGTGCGTGCCGCGCAGGTAGCCGCCCGGCCCCTCGTGATAGGCGGCGTACAGCTCGGTGGCGTCGTTCTTGGCCACGCCGGTGCGCCGGTGGATCCGGTCCGCGTACCAGCCGATGAAGTCCGCCACGTCGCCGAAGTCGTCCCGCGAGGCCCCGAGCCCTCCCGCGTCGCGGCGGTAGCGATTCCAGGTCTCGTCGACGACCTGCCCGTACCCGTAAGCGGACGACGCGCGCGGCCCGGGCAGGATCCACAGGAAGCTGCGCCGGGGCGGCCGCGCGGTGGCCCGGAAGCTCGACTCCTGATGGATGATCGCCAGCTGCACCGACTCGGGCACGCCCCAGCGCTCGTGGGCGCGCGCGGCGCTCCTGTGCCAGCTGCGCTTCTCGCGGAAGATGCTGCAGATGTCGTCCGGCTCGTCGGGCGGGCCGCCGGTGCACGCCAGCCAGGGTGTGGAGACCGCAAGCGTCAGCACGGCGAGCGCCACGCCGAGGAGCGCGCCACGCGTGCGCGCCCGGCCGCGACTCCTCCTGCGCCCCGCGCGACCGGACCACCGGCCCCGCCGCACACGACGCCTGGTGGGCGTCCGCATACCTCGTCTCATCCCCCGAGCGCCGAGGATAGCTCGCTCGCCGGGCGCCCCTCTCCGCGCCCTCTCTTCCTCTCTCTTATCCGCTCTTCTCTGCTCTTCTCTGCCCTTCTCCGCTCTTCTCCGCTCTTCCAGACACGCGCGCCGCTCAGCCGACCGGCTCGAACGCTCAGCCCCGCTCGCCCGACACGCGGCCGATGCGCTCGCCGAGCCGGAGCGCGGTACCGGACGCGCGCGCCGACAGCTCGACCGCCCCCGGCGCCGCCGCCAGCACGATCGTCGAGCCGAACTCGAAGCGGCCCCACTCCTCGCCGCGCCCGACCGCAATGCCGCCGCTGCCGGACGCACCGCCCGGGCTCTCGCGATAGTCGCGCTCGCTTCGCGCCGCGCCGCGGCGATGGGTGACGAGGTCGTCGAAGGCGAGCCGCACGCGGCCGACCAGCGTCGCGCCCACCGCAACCATCACGAGATCCACGCCGCCCGTGCCGTCTTCCCGATCGATCGTCATGTGGGCGCAGATGCGCTCGTTGCGCGCGAACAGATCGGCGACGCCCTCCACTCCGATGCGGTTGACCGGCCAGAGCCCGCCGGGCACGTGCACGGCACGCCGGACGCGCAGCGCGCAGGGCGCGTGGAAGCGGTGGTAGTCGCGCGGCGAGAGGTAGAAGGTCGCGTAGGCGCCGCCTTCGAAGCGCTCGGCGAGCGCAGGGTCGTCGAGCAGGTCGGCGAGCGCGTACGTCCGCCCCTTCACCTGCAGCAGGCGGCCCGACTCGATGACACCCGACTCGCCCCAGGCCCCGTCGCAGGGCGCGACGAATGCCTCGGGATCGTCGTCGATCGGCCGAACGCCCTCACGCAACGCACGCGTGAAGAAGCCCTGCAGGCAGTCGAAGTCGTCGAGCGGATCGCGCACCTCGGAGAGGTCGGCGCCCACCACGGACGCAAAGCCGCGCCAGAGGGGGCCACGCAGCCAGCGCGGGACGCGCACCGAGGCGAGCCGCCCGACCGCGTGCGACAGCGCACTGCGGGGCAGCAGGCGGATCAGTGCGATCCAGCCGACCCGCCCCTGCTGCGACGCCATGCGCGCCTCCCCGACGAATCGCCTCGCCGCCCGCCGCCCATTCTGATGCGTCCATCCCCGGCTGACAAGCGCGCGCGGAATGCGAGCGGCGGGTCGTCGACCGCAGCGGCATGGCGACCGACACATCGTGGTCGCGATCCTGCGGCTCGACCCGCCCGGCGCCGAGCCCGGGCGACCGAAGTCGCGCCGGCTTCCGCTCGCCGGATTCGGCTACGCTGCACGGCCGCGTCCGAACCGCTGCCTCCCGTGGCACGCTGGCACGACAGCGTTCGGGAGCACGAAGGGAATTTCCGGCGATGGCACTTCAGCGACCGTCCACGACCGACGCTCCGGGCCCCGAGCCGCGGACGCTCGACCGTATTCGCCGGGGGGTCGGCTCGATTTCGTCGTGATTCCCCGTCTCCTACCTCGGAGGCGACCCGACCCGCGCGCCAAGCCTCTGCGATCGATCACTCGTACGGGCGCATGGGGCCTGCTCCTGGCAGTCGCGGTCGTCGCGTCGGCTCCCGAAGCCTCGGGCACCTACGTGCCCCGCTCGGCCCGCATCGTGCGCATCGACACGCCGCCCGAGATCGACGGCGTCCTCGACGACCCCGTGTGGTCCAGGATCGAGCCCCTCGGCGCGCTCGTGCAGGTCGACCCCGACGAGGGGGCCGCTCCCACCGAGCGCACCGAGATCCGCATCGCCTACGACGACGAGAATCTCTACGTCGGCGTACGGCTGTACGACCGCGACCCCTCGGCGCTGATCGCGAAGCAGATGGTCCTCGACACCAGCCTGTTCTCGGACGACCGCATCAACCTGATCTTCGACACCTTCAACGACCACCGCAACGGCTACTTCTTCCAGATCAATCCCGCCGGCACGCGAAGCGACGCACTGCTCGAGAACAACGACGTCTTCCGCCGCGACTGGAACGGCATCTGGTACGCCGACGCCACCGTGGACGAGCAGGGCTGGTCGGCCGAGTTCGCGATTCCATTCCAGACGGTGTCGATGTCGCTTCGCGACGGGCGCTGGGGCTTCGAGGCCGAGCGGATCATTCGCCGCAAGAACGAGAAGGCACGCTGGGCGAACCCGTCCCGGAACCGCTCGGTCACCGACGTGGCCGGCATCGGCGAGCTGCTCGGTCTCCGCGACGTCGATGCGACCGGCGTCGACCTGGTCCCCAACGCCTCGCTCGGCCACGACTGGAATCGCTTCTTCGTGCCCGCCCTCGGCCGGGACATCGAGCGCAACGACGCGATCACCGAGCCCGGCGGCGACGTGTTCTGGAAGTTCCACCCTTCGGTCACGGTGGGAGTCACCGCCAACACGAACTTCCTCGAGTCGCCGCGCGACGACCTGCGCACCGAGCTGACACGGTTTCCTCCGTCCTTTCCGGAGCGCCGCGACTTCTTCCTCCAGGACGCCGGCATCTTCGAGTTCGGCGACCTCGCGGGAAACGGGATTCCCTTCTTCTCGCGCACGATCGGCCGGCAGAACGGCCAGCCCCTCGACATCGACGCGGGCCTGAAGCTGACCGGGCGGCTCGGCCGGCTCAGCTTCGGCGGTCTCGGAGTGACGATGCCCGCTCAGGACGGGCTGCCCCGCACCACCGTCGGCGTGGCGCGGGTGCAGCTGAACGTGCTCGGGGAGTCGGCGGTCGGCTTGATCGGCACGTACGGCGACCCGCGCGGGCAGATCGACAACGGACTCGTGGGCGCCGACTTCCAGTACTTCAACAGCCGCCTCGACGGCGGCAACATCCTGCGCGGCTCCGCCTTCGTGATGAAGAGCTTCTCCGACCCGGGCGTCGGGGACGAGTTCGCGTACGGGGCGCGCATCGAATACCCCAACGATCGCTACAACGGGCGACTGGGCTACACCGGCATCGGCCAGGGCTTCGACCCCCGCCTGGGGTTCGCGAACCGTCGCGGCATCCACCAATTAGACGGATCGTTCCGGAAGCGCTGGCGACCGAACACCTGGCTGCGCACCGTCGACAGCGAGGTCGCGGTGAACGCGGTCTTCGACAGCGACCTCGATCTCGAGACGGCGGTGGTGACATGGACGCCGGTCACGTTCACCAACCAATTCGGCGACAGCCTGCGATTCCAGTACTCGTTGAACGAGCAGCGCCTGTTGCGTAGGCCCTTCGAGGTGGACCAGGGCGTCTTCATTCCCCTCGGCGACTACACCTATCACCGAGGCGGCATCAAGCTCGCGACCGCGAGCTTCCGCCCGGTGCGGGTCGTCGGCGAGCTGATCTACGGATCGTTCTACTCGGGCACGCTCTTCCAGGGCATCGTGGCGCTCGAGCTGCGGCCGAGCCGTTACTTCTTCGCGAGCGCCGAGTACGAGCAGGACGAGGGCCGCCTGCCCCAGGGCGACTTCACGAAGCGCCTCGCACGATTGCGCGTGAACCTGGCCTTGAACCCCCGCATCTCCTGGTCGAACACGCTCCAGTACGAGCGCTCGCGCCGCCTCATGGAGCTGTCGAGCATCTTCCGCTGGGAGATCGAGCCCGGCCGGAATCTATATCTCGTGGTCACCCAGCAGTGGCTCGAAGGCGGCGGGACGTTCAGGCCCTTCAGCGCCAGCCAGGTCGGCAAGCTCGTCTACACCTTCCGCTTCTAGGAGCCGCCATCCGGAGCCGGCCAGGCCTGGCCGGCCACCCCGCCCCGCACCTCGGCCGGGGGCGGACCGCCGGGCCCGAGGATGACGACGCCACCCGCCCCGAACCGGCGCTACCCTACCCGCCCCGGACGAAGGCACACGACCGGCGCGCGACGAGGCGCCACGAAACGCAGAGGGTGGATCCATGATCAAGCTTCACGGTTTGCGCATGAGCAACTACTACAGCCTCACCAAGGCGCTGCTGATCGAGAAGGATCTCGAGTTCGAGGAGGTCAAGGCTCCGCCGTCACAGGAAGAGGCGTACCTGGAGCGCTCGCCGATGGGCAAGATGCCGTCGATCGAGGTGGACGGCCGGTTCATGTCGGAGTCGCTAGCGATCTTCGCGTACGTCGAACGGCTGAAGCCCGATCCGCCCATGCTGCCGAGCGATCCCTTCGAGGCCGGCAAGACCCTGGAGCTGGCCTGCCACGCGAAGCTCGACATCGACCTCGTCGCCCGGCGCTGCCTGCCCGAGATGCTCTTCAACAAGCCGGTCAGCGACGAAACGAAGGCGGAGGTGAAGGCCGATCTCGCCAAGGGAGTGCGCGCGGTGTCGCGACTCGTCGCCGGCGATCCCTGGGCGGCCGGCTCGACGTTCACGATCGCCGACCTCTACATGTTCTACTGCTTCGGCCTCGCCGGCATGCTGGCCAAGAACGTGGTCGGCGTGGATCTGCTCGCCGGCCAGCCGGAGATCGCCGCGCTGCTGGGACGCCTGGCCGAGCGACCGAGCATCGCGCGAGTCACCGCAGAGGCGGCGGGCTGAGCTGCAGCCGGGAGCCGGCCTTCACTGCTCGCCGAGCCTGGGGACGGCGCTGGCCGGGAGCCGGCCCGCCTCGAGGTACCAGCGGAAGAGATCGCTCAGGGTCTCGACCGGCGGACGCCACGTGATGCCGAGCTCGGCCACCTGCTTCGAGTCTTCGATGCGCTGCCAGCGCGTGGCGATCTCGACGCCTTCCCCCGTCATGGGCATGGTGCGTCCAGTCAGTCGTCCCACGACGTCGAGCGTTCGCGCGGCCCCGCGCAGCAGCCAGCCCGGCGCCGAGAATCGCGGGATGCGGGCGCCGGTCACCCGAGCAAGAAGATCCGTGAACTCGTCCCAGGTGAAGAAGTGGCCGGCGGCAATCACGCGCCCCCTCCGCCGCGACTCCAGCAGACGAACGATCAGCTGCGCCAGGTCGCGGACGTCGACCATCTGGTTGCCGCCCGAACTCTTCGGCGTGCCGCGCAGGAAGGAGCGGTAGGCCTTCACCGATTCGCTGAATCCGGGATCCCCGGGCCCGACCACGCCGGGCGGATAGACGGTGGCGATGCAGGCGCCCTCTTCCTGCCGCGCCCGCACCCAGGCCTCCGCCCGTGCCTTCGACCGCCCGTAGCGGGTGCGGCTGTCGGCCGGAGGAGACGACTCGGTGGTCGGCCGGCCGGGCGTCAGGATCGCGGTGATGCTCGACACGTAGACGCACGGCAGCGAGCGCTCGACGGCGGCTCCCAGCACGAGCTCGGTGCCTCGCACGTTGCCCTCGAAGTCGCTCGCAGCGGTCGTGACCGACACGCCCGCGGCCGCGTGGACGACCGCATCACAGCCCTCGATGGCGCGCGAGACTGCTCGGGCATCGGTCATGTCGCCGATCGCGAGGTCGGCGGCGCCGAGCCCGACGGGGCCGAGCACGCGCTCGCCCTTGGCGGGGTCGCGCACGAAAGGGCGCACCGTGTGACCGGACTCAAACAGCGCTGCGACAGCGTGAAACCCGATGAAGCCCGTCGCTCCCGTTACCAGTACCCGCACCGCCAACCTTCCGAACCGGGTTCTCGATGGTCGCCCGGCGGCCCGGACCGAACGGCCGCAGCGGCTCGGACCACCCTCGCCGGAGCTAGGGCGAAGGGACGTCCACGTGCTGGAACTCCCGTCCCAGCCAGCGCACCTTCGGAGTGATCCAGGCGATCCACACGGCCAGCGCAGCCGCAACCGCAAGGCTCGGGAGCCACGCAAAGGCGAGCACCCAGGCCGCGATGAAGGCGAGCAGGCGCACCCCGGCCACGATGACGCGACTGGCCGACCTGAAGCCGCGCGGGTTCAGGAACCAGCCGTTCGCGACGAGCAGGGAGGCGAAGAGCGGCCACGGGAGCCCCCTCGAGTCGAGCGGCGGCGCGCTGTCGGGTGCGGCGTCGGCCGCGCCGTCCCCAGCCGCGAGGGCTTCGGACACCCTCGACCACACGTGCTCCGCGGTCGGCCGCTCGGTGGCGCCACCCATGTTGCTGTGCGTCGGCACGCCGCGCCAGCGATAGAGCACGCGTCCGTCGCGCCCGAGCGCCAGCACGCCCGGCTGGAAGTAGCCCTTCGGATGGGTCGGCGTCCAGTCGCCCGTGTCCCTGGCGCTCGCCCGCAGGAAATCCAGGCGCTGGTTCACGAAGAGGTCGACCCAGCCCTTGTCGCGACAGGCGCCGGAGACCTCGTGGTGGGGATCGCCGACCGTCTCGAAATCGAGACGCCAGTCGGTCGCCGCCCGGCCGGCCAACGACTGCGGCTCACTCGAGATCGCGTAGAGCTCGCCGCCCGCCGCTCGAATCTTCTCGACGACGCCGCCCTTCACGTAGCTCCGCAACTCGGAGCGACAGGGCGGTCACCAGTAGCCGCGGTAGAAGAGCAGCACCACGAAGGCATGGCGGCCCACGACCTGCTCGAGCCAGCCTCGCCTCGCCCCGGGCGGCGGATCGAGCTCGGCAGGAGGCGCGCCGCTCTGCGTCTGCGGCGAAGCGTCGTCGACGAGGGCGACGTCGAAGCCGCCTTCGTTCTGCGTGACGCGGAACGAGCGCTGCTCGCAGCGATCTCCCCCGCAGAGCACCAGTCGAAGCTCCCGCGCGCCCGGCGCCTCGAGGGCGGTCTCGGGGTCGACGATCCCGGTCACCTCGAAGGGCAGCTCTTCGCGGCCGTTGAACCACGCGAGCGCGGCGTCGACCTCGGGCTGCAGCGCGGTGGGAATCGTCTCTCGAACGGTCGTCACGGCCGGCTCTCCTCTGCGCGGCAAGCGTACCCGATCGCGGCCGGAGCTGGATCCACCGATCGCAGCCCGAAAGCCCGCCGCGCGTTGCCCGCCGGGAAGAGCGAGGCCCCGCGACACAACGACACGAGCCTACCGGTTGGCGGCGGGACCACTCAGCGCCGGCGTCTCGTCGTGGTGCTCGAGGATCTCCACCGTGTAGCCGTCCGGGTCGAGGACGAAGGCCGCGGTGACGGGCCAGTGCTCGAGGCGCTCGGGCGGCGTGACGGATTCGGCGCCCGCATCGATACAGCGCTGGTAGAGGCCCTCGCAGTCGTCGGTCTTCAGGTAGAGCTTCCAGAAGCCGTTGCCGTGCTCGATCGGCCCGGACTGGGCGTGATGACGGGCGAGCTGGATGCGATTGCCGTCTTCACCGGCGAGCACCACCTCGGTGAATTCGTCGGTCTCGATGCGATGCGTGATCTCGAGCCCGAGCGCCTTCTCCCAGAACTGAAGCGACTTCTCGAGGTCGGTGACGTTGATGCAGTACTGGTCGATGCTGGTCTTCATGGCCTCTCCGCGGTCTCTACGAAGACCAGAGGCTACCTCATGAACCCCGGTTCGAGCCTGGCCCATGCGAGAAGACAGGAGGGACTTCCGCCAGCTCGGGATCGCGGACGAGTTGGAGGCGACGGGGGTCGGGCCGGACCGGACCGAGGTCATCACCCGCGCCGAGTCGATCGCGGGAAAGCAGATCGCGCGCATCTCGAAGTTCGGCTCGGCTCCCCATCAGGCGCGGCCTCGGGCGAGTGCCACCTCCACGAGCTGACGCGTGAACCCGGCGTGACCCGATGGATCCAACGACAGGCAGAGATCCGCGCCCCCGTAGTCCTTCTCTTCGAAGTAGATCCCGCAGAGCGGGTTGATCTCCAGCATGTACGGCGTGCCGCAGGCAGCGACGCGCACGTCGCAGCGCGCGAAGCCCGCCCCACCCAGTGCCAGAAAGAAATTCGCGGCCTCGTCCCGCAGTCGCGCGTCGAGGGCGGGATCCGCGACGGGGGCGGCGGAGAGATTGCCGTGGTCGACCCACTTGAGGCGCTCGTGCTTGAAGCTCTCTCCTTCCGGGAAGCGGTACTGGACCGGCGTGTAGGTCGTGGGGCGCGTGGGCGCGCCCGGCGTCTCCGCGACGAGCACCGTGCACTCGTCGCCCTCGATGAACTCCTCGACGAGGGCCGCGCCGTGGCGCGACAGCATCTTGCGCACCTGCCGCCGCAGACCGCTCTCGGTGCGAACGCGCGAGTGGCGGCTCAGGTCGATGCTCGCGTAGCTGTGGTAGCACTTGACGATCATCGGGAAGCGCAGCCCCGCAAGCACCCGGTCGACGTCCGCTTCGTCGCGCACGACCCGGTGCTTCGGCGTCGCGATCCCGGCCTGCCGGCAAGCGAGCTTCATCTGCCGGCGGGTCGGATCGAAGTACGCGGAGGTCGGCCCGGTGAACGGCGCCCCGTGCTTCTCGAGGGTGCGAACGACGTCCACCCCGGGAAAGTCCCGGCCATCGCCGTCGCATAGATTGAAGTAGACGTCGAAGCGCTCGGCGATCAGCGCCTCGACGCGCTTCACCGACGACTCTCCCGCCGGCAGCACGGCGACACTCCAATCGTCGTCGGGCAGGAAGGGGCGCGGATCGCAGGGAAAATCGTCTTCGGGAAAGGACTCTGCGTCGAGATCCTGGTACGTGAGCAGGCAGATGCGCACGGCGGGAGCCTAGCCGACCATCACGAGGGCCCGACCGGCACCGCCACCGCGCGAAGGAGTCAGCCATGAACGACGAACTCTGCGACCGGACCGCCGTCGAACTCGCGGCGCTGATACGGTGCGGCGAGCTCTCGGCCCGTGAGCTGCTCGCCGCACACCTCCGGCGGATCGAGGCCGTCAACCCCGCCGTCAACGCAATCGTGACCCTGGTGCCCGAGATGGCCGAGAAGTCGGCGGCAGAGGCCGACGGGCGGCAGACCCGCGGCGAGTCGCTCGGGCCGCTCCACGGCCTGCCGATTGCCCACAAGGACATGGTGATGACAGCGGGCATCCGCTCGACGATGGGCTCGCCCCTGCTCGCCGACAACGTGCCCGGCGCCGACGACCTGCTCGTGACTCGGCTGCGCGACGCGGGCGCGATCCTGCTCGGCAAGACCAACGTGCCCGAGTTCGGCGCCGGCTCGCATACCTTCAATCCCGTCTTCGGCCCGACCCGGAACCCCTACGATCCGAGCCGTTCCTGCGGCGGAAGCAGCGGCGGAGCCGGGGTCGCGCTGGCGACCGGCATGCTGCCCATCGCCGACGGCAGCGACCTCGCGGGCTCGCTCCGCAATCCGGGCAACTGGAACAACGTGGTCGGCTTCCGCCCGTCGCCGGGCCGCGTCCCGATGGTGCCAGCGAACCTCGGCTGGGAGTCGCTGGCCGTACTCGGCCCGATGGCGCGCACCGTGGAGGACGCCGCCCTGCTCTTCTCCGCCATGGCGGGACCGGACCCGCGCGCGCCGCTCTCGCTCGAGACGCGAGGCGAGCGCTTCGCCGAGCCCCTCGCGCGGGACTTTCGCGGCACGCGCATCGCCTTCGACCCCGACCTGGGCGGGCTGCCGGTGGATCGCCGCGTCGCCGCGGTGATCGAGACGGCGATCCCGGTGCTCGAATCGATCGGGGCCGGCGTGGAGCCGTCGACGATGGACTGGTCGGGGGCCGACCAGGCCTTCCAGACCCTGCGTGCCGCGATATTCGCCAGCTCGTTCGGAGGCCTGCCCGAGGCAACGCGAGATCGGCTGAAGGCCACCGTGCGGTGGAACGTCGAAAAGGGGCTCGCGCTCTCTGGGCGCGAGATCACCCGCGCGGAGAGGAAGCGGACGGCGCTCCACCAACGCCTCGCCTCGATGATGGAGGGAGTCGAGTTCCTCGTGCTCCCGGTCAACCAGGTGCCGCCCTTCGACATCGACATCGAGTACCCGGAAGAGATCGAGGGCGTCGCGATGCAGACCTACATCGACTGGATGAAGTCGGCCTACTTCGTGACGCTGACCGGCCACCCGGCGATCTCGGTGCCCTGCGGCTTCACGAACGACGGCCTCCCGGTCGGCCTGCAGATCGTCGGCCGGCAACACGACGACTTCGGCGTGCTGCAGCTCGCGTACGCGTTCCAGCAGGCGACCGAGCATTGGAGGCGCCGGCCGGACCGGGTCCTGCGAGCGGCCCGGGACACGGCGGGCGACGGGATGAGTTCGTGAGATAGGCTCTGGGCCGCGAACCCGCCGAGGAGCCCCCGCATGAAGCTCGTGTTCGTCCACGGATCAGGTGGCACCGGACGCGTCTGGAAGCGGCAGACCGAGCACTTCGCCGGGTCGGTCGCGGTGACGCTGCCGGGGCATCCCGACGGGACGCCCTGCAGCTCCATCCAGGAGGCGGCGGGCTGGCTGCACTCCGAGCTGGCGAGCGACGCGGGCTCGAAGCCGCTGGTGGTCGTCGGTCACTCACTGGGCGGCGCCATCGCGCTCCAGTACGCGCTCGACCACGGAGACGAGCTCGCGGGGATCGTCCTCGTCGGCTCGGGCGCGCGCCTGCGCGTGCACCCCGCCACCCTGAAGGTTCTCGAGCAGGCGATCGATCAGCCAGGATCGTTCTCCGCTTTCGTCGCCGAGTCCTTCGAGAAGGTGCCCGGAGAGTTCGCGACCGAGCTTCTCGAGCTGTCGGTCGCGCTCGGGCCGGCTCCCTTCCTGAACGACCTGCGCGCGTGCGACCGGTTCGACGTGATCGAGCGGCTCGGCGAGATCGACGTTCCGGCGCTCGCCATCGTCGGCTCCGAGGACGTGATGACGCCGCCCAAATACTCGGCCTTCCTCGAGGACCGCATGCCGAACGCCGCCGTCCGGATCATCGAAGGCGGCACCCACTTCGTTTTCGCCGAGCACCCGGACCCCGTCAACGAGGCGATCGCCGGGTTCGTCGATTCGCTCGCGGAGGCCTGAGTCGAGGCATGGGCGCTCCCGAGGCGAACCCCGAAGCGGCAGCGGATCCGGTCCTTCACCGCATCCGCGTCGACGACTGCGAGCTGGCCTGCTACGAGCGCGAGCGTGAGCTTCGCGGCCACGGCCCGACACTGCTCTTCGCCCACGCGACCGGCTTCCACGCGCGCGTCTGGGACCGGGTGATCGCGCGCCTGCCGCGCACGCACAGCATCGCGCTCGACCTGCGCGGGCACGGACGCAGCGAGAAGAAGCCCGTCTCGCACTGGCGGATCGTGGGACAGGACCAGGCGGCGATCGTCGAGGCCCTCGACCTTCGCGACATCGTCGGCGTGGGCCACTCGATGGGCGCCCACGCCATGATCGACGCCGCAGCGGCCTGCCGGGGCCGCTTCCGCCGGCTCGTACTGATCGATCCGACCGTGGCCGCGCCGGACGCCTACCAGGGCAAGGCCGGTCTGCCGGGATTCCACGAGGGCGAGACGCATCCGGCCGCCAAGCGCCGCAACCGCTTCGAGTCGGTGGAGGCGATGATCGAACGACTGGGCACACGCAGCTCGTTTCCGCGCTTCGAGCCGCAGATCTTCCGCGACTACTGCGAGCACGGCCTCATGCCCGCAGAGGACGGCGAAGGCTTCGTACTGTCCTGCCCGCCCGACGTCGAGGCGAGCGTCTACATGTCGAGCCGCAGCAACGGCGGCGTCTACGACAACGTCCGCTCCCTCGACATCCCCGTCCTGGTGCTGCGAGCCCAGGCGCCGTCGGGCGACATGACCGGACCGATGGCGTTCTCGGCGTCGCCCACCTGGCCAGGCCTGGTGGCCGAGTTCCGCAACGGTCGCGAGATCCACTATCCGGACCGGACCCACTTCCTGCCGATGGAGATCCCCGACGAGGTGGCGGCCTTGATTCGCGCGGAGATCGAGGCAACGTCCGGGCATTCACGGTAACGAAGCGCTTCTCGAGCTCGAGGTCGACCTGCTCATACCCGCCGCACTCGAGGGCGTGATCGACGCCGGCAACGCCGAACGGATCCGCGCGCCCATCATCGCCGAGGTCTCCAACGGGCCGATCGTCGCCGAGGTGGATGACTTGCTGCACGAACGCGGCATCACGGTCGTGCCCGACGTACTGACCAACGCCGGCGGTGTGATCGTCAGCTACTTCGAGTGGGTGCAGAACCGCCAGGGCTACGCCTGGACGCTCGACGAGGTGCGCGCTCGACTGAAGGATCTGATCTCCAGGGCTTTTGGCGAGATCTGGAGCATCCACGAGCAGGAGGGAGCCCCCCTGCGCAGCGCCGCCTACACGGTGGCGTTGCGCCGCATCGCCGAGGCCATCGAGACCCACGGCACGCGCTCATTCTTCACGGGAGAAGCGTGAGCCGCCCGGTGATCGATCCGCCCAGCGTCAGCCCTGGGGACCGACCCCCACCAGCCCACCGGGCCGCGCCTCCGCGATCGAGCCTCGCTCGGCGATGATCTCGCCCGCCACGGCCCCTTCTTCCCGGGCGCGATCGCGCCGCGATCCGCCAGGCCGTAGAGCTGCGCGGTCTCGCTGGTCCGCATGAACGTTTGTTCATGTTCCGGACAATCCCGGTTCATGCGCCGGGTCTAAACCTCCACTCGGGCCCAGCGGGCCAGGCCATCGCGGAATCGCCGCGAGGCCGACCGAGACGCGAGACGGAGGAAGACCCGAGATGAACACCGCACCCGAGAGCGCCGCCGAGTTCTGGCAGCACGAGAGCGATCCTCACGCACGCTTCGCCGCGCTGGCCGAGCACCTGAACCAACGGGTCCTCGGCCAACCGGAGCTGGTCGAACGCATGCTGATCAGCCTGCTCGCCGACGGCCACATGCTCGTCGAGGGCGCACCGGGACTCGCCAAGACGACGGCCGTCAAGGCCCTCGCCGAGGCGATCGAGGCCGACGACCACCGCATTCAGTTCACCCCGGACCTGCTTCCGGGCGACGTGACCGGCACGGACGTCTTCGAGCCCGAGACCGGGAGGTTCCGCTTCGAGCCCGGGCCCATCTTCCACAACCTCGTGCTCGCAGACGAGATCAACCGCGCCCCAGCCAAGGTGCAGTCCGCGCTGCTCGAGGCCATGGCGGAGCGGCAGATCACGGTGGGGCGCCAGTCCTACGGGCTGCCCGAGCTCTTCATGGTCATGGCGACCCAGAACCCGATCGAGCAGGAGGGCACGTACGCGCTGCCCGAGGCCCAGCTCGACCGGTTCCTGATGTACGTGCGGGTCGGCCACCCGTCCGCAGACGTCGAGCGCCAGGTGCTCCGCCTGGTACGCGACGAGGAGGCCGAGGCGCCGCGGCTCTGCTTCGAGCCCGTGCCTCAGAGCGCGGTGATCGCTGCACGGCGTCGCGTCCACGCCGTCCATCTCGCGCCCGTCCTCGAGGACTACATCGTGCAGCTCGTCGTCGCGACGCGCGAGCCGGCCCCCTACGCGCCCGAGCTCGCCGAGCGGATCGAGTGGGGAGCGAGCCCCCGCGGCACGATCGCACTCGATCGCTGCGCCCGGGCGCGGGCCTGGCTGAACGGCCGGAACTTCGTGGCGCCCGAGGACGTGCACGCGGTGGCGCCCGACGTCCTGCGACACCGGGTGCTGCTCTCCTACCCCGCGCGCGCCGAGGGCATGACCCCCGACGACGCGGTCGCCGAGCTGATTCGCACGGTTCCCCTCCCCTGACCAATCGGGCCGACTGGCCTGGATCCGGAGACGACTGGATGATGACCTCATCACGAGACGAGGCGAGCCAGGCGGGGGTGACCACGACCGCCGCGGCGCTCGTCGAGCTCTGCCGCCACGCACCGGCGCCCGACGAGCCCGCACGGCGCGGCGCCGCCAACGCCCTCGTCGGCCCCTATCTCTCGGCCTTCCGGGGCGGGGGCATCGAGTTCGACGAGGTGCGCGGCTACCAGCCCGGCGACGATGCACGCTGCATCGACTGGCGCGTGACCGCCCGCACCGGGCGGCCGCACAGCCGGGTCTTCCGCGAGGAGCGCGAGCGACCGGTGTGGCTCGTGGTCGACGTGGGGCCCGACATGCACTTCGGCACGCAGCGGGCCTTCAAGTCGCTGGTGGCCGCGCAATCGGCGGCGCTGATCTCCTGGTGGGCCCACCAGGACGGCGACCGAGTCGGCGGTCTGGTGCGCAGCGCCGACGAGACGGCCGCGCACCCGCCGCGGCACGACGAGGCGCGCTACCTGCGCTTCCTCGACTCGATGGCCGCTGGCACACGGGCCCACAGCGGAGAGTGCGAGCTCTCTTTCGACGACGCGGTCGGGCGCGTGGCCGCACACGTGCACCCGGGGAGCAGCGTCTACGTGATCGGCGACTTCGAGACGCTCGGCGCCGCCGGGCGCCGTCACCTCTCGCAGCTGGCGCGTCGCTGCGATCTGACGTGCGTGTTGATCTACGACGCACTCGAGTCGGCGGCGCCGCCCTCGGGCGACTACCGGGTCAGCGACGGCGAGGCGGTGCGCTCGCTGTCGGTCGGCAGCGAGCGGGCGCGCCTCGAGTACGAGAGCGTCTTCGCGTCGCGGGTCGAGGAGCTGACCCGGTTCTGCCGCATCCACCGGATCCAGCTCGTTTCGATCCGCACCGACGAACGGCCCGAGACCATCCTGCCCGAGGTCGTCGGGCGGAGGCACGTGCGATGAACGCCGCCCCGAGTCCCCTGGCCGCCCTGCGTGACGTCCATCTGCCCGACCCGGTGGCCTTGTGGCCCCCCGCGCCGGGCTGGTGGATCGGCGCGCTGCTCGTCTTCGCGCTGCTCGCCTGGCAGGGCGTGCGGCTGTGGCGCCGAACGCGCAGTCCCGAGCGACTCGCCGGGCGCATCCTCGCCGACATCGAGACGCGCTACCGGAAGACCGGCGACAGCGTCGGACTCTCCACCGATCTCTCGCGCCTGCTCCGCCGCCTCTCGCTGGCCCGCTTCGCGCGCAGCGAAGTGGCCGGCGTGCACGGCGCCGAGCGCGCCCGGCAGCTCGCAGGCGGGGGCGCAGACGAACCCGTTCCCGGCGGTCTGATCGAGCGGCTCGAGACCGTCGTGTACGCCGGTCCCGCCGCCGCCATCGAGCCCGACGAGCCGGAAGCCTGGATCGACGCAACGCGCCGCCTCATTCGGAGGAAGTCATGATCGAGCTCGTCCACCCCTACCTGCTGCTGCTGCTGCCGCTGCCGCTGCTGGTCTGGTGGCTGCTGCCCGCCGCGCCCCGCGGCCGGGGCGCGGCGCTTCGCGTGCCCTTTTCCGAGCGCTTCGACGCGTTGTCCGGGCCCCGAGCCGGCGTCGCACGGGGTGCGCGCCTGGTGATCGGCCTGCAGGCGCTGGCCTGGTCGCTGCTCGTGCTCGCAGCCGCGCGGCCGGTGTGGATCGGCGAGGCCCGGCCGATCGCGACCCAGGGCCGGGATCTCATGCTCGCCCTCGATCTGTCGGGCAGCATGGAGACCCCGGACTTCGAGGTCCAGGGTCGGGCGGTCGAACGCCTGTCGGTCGTGCGTGAGGTCGCCAAGCACTTCGTCGACCAGCGCGAAGGCGACCGGCTCGGACTCGTGCTCTTCGGCTCGCGCGCCTACCTCCAGGCGCCGATCACCCTCGACCGCACCACGCTGGTCGAGATGCTCGACGAGGCCGAACTCGGACTTGCCGGCGAGGAGACGGCGGTCGGCGACGCCATCGGGCTGGCCGTGAAGCACCTCCGCGAACGCCCCGCCGAGGAGCGTGTGCTGATCCTGCTCTCCGACGGCGAGAGCAACGCCGGCGTCCTCGAACCCCTCGACGCGGCGGACATCGCGGCCGCCGAGGGCGTGCGGATCTACACGATCGGCGTGGGCAGCGGCGCGCAGCGGGTGCGGACGCCGTTCGGTACGCGGCTGGTGGCGGGCGACGGCTCGCTCGACGAAGCGACCCTGAAGGAGGTCGCCCAGCGCACCGGCGGCCTCTACTTTCGCGCCCGCGACACCGCCGGACTGATCGACGCCCACGAACGCATCGATCGCCTCGAAACGACCGAGGGCGAGGCCCAGAGCGTCCGGCCGACCCGCGAGCTGTTCTACCTGCCCCTCGCCGCGGCGGTTTGGCTCGCCGGGGGACTGCTGGCCGCGGCCGCGCTGCGCGAAACCCTCGACTTGCGGGCCCGCCGTGCGCGCGCGCCCGAGGACGCCCTGCTCGAAAGGAGTGCAGCCCGATGAGCTTCGAGACCTTCCACTTCATCCGGCCGATCTGGCTGCTCGGCGCGCTGGCGCTGCCCGTGATGCTGTGGGTGTTCGCACGGCGCGGGCGCTCGGCCGGGGCCTGGCAGCGCGTGTGCGACCCGGCGCTGCTCCCGCACCTGCTGGTAGCGGGGGGCGGCCGTGGCCACCGCTGGCCGCTCGGTCTGCTCGCGGCCGGCTGGCTGGCGGCGTGCGTCGCGCTGGCGGGCCCCACCTGGGAGCAGCTGCCGCAGACCGCCTACACGACGCCCACCGAGACGGTCGCCGTGATGGCCCTCACGCCGAGCCTGCTCGCCCGCGACGTCGCGCCCTCTCGCCTCGCGCAGGCGCGCTTCGCGCTGCGCGACCTGCTCGAGCAGGCCGAGGGGACGGTCGGCCTCGTCGTCTACGCCGAGGAGGGCTATCCGATCACACCGCTCACCGACGATCCGCGTGTCATCGCGGAGACGCTGCCGGTCCTCGAGCCGGGCCTGATGCCCGGGCGCGGAGCGCGGCTCGACCGCGGCCTCGACGAGGCGCTGGCCCTGCTCGCGGGCGCCGGCTCGCAGGCCGGGCGCATCGTTGTGCTCAGCGACGGCGCCGGCGAAGCCCCCGACGAGGCCGTCGCCGCCGCGCGGCGCGCCCGCCGAGCCGGGCACGTCGTCTCGGTGCTCTCGCTGACCGGCGAGGCCGGCGACCTCGACCGCGTCGCGAGCGCGGGAGGCGGCGCCTTCGTGGCGGTCCGGCACGACGATCGCGACATCGAGCAGGTGCTGGCCGCCGGCGGTGCGACGTTGCCCGGACAGCTCGGCGCGCTGCGCGAGAGCGAGGCCCGGGCCGACGTCTGGCGCGACATGGGCGCCTGGCTGGTCTTGGTTCCTCTCGCCCTCGCCCCGCTGGCCTTCCGACGCGGCTGGGCGGGTGCGCTCGGCCTGCTCTGGGTCGTGGGCACGGGTGGCGGCGAGGCGCGGGCCGGCGTGGCCGACTGGTGGCAGCGTCCCGATCAGCAGGCCGCCCAGGACTTCGAGGCGGGCCGACACGCCGAGGCGGCAAAGCGCTTCGTCGACCCCGAGTGGCAGGGCATAGCCCGCTACCGCGCCGGTGACTTCGCCGGTGCGATCGAGTCGCTCGGCGATATCGAGAAGCCGCGCGCGCAGTACAACCTCGGCAACGCGCTCGCCCACGCGGGCCAGCTCGAGCAGGCCATCGCCGCCTACGACGCCGTGCTCGATGCGCTGCCCGAGCACGCCGACGCGCTGCACAACCGCGAGCTCGTCCAGCAGCTGCTCGACCAGCAGCAGCAGGACGAGCAGCCGCAACGACAACAAGAACAGGAACAGGAACAACAACAGCAGCAAGAACGACAACAGCAAGAGCAACCGCAGGAAGACCAGCAGTCGCAGCAGCAACCGCAGCAGGGTCAGCAGGACCAGTCCGGCCAGCAGGGCAACGACTCGGACTCCGCCGATTCCCGAGCGGGCAACGAGGGCAGTGAGAGCAGCGAGAGCAGCGCGTCGGCCGAGCGCCAGGGCTCGCAGCAGCGAGCCGAGGGCGAACCGGGCGAGCAATCGGCCGAGGCCGCCGAGCCCGCCGGTGGCGCACGGCCCGAGCGAGCCGACGCCGGCGACGCGCAGCCCGGCGAGGCGCGCGAACCACGACCCGAGACTCGGCGCGATCACGCCGCAGAACCCCGGGACCAGCCCGCGGCCGGGCAACCCGCAGACGAGAGCGAGAGTGCGGACGACGGACGGCCCGTGGCCGGCTCGGCCCTCGGCGAGCCCATGAGCGAACGCGACCAGGAGATCGAGCACATGCTGAGCCGCGTGCCGGACGACCCCGGCGGCCTGCTGCGGGAGAAGCTCCGCCGCCGCTACATCGAGAAGCAGGGCCTGCTCGCAGGCCCGGGAGGACGACGATGAAGACTCGAACCAACCACTTCCCGGCCATCATCACGCTCGTGTGCCTGCTCGCCGCCGGCGGCGGCGCCCTGGCGGACGTGAACGCGCACCTCGACCGCACGCAGGTCGGCACAGGCGACGCCGTGGCGCTGACCGTACGGGCGCGCGACGTGAACGGCGCCGAGCCCGATCTCACGCCCCTCGAGAGCGACTTCCACGTGCTCGGCGTGTCGCGGTCGCACCGCACGCAGATCATCAACGGCCAGCGCGACGACGTGTCCGAGTGGCACGTCTCCCTGCTTCCGCGCGAGACCGGCCTCCACGTGGTGCCCGCGCTCGCCGTCGGAGCCGAGTCGACGGCCCCGATCGACCTGCAGGTCGTCGACGCCGGGATGGCTCGCGGCCCGCGCGCGCAAACGAGCGCTCGGCAAGCGCCCGGCGACCTCGACGACCGACGCGCGGCGGTGTCGCTGCGCGCCGGCATCGACGCCCCGGATCCCTACGTGCAGGAGCAGGTGGTGCTGACGCTGCGCCTCGAGTCGACGGTGCCGATCATCGAAGGGGCGATCGGCGAGCCCGAGGTCCCGGGCGCGATCGTCGAGCGGCTCGGCGACGATCGACACGGGATGACCGACGTGGACGGCCAGCCGGTGAACTTCGTCGAGCGACGTTACGCGGTCTTTCCGCAGCAGAGCGGGCGCCTAGAGATCGGTCCGATCGCATTCGAAGGCGTGACGCCGCTGCCCGCCTCCGCGAGGCAGCCGTCGCGCAACCGCTCGCGTTCGCCGCTGGACGCGCTGATGGGCTCGGCGCTGCTGGGCGATCCCTTCTTCGACGACTTCCTGGCGGGCTCGGGGAGCCTCTTCGACCGCGTGATGGGGCCGCGCGGACAGGCCGTGCGGGCGTTCTCCGAGCCGCTCAGCCTCGACGTGCAGCCGCGACCCGATGGCGCGTTGGGGGCGCGCTGGCTGCCCGCCCGCGAGCTTGCGCTCGTCGAGATGTGGCCGGACGGCGGCGCCGAGCCGCCGCTGCTGCGCGTCGGCGAACCGGTCGATCGCGTCATCGCCGTGCGGGCTCGCGGTGTCACGGCCACGCAGCTGCCCGAGCCGCTGCTCGCGAGGCCCGACGGCATCAAGCAGTACACCCAGCCCGCCTACGAGGACAGCCAGCAGAGCGGCGACGAGATGGTCGCGATTCGCGCCCTGCCGACGACGCTCATCCCGAACCGCGCCGGCGAGCTCGAGCTGCCCGCGGTCGAGCTCGCCTGGTGGGACACCGAGGCCGATGCGCCCCGCACCGCGACGCTGCCCGCGCGCCGCGTGACGGTGCTGCCCGGCGACTTCGCGCAGGCAGCACCCGCCCAGGCAACGCCTGCCGCCCCGGCCGGCGGCGGCACCCCTCCCCTCCCGGAGCCCGCCGCCCCGCCGCCGCCCCTGGACCCGCGCTGGCCGGTCGCGCTGGCGCTCCTGCTCGCGGGGGCCGCCGCCGCCTGGTGGATCGCCGGACAGCGCAGACGAAGCGCCGCCGAAGACGGCGCCGAGCCGTCACCGGGCCCGGTGTCGAGACGCCGCGCCCGCGCACAGGCCGAGCGGCGGCTCGAGGGCGCCTGCGCGGCCGGTGATGGACCGGCCGCGGAGGCCGCACTGCTCGAGATCGGCCGGGCGCGTTGGGCCGCCGCTGCACCGACCTGCGCACAGGCAGTCGCGAGGCGCCTCGGAGATGCGGAGCTCGAGCGCGAGACCATGCTGCTACTCTCGAGCCGGTATGCGGCCGAAGCGGCGAACTGGTCGGGCGACGGGCTGTGGACCGCCTACCGCCGCTGCCGCCGGGCGCGCGGCGGCGTCCCGGACGCCTCTGCGCAAAGCGCACTGCCGGCCCTCTACCCGAGCGCCTGAGCGGGTGCGGGGCGCGCTGCAGGTGGATGGGCGGTGAGGCTCCTGCTCGTCGAGGACGATCGGGTCACTTCGGACTACCTCGTCAAGGCGCTCGGGGAGAGCGGGCACGTCGTGGACCCGATCACCGACGGCGCCCGCGGCCTCGAGCGCGCCCGCGCAGAAGACTACGATCTGCTGATCGTCGACCGCTTGCTGCCCTCCCTCGACGGGCTCACGCTGATCGAGCGACTGCGCGCCGAAGGCCAGGACACGCCGGTCCTGATCGTGAGCGCTCTCGGCGAGGTGGACGACCGCGTGCGTGGGCTTCGCGCCGGCGGAGACGACTATCTCGTCAAGCCCTTCGCCTTCGCGGAGCTGCTGGCGCGCCTCGAGGCCCTCGCCCGGCGCCCGCGCGGCGGGGTCCCCGTGACGTCGTACCGGGTCGCCGATCTCGAGCTCGACCCGCTCTCGCGCACCGTCAAGCGCGCCGGCAGCAAGGTCGACCTGAAGCCGCGCGAGTACCAGATCCTCGAGTACATGATGCGCCACGCCGGCCAGGTCGTGACCCGCACCATGCTGCTCGAGGGCGTGTGGGACTACCACTTCGATCCCGAGACCAACGTGATCGACGTACACATCTCGCGGCTGCGCCAGAAGATCGACAAGGGCTTCGAGCCCGCGCTGCTCGAGACCGTGCGCGGCGCCGGCTACGTGCTTCGTGAGCCCGACTGAGCCCCGGCAGCGCATCCGCAACCGGCTCGCACTGGCGATGGCCTCGCTGGTGCTCGCCACGGCGGCGGTCGCGGCGGTAGGCGCGATGGTGTGGAGCGCCGAGACGACCGAGGACGAGCTCGACGAAGAGCTCGCCCAGGAAATCTTCGAGCTCGTCGAGGGCCCGCTGCACGGCGACGCCGGCACGCTCTCGCGCGAGATCCGGCGCCGCACGGTGGCCGCGGAGGCGATGGGCCGCGTCTACCTCTACGCGGAGGCGTCGGCCCGGGTCATCGAGGGCTCCTGGCCGCGCTGGCCCGACGAGCTCGCCGAGGGCGAGGGACCGCAGACGCTGGAGATCGGCGGTGCGCGCCGCTTCGAGGTCACCCGCTACGTGAGGCTGGTCGGCCACGCGCTGCCCGACGGACGCCGCGTGGCCGTCGGCCGCGACGTGACGGAGCGCGAGCGCCTGCGGCGCGGCCTGACCTGGGCGACCGCCGTCTCGCTCGGGATCGCATTGCTGCTCGGCATCGGCGGAGGCCTGGCCGTGAGCCGCGGCCTGCTGGGCCGCGTAGAGGCGATGAACTCCACGGTCGTCGGCATCCTGCGCAGCGGCCGGCGCGAGCGGGTCCCGACGCGCGACGAGCCCGACGAGTTCGACGTGCTGGCCACGCACTTCAACCAGCTGCTCGACGAGAACGAGGCGCTCCTCGAGCGGATGCGCGAGGTCACCAACGAGGTCGCCCACGACTTGCGCACGCCGCTCTCCCACATGCGCACCCGCATCGACTCGGCGCTGGCGTCACGCCCCACCCAGGAAGCGAGCAGCGGGGTCCTGCCGGCACTTCGCGAGGACGTCGACCGGATCCTCGATACCTTCAACGCCCTGCTGCACATCGCGCAGATCGAGACCGGGCGCGCCCGCGAAGAGATGGAGCCCGTCGATCTCACGCGGGTCGCCGCCGACGTCTGCGAGCTCTACGAGCCTGCCGCCGAGGAGGCGGGGCTCCGGCTCGAGCAGCAGCTGGCGCCGGACGTCCACGTCACGGGACACGCACACCTCCTCGCGCACGCGCTCACCAACCTGATCGAGAACGCGCTCAAGTACGCCGGTGGCGGCGTCGTGACCGTCTCACTCGAGGAAACGGGCGAAAGCGTGGCGCTCGCCGTGGCCGATCAAGGCCCGGGCATTCCGGCCGGCGATCGTCAGCGCGTCCTGCAGCGCTTCGCGCGGCTCTCCGCCTCGCGCAACCGGCCGGGCGCCGGGCTCGGCCTCGCCCTGGTGGACGCGGTCGCGCGGCTCCACGAGGCCGAGCTGCGGCTCGAAGACGCGGACCCCGGCCTGCGCGTCGTCCTGGTGCTGCAGCGCGGGGGGCCGAGCCCGCCACCCTGAGCAGCGAGCCGCCCCGGGCAGCCGATGCGCTCCGAGGAGGCGGCGGCTCCGGCACCGACTCTCGACGCGCGCGCCGGGTGCGCCGGGTGCGCCGGGCGAGTCTACCCCGCCGGCGAGGCAGGACGTGACGCCGGGTCCTGGTGATAGAAGTCGCTCAGCACACCGTAGAGGGCCGGCTCGTGGCGCTTCATCTCGCGGGGGCGGTCGAAGAAGAACTCCGTCGCCACCGCGAAGAACTCCGCCTCGTTGGTCGCCCCGTAGGCATCGATGAACGTCTTCTGCCTCCTGGCCACGCGGGCGCGCAACTCCTCGAAGGCAGCCGAGCAGACCTGCGACCAGCGCTCGACGGCCTCTCGACTCTCGAGCACCGGGGTACCGTCGGGCGCGCCGTCTAGCATGTCGAGCTTGTGGGCAAACTCGTGGAAGACGACGTCGTGGCCCTGCTCGGGGTGACGGGCGCCCCTCAGCGCCGCATCCCAGACCAGCAGCACCGGGCCGCGCAGCTGCGCCTCGCCGAGGATCGGGATGCCGGCCGCGGAACGCACGGACGGCAGCTCGAAGGCGCCGCTCGGTCGATCCGGCGTGACGATCGTGCCGGGGTAGACCAGGATCGATCGGACGTTGCGGTAGTAGTCGTGGCCCCGACCGAGCACCAGGAGCCCCGCCTGAGCGGAGATGGTCACCCGGATCGTGTCGTCCATCTCGAGCCCGCCACAGCCCTCCCAGCGCTTCTCCGCGACGAAGACCTTCACGAAGTCGCGGAGCCTGGCCCGCTCCTCCTCCTCGAGCCGGCCGTAGTGGGCGACGTTCGCCTCGAGGATGCCCGGCCAGGCGTCGGGAAACGGCTCGGCGAGGAGCCGGCGACGGCGGCGGGCGCGTAGCCATCCGATCACTTCTGGGGGCACTCCGGCAGCGGGGTGACGACACAGGTCGGCCCCGGGAGTCGACGACTCCCGGGGCCGTGGGACGGACCGACGAGTACCCCTCTCGCCGGCCCCGGGCAAGGGGCTCGCCACCCGCCCGCGCGCGCTGCCCGCCGATCAGCCGATGGACACGAGCTCCATCTCGAACACCACCGTGGTGGCCGGGCCGATCATCGGGCCAGCGCCGTTCTCGCCGAAGGCCAGTTCCGGCGGCAGCACGACCTGCCAGGTGGAGCCCACCGGCATCAGGGTCAGCGCCTCGGTCCAGCCCGGCAGCAATCCGTCGACCGCGAGGGTGACCGGCGCGCCGCGCGCATGGGTGCTGTCGATCTCGCGGCCGTCGATCAGGGTGCCGCGGTAATGCAGCGTCACCGTGTCGGCCGTGGTCGGGACCGCGCCCTCCCCTGCCTCGATCACCTTGTACTGCAAACCGCTCGCGGTCGTCACGACCTCCGGGTCCTGCGAGAACTCGGCGCGGAACGCGTCGCCCGCGCTGCGGTTCTCGTCGCTGAGCTTCGCGAGCGTCTGGCGCGCCTCGGCGGCGCGCTTTTCGTCGTAGCGGCCCAGCGCGCCCATCATGTCCTCGGTCGAGACGGCGAGCTCAGCCCCCGCCATCGCATCGGCCACGCCGGCCACGAAGGCCTTGTCGTCCACGTCGCCGAGACTGGCCATCGCCTGCCGGGCAACCGCCACGCCCAGGCTGTAGCTCTCCACCGCCTCGTCGCTCGAGAGCGCTGTGTTGACCGTGGCGCTCGTCGGGCTGCACGCCGCAAGGGCGATAGCCCCCGCCGCCATGCACGTCACACTCGTCGTTGCCATTCGTCCCATGGTTCTTCTCCTCGTGGATTCACGCGGCGGGATATCCCTCCGCGCGGTTCGCATGGCGGCCTGGCCGCCTGACGAGGACGAAGCTACGCCCGCGAGGTCAACGGAAAGTGGACGCCACATGAACTCCCGTCCATGTGGGCGCCGGACGCGCCTCACGCTCCCGACGGGAGCCGCCTCGCCGGCAGCGAGCCCGCCGGGAGCACCCAGCGGACCGAGGAGCGCCCATGCCGGCCTTTCGCAGGGCCGGTGGGGCGGCGGGGCGGCGGTCGAACCGCGTGGAGCGCGCGGCCCTCAGGCGCCGCTGCGCTTCAGGGCCTCGATCCGCTCCTCGAGGGGCGGGTGCGTCATGAACAGCCGAGCGAAGGCGCGCTTGTTGCCGCTCGAGATACCGAAGGCGGCCATCTGCTCCGGGAGCGGCTCCGTGGATTCCGTGGACGCCTTCAGCCGCTCCAGGGCGGCGATCATCTGGCCGCGACCGGCGAGCCGGGCGCCGCCGGCGTCCGCGCGAAACTCTCGCTGGCGCGAGAACCAGAAGACGATGGTGCTGGCCAGGATCCCGAAGACGATCTGGGCCACGATGGTCGTCAGGAAGAACCCGATCCCGTAGCCCCGCTCGTTCTTGAGGATCACGCGGTCGACCCAGTAGCCGACCAGCCGCGAGAGGAACAACACGAAGGTGTTCACGACGCCCTGGATGAGCGCCAGGGTGATCATGTCGCCGTTGGCGACGTGGCTGATCTCGTGGCCCAGCACCGCTTCGACCTCGCCACGATTCATGTTCCGGAGCAGGCCGCTGCTCACCGCGACGAGCGCGGCATCGCGGCGCGCCCCGGTCGCGAATGCGTTGGGGTCCGGCGAATCGAAGATCGCCACCTCGGGCATGGAGATGCCCGCCGCCTGGGCCTGATGGCCGACCGTCTGCAGCAGCCAGGCCTCGGCGTCGTTCGAGGCCTCCTTGATGACGTGAGCGCCGGTCATCCTCTTCGCCATCCACTTGGACATCGCGAGGGAGATGAAGCTGCCCCCCATGCCGAAGACCGCGCAGAAGATCAGCAGCGACCCCATGTCGAGGTTCACGCCCTGCTCGTCGAGGATGGACTCCACGCCGAAGAGCCGGAGCACGACGCTCAGGACGAGGATGATCGCGATGTTCGTGACGATGAACAGGAAGACGCGCTTCATTTTCACTCCCACGGGCCGCGTCTCGGCCCGGCTCCTACCTGGTCTTCGACCCCGCCGGATCGTCCCCGCCGTCGGAGAGCGCCTTCGGGTCGTAGTACGGGGCCAAGCGCCGCAGGACGTCCTCGGTGGCCGCGATCTTGTCGAGCGTCGGCTCCTCGAGGTAGACCCTCCTCGCATTCTCCCGGGCGTCTCGCACCAACTCCATGAGCCTCTCGTACACCGGGAAGGTCGCATCGTGCCCCTTGCCCGCCTTCAGCTCCGACGCCAGGTGCCGCGACTCGCTGCGGGCGAGTCGAACCCGATCCTTCAGGACCGCGAAGCTCCTGCCCTGCCCACCGGCCTGCCCCGACATCTGCTGGTAGATCGCCGTGTAGAGGTCACCGGCGGCTTTGGTCAGCTCCTCGGCCAACTCGGTCACCCGCGCCTGGTCCCATTTCGCCAGCTCGGCGAAGGCGGGCGCGGCCGGCAACCCGGCCCCCAGAGTGACGAGTGCCGCCACGAGCACCCACGAGCTTCGCATCGAGGTCACGGTCCTTTCGCCTCCCAGGATCTGCGGCCGGTAGCATACCAGGGTTCGGCGGCGATCCGCCCAGACGCCCGCAGACTTCATCGTCGACGCGACGCCGCCCCTCCGACTCGGGACGCTAGAGGCCGTCCTCGTCGTAGACGTTCGAGGGGCCCGGTCCGTCCGGACCGAGTCGTCCTTCGGGTCCGAGATGGCCCTTCCCCGGCACGTGGTTGAACTCGACGCGGATTCCGTCCGGGTCCTCGACCAGGATCGAGTAGTAGCCCGGCGCAAAGCGGGCCCCGTCCTCCGGCCCGTGAATCACCCTGGCGTCGAGCTCGTCGACGAGGAAAGCGTAGATCGCGTCGACGTCGGCAGCCGAGCGCGCGCGGAAGCAGAAGTGATGGAGCCCGGCCGTATCCTGATCGAAGGCCCGCCCCTTCTTGTCTTCCGGGGCCTCTCGGATGAGGATGCCCGTGCGACTGCCGATGCAGTAGAGCGTCGTCTCGTTCTTCACGAGCGTCTTCATTTCGAGGAAATGGCACAGACGCTCCCAGAAGGGCAGGCACGCCTCGATGTCGTTCACCGTCATCTGGATGTGCGCGATCCCGTTGACTGCGACGCTCATGGACTCCTCCCGCGCGCCCGGATGGCGCCGCCGCCACGCCGGGGCGCTCTCCTGCGGCGCATGCGGCTGGGATAGCACGACGGCCCAGACGAGGAGAGTGGGGGCGACCCGGGGGCTCACTCCGACGTCGACGATGCTCACGCTGTCGAAGACAGGGAGACCGGCGGCGAGCGCTCAGCGCCTGCCCTCGAGCCGCCGCCGGCGCTTCGCTCTGCACGCCCGGCGCAGTGCGGCCCGGCTGCCGCCGGCGCTCGGGGCCGGCGCCTCGCCGGGCACTCGACAGAGACGCTCGGCGAGGGAGCGGGCCGTCGTGAAGCGGAACAGGTCCGTCTGCGTGAGATCGCGACGAGTCGCCCGTCGGATCGGCTCGATGGCGCGAAGCGCGATCAGCGACGTAGCGCCGATGTCGAAGAAGTTGTCGCGGGGGCCGACGCCCGAGCGACCGAGCAGCTCGCACCAGACGCCGATGATGGCTCGCTCGAGCTCTGCCACCACGGCAGGGGGCAGCGCAGCCCGGCTTCGTGCGTCGCACGCGGTCTCGTCTGGCGTCGCGGCCGGGTGCGTGCCGCCGGGCATGAGCACATCGCCCGGAACACCCACGACCGTGGCGCCGGGCGGCACGTCCGAAACCACCGCCGAGGCCGCACCGATGGTGGCGCCCGCCCCGACTCTCACGCCAGGCATCACCGCGGCTCGCGTGCCGACGTACACCTCGTCTTCGAGCCGGGCGCCGGCGCCGATGCCGGCGCCGGCCGCGACGACGCAGCCCTGCCCCAGCCGCGCGCCCTGCCCGACCATCGATCCCATGAAGAGAACGCTCCCCGCTGCAACGAGGGCGTCGGGCGAGAGGATCACGTTGTGATAGACGGTCACGTCCCGCGCGAGGTGCACACCGCCGGTGTCGACCGATGCCTGTACGAGGGGCGCGAAGGGATGGCCGAAAGACGCGATCTTCTCGCGTGCCCGAGCCCTGCCGCGCGTCGTACGGGCGACGAGATTCACCACCTCGACCGTTCCCGGACGAGCCTCGCCCAGTACATCGAAGCCGCCCACGATCTCCACGCCGAGGAGCTTCTCGCCTCGCCTCTGCGGATCGTCGTCGAGGACTGCGAGCCGGTCCCAGCGCCCCTGCTCGGCGTTGGTCGCGAGCGCGAGCCGCACGCCCTCCGAGTTGCCGGCGCCGCAGAGAAAGAGCGTCCCGCTCACGGCGACGCCTCGGCGAAGGCCGCCGGTGACGCGAGACCCGGGGCCGTTGCGGAGGCCGGCGCTTCGACAGCGTCCCGCAGCGGATCGGGATCCGGCAGGGGATCCACACCCACGACCCGGCCCGGCACGCCCAGCACGCTGGCGCCTGCCGGCACCGGCTCCATCACGACCGAGCCCGGACCGATCGTCGCCCACGCCCCGATCTCCTGCTCGGGAATCACGACCGAGTTGATTCCGGTCGCGACACCCTGCGCCAGCACCACGCGGGCGTTCAGGACCGACCCGGCCCCCAGCACGCAGCCGGGGCCCACCCGTGCCTCATGACCGACGACGGCGGCCGTCTGCACGAGCGAGCCGGATGCGATGATGGTCTCCGGGGCGAGGGTGGCGTGCTCGTGGGCGACGACGTCGCCTTCGAGCCGAGCGCCGGTTCTGTCGACGCTCGGGTGAACGAGAGTGGCGAACGGAAGTCCGTACCGTTCGAGCCGCGCACGAAGCCGCCATCGCTCGAGGGGTGATCCGGAGAGCAGGCACTGCACGTCCGCACTGCTCCGCTCGACCTGCCCGAGCGCCTCCAGGCCCCCGACGATGGGCACCCCCAGCACCGAGCCGCCGTCACCGCGTCCCTCGTCGACGATGAGGATCTGATCCCAGCGCCGCTCGGCTTCGTTGACGTTGAGCGCGAGGCGAACACCCGCCGGCTCGTCGGCGCCATAGAGGAAGAGTCGTCTCAAAGCGTGTGCTCCGCGGCCGATGCCGGATTCAGATCCAGGGCATCCGGCTGCCCTTCTCGACGGGGCGGATGCGCTCGGCCACACCGACCATCCAGTCCTTGCACGACTGACAGCGCTCGGGAAGCCGATCGAAGTCGCGGGCGAGGTGATGGCCGCGGTAGTCCGCCAGCCCGGCCCACAGGTCGGCGAGACTGTCGTGCCAGGCGCTGCCCGAGCCCTCTTCGCCCTCGGTATCGCCCGGGCAACGAGGCACGCGACCGTCCCAGAACACGTGCATCATGGTCATCGCCCACGGGCAGGCGATGCGCTCTTCGTCCGGAACATCGAGCGGCGTTCCGAACTTCCCCCCCCAGCTCAGCTGATTCCTCACCTTGACGGAGGCTCCGCGCTCGATCCAGTGAGCGCAAAACGCCTCCGCCTCGTGATGGTTCTCCTCCATCAGGATGAATTGGACGAGGACCTCGGGTGGACTCACGCGCTCGGAAGCGAGCTTCAGGAGGTGCTCGATCCGCTCGTAGATCACGTCTCGGACGCCCCCCACGCGGATGCTCTCGTACGTCTCGGCGCTGAATCCGTCTACGCCGACGACGATCTTCGAGAGCCCGACGTCGAGCAGCGGACCGGCGAGCTCCTCGCGCAGCAGCATGCCGTTGGTGTTGAGATTGATGGTCTCGATGCCGACCTGCTTGCCGTAGGCCACGCACGCGAGCAGGAGCTCGGGCTCGATCAGGGGCTCGCCGCAGAACGAGAGCCAACACTCGCAGGACGCTGGCGCTGTCGCGGCAATCTCGTCGGCGCACTTCTTCCATAGCGCGAGGGGCATGACGCCCTTGGGACGCACCATCTGATCGTGATGGCACATCGTGCAGCTCAGGTTGCAGTCGGCGCACAGCTCGACGGCGAATCGACGGGGAAACGGAATCTCCTTCTGCCGAGCGCCGATTTCCTCCAGGTCTCTCGGATTCTCGATCATCGCACCTCCGAGGGTTCTTCGAGCACGACCCTCCCTCGGGCCTCGGGCCTCGGGCCTCGGGCCTCAAGCCTTAAGCCTCAAGCAAGATTCGTGCGCAGGATCACCGGCACGAAGAATGCCTGCTCGCCGGGCAGCAATGGGCGCGCATCCGTCAGCCGAACGTCGTGTCGCAGCATCGAAACCACGCCAACCAGTCCGCTCGGTCGATTCGCCCAGCCACCCGGAGACGCTTCGGGTCGGCGTGAGCTGGTCGCCCGCGCTGTGCCGAATCGCCCCTGCCCGGGTGTGGCCTCGTGACACCGAACTGTTGTCGACCGCCGAGACGCAGTCGTGCAACCCGGTCCAAGCGCGAGCGTCGCCCGGGCGCTTCAGTTCCGGGCGCGGGCGCGCCGGCGCGCCAGGCAGAGCAGCGAGAGGGTCCCCGTCGCCAGGAGAAGGGAGGACCCGGGCTCGGGCACGGTCGTCACCGCCACACCCCATGGATCGATGAGGGGCGCGCCCATCAAGGGCTCGCTCACCATGCTGCCGTCGAGGTTGGAGGTCGCGATGGCGGGGTCGACCGGATCGGCTTCCGTCCACCAGAGCGTCCCCAACGTCTCGTCGATCTCGATGCCGCGAGGGAACAGCGCGGGTGAGACCAGATCCTCCACCAGGCTGCCGTCGAGGTTCATGCGCCGCACCTTTTCGGAGCCGAACTCCACCCAGTACACCTTGCCCCCGACCGGGTCGACCTCGAGGTCGTGGGGCACCGAACCGGTCGTCAGCAGCGGCTCCTCGAAGCTGCCGTTGAGGTTCGAGCGAAGAATCTGCTGGGTCCCGCCGTACTGGTAGTACATCTTGCCCCCCGCCAGATCGAGGCCGATGCCCCGGGGCTGGGAGCCCGGCAGCGAGTGGATCACCACCACGTTGCTGCCGTCGAGGTTGGCGCGCAGGATCTCGCTGGTGCCGAAGCTCGTGATGTACATGTGCCCCATGGCGACGTCGAGCTCGATGCCGTTGGGAAAGGAGAGCCCCGAGGAGATGAGTGTGACGACGTTGCCACCGAAGAGATCCGAGCGCTTGATGCTGTTGGTGCCGGCGTCGCACCAGTAGAGGTGCTGGTTGGCCTCGTCGATCGCGATCGCGGTGGGGCCGTTGGTGTCGGGGAAGGTCAGGATCGCGTAGGCGCCCCCGACGCTGGCATCCATGAAACGAATGGCGTCCTCGCCGAAGTCCGCCCAGAAGACGTTCTGGGCTGCGGCGGAAAGGGGCACGCAGGCGAGTAGTATCAGCAGGGCAGGACGCAGCATGGGGCCTTCATCTCAGCGGCAATATGAGTGCTTTTTGCCCCAATTGTCAACAATTACCGACCCAGAGGAATACAGAAGGGGCAGCCCCCCCGGGAGACGGTTTCATCAGCGATCGACCCGCAAACGGCCTGGGGGCTGCGCTCGCCTACCCACAGGGGCAAACGAGCGCGACTTCCGCCTATCACGGGCCTCGCATTTCATGGCTACTACTGCCCACTCCCGAAAACTACCCGCAGGGCATCGTCACGCCGAACCGCCTACCCTCCGGCCGGCGGAGAACCGCGAGGCACCGGCTCTGCGACGCAGACCCGTGCAGCCGTGCTGAGAGGACATTCGATGGCCGAAGCTGAGGAGCCGAAGCCCTCGACAGAACAGCACGAGCCGAATCAGGGCTGGCTCTGCAACCCGCTGGCGGGGCTGTTCGAAGAGTCGCAGCAGCGCCGCCTCATCGACCTCCTCTCCTACGTGGCCGCCGCTTCGGTCGCCGTCGCGTTTCCCTACACGTTGTCGAACCTGGGCGCGGGGGGACCGGTCCTCTGGCTCCTTTTCGCGATCGGCATGGCGGGCTTCCTCGGGGCGCCGCTGTTGATGAGGAAGACGGGCTCGGTCGAGTACGGCGCGCTCACCGTCCTCCTGACGGGCATCGCGCTGATCGTGATCCCCGCGTCGTACGGCGGGGGGACAGAGGTCGTCTTCGCGATCTGGTTCCTGATGATCCCGCTGCTGGCGGGCCTCTTCCTCGGTCCGCGCATGGCGATCTCGTTCGGCGTCATGGGGGTGGCGCTGATTTCGACGTTCTACCTGATGGAGCGGAGCAGCGACGGCACTACGCCGCCCCACGGGCTCGCAACGTTCATGGTCTGGCTCAACGTAACGCTGGCGACCGGCTTCAGCGCGATCGTGGGTGCATTGGCCGCGCGTGCCTTGATGACATCGTCCTCTCGTCTCACGGTCATGTCGGGAGAGCTTCACGAGAGCCTCGACCGCCACCGCGCGAGCTTCGAGGCCGCCTTCGATGCCATGTTGACGATCGGCGACGATGGCCGCCTGCTCGAGTTCAACCCGGCGGCGGAAACGATCTTCGGTCGGACCAAGGAGGACGTCCTCGGCAAGCGGATGGCGCCGCTGCTGATTCCGGAGCGCCTGCGCGAACAGCACGAGCGCGCCTTCCGTCGATACGCCGAGACGGGCGAGGGCCGCATCGCCGGGCAGCGGGTCGAGTTGGAAGCACTCCGCGCCGACGGGACCGAGTTCACGGTGGAGCTGATCGTTCAGCCCGTCATGCTGTCCGGACGTCAGCACTTCACCGCGTACGTGCGCGACCTGACCGATCACTACCGCGCGCTCAATCGCCTGCGAGAAGCGGAGAAACGGGCCTCGCAGTCCGAGCGCCTCGAGGCGCTCGGGCGTCTCGCGGGAGGAGTGGCTCACGACTTCAACAACCTGCTCACGGCGATCAACGGCTACGCAGAGCTGCTCGCCCAGGGCTCGGGGCTGGACGCCGAGGGACAGGAGAACGTCGAGCAGATCCGTCGAGCCGGTCAGCAGGCGAGCGGCGTGACGCGGCGGCTGCTTGCCTTCAGCCGGAAGGACCGTCGGGCACCCGCCATCACGGACGTCAACGAGGCGATCCGGGATCTTCTCACGATGTTCACCCGCCTGTTGCCCGAGTCGATCGAGATCCACCACGACCTCGCGACGGACCTGTGGCAGGTGGACACGCGTTCGGAAAGCCTCGAGCAAGTGCTGCTGGACATGATCCTGAACGCCGGAGACGCCATGCCACGAGGGGGCGAGCTTCGGCTCACCACCCGCAACGCAGTCGTCGGAAGCAATGAAGGGCAGGACACACAGGACTCCGAGGCCCTTCCGGCGGGCGAGTACGTCCGCATCCTGATCGCCGACACCGGCACCGGGATGGACGAGGAGACGACGCGCCGGATTTTCGAACCTTTCTTTACGACGAAATCTGCGGGCCAGGGAACCGGCCTGGGGCTGGCCACCGCTCATGGAACCATCGCCCGCTGCGGTGGCAGAATCCACGTGATGAGCGCGCCGGGCAAGGGAACGACCTTCGACCTTCTGCTCCCGAGAGGCACTGGCGCCCCGAAGCCACCAGGTAGAGCGCAAGCCTCCGCGGTGGAGGTCTCCGGCAAGACCATCCTCGTGGTCGAGGATCAGGCGCCCTTGCGCCGCCTGCTGGATCGCTCCCTGCAGCAAAAGGGCTTTCGCGTCCTGCTGGCCCAAGATGGTCTCGACGCGGTGGAGCGTTACGGCTCGGGGAAAGAACCCGTGGATCTGATCCTCACCGACGTGGTGATGCCTCGCATGGGCGGCGTGGCGACCGTGGAGCGCTTGCGCGAGAAGCTCGGCAACCCCCGGGTCATCTTCATGTCCGGATATCTCGGAGAATCGCTCGAGGGACTGCCCGAGTTCGACGACCAGACCCTGTTCATCGAGAAGCCGTTCCGGCTCGACGAAATCCACGCGCAGGTGCAGACGATCCTGAGGGTCCAGGGCGAGTCACCCGACTGAGCGATGCGGCGGGCACCCGCGACTCGAGCCGCAAGCAACGCCAACGCACCGCCTCCTGCCGGGATGGCCTGATCCCGGCTCGTGGTACGCTCTTCCACGTCCGTTCGATCCACGTCCGCTCGTGGATCGAACGACAACCGGTAGGATGGATCGAAATGGCCGGACGTTTCGCCTTCGTCACCGCAACGATCGTGCTCTTCGTTCTGCCCGCCATCGGGCAGGCCGAAGACGATGGCGGCTGCGTGTTCGACAGCCGGATCTACCCGGAAGGCTACGAGATGTGCCAGTGGGGCATCCTGAAGCGCTGCGAGGAAGGCGCCTGGTCCGACCTGGGCATGTGTGACGAAGGCAAAGAGCAGGACCCGGTCGCCTCGGGAGACGACCGGGTCATCGACCCGCGCGAGTGAGACAGCTCGAAAGGCGCCAGGCTCTCTCCGCCCAGTTTGATCATGTCCTCCTGAATCAACCCGACCGGAGAAAAATCATGACCGAGAGGATCGAGGAGCGGGATCCGGTAGGAGGCGCCGTGGCGCCCGGGTTCGAGGCCGTCAAGCAGGCCTTCGAGCGCGAGACGCAGACGATGGCGGAGAAGAGCGCCCAGCTCTGCGTCTACTACAAGGGAAACCGGGTCGTCGATCTGTGGCGGTCGGCCGCGAGCGACCCGGAGTTCTCGCCGGATTCGCTCGTCAACGTCTTCAGTAGCGGGAAGAGCCTCGAGACGATCGCCGTCGCCTCTCTGGTAGGACGGGGACTGCTCGACTACAAGGACAGGATCGCCGACTTCTGGCCCGGCTTCGAGGTGAACGGAAAGGGTGCGCTCACGGTCGCCGACCTCATGCGCCACGAAGGCGGGATGGCCGCGTTCGACACGCCTCTCGATCCGGACGACCTGCTTCGCGAGAACATCAAGACGAACAAGGTCGGCGAGGTCGTCGAGCGTCAGCACGCTCGATTTCGCGATGGCGAAGGAAACCGGCGCGAGTACCACAGCATCACGCGCGGCTGGATCGTGAACGAGCTCTTTCGACGCGTCGACCCGTCGGGCAGGACGGTCGGCGAGTTCCTGCGCGATGAGATCAGCGGGCCCCTCGAGGCGGACGCGCTGATCGGCGTGGAGAAGCACGACTTGCGCAGGATCTCGAAGGTGGTTCCGCTGGGAGTCGCGTACCAGTTCCTCCAGAGTCTCAAGCCCAGGGCTCTGGGAAGAAAGATCAAGCTCGGGTTCCGGAGACTCGTGGCAATGCTGCTGCGCATCATCTGGTCGCTGCGGAATGCCACGGTTCGCAATGCGCCTCCTCCTTTCGCGGGGATGAAGCGGGTCGACTTCATCGGCGAGGCCGCCGTGGCGATGGGCGAGACGCCCTCGGCCGCCGCGAACTGTTCGGCCCGGGGGTTGGCGAGAATCGCGGCCATGATGTCGGCTCGGGGAAGATTCGACGACAGGGAATACCTGAGCAAGGAGGGCTGGGAGGCGCTGCACGCGGAGCCTCTGGCGGCGGACATGGGCTTCGCGCCGACGATCTTCACCCAGGGCGGCGTCAACCGATTCGTTCCGGTCGGGACGAACGCCAGCCGCTTCGAACGAGCCTTCAACGAGGGTCGAGAGGGGTTCTACGGCTGGATGGGCTTCGGCGGATCGATCTTTCAGTGGCACCCCGATCACGAGATCGGCTTCGCGTTCGTCCCCACGCTGTTGCACGCAGTGGATTTCATGAACGAGCGCGGAAAGGTCTATCAGGCCGAGGTACTGCGCTGTGTGCAGCAGTTGAAGGAGTAACCGGGTCCAACGAGAACCGGCGCGACGGGATGAACCCTTCGCCCGGCCCCGGCTCGACGGCCGCAAGCGCCTCCGAGCCGCACGTGTGGGATGGTCCACATCCGTGATCGAGTGCTTCGACTGCGGGCTCGTCCAGGAGGAGCCCCCTCTCGAGAGGGGGCAGTGGGCCGCTTGTGCCCGCTGCGGCTCGCGGCTCGCCATCCGGCGATCCGCGAACATGCAGGTTCCACTGGCGCTCTCCATGACGGCCGTGATCCTGCTGATGATCGCCGCAGCGATGCCCTTCCTCGACTTCACCCTGCGCGGGCGCCGCGCAGACTCGCGTTGGCTGAGCGGAATCGATCAGCTCTGGCAGACCGGCTTCGAAGGCCTGGCGGCCCTGGTCGCCGTGACGGTCGTCGTGGCGCCGCTCTTCGTCTTCGGCGGCCTGATCGCCGTCCTGCTCCCGCTGACGCTCGGGCGGTGCCCGTCGTATGCCGCAGGGTTGTTTCGAACGATCTCGAAATTCCGTCCCTGGGCGATGTTGGAGGTCTTTCTTCTGGGCGTTCTCGTCGCCGTCGTGAAGCTCGGCGACCTGGCTTCGGTGGGCCTCGACGTCGCCTTCTACGCCCTGGCGCTGCTCGCCCTGGTCGGTCTGGCGGCCTGGGAGTCCATCGATCCGCGCTGCGTCTGGGCGACCATCGATCGACTCTCGCCCCGGGCGGATTCGTCGCTCGAGGGAACCGGGCGGCCGGCGGTGGGTTGCCCCGCTTGTGGGCTACGGGTCGGAACGTCGGGCCCGGAGGATCGCGACGAGGCCGAGCCCCGCCGCTGCCCACGCTGTCGAGAGAGGCTGCACCGGAGAAAGCCGCATGCCCTGCAGAGGAGCCTCGCTCTGCTTCTGGCGGCCGCCCTGCTCTATTTGCCCGCCAATCTCCTGCCGGTCATGCGCCTGGACCTCCTCGGTCGCGAACAGGCCGATACCATCCTCGAGGGCGTGCAGTCTCTCATCGCCGGCGGTCTCTGGGAGATCGCAGCCCTCGTCTTCTTCGCGAGCTTTCTCGTCCCGGGGCTGAAGATCTTCGGGCTCTCCTATCTGGCCTGGTCGGTTCACCGGCCGAATCCCGCGCGGCGAGCCGCCCAGACCCGGCTCTTTCGCGTGATCGACCAGATCGGGCGCTGGTCGATGATCGACGTGTTCATGACCGCGGTCCTCGTCGGCCTCGTCCAACTCGGCGCGATCGCAACCATCGTCCCAGGCGCCGGCGCCAACTGCTTTGCGGCGGTCGTCGTTCTGACTATTTTTGCGGCGCGCGCCTTCGACCCACGCGCGCTCTGGGACCGAGCGGGGGAAACCGATGGCTGAGGACGAGGACACGCCCCGCGCAGAGGTTCAGCAGAGCCGCCTGCGCGGACGCATTTCGGCGATCTGGCTGTTTCCGATCGTTGCCCTGGCGATCGGCATCGGTTTGCTGGTGAAGACCGTCTCCCAGCTGGGCCCGAAGGTGGTGGTTCTGGTGGAAGATGCGAGCGGTCTTTCGGCCGACGAAGCCACGGTGCGCTATCGGGACATGGAGATGGGTGTCATCGAGGAGATCGATTTCACCGAAGACCTGACACGGGTCAAGCTGACGCTCAGGCTGCATCCGGTCTTCGAACCGTTCCTGACCGACGATGCGCGCTTCTGGGTGACGAAGCCCCGGATCTCGCTGACGGGGATATCGGGGTTGGAGACACTCGTTTCCGGCAGCTACGTCTCGTTCTCTCCAGGAACGCCGGGCGGGACGACGACCCGGGAGTTCGAGGCGCTGAAGGTGCCGCCCATCTCGGTCGGACCCGGAACTCGCTATCTCGTGGAAGCCGCCGAGTTGGGTGGGCTCCAGGTCGGTGATGCGGTCTATTACCGGGGCGAGAGGGTGGGCACGCTCTTGAGCCATCGCCTGAAGAAAGACTCGAGCTCTGTCGGCATCGTGCTCCAGGTCGACCGTCCGTATGACCGCCTCGTGCGAACCAACTCGGTCTTCTGGAACACCAGCGGACTGCGTCTTCACCTGGGATGGCACGGAGTCGATGTCGAAACGCCGACATTTGCCGCAGCCCTGTCGGGAGGCATCTCGTTCGCGACCCCGGACGATCCCGACACGAGAGCGGCCGCGGGGTCGGTCTTCGCTCTACACGACGACTACAAGGACAAGTGGTCGAAATGGAGCCCGAAGATCCACATCCACGACACCCCGACTGATCCGGACCGCGCGGGATACCAGGATGTGATCGAGCAGCCCGATGAACGCCTTCACCACCACCGGGGACCGGAGGCAGGGGTTCGGGAGAAGGCCGCTGGAGCAGTGAACTGGTTCCGCGACCTCTACCTGGACGTCGTCCATCGGATCGACTGAACGGCGCACTGCCAGGGGACGGGGGCTCGCCTCACACGGGTGCGTCAGCCGCGCACTTCGCTGGAACTGCGAAGCAGGCTTCTGACGCACCCGCAGCCCAGAGGCGTGTCTGGCTCCGGGATTCCGGCTCGATCAGATCAGTACCACGGACCCCACGGACCCCAGGCGTTCCACTCCATCGCGGCGTCCTGGTTCATCTCGGCGGTCTCGCGCGCCTGGTCGGAGAGCCTCTGCTTGACGGCGAGAGCCTGGAATCGCTGCTGGGCTTCCTCGCTGCCGACGTAGATGCATTTGCACTCCTCCGCGTCGGCGTAGACGAAGACGACCTTGCCGTCCTTCTGGTGGGGCTGGAGCTTGCGCTGGGTCATGGCCTCGACCTTCGCGAGCTTCTCCGGCGTGTTGGCGAGCTTCATCTGGAAGCCGGCGGCCGCGAGCAGCCGCTCGGTCTTGATGGCTTCACTCCGCCGAATGGAGGCGCAGCCGAGGCCAAAGGTGGCAACGAGTACGATCGCGATCAGAACGCGCATGATCAAGAATCTCCTGGATCTCTGGGGGTTGAAAAGCGGGACCCAGCGTAACAAATCGGACAGCGATGGTCGGGGCGCTTCGGGCTCACGGAGCAGTCGCCGGCCGGAGCGAGATGCTTCCCTGCACCGAGCTGCTGTGGATCGTTTCGAACCTGAGCATGTTTGCGGGATCCGTCGAGGCATGGGCGCTGAAGGACACCATGACCGCGGCCGTGTACGGCTCGATCCCAGCATTGGACGAAGCACCCGGCGGTAGATAGTCGATGAAGTCGAATGTCTCCTGGACGGAGAGCGGCTGGCCTTCTGCGCAACGCAGGAAGGCGACCCTCGAGAGGGCTCCCAGGGTCTGGGCGTCCAGGACGTGCTGCCCCAGGTCGTTCTGCCATCCGCCCGAGGAGTCCATGATCACCACCGAGGTGATCATCTGGACCGGCACCCCGCCCGTATCCGCTGTACAGGTCAGATTCACCGCGTAATCGTAGCTCTGGGTCCCCGAGCCCGCGTGCTCCAGGACGAAGTGCATCATGGAGCTGAGCTCGGCGCTTCCGGCCTTGCAGTCTTCGACGCCCCCCGCGACCGGGGCGCAGTTCTGCCGTCCGCCCATCTGCAGGTCGATGTCGACGACCCTTCCGCCGTCCCGGCTCGAGAGCGCGCCCGCCATCTGTCCCTCCGCCAGCGCAACCGGGGTGTAGCATTGGCCGCCGATCTCGTAGGTCGAGGAGATGGTCTCGCTCGTCAACAGGTCGACCGCAAAGCTTCCGCCCCCGGTCCAGCGTTCGGGGTTCCTGAAGGTCCCGGTGTCGACCCACGTGATCCCCCAAGGCAGACCGTGCTGCTCCTCTTCGATGAACGTGTCCGGGTGGCTTCCCGCGCCGCAGCTGGGGTGCGAGTCACTCTTCGTGGTCGATACACGAGCCCGGCTGTTGACGTAGAGGTCGAAGTCGCACGTCTGAACGGCGATCTCGATGGACCCCTCGACAGCCGGGTCCGTGGTGGAAGCCGCCGTGATCGTGTAGATGCCGGGATTGCTGGCGGAGAACACGGCTTCGGTCGGGCTCACGGGAACCAGGCTGGCCCCCGTGGATACCTGCCACGAGACATCTTGCGGAGCGAGCCCGATCACGGTGGCGGTGAGGCCTACTGCTTCGTCGGTTCCCACGCAGTCGTCGCCGTCGTGTTCGATCTCCACCGTCTGATCGAGGACGATCGCCGTATCGAACCACGGGTTCGCGCTCTGCCCCGGGAGCTTGGTCGATTCGCTCTTCACCCGAACCTGCACGGGGAACGCGTTCGGATCGCCCCTCCCCTGGAAGGTGACGGAGAAGTTGGCTTCCCGTCTGTCTACTGCGACCAGCTGAACTCCCAGATCGTCGTAGTCGATGCTCCAGAGATCGGGGCGGCTCGAGTTCTGGATCGCTCCCGTGACGGTCACCAGGCCGGAGGGGTCGGGGATCGGAAACGCCGAGCGACTGAAGACGACTTGCTTCTCCCGAACAGTGATGTCGATGTCGTCGCTCCGGCTCCCGACCGGGCAGAGCTCGCAGGGAAACTTCTCACGCGAGAGCACGATCTCGATGTTCGTGGCGCCGATGTCGACGGGCACGATCTCGTTGGGAGCCTGCAGATCGATACTCGTACCGGAGAGCCTGGGGTCCTCCTCCAACCACTCGCGCCCGGTGACGTCGATGTGGCTCCAGGTGTGCGCGGGGATCGAGAAGCACTCGGCATCGTCGGGGATCGACTCGAAGGCGTGGTTGGTCGCGTACCCGAAATCGGTCAACGCCAGCGAGGCGGTGTTCGACACAGGAACCGCGCCCGCAATGGCGAGGGCGACCTTGAAGAGATCCTTCTCGAGATCGGCGCCCTGACTCGAGGCCGTGGCATGGGCCTGCCAGACCGGGAGGCTCGAACTCTCGTCCATGTAATCCTCGTTGATCGGATTGACACTCGCCTGCAAGCGCACCTCGTCGAGCGTCGAAGGCAGGAGCGTGGCCGTGTACCGCTCGGAGAGGTCCATGTACAGGATCACGCCTCCGCCCAGCAGGGAGACGACGCTGGCCACCGGCCCAGCCGGAGTGAAGCCCAGGACATTGAGCATGGCAGAGGAGAAGTCACGCGTTGACTTCCAACGAGCCGTGACTTCCACGGCCTCTTTCGCGCGGATCATGGCGTCGCTCAACTCTGCGGCCGTTCCAATCACTTCCGGCGCGACGTTTGCCAGATAGCAATCGCCCGCGCTCTCCACGTTCCGTGTCTGCTGGGCCTGCTGGGCGATGGGAGCGGACTGGAACCGGGCCCCCTTGGAGGATCCCGCGAGCGGCGCCGCCGCGAACGCCGGCTGCTCGTAGAGGGCGATCATGCTCTGCAGGGTCTCTCGAAATCGGGTCTCCTTCAGGATCGCGCCGACGAACGAGCGGTCGGGCTCGGACAGGGCCGCGAGATTCGACCGAACGGCGGCGACTCGCGTGGGCGACTGCTCGTCGAAGAGCGCCCGATGAAGTCGCGCCAGGGCGAGATCCATGGCGCTGTTGCCCGGCGCCAGCGGCTCGAAGGACTCCGGGACGAACCCGTAGCTCGCCAACATGGATCGGGCTGCCTGCTCGAGCAGGGCCAGCACCTCCTCGGCCTCGTTGGGACCACTGGGGGGCAGCGCCGATACCTCGATGGTGCCGAGATCGCAGCTCGCGGCCGCCGGGGCCAGATCGAGCCAGACCTTCAGCTTGCCCGCCTCGCCCGCCAGGTCGGGGTGGAGCGGCGCCGTGAAGAAGAAGCTCGAGTCGTCGGCCTGCCCCAGAAAGACCGGGAGGTCGGACTGCCGACCTGCGATGCGAATACCCTCGATCTCTTCCGGGGTGGTCAGACCGACGAGAGTCACGCGCTCGAAGAGGTCGACCGGGCCCTCCACGATGGAGTACGGCGCGCAGGCCGCGGGGCCGTTCGGATCAGAGCCCGGAGGATTCGGCTGGGTGACGGGTGTCGAGCCGTCCGGGGCATCGCTCGCAGGCGGCGCGCCGGCTGGCGTTTGCTCGCAGGCGCCTAGCGCGAGGAAGCCGGTGGCCAGCAGGCTCGTGCCGAATCTCGCGAACCGGCCAGCCAGGCCCAAACGGCTGGCAAGACTTCGGGTGCGCTGTCCGAGGTAGATCACTCCTGACGCGCCCCCCTCAGCTGCACGACCGCCGCCGCGTCGACAGCCCCGCGAGTCCCAGACCGAACAGCAGCGCCGTCCCCGGCTCCGGGATC
>CAZETS010000010.1:0-20160 GCA_964515335.1 uncultured Spirochaetaceae bacterium
CGGCGCGCCGTTCAGACGGCGGGCGCCATCTGAACGCCGCCGACGGCTGCTAGTCTCGACACCCCCACCGCCCTCGCGCAGGGAGGTCGCTCGTGTCGGACTACGCCCGCTCGCTGAGCCCGCGGATCTCGAAGCAGGTCGTGCACCTCGAGGAGAAGAATCTGCTCGAAGGGGCGATGGCGACGGGTGCGCTCGTGGCGCTGGCCGACCAGAAGCTCTCCGTCGAGGAGAGCCTGATGATCCAGACCTTCGCCCACAACGCCGAGCTGCTGAAGATCTACGACGCCGAGCTCGCGCTCACCCTCTACACGCGCTTCGTCGAGCGCATGCGGGCCGACTACACGGAGGGCAAGCAGCACGCGCTCGACGCCGTCGAGCGTTGCGCGAACGACATCGACGCCGCCGAGCTCATCGTGCAGGTCGGCATCGCGGTCGCGAAGGCCGACGAGGTCTTCGTCGAGTCCGAGCTCGAGATGATCGAGGAGATCTGCGACAAGGTCGGCATCGAGGGGCTCGACACGATCGGCCTCGCGGGCAGCCAGCCCACGCGGCTCGACTAGGCGCCCCACCCGGGACGGGCCTCAGAGCAGCACGCCCGCCTCGGCGAGAGCGGCGATCTCCTCGGGCGACTTGCCGAGCAGCGTCTCGAGCACCTCGCGGTTGTCGCGCCCGAAGGTGAGCGTGCGCTCGGGCCGGCGCGGCGATGCGTTCGAGAGGCGCAGGCGAGTGCTCTCGACGGCCGTCGTCTGGTAGATCTCGCAGGCGATCTCGATCCAGTGCTCGCGGTGGGCGAGCTGCGGGCACTCCGCGAGTCCCGGCGTATCGAGCGCCGCGTGGGCGGGCACACCGGCAGCCTGCAGGAGTGACTCGGCCTGGCCGGGTTCGCGGTCGCTCGTCCATCCCTCGATGGCCTCGTCGACGATCGCAGCGCGGCGATCTTCTCCGGCGAGATCGGGGCGGCCGATCACCTCGCACAGCGCACGCCACTCTTCGTCGCTGCGCACCGCGATCGCGACCCAGCGGTCGTCGCCCGCGCAGCGGTAGACGCCGTGGGGCGCCAACTCGTCGTCGGCGTTGCCGCGGGCATCGCGCAGACGGCCGTTCACCGTGTAGTCGAGGAAGGCGGGGGCGAGGAACTGCACCGCGGCCTCGGCCTGCGACTGATCGATGTACTGACCCTCGCCGGTGCGCGCGCGATGCTCGAGCGCCGCCAGGATCGACACCGCGTTGTACCGCACGCCGATGAAGTCAGTGTAGGCGCCGTACGGGCCGCTCGGCGGGCAACCGGGCCAGCTCGCCAGCGGTTGGAAGCCGGTCACGCTGGCGGCGAGATTTCCGAAGCCCGTGAAGTCGCGCCACGGACCGTGCTGCCCCATCAGGCAGCTCGAGATCATGATGACGTCGGGCTTCACCCGCCGCAGCGACTCGTAGTCGAGTCCGACGCCCGCCAGCACGCCCGGCGCGAACGATTCGGTGACGACGTCCGCCCACTCGACCAGCTCGAGCAGCAGCTCGCGGCTCTCGGGGCGCTGCACGTCGAGGGTGATCCCCAGCTTGTTGGCGTTCGCGCACTGGAACGCCGCCGAGCCCTCGGGGTGCGGGTTGTTGAAGCGGTACGGCGGAATCACCCGCAGCGTGTCGAGCTTCTGGGTCGACTCGACGTGCACCACCGTCGCCCCGTAGTCGGCGAGCATGCGGGTCGAGCCCGGTCCCGCGAGCACCCAGAAGAGGTCGAGGATCTTGATGCCCGCGAGCGGGCCGTCGCCCTCGGCGCCCGCCGGGTCGGCCGGCTCGACGATCGCCGGGCGACGAGCGGGCTCGGCGCGGATCGCGGCGCCGTGGGCGTCGACGGTCGGCGGCGGCTCTTCGATGCGGATCGGCGTGCGGGCGAAGCGCGCGAACGGGCCCGGATAGCGGGCGCTGCGCCCGACCGCAGCGTGGTCCAGGGTCACCGCGAAGCCGCGCTCGCGCAGCTGTTCGCCGTCGATCAGCTCGTCGAGCCCGAGAACCGGGGCGATCAGCAGCCGACGCTTGACGGCGTTCTCCATGATCTCGCGCTTGCTGCGGCCGGCGAAGAACGCCGCGAGCAGCTCCTCGACGGGCGCGAAGTCCTCGGCGGTGACTTCGCCGCCGATCAGCCGCAACGCGTAGGTGCCCCAGGTCTCTTCGAGCAGCTCGGGCGGACACATGCCCTCTTCGTGCAGCCACTCCATGAGGCGCGTCATGAAATGGCCCGTGGACGGCAGGATCATCGGACCGAGCACCACCCAGCCGTCACTCAGGCGATAGCGGGCCGGCACCCAGACGCCGCCCACCATCACCCCCCCGGAGATGCGAGGCGCGGGCGCCTCTTCGACGAAGGCGTCGAGCGAACGGAACATCGTGGCCAGCGTGACGGATTGCTGCTGCGAGATGTCGACGTGCTGTCCGCGGCCGCTTCGCCGGCGAGCGAAGTGCGCGATCAGGGCGCCCACCGCCGCGTCGGCGCCGGCGTGGGCATGCGCCTGGGGGACGCAGACGCGCAGCGGCGGCCGGTCGCGATCACCGCTGAGGAAGGCCTGGCCGCCGGCCGCGACCTGCGTGAGATCGGTGCCCACATAGCCGGCCTTGGGGCCCGTCCGGCCGAACGGCGTGATCGAGACGTGAACGAGCGACGGGTTCTCGCGCAGCAGCGCGTCGTGATCGAGTCCGAGCCGCTCGAGTTCGCCGGGCGCCGCCGACTCGATCAGGAAGTCGGCGCCGGCCACCAGCCGCAGCAGCTCGCGGCGGTCGGATTCGCTCTCGAGGTCGAGCACGATCGACCGCTGACCGCGCGCATGCGCCCACCAGAACAGCGAGCGCTCGGCGTGGGGCTCGTCGTCGACGAACGGCCCGACCGCGCGCGCCGTCGAGCCACCGGGTGGCTCCACGTGGATCACCTCGGCGCCGAGGTCCGAGAGGATCTGCCCGCAGAGCAGTCCGCCTTCGTCGGTCAGGTCGATCACGCGATACGCGTCGAGCACCACCCGATTCTACCTTCGCGCCGGCGCCCCCCGGTAGCGAAATCGTGTCTCCGCCCGTCCTGCTCGCTCACGGATCCCCCGCCAGATGGCAGCAGCAACCCCCCTGTGCTTCCCTTCGTCGCCATGCTCGATCCGCGACAGCTCCGCGAGCAGCGTGACGCGATCGCCCTGAGCTGCCGCCACCGCGGCGTGACGGCCGACGTGGACGCTGCGATCGCCGAACACGAGCGCGTCAACGCCCTGCTCACCGAGCTGAATGCCGTCAACCAACGCCGCAACGAGCATCAGAAGTCGGGCAAGCGCAAGCTGGACGACGCCGAGCGGGCCGCACACGTCGAGGCCGGCCGCGCCATCAAGGAGGAGGCGGCCGCCCTCGAGGAGCGGCTGCGAGAGCAGCGCGCAGCCCTCGACGCACACCTGATGGTGCTGCCGAACCTCGTCCACCCCGACGTCCCCGTCGGCGGCGAGGACGACTACCGCGTCGTCCGGCCGGGCACGCCCCGCCGCTTCGACTTCGATCCGCTCGACCACCTCGCGCTCGCCGAGAAGCACGACCTGCTCGACTTCGAGTCCGGCGCCAGGGTGGCCGGGCAGAAGTGGTACTACCTGAAGAACGAGGCCGCGCTGCTCGACGTCGCGCTCACGCGCTTCGCGCTCGACGTGCTGCTCGAAGAGGGATTCACGCCGGTCGCCACCCCGGACGTCGCCAAGCCCGAAATCGTGCAGAGCCTTGGCTTCAACCCGCGTGGCGAGGAGACGCAGATCTACTCGCTCGCCGATCACGATCTCTGCCTGGTGGGCACCGCCGAGATCACCCTCGGCGGCATGCTGGCCGGGCAGATCGTCGACGAGGCCGAGCTGCCGATCCGGTTGGCCGGCATCTCGCACTGCTTCCGCACCGAGGCCGGCGCCCACGGACGCGAGAGCCGCGGCCTCTACCGCGTCCACCAGTTCACCAAGACCGAGATGTTCGTGTTCTGCCGGCCCGAGGACTCGGAGCAGCAGCACGAGTCGCTGCGTCGCATCGAGGAGCGCATCTTCGACGCGCTCGAGCTGCCCTACCAGGTGATCGACGTCGCGAGCGGCGACCTCGGCGCGCCCGCCTATCGCAAGTACGACCTCGAGGCCTGGATGCCCGGCCGCGGCGAGGGGGGCGGCTGGGGCGAGGTCACGAGCACCTCCAACTGCACCGACTACCAGGCCCGCCGCCTGAACTGCCGCTTCCGGCGCGAAGGCAAGAAGAAGCCCGAGCTGCTGCACACGTTGAACGGCACGGCTATCTCGAACGCCCGGGCGATCCTGGCACTGCTCGAGATCCACCAGCAGGCCGACGGCAGCATCGCCATCCCGAAGGCGCTCGCCCCCTATCTCGGGCGCGAGCGGATCGGCTCCTCCTGAGTCGCGAGGCCGCGCCATGGCGGACGCCGGCAAGGCCGAGGCCCGGGACGGCGCCGGGCTCGTGCTCGGCACCGCGGGGCACATCGATCACGGCAAGACGGCGCTGATCGCCGCGCTGACCGGCACCGACACCGACCGGCTCCCCGAGGAGAAGGCGCGCGGCATCACGATCGAGCTCGGCTTCGCGGCGCTCGACCTCGACGGCGTCGGGCGCCTCTCGGTGGTCGACGTGCCCGGTCACGAGGGCCTCGTGCGCACCATGGTGTCGGGCGCGACCGGCATCGACCTGGTGCTGCTGGTGGTGGCCGCCGACGAGAGCGTGATGCCGCAGACCCGCGAGCACGTCGCCATCTGCGACCTGCTCGGGGTCGAGCGCGCGGTGGTGGCCCTGACCAAGAGCGACCTGGTCGACGAGGAGATGATCGAGCTCGCCAGCGAGGAGGCGCGCGACCTGCTCGCGCCGACCACGCTCGCCGGCGCGCCGATCGTGCCCGTGTCGTCGCGCACCGGCGACGGCCTGGACGCACTCCGCGAAGCGATCGTCGAGGCCGCCGCGCAGGCACGACCCCATACGGCGCGCGCGGGGCCGCCGCGGCTCGCGGTCGACCGTGTCTTCGCGATGCGCGGGTTCGGGACGGTGGTGACCGGCACGCTGGTCGGCGCACCGCTCCACGAGGGAGCCACCGTCGAGGTCTGGCCGCGGGGGCTCACCGCGAAGGTGCGCGGCCTGCAGACCCACGGCGAGTCGCGGCGCGAGCTGCTGCCCGGCCTGCGCTGCGCCGCCAACCTGCAGGGACTCGAGGTGGCCGACCTGGCGCGGGGCGACGTGGTGACGCGTCCCGGCGCCCTGACGCCCACGCACACCGCCGACGTCTCGGTCACGTGGCTGCCGGATGCGCCCGGCGTCGCCGGGATCGCGTCGGTCGAGCTGCTGGTGGGCACCGCCGAGCGCCGCGCGCGGCTCGCCCCGATCGGAAGGGACGCGTTCGCAGCGGGCGAGGCGGGCTTCGCGCGCCTCCACGTCGACGGCGCCCCCCTCGCGCTGCTGCCCGGCGACCGCTTCGTCGTGCGCGGCTTTGTGCGCAACGCGGCGGTCGGCGCCACACTCGGCGGAGGCGCCGTGCTCGACATCGCTCCGCCGAGGCGACGGCGCAGCGATCCCGCGCTGAGCCAGGAGCTATCGCGGCTCGCGGGCGGCGACCTCACGACCGCCGTGCGCGAGCGTGTGCGCCGCGCGGGCTTCACGGGCTGTGACGATCGCGCACTCACCCGCGAGATCGGACGCGAGGCCTCGGAGATTGCCGAGCGGGTCGCCGCCCTCGAGTCGGCGGGCGAGGTGGTGCGGGCGGGCGCCCACCTCTGCGTCGATCGCGAGGCGGTGTCACGGCTCGAGGCATCCCTCGTGCGCGCCCTCGACGCCTTCCACGCCGCCGAGCCCATGCGTCCGGGCATGCAGCGCGCGGCACTGCGCGGCGTCCTGCCCGGCAACGTCCCCGCCGATGTGGCGAACCGCGCGCTCGCCGACCTCGAATCGAGCGGGCGGATCGTCACCGAGGGTGAGCGGGTGCGGGGCCCTCAGCACCGCCCGGTGCTCGACGACGCGACGCGCGCCGCCCTCGAGCGGCTGACCGACGAGGCCGGCCAGGCCGGCCTCGAGCCACCCGCCCCGCGCGAGTGGGCGAAGGCGCTCGGCCTCTCGCAAGACCGCTTCCGCGATCTCGTCGCGCACCTCGAGCGCGAAGGGACACTGCTGCGGGCTCCGGGCGATCTGTGGTTCGACCGGGCGGCCGTCGAGTCGCTCCGCGAACGCGTGGTGGCCCACTTCGCCGAGCACGAGACCCTCGACACGCAGACCTACAAGGCCCTCATCGGCACCACCCGGCGCACCGCGATGCCCTTGATGGAGCTGCTCGACGAGCTGCACGTCACGCGCAGGCGCGGCGACGCACGGGTGCTCAGGAAGGGCTGACCGAGGCCTGACCGAGCAGCTCGAGCAGGCCCGAGCCCACGACCGGAAGCGTGGGATCCGGCATCACGCCCAGGAAGAGCGTCGCCCCCGCGCAGATCAGCAACACGAGCAGCTCGCTCGTGGACGCGTCCGGCGTGTCCTGCTCGGGGGCTTCGCGCATGTACAGCATCGCGGGAACGCGCATGTACGCGTAGAGGGCGATCACGCTGCCGAGCAGCGCCACGACCGCAAGCGGGACGTGCCCGGTGCCGACGAGCGCACGAACGAGCAGCCACTTGCCCCAGAAGCCCGCCGTCACCGGCAGGCCGGCGAGCGAGAGCACGAAGAGCGTCATCAGGGCGGCGAGCCCGGGCCGGGCCTGCCCGATGCCGGCGAGGTCCTCGAGCCGCTCGACCTCGCGACCACCTCCCGCCAGCGTCAGCACGACCCCGATCGCGCCGAAGGTCGCCAGGCCCACCGCCAGCAGGTAGAAGAGCATCGCGCCGCGGGCGGCCGCGTCGCCACACACGAAGGCCAGCAGCATGGTGCCGCCGTGGGCGACCCCCGCCCAGGCGATCAACCGCCTGACGTTGCGCTGCACGATCGCCATCAGGCTGCCGATCACGATGCCGAGTACGGCCAGTACAGCGAACACCGCAGTCGTCGCCTCGTCGCCTTCCGGCACCACGGCGACGACCACGCGCAGCACCACCAGCAGCGCCGCCCCGCGCACGCACACCGAGACGAAAGCCGCCGACGACGCCGGAGCGCCTTCGTCGACGTCCGGCGCCCACTGGTGGAACGGCGCGAGCCCCGCCTTCAGGGCCAGACCCGCCAGCACCAGCCCGAGCCCCGCCGTGTCGAGGACACGTCCCGCGACGAGCCCCTCACGCAGGCCCGCGTAGTCGAGACGGCCGGTCGCCCCGAAGAGCAGCGCGAGACCGAAGAGCAACGTCGCGCTCGCCAGCGCGCCCAGCAGGAAGGCCTTGAGGGCGGCCTCGTTGCTGCGCCGGCGCCCCCGATCGAAGCCCGCCAGCACGTGGGCGGGCAGCGCCATCAGCTCCAGACCGACCCACAGCGTCAACGCGCGGTCCGCCGAGACCGCGACGAAGGCGCCGGCGAGCGACAGCAGCAGCAGCACGAAGTACTCGCCGGCGCGCAGCCGCCGCGCCATCAGGTAGGTGCTCGACAGCCAGATCGCGAGCACGCCGAAGAGACCGACGATGACGACGGTGACTGCCGGCAGGCCGCCCTCGCGCGGGTCGCCCGAGGCGAGCTGCGCAAGCGCCGCCGCCACACCGATCAGCAGGGCGAGCGTCGCGCAGAGCGCCAACCCGAGCCCGCGACGCCGCGTCGCCCGGCCGTCGAGCCGCGTCCGCCCGGCCGCGGCGTCCAGGGCGAGGATCAGCAGCGCACCGCCCGCCGCGGCCATCGCGGGCACGGCTGCCATCCAGTCCGCCGTCTCGCTCACGCGTCGCGCTCCGCGGAGGCTTCCCGCGCCCCGAAGGCGCGCCCGCCCGCCTCGCCGCCGCGCATCGGTTCACCCGGCGCCGCGCCCTCGATCGGCGTCGGCACCTCGACGCGCCGCTCGTCGATCAGACGCATCCACTCCAGCACCGAGGGCTCGACGCGTCGCAGCACCGGGTTCGGGTGCACGCCGATCCACAGCAGCGGCACGAGCAGCGCCAGCAGGATGCCGCGCTCGCGCCAACCGAGGTCGATCAGGCCGCGGTTCTCGGGGTTGGCGACCGGGCCGAGCGCGACCCGCCGATACACCCAAGCGAGCGTTGCGGCGCCGAGCACCCAGCCGACGAGCGCCGCGATCCCCACCGACGCAGCGATCCCGAAGCCCGCGAGCACGATCAGCAAGTCGCCGACGAAACCCGCGAGCGCAGGCGTCCCCATCGCGCTCAGCATCGCCAGCCCGAACAGGGCGGCGAACACCGGCATGGGACGCGCAAGGCCGCCGAACGCCGAGATCTCGACCGTGCCCCGACGATCCGCGATCGCCCCCACCAGCACCAGCAGCGCCGACGCGGTGAGGCCGTGACTCAGCATCGCGACGACGACGCCGACCAGCCCGTGGACCTGCAGGCTGAAAATGCCGAGCAGCACGAAGCCGAGCTGCGCGACCGTCCACCACGCCACGAGGCGGCGCAGGTCGGCCTGCGCGGCCGCGAGCAGAGATCCGTAGACGATGGTCACGAGCGAGAGGGCCAAGAGCGGCGCCCCCCACTCGTCGACCACGTCCGGACAGAGCGGCAGCACCAGACGCAGCAGGCCGTACGCGCCCACCTTGAACCCCACCGCCGTGAGCAGGGCAGCGGCCGCCATCGGGGCCTCGCTCTCGGCGTCGAGCAGCCAGCCGTGGAGCGGCACGATCGGAACCGTCAGCCCGAACGCCGCGAGCAGGGCCACGAACAGCCAAGCCTGGTCGACGAACCCGAACGCGGCGCTGCCACCGGCAAGCGTCGCCGAATCGAGCAGACCGGGCGCCGTGCCGCCCGGCGGCGTCACCAGCGCGAAGCCACCACCGTCCGACACGGCGAGCAGCGCCAACAGCAGCAACGCGGACGAGAGGCCCCACACCACCATGAAGCGCATGGCGGCACGCACGCGCCGCGAGCCCCCCCAGATTCCGATCAGCAGGAAGACCGGCAGCAGGGTCAGCTGCCACGACACGAAGAACAGGGCGGCGTCGAGGGCGAGGAAGACGCCGAGCAGGCCCGTCTCGAGCACCAGCACGCAGAACACGAAGCTGCGCAACGCGCGGTCGATCTGATGCCAGGCGGTGATCAGCGTGAGCGGCACGAGCCCCGTGGTGAGCAGCACGAGGAAGAGACTGATGCCGTCGACTCCGACGAACCAGCTCACGCCGACCGACGGAATCCACGGTACGTGCTCGACGAGTTGGTGACCGATCTGCTCGGGGTCGAACGCCAGCAGCACGGAGCGGACGGCCAGCGCGAAGGTCAGGCCGCTCGCGGCGATCCCCGCCGCGCCCCAGACACGATCCGGCAGCCCGCGAAACGGCAGCAGGGCGACGACGAGCGCGTTCACGCCGAGCAGCAGCAGCGCGGTCGCGGCCGGCAGCCCGATCACGATGCGGAGCACATGGTCGTCGACGAAGGCCGGCATCGGTCCTCTACCCGCGCCCCGCTCTCGAGAGCAGCAGGATCGCCGCCACCGTCGCAACCGCGGCGGTCGCCGCGTACTGCAGCGCGCTGCCCGACTGAAGGCGCCGCACCCAGGCGTTCGCGATGCGCTGCACCGCGCTCGCACTCCCGCGCAGCGTCACCCCCTCGATCAGCGCGACCTCGACGCGCCGCGCCAGCACGCGCTCCGCGAGCCAGAGCGACGGCGTGCCCACGAGCCGCCCGAGCGCCGGCCCGAGCCCGAAGCCGGCGAGCAGTGCGCGGTGCAGCCAGCGAAGCCGCCCCGCAGCGGCGTCGAGCCAGCTGCGGCGATAGACGTACAGCCACGTAGCCGGCAGCGCGCCGAGCAGGGCCATCGAGACGGCACGACCGGCGAGCAGCCAGCGAAGCGCCGGGTCGACCCCCTCGCTCGGGACAGCGGCCGTCTCCCCCACCTCCGCGTCGGCCGGCGCCTCTGCGAGGAAGTGACGCAGGCTGTTCGCGTTCTCGACGTCGGTGAAGAGCAGGTCGGCCCAGATCTGCGGCATGCTGATCAACGCGCCGGCGACGGCGGCCATCGCCATAACGCCCATCGACCAGACCACCGGCCGCCCCGGATCCTCGATGTCCTCCCAGCGAACGCTCGCCGGGATGCGCGTGTCGCCGTAGAAGGTCTCGTGAATCAGTCGCACGATCCCGAAGGCCGTGAGCGAGACGGCGAGCAGCACCACCCAGGTGAGTGCGGCCTGACCCGGAATGGCCCGGCCGGCCCCCGCGGCGACCACCACCTGCTGAAGCGCGAAGAAGCCCGCGGTCAAGGGGAGCGCACCGCCGATCGACAACGCCGCCACCCAGGTGTCGATGCGCGTGCGCCAGAGCCGGTTGCCCAGGTTTCCCATCAGGCGGATGTCGCGCTCGCCGCCGATCGCCGCCACGGCGGCGCCCATCGCCATGAAGAGCAGCCCCTTGTGGAGTGCGTGGGCGAGCAGCTGGAAGATCGCGGCGCTCTCGGCCGCCGCCGCCAGGGCGACCAGCGCGTAGCCGAGCTGGCTCGCCGTCGACCAGGCCAGCAACCGGTAGACGTCGACCTGCGCACACGCCACCCAGGCGCCCACCAGCGCCGTCGTTGCGCCGATCCAGGCCGCGGTGGCGGTCGCGATCGGCGCGGCGCCGAACAGGAAGGCCAGCCGTGCGCCCACGTAGACCGGCGCCGCCACGGTCAGCACGGTGTGGACGAGCACGAGCGCCGGTGTCGGTGCCTCGACGGCCTCGGCGAGCCAGCCCGAGAGCGGAAGCTGCGCGGCCTTGGTGACCATGGCGAGCAGCACCAGCCCGCTGGCGACCTCGGCCAGCGGCACCGCGCCGCCGCCGAGCACCTCGGGCCAGGCCACGACGAGCGTCGCGAGCACGGGCTGCGCGGCGCGCAGGCCCTGCAGACCCGCCGGAATGCCGCCGTGCTCGGCGAGCGCCTGGAAGATCATCGCGAACGCGCCGAGCAGGGCCGCGTCGCCGACCCGGCCCACCACGAAGGCCAGCATCGCCGGGCGCGCGTGGGCGTCGTCGCCGTACCAGAAGCCGAGCAGCCACCAGGTCGCGACGCCGAGCACCGACCACGCCGCTACGAGCAGCACGGCATCGTCGGCGAGCACCAAAAGCAGCATGGCGGAGAGCGCCAGGCCCGCCAACGCGAAAAAGCGTTGCTCGCCGCGGTCGTCGCGCGTGTCCTGGTGCAGCACCCCGCCCGCGTAGACGAGCGCCAGCAGACCGCCGCCACTCACCAGCAGGCACATCACGGCGGCGAGCGGATCGAAGCGCAGCGCCCAGTCGACGACGAGCGCGCGGGGACCGACGCCCGCGCCGATCCAGGTGCCGACCCGATCGATCACCGCAGCGCCGCCCGGCCGGCCGAGCAGCTCGGCGAAGGTCAGCAGCACGAAGAGGAACGCGGCTCCCACCGAGGCCAGCGTCACGAAGGCCGCCGCGCGCGACGAGAGGCTGCGCCGGAACAGCCCGATCATCACGCCGTGCACCACGGCGCCGAGCAGCGGCAGGGCCGGAATCAAGCGCACCCAGCTGTCGGTGACGCCTTCGGTCATCCCGCCCTCACCACCTCAACGTCGAGGCTGCCTCGACGTCGAGCGAGTCGCGATTGCGCACGAACGCCAGCACGATGGCGAGCCCGACGGCGAGCTGCACCACGGCCACGATCAGGGCAACGAGCGCGAAGGCCTGACCGTCGGCCTCGGCGCCGGCCACGGCTGCCCGCTCGGACCAGCCTCGGCCGAAAGCCACGAACGCGAGCTGGCCCGCCGCGAGCATGAGCTGCAGCGACAGCAGACCGATCAGCAGGTTGCGGCGCCAGAGCACGCCGAGCGCGCCGATCACGAACAGCGCGGTCGCGAGACCCACCAGGCGACCCAGCAGCGCCGTCTCCATCACGCGTCCCGCCGCGCGGCGAGCGTCACACCCGCCAGCAGAGCCACCAGCAGCAGCAGCCCACACACACCGACCACCAACGGATCCCCTCCGTAGAGCCGTGCACCGAGCGCCTCCGATGCCAGCGCCGGCGGCCCCGGCTCCGGCGCCGCGAAGGGGCCCGCCGCCCAGCCGACCGGCACGTCCTGCATGGCCCGGAACGCGAGCCCCAGCACGACCGTCACCGCGAACGCCCGGACCACCAGGCGCCCGGCGGCCGGCGCCGCCAACGCGTCGCGCCCGGTGCCCACCCACTCGAGGGCGAAGAGCAGCACGGTCACCGCGACCCCCGCGGCGACGATCAGCAACGACGCGCCGATCAGCGGCGCGCCGGCCAGCGCACAAGCGCCGGCCACGCCTGTCATCGACACGACCAGGCCGGTCGCATTGGCGATCGGCGTGCGACGGGCCGCGACAACGATCAGGCCGCCTCCCAGCGCGAGCAGCGCCGCGGTGTAGAACGCGAGGTCTTCCGCGCTCACGACGCCCCCTCCCCGAGCGCCGCCAGCACGGCGAGCGTCACGAGCACGTCCAGCAAGGCGATCGGCACCAGACCGCGCAAACAGAGCGCGCGCACCTGATCGTCACGCCAGGCCGGCAGCGACCAGCGCAGCCACACCTGCACGCGCACCACCAGGGCAAGCTTCACCAGGAAGCTCGCGAGATGAACGGCCGCGGCGACGCCGGCCGCGAAGCCCGCACCGAGATGGGGCTCGATCCAGCTCGTCAACGTGGCCTGGGGGATCCAGGGCAGCGACCAGCCGCCCAGGAAGAGCAGCACGGTCAGGCAGCCGAAGGCGAGCGTCCAGGCCCGGCCGGTCAGATCGAGGATCGCTGCGCGGGCGCCCGACACGGCCGTCGAGACGCCGCCCGTCAGGTCGCGCCCGAAGGGCCCGTCGAAGGGCGGCTTCGCGACGAGCATCATGGACGCGACGAAGAAGCAGACGAGGGCGGGGGGATTGAGGAGTGCGCCCCAGGCCGGCAGGCCGGCGCCGGCCGGCAGCCACGCCGGCGCCCGCACACCGACGACGTCGAGGACGCGCCCGAACGGAATCACCGCGTCCTGCCACAGGCCGGCCTCGATCGGCCGGAGCGTTCCGTAGAGGACGAGCATCGGCAGCAGCGACGCCGCCAAGGCGAGCAGCGACGCGGCGCCCTGCGTGGCGGCCCGCACACCGCCGAGCAGGGCCTCGGGACCGCCCGCGGACACGCCCGCCAACGCGACGCCCAGGATCGCGAGCGAAGGCGCGACGAGCGCGAGCGAGAGGCCCCACTCCGGATCGGCCAGGGCCAGCGTCACCTCGCCGTGCACGATCGCGTAGCGACCGGCGAACGGAATCACCGCGAACAGCGCCGCCACGGCCAGCCAGCCGACCAGCGAAGCGAGACGCGACCCGACCGGGGCGGCCGCCGGGTCGATCCGCTCGGCCCGGGCGAGCGCAGCGGCGGCGTCGGTGAACGGCGCGAGCACGCGCTCGAGCTCGGGGCCGAGCGCCGGATCGCGCACCGGTCGTGTCTCGCCGCTGGCGATCTCGCGCTCGCGCGCGTCCAGCCAGGCGAGCGCCGGCGCCATCACACCGACGATCAGAGCGGTCAGCAACAGCGCGGCGAGCAGCAGGGTGATCACGACCGCCGGCCCTCCGCGGCGATCGGCCGGCCGGCGTCGCCCACGCCCTCGAGATCGCAGCCCGCGAACGCCGGAATGTTCGCCGCCATCTCCCGCGACACGGCCGGCGGGTCCCAGCGCGCCGCGAAGCCGCCGAGGTCGAGCAGCTCGCCGAGCGCCGACGCGGCGGCGCCCTCCGAGACGGCCGGAAAGTCGGGCTCGCGCGCCGGACGCACGCGCTGTACGCGACCCTCGGCGTTCGTCAGGGTGCCGTGCTTCTCGAGCAGGTGCAGGGCAGGGATCACCACGTGCGCATACCGCAGCATCGCGGACGGCGCCGTGTCGATCACGATCAACGTGTCGAGCCGGTCGAGCGCACCCGGATCGGCGAGCAGGTCGTCGGCGAGCAGGTCGTGGCCCATCGCGATCAGGGCATCGAGGCCGCCGCCGCGCAGGCGATCGAGCAGGCCACCCGGTGACTCGAAGCCGAGCAGCTCGGCGCCGCGCGCGTTCGCGGCCTTCTCGGGCCGGATCAGCAACGCATCCCCCTCGCCCGTCGGCACGGCGACGGCGGCGTGGTCGGTGCCGATCGCCTCGAGGAGGCGGCGAAACACGAAGAGGTCCTCGTTGGTGGCGTGCGCCGATGCCACGCCTGCCAGCACACCCGGGCCCTTCGCGTCGACGAGCTCGGCGATGCGGCCGGCGGCCTCCTCGATCGCCTCGTCGAGCGACACGTCGACGAGCCGGCCGCGCTCGTCGCGCAGCCCTGCCCGGCGGATGCGATCGGGCCGCTCGGCGTCGCCCGCCCCGAGCCGGCCGGCGTCGCACAGCCAGCTGCGGTTGACCGCGTCGTTGCGCCGGGGCCGGTAGCGCAGCACGCGGTCACCGGCGGTCTCGACCGCGACGTTGCAGCCGCGCGCGCAGCCGCCGCAGAGGCCGGGGGTCGTCGCGATCGCCCACGGCCGCTCGGGCGGACGCTGCTTGGGCCGCGTGATGGCGCCCACCGGGCACAGCTCGACCAGGTTCTGCGCGTAGGCGCCGTCGACCCGACTGCCGTCGGCGAGCGTCACGGCGAGCCCCTCGCCGGCGCCGCTGAAGGTGAGCTCGCGCCCGCCGGTCACGTCCGCGCAGAAGCTCACGCAACGCTCGCAGAGCACGCAGCGGGCCCGGTCGAGCGATAGGCCCGAGCCCAGATCGACGCGGCGCTCGCGCTCGGAGGGCGCGACCGCGACGCGCGTGTGCTGCGGGCCGTGCTCGAAGACGTGGCTCTGCAGATCGCAGTCGCCGTTGCGATCGCACACCGGGCACTCGTCGGGATGCCGGGCCAGGAACAGCTCGAGGACGGCGCGGCGCGCGCCGCGCACCCGCTCGCTCGCCGTGCGCACCACCATGCCCTCGCGAACCGGCCACGTGCAGGCGGCCACCAGCCCGGGCTCGCCCTCCACCTCGACGCGACACAGCCGACACGAGCCGCTCACGGCCAGCGCCGGATGCCAGCAGAGCGACGGCACGCGCGGCCGCTCGCCGAGCCAGCCGGCCCGGTCGAGGCACTCCATGACGGTCGAGCCCTCGACGGCCTCGAGCGGAACACCGTCGACGGTGATCGTCACTCCGTGCGGGTCGGCTCCGGCGCTCACGAGAGGCGCACCTCACCCGCCCGGCCGCAGCCCTCGCCGAGCACGTGCGACTCGAAGTCGTCGCGAAACAGCAGCGCGAGCGAGCGGACCGACGGCGCGACGCCGTCCGCGAGGCCGCAGTGGGTGTCCGACAGCATCTCGTCGCAAAGCTCGTGCAGCAGGACGAGGTCGGCCTGGCCGGCCCGGCCCGCCAGCACGCGGCCGAGGATTTCGCGCACCAGCAGCGCGCCCTCGCGGCAGTGCACCGCGTGCCCGCAAGCGAGCTCCCGGAAGCGCGCGCCGATCGAGAGGGCCGTGCCCACCAGGCAGTGGGCGTCGTCCACGACCACCACCTCACCGCGACCGAGCGCGCTGCCCTGCTCGCGCAACGCAGCATCCGTGAGCGGCACGTCGAGACCGCCCGGCGAGAGCGCTCCCGCCGACAGCCCGCCCGGCAGCACCGCGCCCACCTTGCGCCCTCCGGCGACGCCGCCGGCGTGCTCGAATACGAGCGCGCTCAGACGCGTACCGAGCGGCAGCTCGTAGAGACCCGGACGCTCGACGTGCCCCCTCACCTCGAAGATCGCGGTACCGGGCGCGTCCGGCTCGCCCTGGGCGAGCAGCCAATCGGCCCCGTTCGCGACGGTGAGAGCGAGCTGCGCGCAGGTCTCCGCATCGGCGATCCAGGTGGGCGTGCCGCCAAGGCCCCGTGCCGAGGGCAACGGCGGGCGCGGACGCGGGCGCGCCACACGGCCGGCCAGCACCTCGAGAAGCGCCGTGCCGCCCCCGCACGGCGTGAACGCCGGCGGCTGCGCGAGCTCGACCGCGACGGCCTCGCCGCTCCCGAAGGCAGCGTCGCCAACGTGGCCCGCCGCACGCGCCGCTTCGAGGGCGGCCGTCATGGCGCCAGCACCCGCGGCGTGGTCCTCTGCCAGACACACGTGGGCGAGCGACGCCCCGATCGCGCGCGCCGCCGTCAGCACGCCGGCCAGCACCAGCTCGGGAGCACGCTCGACCAGCAGGCGATCGGCCGCCGAGCCGGGACCGACGAGTCCGCCGTGGCACACCACGGCGCCAGGCCTTGCACCCGCGGACGACAGAGCGCGCCACTCGTCGGCCACGCGACTCGACCAGCGGCCGCGGACCTGCAGGGCCGACTCGTCGACGAGCGCCGTCACGGCCTCGGGGTCGAGCTCGAGGAACGCACGCCGCGCACCCGCCCACGGAGCGCCTTCGGGGGCGGCCGACCCACCGCAGTGCGCGGTCAGCCGACCGGGGTGGCAGAGCCGGGGCAAGTCGCTCACCACTCGAGGGCGCCTCGCGAGGCCGCGTGCAGCAGGCCGATCACGCCGGGCAGCAGGAGCGCCGCGAAGCCCAGCCAGGCGCCGCCGCCGAGCCCGCGCGCCGCCAACGCCCACGGGACGAGCGCGACCAGGGCCACCTCGACGACCAGGAAGACGAGCGCGCCGAAGAGGAAGCCGACGCGAAGGCGGGTGCGGGATCCCGAGCGGTCGTCCCGCTCAGACGTCTCGCGCGCAGCGGCCGCGCGGCCGGCCCGAGCTTGCGCGCCCTGCCGGCGGGAGCGCGCCACCAGCCGCCGCTCCAGCATGAAGAGCGCCGCCAGGACGAGCACCCCCGTGGCGAGCATCGCGAAAATGCCGGCGTAGTCGGCCATTCCCGGCGGCTCCCCTCAGCGGACCGTGCGGCCGAAGGACCCGGGCGGCGCTCGGGCGGCACGGCTGGGCCCGGAATCAGAGCCAAGCTAGCCGCTGTCCCCCGGGGTGTCAACGCGGGCCGTCGCCCGACTCGCGTTGGAATTCCCCTTCCGGACCGCTAGGCTCCCCACAAATGAAAAGCGATTTCAATTCGCCCGCTTGCGGCACCGACGCCCGCCTCGCCGACCTGGCGCCGGGCGCCGAGGGCGTGGTGATCGGCGTCGACCTCGAGGACACGAGCGGGCGCCGCCTGCTCGACCTGGGCCTGCTGCCCCGCACCCGCGTGCGCGCGCTGCGCCGGGCGCCGCTCGGCGACCCCTCCCTCTACGAGCTGCGCGGCTACCGGCTGTGCCTGCGGCGCGACGATGCACGCCACGTCCGGGTGCGCGTCGAGGCTGCCCCGGCCGGCCAGCCCGATCGCTCCTAGCGGCCCCCGCCCCGCGAGCCCCCGTTGATGGAAGCCGCACCCCTCGACCGAATCACCTCGCCGCTGCGGCTCGGCCTGATCGGCAGCCCGAACTCGGGCAAAACGACCGTCTTCAATGCGCTGACCGGAATGCGCGCCAAGGTGGGCAACTACCCGGGCGTCACCGTCGAGCGCCGCGAAGCGCGGCTGCAGCTCGACCACCGCGACGTCGTGATGATCGACCTGCCCGGTACGTACTCGCTCGACCCGGTCAGCCCCGACGAGGCGGTGGTGGGCCGGGTGCTCGCCGGCGAGATCGCCGACACCCCCGCGCCGGATGCCGTCGTGATCGTCGCCGACGCCTGCTCGCTCGAGCGGTCGATGCTGCTCGTCGGCCAGGTGCTGGGGGGCCGCCTGCCGGCCTGCCTGGTGGTCACGATGGTCGACGAGCTGCGGGCCCGCGGTGGCGAGCTCGACCTCGAGCGGCTCTCGGATGCGCTCGGCATCCCGGTGGTGCCGGTGGTCGGACACCGCGGAATCGGCCTCGACACGCTGCGTACGCTGCTCGCCCACCCGGAGACCTGGCGCGATCCGCCGGTCCCGCCGCCCGAAGACCGGCTCGAGCGGGCCGCGTGGGCCGAGTCGATCTGCGAGCACGTCGTACGCACGCGGCCGGGGCCCCATCGCCCGACGGACCGGATCGACCGCATCGTCCTGCACCCGGTCTGGGGCGTGCTGCTCTTCGCGGGGGTGATGCTCACCTTCTTCCAGCTGATCTTCGCCTGGGCGACGCCCGCCATGGACGCGATCGACGTCGCCGTCACGACCCTGGCGGAGTTCGCGCGCGCCGCGCTCCCGGCCGGCGCCCTGGCCGACTTCGTGGCCGACGGCCTGATCGCCGGCGTCGGTTCGGTGGTGGTCTTCCTGCCCCAGATCGTGCTGCTCTTCTCCTTGCTGTACCTGCTGGAAGACGTCGGCTACATGGCCAGGGCCGCCTTCGTGGTGGATCGCGCGATGGCGCGGATCGGCCTCGAAGGACGCGCGTTCGTGGCGCTGCTCTCGTCGTACGCGTGCGCGGTACCGGGCATCATGGCGACGCGCACGGTGCCGTCACCGCGCGATCGGCTGGTGACCATCCTGGTGGCGCCGCTGATGACCTGCTCGGCGCGCCTGCCGGTCTACACGCTTCTGATCGCGGCCTTCGTGCCGGCGCGCGACGTGCTCGGTCCGATCGGCCTGCAGGGTCTCGTCATGCTGGCGCTGTACGTCGCGGCGCCGGTCGTCGCCACCCTGGCGGCCTTCGTGCTGCGCAGGACGGTGCTCACCGGGGAGCCGATGCCGTTCGTCCTCGAGCTGCCCTCGTACCGCATGCCGGGCGCCAGACTCTGGCTCTCGCAGGTGTGGGGCAGCGCATCGGCGTTCCTCAAGCGGGCCGGCACCATCATCCTATTGGCCTCGATCGTGCTGTGGGTGCTGCTCACCTTCCCGCAGGCGACCCCGCCGCCCGGCCTCAGCGACGGCCAGGCGGCCAGCTACCGGCTCGAGCACAGCGCGGCGGGCCGCGCCGGCAAGGCGATCGAGCCGCTCATCGAGCCGCTCGGCTTCGACTGGAAGATCGGCGTCGGCCTGCTCGCGAGCCTGGCGGCCCGCGAGGTCATCGTGGCCACGCTCGCGCAGATCTACGCGACGAGCGATCCGGACGCTTCGCTTCGCGCCGCGATCCGCGCCGACGTCCGCCCGGACACCGGCGAGCCGCTCTTCGACCCGCCCACCGTCGCGGCGCTGCTCGTCTTCTTCGTGTTCGCCCTGCAGTGCACTTCGACGATCGCCACGATGGCCCGCGAGACCAACTCGTGGCGCTGGCCGGCGTTCGCGTTCGGCTATCTGCTGGTGCTGGCCTGGGTGGGAGCGTGGGTCGTACGACAGGTGGCGCTCGCGCTCACGTGAGGCGGGCGGGCTGCTATCCTGCCCCGCGATGCGCGCCCTCGCTCTCACTCTCCTCGTCGCCCTGGCCCTACCGGCCTGCGCGACGCGCTCCGTCAACCAGACCGTGGTCAACACCTACGACCTCGAGGTCATGCTCCGCAGCGAGAAGCCGGCGTTCGGTTTCAAGACGCTTCCGCGGGGCTACGCGCAGCCGGTCGAGATCTCGGCGGCGCGCCTGCAGGCGATCCTCGGCGGCATCCAGATCGATCTGCGGCCTTCCGAGAAGTCGGCGATTCGCGAGCGGCGCTACGCGATCCCGCGCAAGATCCTGTCCAATGTCGCCGAGGGCCTGTCGACGGGCCTCGCCGAGGCGGGCCCCGATCAGCAGATCGTCGTACTCGCCCTGCGCAAGCAGATGCAGAAGGGCTTCTTCAACCGCAAGTACCTGACGAGCTTCGTGGCCTGGGTGGAGGGCGACCAGCTCGTCGTGCAGCTCTCGCGCATCGACTGGAAGACCGATCAGCACCGCATCGGCGACAAGCTGCCCACGCCGCGCGTCGGCGAGTTCGTGATGCCGTTCACGACGGTCGGCAACGAGCTGTACGCAACGGCGGGTCGGCAGGGCGTGGAGGTCGACTGGCGCAACCGGGAGTTCGGCGGGAAGACGATCGAGGAGAACGTGGCGGGCCGGCGCACCGGCGCCGCGCCGATCGCCGCACCGGCCGAACCGGCCGAACAGAGCGACGCGAGCGCAGGAGCCGCTGCAGCGAGCAGCGAGGGCGCCGCCGCCGAGGCGGCGGCAACGGGCGGGGCGGCAACGGACGTGGCGGCACCGGCGGCCAGTTCAGGCGCAGGCGCCGCACCGGCGGCCGTCACGGGCGCAGGCGCAGCACCAGCGGCCGTCACGGGCGCAGGCGCGGCTCCGGCAGCCGTC
>CAZETS010000010.1:20260-70143 GCA_964515335.1 uncultured Spirochaetaceae bacterium
CCAGCGGCCGTCACGGGCGCAGGCGCGGCTCCGGCAGCCGTCACGGGCGAAGGCGTGGCCGCAGCGGCCGCCGCGAGCGCCTCGGCCCCGGCTGCCGCCGCCGAGGCGCCGAGCCAACCCGACGCCCTGCGCGGCCTCGACGCCGACGACCTGCGTGGTCTGGCCGACCTCGAGGAGGCGCGCGCCGCAGGCCGGCTCGACGCGGCCAGCTACGAGCAGCAGCGCCGGGCCATCCTCGAAGGCGAGCGCTGATCGGCCGAGGGGCGCCAGGCACGGGCCTGGTCGTGGTTTGCTGCTCTACTGCGCCCCGGTTGCGTCTCCCGTGCGTCGGCTTTCTGCGCCGTCAGAAATCCCATAACCTGCACGCCCCTCGCGCGCACTTCACACCTGTTACGCGAGGTTGATCCGGCACCGGATCCGGCTCTGGGGGCCGGGTCGAGGACCACCGCCGGAACCGAACACGGTGGAGAACGCGCCCAATGCTCATCCTTCTCGAGGTCTTCCTGCTCGCGGTCACGGCGATCGCGATCTCGCGGCTCGCCCCCGAACCCTGGCGGGGCCGGCTGCTGAGCTTCCTCAAGGCCTGGTTCACGGTGCGCGCCTTCTGGCTGCTGCTCTCCCATCCGATCGCGATGGAGGACGGCACCAAAGTGGTGGCCTGGAGGCTGATCGCCGATCAGCTCGCCAACATCGACGCCGCCACCTTCTGGACCTTCGTGCTGATCGCCACCGGCATCAAGGTGATCGGCATGCTCGCCTCGATGTACCGCTGGATCCTGGTGCTGCGCGGCCAGGGCATCGAGCTGCCGTTCTGGCACATCTTCGGGTCGTTCCTGATCGGCCGCGCGATCGGCACGTTCCTGCCGAGCACCGCCGGCCTCGACGGCTACACGCTCTACGACGCGGCGCGCTTCAGCGGCAAGACCGTGGAGGTGTCGGCCGCGAAGTTCCTCGAGAAGATCTGCGGCTTCTCGGGCGTCTTCCTCACCTTCCTGGTCTCGCTGCCCTTCGGCATCTCGATCTTCGGCGACAACGCACTGCTCTTCGCGTCGCTCTCCATTCCGCTGGCGCTCGGTGTGATCGGCGGCCTGCTGCTCGTGCTCTGGTACCCGGGCGCCGTGCAGTGGCTGCTCACCAACCTGCCGATCCCCGCCAAGGATCGACTCACCGGCATCGTCACCCGCATCACCACGGCCGCCGGCGCCTACCGGGACAAGAAGCAGCTGATGGTCTTGGTGCTCTTCATGAGCTTCCTGGTGCACTTCACCACCGCGGCCATGTACTACTTCACCGCGCTGGCCATCGGCGCGCATGGAGCCGACTTCTGGCAGGTCACGTTCGGGTCGTCGATCCAGATCTTCGCCACGGTGCTCAGCCCGTTCACGATTGCCGGTGAGGGCATCCGCGAGGCCGCCCAGTACGTGCTGCTCGGCAGCCTGATCGGCCCGGCCGCGGCGATCGTCTCCGCGGCCCTCGGCTTCTGGGCCGCCGAGGCGCCCACCATGCTGGGCTTCGTGTTCTGGTGGATCCGCCCCAGGGACTACACGCCCGCCTACTGCCTGGTGGACGGCGAGCAGGTCGACTACGAGGAGTCCGCCAAGGCGGCCGTCGCCCTCGAGACCGAGGAGGAGCGCGCGCGCCGCGAGGCCGCCGAGTCGGCCTCCGGTCGCAAGCACGAGCTGCCGCTCGGTGCGCGCGTCGTGCAGGGCGCACTGGCCGGGCTGTCGGCGGGCGTCCTGGCCGGCGTGGTGATCGGCGTGGTCGAGAGCCTGGTGATCGCGCAGGGCGGGTTCGGCGCCGAGGCGCAGGTGCTCTGGTACGGGCCGCTCGCCTACGCGGTGGTGCTCGGCGGCCTGGCGCTGGTCGGTGGAGCCGTGCTCGGCGTGCTGCCGATGGATCAGAGCGAGATCCGCAGCTGGGTGCCGACCCTCGGCCTGATCGCGACGCTGGTGCCGTTCGGCCTGGCCATCACGGTCTTCCGCCTGCGCCGCGACGTCTACCTCGAGCAGATGCCGCCGCTGCCGGTGCTGCTCGGCGTGCTCGCGGGCTTCGGCGCGCTCGCGCTGCTGATCCTCCTGTTCGGCCGCCGCGTCTTCGCGGGCCGCGCCGGGGTTCTGGTGCGGCCGGCCGGCGCGGGCGCGCTGCTCGCGGCCGTGATGGCGGTGGGCTTCGTGGTCTCGCTCACCATCGGAGCGCCGGCGCCCGGAGCCGGGCGCGGCGAAGTCCCGGCGGCGCTGCGCGGCCACCCGAACGTCATCCTCGTCGCGGTGGACACCCTGCGCGCCGACCATCTGTCCTGCTACGGGGGCCGCCTGGCGGCGCCGAACATCTGCTCGCTCGCCGAGGACGGCGGCACCCGCTACCAGGGCTTCTCGCACGCCTCCTGGACCAAGCCCGCGACGGCGACACTGCTGACGTCGCTGTTGCCGTCCACGCACCGCGCGATCGCGAAGCCCTCGGTGCTCTCACCCGACGTCGAGATGATCGCCGAGGTGATGCAGGATCGCGGCTACACGACCGGCGGCGTCGTCTCGAACATCAACCTGGCCGAGAGCTTCGGCTTCGACCAGGGCTACGACGAGTACACGTTCCTCGGCCCCGACTACCTGGCGCTCGCCGAGGAGTCGTCGTCGAAGCTCATCCTCTACAACATCGTGCGCGCCGTCTGGTTCAAGGTGAAGCCCGGCATCCGCGCCGCGGACTTCTACCAGGACTCGACCACGGTCAACGAAGTCGCCTTCGACTGGCTGGACCGGCACGCCGAAGATCGCTTCTTCCTCTTCCTCCACTACATGGACCCCCACGATCCCTACTTCCGGCACCCCTACGACGGCTACGGGATCGCGCGAGTCTCGAACCAGCACCCCGACCCCTCGCTCGCCGCCGAGATGCGCGAGCTGTACGACGGCGAGATCGAGTTCCTCGACGCGAACATCGGCAAGCTCCTCGACCGGATCCGCGCCCTCGGCCTCTACGACGACACCGTGATCGTGCTGACCTCGGACCACGGCGAGGAGTTCCACGACCACGGCGGCTTCTGGCACGGCCTCACCCTCTACGAAGAGCAGCTCCACGTGCCGCTGCTCGTCAAGTGGGCGAACGGCGTCGAGCGGCCGTCGTCCGGCGCGACCGACGGGCTCGCCCGCCTGCTCGACGTCGTGCCGACCCTGCTCGCAGTGGCCGGCGCCGAGGTGCCGCCCGCCATGCAGGGCATCGACCTGCGCAGCAACGTGGGCGCGCGCTCCACCAAGGACCGGCAGCTGTACGCCGAGGAGGACCACGAGGGCAACGTCCTCTGGGCCATCCGAACCGACGACATGAAGCTGATCGGCGCCAACTCCGGCAACCCGCGCGGCCTGCCCGAGCAGGAGATGTTTGCCATCGCGCGCGACCCTGGCGAACTGAAGCCCCTCGACCTGGGCCGCCACGCCGGCGACGCCGAGACGCTCACCCAGCACGCCGATCTGCAGCGCCGCGCCGCCGAGGGCGAGGCGGTCGCCGACGCCGGCGAGGCCGACATGAGCTTCGAGGAGTGCGAGCAGCTGCGGATGCTCGGCTACGTGGACGACTGCGGGCACCTCACCCAGTAGCGAGCGCGAAGCTCTAAGGCGGGCAGGGGCCGACGGGCTCCCGCTCGCCCCCGACCCTGGCGCGGGTGAGGGGACCGAACACATACGCGTCGGCGGCCGGGTATCGATCGGGCCGCCGAGGGTTCGCGCACAGGATGACCAGGGTCGGGCGCATGCCCTCGTCGAGGTCCTCGATGCCGGCTCGCTCGCCGTCGACCAGCAGGTGTCCGCAAGGCGAGCCCGGCCGGAGCCGCCGCGGAGGCGACACCGCCACCAGCCCGCCCTCGGCGGCGAGGCCGGCGACCCGCTCGTCGCCGCCTCGGCTCTTCAACGCAAGCAGCAGCTCGCTCTCGGACGTGGGGACGAAGGTCGCGTCGGTCGCGCCGCAGACCCGCAGGTCGGCGTCCGAGTCGCGGGCGCGGTACGGCTTGCCGTACCAGAGCCGGCCGTCGTCCTCGTAGTAGTAGAGCAGCGCGCCCCGGCGCTCGCCGCGGGCGCTCTCGACGACCCCGCGACTCTCGTATCGGTACGCGGAGATGCAGCCCGAGAGCAGCGCGCTGATCAGGATCAGCAGCGGAGCGGCGCGTCTCGTCATCGCCTCGTCATCGTCTCGTCACTCCGACCGGCGGCGCCGTGGAACGCTCCGTCGCCGAGCCCGCCAGCCGGCTAGCCCCAGAGCAGGTCGACGATCTTGCCGCCGATCCTCGGGTTCTTCCAGTACGCGGTGTGCGCGAGCAGCCACTGCCTGCCCGACGTGATGCGGTGTCCCTGCAGGAGCCAGCGGGCGGCGTCCGTTTCACGCCCGTAGCGGCGCTCGACGGGACCGCGCGATCCCCTGACCTCGACCGGCGCGCCGAAGACCCGACCGCTCACGACGGGGTCGAGGGCGTTGAAGTAGTTGTGCCACGGAAACACCTCGAACTCGGCGTCCGGCAGGGTCTCGATCCGCCTCGACTCGAAGATCTCGATCGGCCCCAGGTCGATCTCCAGGCCGAGGGGGGATCCCATCGTGACGAGCCCCTGCACGGGCCAGCTGTCGCGCTCGTCGCCGACGAAGACGTCGTCCTCGCCGATCAGCCCGTTCACCACGTCGAGCGCGTACACGGTGCCCAGGCTGTGCGCGACCACGACCAGCTGTCGGCCCGCCTCGTAGGCGGCCATGATGCCCGCCCGAAGACCCTCCCTGATCCGGCCCGCCGTGCTGCCGCCCGCGGCAGCGATCACGACGTCGCCCACGAGGTCGATCGCGGTCCCGAGCGCGGCGCCGGCCAGCGGCTGACCGCTGAGGATCGCCTGCGCGAGCAGCTCGTAGAAGCGGACCGCGTCGTCGTTGACGTCCTCGTAGACGTAGCTCGAGACCCCGAACTCCCGCTCGAGATGGCTCGACGCGAGATTCCTCTCGACGATTCTGCGGACCTTCGCGTCGCAGTCCACGTCCGCCGAAGAACCGGTCTGCACGCCGTGAACGACGAGCACCTCCGCCGGCTTCGTCCAGTCGATCGGCATCGCTCCGCTCCCGATTCCGCCGGCCGGGCGCCGCCCTTCAGGACCGGCGAGTCACGCCCGCCCGGTCGACCAGCGACGCGACCTCCCGGATGCTCGAGAGCACGCGGTGCGCGTCGCCGAAGTCGCCGTGGCAGGTGAGGGCGTTGGGGATCACCCAGCACTGCATGCCCGCGGCCAGCGCGGCACGCATGCCACGCTCGGAGTCCTCGACCGCCACGCAGTCCCCGGGCTCTACGCCGAGGCGCGACGCCGCCACCTGGTACGGATCCGGGTGCGGCTTGGAGCGAGCGTAGTCGCCCGAGGCCACCACCAGATCGAAGAAGACGTCGAGGCCGTGGTGCCGATGCGCGGCGTGCAGGTTCTCGGGACGCGAGCTCGTGACGATCGCCATCGGCAGCCGGCCGTGCAAAGCAGACAGCGTCTCGCGCGCGCCGTCGATCAGCTCGACGCCGGCGCTCACCCGGTCGTGGTAGGCCGAATCGCGCTCGCGACGAATGCGGTCGATCGTGTCATCCGGCACGCCTGCGTGGCGCGCCAGGTCGAAGCAGCTCCGGCCCTGGGTCAGGCTGAGATCCCGATAGCCTTCGAGCGAGAGATCGACGTCGACCCGCCCGAGCGCTTCGCGGGTGGCCTCGAAATAGAGGGGCTCGGTGTCGACGAGCACACCGTCGTTGTCCCAGAGCAGGGTCTTCATGGCGTCGTGGAGCAGCTACTCGCCGCCCTCGTCCTCGCCGTCGGGCTCGAGCTCGAGGGCGAGCGAGTTCATGCAGTAGCGGTTGCCGGTCGGCGGCGGACCGTCGGGGAAGACGTGGCCGAGGTGGGCGTCGCAGCGGCGACAGAGCACCTCGGTGCGCCGCATGCCGAGCGAATCGTCGTCGCGCTCGCTCACGGCGTCCGGATCGACCGGCTGCCAGAACGAAGGCCAGCCCGAGCCCGACTCGTACTTGGTCTCGGAGCGGAAGAGCGGCGTCCGGCAGCACACGCAGCGGTAGAGGCCGGTCGTCTTGGTGTCCCAGTAGCGACCGCTGAACGGTCGCTCGGTGCCCGCCTCGCGGGTCACCTGATACTCGTCCGAGGAGAGCTGGGCACGCCACTCGGCGTCCGACTTCTCGACCTTCACGCCGTCTCTCGCCGCGTCGCTCGCTCCGCCCTTCGCTCCACCCTTCGCTCCGCCCTCGTCGTTCATCGTCATCGCGTCGTCCTCCTCGATTCGCCGGGCCCGGCCCGTCCGCGCTCGGGCGCCTATCCGAAGTGCGGCGGCACCCGGTCCGCCCAGGGCGCCGCCTCCTCGAGCTCGGCGGCCACCCGCAGCAGCTGCCGCTCGGCCCCGTAGCGCCCCACGAGCTGCACGCCGAGGGGCAGGCCGGCCGGCCAAGCGTCGTCGCCCTGCGTGGCGCCGCCGGGCAGCGAGATGGCCGGCTGCCCCGACAGGTTGAAGGGCAGCGTGAACACCCCGTAGGGCGCCGACAGCAGGAAGCCGCGCAGCGGCTCCTCGCGTGTCGAGCCGAGCGTGCCGATGCGCACCGGGGGCGCGGCCTGGGTGGGTGTCACCAGCAGATCGAAGCCGCTCTCCCACCAGGTGGCCAACCGCCGCCCGAAGCCGTGCACGAACTCGATGCTCGCGAGCAGCTGCGGGGCCGGGACCTCCGAACCGCGGCGGCCGAGCTCCCAGGTGAGCGGCTCGACGTCGTCCTCGCCGACCGTGATCCCCACCTTCTCGCCCCACGACTGCAGGGCGCGCGCCACGTTGGTGCCGACCACCGTCACGTAGTGGCCGACCGTGGCCGGGTCTTCGAGCGCCGGGGGATGCGCGACCTCGACGTGATGGCCGAGCTCCTGCAGCCGCTCGCCGCAACGCTCGACGGCGGCCACCATGTCGCCGTGCACCGGGATGTCGCGCGGCGCCGACTTCATCAGGCCGACGCGCAGGGGCGTGCGTCGATCCGCCGGCGCGGTCGCGAACGGCTCTGCGGGCGGCGGCGCGAAGTAGGGATCGCCGGGCATCGGTCCGGCCACCACGTCGAGCAGCGCCGCCGAGTCGCGCACCGACCGCGACACCACGAACTCGCACGAGAAGCCGCTCCAACGCTCGCCGAGCCCGGGGCCGAACGAGCAGCGGCCGCGGGACGGCTTCAGGCCGACCAGTCCGCACATGCTCGCCGGTCCGCGGATCGAGCCGCCGCCGTCGCTCGCGTGCGCGGCGGGCACGATGCCGGCGGCAACGGCCGCCGAGGCGCCGCCACTCGATCCGCCCGAGCTGTGTTCGGTGTTCCAGGGGTTGCGGGTCGGCCCGTAGGCGACGGGCTCGCTGGTGGGCAGCAACGCCAGCTCGGGCGTGTTGGTGCGGCCGAGCGAGACGAGCCCCGCGCGCACGAGCTTCGTCGTGAAGTAGCTGTCGACCGGGGCCACGTAACCCGCCCGTTTCACGAAGCCGAGTCCGGCGTGGACCGGCCGGCCGGCCTCTTCGCCGCCGACGTCCTTCATGAGGAACGGCACACCGCGAAACGGCCCCTGCGGCAGGTCGGCGCTGCGCGCTGCAGCGGACGCCGCGTCGAGGCTCGTGTGGATGACGGCGTTCAGCTCGGGGTTCAGTCGCTCGAGGCGGGCGATCGCGGCGTCGACCAGCTCGCTGGGCGAAACCCTGCCCTCGCGCACCCACTCGGCTTGCCCGACCGCATCGAGACGCGCCAGCTCATCGGACATCCGTCACCTCCCCGTCGCTTCGCCGACCCGGACCACCCCGTCCTCGTAGCGCAGTGCGATCACCTTCGGGCTCTCGTCGTCCTCGCGAAACTGCATCCGCAGCTCGCGCACGGCCCCCGCACCGCTCGCCGCGCCCTCGCCGTCGCCGCCCGGCCACGCGCGCGTGATGGTATTGCCCGCCACCCGCCACCAGGGCTCCTCCTCGTCGAGCGGTGCGAGCTTGATCGACTGCACCTCCTCGGGGGCGGCGACGTGTCGCAACAGCAGCCGCTGGTGGGCGCGATCGGCCGCGACGAGGATGCGGCCCACGTCGAACGTCAGCAGATAGCCGGCGCCACGCTGCGGATCGGCGTCGCCGTCGGCCGTGACGAGCTGCTCGGCGCGCAGCAGGCGCCCCCTCGACTCGGCGGCACGCTCGAAAAGCTCGATTCCCACCCCGGCCTCCGCACGACTCCGCGCCGCCGGGTGCGCGGAGAGAAGAACGGAGTCTACACTGGCCGGCCGCGCCGGAAAGCGATCACAGGGAGGCGGGCCCGCGTGGACCTCGACGACGATCGGCGATTGGTCGTGCCCGACGGCCTCTCCGTCAGGCGGCGCCGGCACGACAGGAGTTGGTCGGCCCGCGATCTCGTCGCGGCGATCGGCGACGCCAGCTTCGTCGCGACCGGCCTGCGCGAGACCATCACGCCCGACGAGGTGCGCGGCATCGAGGAGCGCGACGAGGCGGTCCCGTATGCGACGCTCCGGCTGCTGGCGCGCGGGCTCGACTGCGACCCCGTCGACATCATGCGCGACTGAGCGAGACCAGGGAGGAACCCGCGTTGGAAGATCGCTGGCTGGACGTCGACGAGGCGCGCACGACCCGTGGACTTCGCCTCGTGATCACGGTCGGCGTGCCCGGGCCGTGGGGCGAGGGCGCCAAGGGCCTCTTCCACGTGAAGGGCATCCCGTTCGCACGCGTCGCACAGGCGCCGGGCCGCGCCAACGAAGCGCTCGTCGCCTGGACGGGCGAGTCGAATGCCCCGCAGGCCGTCTACGACGACGAGCCGCCGCGCAATCGCTGGAACGACCTGGTGCTGCTCGCGGAGCGGCTCGCCCCCGAGCCTCGACTCGTGCCCGAAGAGGCCGGCCTGCGCGCCACCCTGTTCGGCCTGCTCCACGAGCTGTGCGGCGAGGACGGGTTCGGGTGGAACCGGCGGCAGCTGCTGTTCGCGCCGGTCATGGACCTTCCCGAGGAGCATCCGGCGCGGGCCTCCGCGACCGCCATGGCGACCCGTTACGGGTGGAGCGAGCAGGCGGCCGCACGCGCGCCGGCCCGGTGCGCCGAGATCGCCGGGCTGCTCGCGGAGCGACTCGCCGCCCAGCAGGCGCGCGGCAGCGAGTACCTGATCGGCGACTCGCTGACCGCTCTCGACATCTACTGGGCGGCGTTCGCGGCGCTCGTCGATCCGCTTCCCGAGGACGTCTGCCCGATGTCGCCGGCGATGCGCGCCGCGTACGGGATGAAGAACGAGGTGATCGAAGCCGCCGTGACGCCCGAGCTGCTCGCGCACCGCGACCTCGTCTACCAACGCCACCTCGAACTTCCGATCGATCTCGGCCCCGACGCCGAAACTTAGGAGCCTCGCGATGAGCGACCCCGCGCCCCCTCGGCAGACCATCAGCGAGCCCGCTCGCGACACGCCGGTGCGTCACGAGGCGGACGTGCTGGTGGTCGGCGGGGGCTCGGCGGGCGTCGCCGCCGCGGCGGCCGCCGCACGAGAGGGCGCCGACGTGCTGCTCGTCGAGCGAACCGGCTACCTCGGCGGGCTCGCCACGGGCGGGCTGATCATCCTGCTGCTCACCCTCGACGACGGCCGCGGCCGTCAGGTGATCGCGGGCCTGTGTCAGGAAGCCACCGAGCGGCTCGTGGCGCGCGGCGCGGCCTTCCATCCTCCGCGCGAGCAGTGGGGAAGCGAGCGCGAAGCATGGATCGACGAGTCGCGGCGTTGGGGGCTCGTGTGGGGGAGCGCGCCGCACCGCGTCCGCTACTCGGTTGCCTACGACGGCGCCGTCCTCAAGGGCGTGCTCGACGACATGCTCCGCGACGCCGGCGCGCGCACGCTCTTCCACGCATGGGCGTGCGAGCCGATCGTCGAGGACGGGCGCGTCTCGGCCGTCACGTTCCAGAGCAAGGCCGGCCGCTTCGCGGTGCGCGCCCACACGGTGATCGACACCACCGGCGACGGCGACCTCTTCAGCGCCGCGGGCTGCGAGCACGAGAGCGAAAGGGTGCTGCCGTGGATGTGGTTCACCGTCGGCGGCGTCGACGTCGATCGCGCCATGGCGTCCGGCGCCGGCTGCTTCCAGACCATCGGGCGCGGCAAGGTGCTCTTTCCCTGGGGCTCGATCGAGAAGATCGGGCGCATCGACGCGACGGCGCCCGAGGACCTGACCCACGCCGAGATCGAGTGCCGGCGCCGCGTACTCGCCGAGTTCGAGCGCGTCCGCGCCGAGATGCCGGGCTTCGAGGACGCGCACCTCTGCCAGGTCGCCGACCAGCTCGGCATCACGGAGAGCCGACGGCTCGTCGGCCGGAAGGTGCTGCGGCGCGAGCATGTCGACAGCGCCTCGTCCGACACCGTCGCGATCACGGGACACTGGACGAAGTACGGCGCCGTCTATCACATCCCGTTCGGCGCCCTGCTGCCCCGCGAGCTACGCAACCTGCTGGCGGCCGGACGCTGCATCTCGGTCGACCACCGCGTCCACCACGCCACCAAGGAGATCCCGGCCTGCATGGCGACCGGCGAAGCGGCCGGGACCGCGGCCGCACTGGCCGTGCAGAGCGGCATCGACGCGTGCGAGGTCGACGTGAACGCGCTGCGCGACACTCTCGCGAAGCGCGGCGCGATCGTCGATCCGGCCTGAGCGGCGCCCCGGCCGGCTCGCCCGAGCCCGTCGTCATGGTGCCATCCCCATGCGGGTGTGGTAGCCATTCACCATTGCCTCGCCGGGACACCGCCGACGTGACCGAACCCCTCACGATTCCGCCGCCCGACCCCGCGCGGCCGCCGCTGCGGGCCAACGTGTTCGCCTGCGCGCAGACGACGGCCACCACCCTCGTGCCGCTCTTTCCCTATCTCGACGAAGGCGCGATCGTGCCCTGCGTATCGGTCTTCCGCGGCGGACCGGGTCGGCGCTACGGGCGCTTCCAGCACTTCAACACCGTCGACGAGGTGATCATGATGTTCGGCTCGCCGCCGGGCATGGTCTTCGTCGGCCCCAAGCTCCACCCGGTCGGCGCTCCCTTCGGAGACGAAGACGTCGAGGACCCGGGCAGCACGTCGGTGGCCCTGATCACCCAGCGGCAGGTCATCGGTGACTCCCAACGCGAGGAGTACCGCTTTCTCTGCGAAGGTTGCCAGCGCCGGCTCTCGGTCTTCGGCTTCGACGCGACGCCCGCGAAGCGAGGCGAGCAGCCGCCGCACGCGCCCTTCCCGACCCTCGTCGAAGGACGCGCAGCCGCCGAGCAGCACAACGCCCGCGAAGCCGACCTGACCTGCCGGCACTGCGGCCACGAGAATGCGCCCTTCCCGGTCGAGTACTGGGGCTGGACCGAGTACGCCGAGCAGACACGGGTGGCGGCCCACGCCGAGCAGTCGATGCGCGCCGCGAGCGCCGCCGTCGTGGGCGAGCGCGAAGCGGAGGCCTGAGCCCGATGGCCGGTCCGTATACGGGATGGAGCTACGCGCTCGCCGCCGAGGCCGGCCCCTACGACGAGCGCTCGCTGCTGCCCGAGGACCTCGACATCGCGCTGACCATCGGCCGCAGCGACCGCCCTCAGCCATTCCACCTGATCTGCCAGCACGACACGGTGCTCGTCGCGATGGCCGGCGCGGGGCGCGTCGAGTTCGCGGAGGGCAGCGTGCGCTGGTTCGACTACGCGCTCGGCGACGTCGTCTACGTGCCCGCCGGCATGCCGCACCGCATCGTGCCGGGCGAGGTCTCGGTCCATCACCGCTTCAAGCTTCCCGAGTCCGAGCTCGAGGGCGTGGCCTTCTGCTGCGAAGGCTGCGGGCACGAGCTGCATCGCCGCCTCTGGTCGCTGGCCGACGAACTGCCGCAGGAGGGTTACCTCCGCGGCTGCCAGGAGTTCAACGAAGACGCCCGCAGGCGCAAGTGCGCGCGCTGCGGCGACGAGCGCCCGCCCGTGGATCTCGACGGCTTCCGGTGGCAGGAGATCGCCCGGGCGCAGCGCGCGCCGGGCGGCGCTTAGCCACCCCTGCCCGGCGATCGGTCGCTTGGCGGCGCGCTCGCTTCGCGTCGCGTCACGAGCGCGACGACGCGACGCGAGCGCGACGCGTCACACGGCCGCGACGGTCGCCGCGCGCCTGCCAGGCCGCGCGGATCCACGCAAAGCCGTGACGCAGGCTCGGGTCGAGTCGCCAGAGCAGGCCGCAGACGCGGCGGCGGGCGCGCCCGTCGACCTCGGCGGCGACGCGGACGAGCATGTCCCGCGCCTCGCACTGCTGCCGCGACCGCGCCAGCAGGCGCGCGAGGTCGAGCGCCGTGCCGGCGTCCTGCGGGGCGAGATCGCGCGCCGCACGCAGCAGGGCGATCGCCTCGGGGCGGCGGCGGCGGCCGCGCATCCGCGCGCCGCCCTCGAGGAGGGCCTCTCGGGCACGCTCCGGCTGCCGGCGATGCAGCTCGAGCTCGGCGATGGATCGCCAGGCCTCGTAGCTTCGCGGCAGGCGCTTCGCGGCCTCGCGGTAGATCGCCAACGCCTGATCGGCGCGGCCGGCCTCGAGGTTCGCCCGAGCGGCGTGCTCGAACGACCGCCAGGCGTCGAAGTGCTGCCCGGTGCGGGCGAGCAGCGGCGCGACGCGCCGGTGGAGATCGGCGTTGCGCGGCTCGGCGGCCAGGACGCGACGGTAGAGGGCGATCGCCCGGCGCCACTGGCGGCGGGTGCGCGCCCGCTCGGCGTCCTGGAGGATCCGCGTGCGATCATAGATCTTGCGTCTCGAGGCGAACCGCACGGCTGCTGGCCGGCTCCCTTCTCGTCTTTCGTCCGGTGATCCGCTGACCCGTTGCTCATCGTCGATCTTCCGCCGCCGGCGCGTGACCAGCCTCACGAGCGAGGCCCGGGCGCTCGCGGATCCGCAAGCCGCGTGCAACACCGCCGTCGATCCGAAGCCGATCGACTATGCTGGGCCAATGGGCGCCCTCGGCCGCACCCCGCATCCGGACCTGACGAAGAACCTGGCGCTGATCGGCGGGCGCGGGTGTGGGAAGAGCTCGATCGCGAAGCGGCTCGCGCGCTGCAACCGCGGCTTCATGCTCTTCTCGATCGACGCGCTCATCCGCTACGAGTGCGGGGCCCGGAGCATTCCCGAAATCGTCGACCGCGAGGGTTGGGCGGGCTTCCGCGAGCACGAGTACGAAGTGGTGAAGAAGGTGGCGGCCTTCTCGAACGGCGCGCTGATCGATTGCGGGGGCGGCATAGTGGTCGACCTCGACGCGAGCGGCGAAGAGGTGTTCAGCCGGCGCAAGGTCGAGGCGCTGCGCAAGAACACGCTGGTCGTCTACCTGGCGCGAGACGCCGACTACCTGGCGTCCCGCATCGGCGGCGACCCGAATCGTCCCGCGCTGTCGGATTCGCTCGATTTCGAGGCCATCATGGCGCGTCGGGATCCCTGGTACCGCGAGGCGTCCGACGTCGTGGTGGACTGCGGGGGGCGCTCGAAGACGGAGCTCGCGCACTCGGTCCTCGCGTGGTTCTACGAGCGCATCGGGGTCGACCCGGCCGAGGCCGACCGCGCGCTATCCTGAGAGGCCGGCAACCAAGCCGGTGCCAGGAGGGCCGACATGCCGGGTGCACTCGACGGCTTTCGCATCATCGATGCGACACAGGTCATCTCCGGGCCGCTCGCCACGCGCATCCTCGCCGACCAGGGCGCCGACGTCATCAAGGTCGAGCCGCCGGGCGGCGACATCCTCAGGCACATGGGCGGCATCTCGGGGCTGTCGCCGACCTTCGTCACCACCAACCGCTCGAAGCGGTCGGTCGTCCTCGACCTCAAGCTGGATGAGGCGCTCGCCGCCCTGAAGAAGCTCGTCGTCGGAGCGGACGTCTTCATCCAGAACAGCCGGCCCGGCCGGGCCGAGCGCATGGGGATCGGCGCCGACGAGCTGCGCGCCATCAACCCGCGGCTCGTCTACGTGTCGATCTGCGGCTTCGGCGAAGACGGCCCCTACGCCCACAAGCGCGTCTACGACCCGCTCATCCAGGGCATGTCGGGCCTCTGCGACATCCAGGGCGGTGTCGGCGAGCGGCCGCGACTCGTCCGCGTGATCGTGCCCGACAAGGTGACCGCGCTGACGGCGGCCCAGAGCATCACCGCCGCCCTGCTGGCCCGCGAGCGCACCGGCGAGGGACAGCACGTGCGCATCTCGATGCTCGACGCGGTGATCTCGTTCATGTGGCCCGAGGGCATGGCGTACCACACGTTCGTCTCCGAGCACCTCCCCAGGCTCCAGCCCGTCGCGCGGCGCGACCTGGTCTACGAGACGGTGGACGGCTACGTGATCGTGTCGACCGTGTCGCCGCGCGAGTGGCAGGGCTTCTGCCGTGGCGTCGAGCGGCCCGAGCTGCTCGAGGACCCGCGCTTCGAGGACGCCGCCGGGCTGGTCAAGAACGCCAAGGAACGGCTGGATCTGATGGCCGAGATCCTGCGCGAGAAGCCGACCGCCCACTGGCTCGAGGCGCTGGATCGCGAAGACGTTCCGTGTGCCCCGGTGCTGCGGCGCGAGGACGTCCACCTCGACCCGCAGGTGCGCGCCAACGGCATCGTGGTGGAGGACGAGCACCCCGTGGCGGGCCTGGTCCGCCAACCGCGACCGGCCGAGCGCATGGACGCCACCCCGTCCGCCATCCAGCGCCACGCCCCGACGCTCGGCGAGCACACCGAAGAGGTGCTCGCCGAGGCGGGACTGGCAGCCGACGAAATCGGCGCGCTGCGCGACAGCGGCGCTCTCGGGCCCGCATGAGCGGCAACGCCGGGCAAGCAGAAGCCGGCGCGCCGGCGCGCCGCGTCTGGGGGATCGGCACGCCGCGCACCCTGCGGGTCCACTGGATGCTCGAAGAGCTGGGGCTCGAGTACGAAACACAGCCCGTGATGCCGCGGCACCCGTCGATGGACGAGCCCGCGTTCCTCGACCGCTCGCTGCGCGGCAAGGTGCCCATCTACGAAGAGCACGACGTCGTGATGGGCGAGAGCGGCGCGATCGTCGCCTGGCTGGCCGACCGCTACAGCGATCGCGCCCTGCTCGTGCCGCCGGTCGGCACGCCCGCGCGCGCGGCGTGCACCGACCTCTGCCAGTACGCGCTCTGCGAGCTCGACTCGCCGCTGTACACGATCCGCCTCCACGGCGGCCTGCCCGAGATCTACGGCGAGGCGCCCGCCGCGGTGGCGGCCGCGCGCGAGTACTTCGCGCGCATGTCGGGCGAGATCGAACGCCGCCTCGAGGACGGCCGCCCGCACCTGCTCGGCGACCGCTTCACGATCGCCGACCTGCTGGTCGTCTCCTGCATCGACTGGGCGCACGTGCTGAAGATCGAGCTGGGCGACCCGCTCGTGGCGCTGCGCCACCGGGTCGCCCAGCGCCCCGCCTACCTGGCCGCCATGGCGACGAACTTCCCGCCCGAGGCGCTCGCCCACATCGCGGGAAAAGCGGGAGCGCCGGCGTAGCTCGCGCTCACGCCGGACGCAGCAGGTAGAAGACGTACCCGTACGCGTCCGCGCAGTCACGGTAGAGGTGCGCTTCGACGCGCTCCTCTTCGAGCACCGCGCGCGTGGTGGCATCGGGATCGCGGGCGAGCCACTCGTCGATGCGCCCGACGATGGGCGTGTAGTAGTCGTCCCACCAATCGCTCTCGGGCAACACGAAGGTGTCGACCACCCGGTAGCCGGCGCGCTCGGCCCGCGACCGGTTCGTCGCGACGTCGCCCATTTCGGGATGGCCCCTCGCCCAGAACTCTCGCGCCCGCTCGGGCGGAGCGTCGACGAGCCAGGTCGCCTCGGTGACGGCCACCGCTCCGTCCGGGTGAACGAGACGACGCCAGTGGGCGAGGCCCGCCTCGAAGCCGACGCTGTAGACGGCGCCCTCGCTCCAGACCAGATCGAAGCTCGCGGGCGGCAGGCCGCCGAGGGAGAGCATCGATCCCTGCAGGGCCGTGATGCGATCGGCGAGACCCGCCGCCTCGGCGCGCTCGACCAGCTCGGCGACGAAGCTCGGCAAGAGATCGATCGCGGCCACGCGGCCGCCGGTCTCGCGCGCGAGATCGAGGGTCTGCCGCCCTGGCCCGCAACCGAGATCGAGAATGGCCGGGCAGTCGGCGACGGGAGCCAGCCCGGCGAGGGCGCGCAGCGTAGAAGCACGACTGCCGGGCCCCTGCTGGGGGAGCCCTTCGTGCAGCTTCATGAAGACGTCCCAGGCCGGGCTCGATACCACCCACCGAGCTTAGCCGCGATCCCGGCGCCGCAGCGAGACGGCGCCCGGAGCCCCGAAGCACGTCGCGTGCAATCTTTCGCGCCGTCGCTCGTATTACCTGGGGCGGGCGCGGGTGGAGAACGCCCCGAGTGGAGAATCCGACCATTGATCCAGATCGGTACCGCGCGTTTCGCTCTCGGGCACGTTGGGGCGGTAGGCCCCGTACCCGGGCTGCCACTTCTCGATACGCTTCACCCTGCACGGGGCCCGGGGAGCCGAAACGAGTTGGCGAGCGAGTCGACGCAAGAGATCGTCGCGAGAGCCCGCGGCGGCGATCCGAACGCCTTCGAGGAACTCTTTCGCGCCCACGCCGACGACGTGTTCCGCGTGTGCCGGCGCATGCTCGGGGGACCCGACCGCGCGTGGATTCGGGACGTCGCTGCTGCTGGGCCTGCTGATCGTCACGCTCGCCGTCAACCTGCCGTTGATCGGCGGGCTGATCTGGATCGTCGCCGTCACGACCGGCCTCGGGATGCTCGTCGTGCACGTGCACGACAGCTACCGGATGCGGGTCGGCTAGCGGAGCGCTCGCCGTGACGGCGCCCGTCGCTCACCCCCGGAAGCGGCCCGCCAGGCGATCCGGCCGGCGCTACTCCAGCTCCTCGAGGGCCGCCTCCGCCTGCTCGCGCACGTGACGCTCCGGATCCTGGAGTGCTGCGCGCACGACCGGCAGCACGCGCGTGAGGTCGATGGTCTCGAATCGCCCCGCCAGGTGGGTGAAGGCAATCAGCGCATTGCCGCGTACGTCCGTATCGGAATGCCGCACCAGCGCGAGCAGCCGCTCGGTCGCCCAGGCGACGTCGCCCGCCGCCATCGCGATGTCGATCACGGCCGAGAGCAGCTCGTCGGGGTCGTCGGTCTCGATGGCCGCGTCGATCTCGCGCTCGAACTCTTCGCTCACGGCTGCTCGCCGCTCTCTTCGTTTCGCCGCACCCGCCCGGACTTCTCGACGTGGCCCGGCGACCAACGCCCGCAGAGCGTCGGCTGGTCGAGCGCCCGGTCGAGGGCATCGAGGAACTCGTCGCGCGACCACTCGACCGCGCCCATGCTGCTCGTATGGGGGGTCGGGGCCTGGCAGTCGAGGAACGCGAAGCCGAGCGCGTCGATGTGCCGGCACAGGTGCACGAGGGCCACCTTCGAGGCATCGCCCCGGCGTGAGAACATCGACTCGCCGAAGAAGGCCGCGCCGAGCGACACACCGTAGATGCCGCCGACCAACTGCCCCTGCTGCCAGGACTCGACGCTGTGCGCGAGGCCGAGTGCGTGCAACGCGCAGTAGGCCTCGACCATGTCGTCGGTGATCCAGGTGCCGGCCTGGTCGGGGCGCGGCGCGCGCCCGCACGCCTCGACGACCGCCCGAAACGCGGAGTCGAAGCGAACGGTGAAGCGGCCGCGACGCAGGTTCTTGGCCAGCGTGCGATTGATCCGCACCCGCGAGGGCACCAGCACCACGCGCGGATCGGGCGAGAACCAGAGGATCGGCGGATCCTCGTACCACGGGAAGATGCCCCGCGCGTAGGCGGCGATCAGCCGCTCGGGCGAAAGGTCACCCCCGTAGGCGAGCAGGCCTGCCGGCTCGGCCCGGCGCGGATCGGGAAACGAGAACGACCGGGCGGTTTCGCGCACGACCTCGGGCGGCAGCCGGCGCACGCCCCGCTCGCTTCGTCCCACCACGGCCTCGCCCCCACGACGGGCGCCCCCCGCCCGGCGCGAAAATAGCCCGGAAGCCCCCGGACTGCGGGCTTGGTGGCCGACAGCCATTCGGGCTAGATTCCCCCTCCACGGGTTCATTTACAGAGGGACGATTTCAGGCGCTTGCAGGCCCTTGGACCCCCGCCTCCTCGCGGGCCAGTTCGCCCGATCTGCTAAGCGCCAGGGCCTGGACGGGCCACGCCACGCACGTCGTGCGCGCCGGCACGGCTCCAGCTAATCCGCAGGAAGACAGACGATGGAAGAACGCCCTTCGAAGCGAGGAGCGGCGACCGCCTCGGTACACGGCGGCGAGCTGCGCCAGCAGGAAGCGAACGCGATCACCACGCCGATCTACCAGACCTCGACGTTCTGGTTCAAGAACTCGCGCGAGGTGATGGACTACCAGGAAGGCAAGACCAAGCGCGAGGAGTACGGACGCTACGGCAACCCCACCTGGCGCGCCGTCGAGCGCAAGCTCTCCGAGCTCGAAGGCGGAGAGGAGACCGTACTCTTCGCGTCGGGGATGTGCGCGGCCACGACGACCTTCCTCGCCATGCTGCCCCAGGGCAGCCACCTGGTGGTGACGAGCGACTGCTACCGGCGCACGCGGCAGTTCATCGAGGAATACCTCGGCCGGATGAACGTCTCGGTCACCGTCATCGAGCCGGGCAACCTCGACGAGTTCGAGCGGGCCCTCACCGACGACACGGCGCTCTTCTTCACCGAGTCGCCCACCAACCCGTACCTGCGCGTGACCGACGTGCCCCGCTTCTGCGAGATCGCCCACGCCCGAGGCGTGAAGGTGATCATCGATTCGACGTTCGCGACACCGGTCAACCACCGCCCGCTCGAGGACGGCGCCGACCTGGTGCTGCACAGCGCCACCAAGTACCTCGGCGGCCACAACGATCTGCTGGCCGGCACGATCTCGGGCCCGGCCGAGCTGATCGAGCCGATCCGCAAGGCGCTCGGCGTGCTCGGCGGCATCATCGACAGTCACGGCGCGTGGCTGCTGCTGCGGGGACTGAAGACCCTCGAGCTGCGCATGCAGCGCCACAACGAGAACGGGGCCGCGCTGGCGCAATTCCTCGAAGCGCACCCCAAGGTGCGGAAGGTGTGGTACCCCGGGCTCGAGTCGCATCCCGACCACACGACCGCGAAGCAGCTGATGGCCGGTTACGGCGGCGTCGTGACCTTCGAGATCGACACCGATCTCGAGGGCGCGATCCGCTTCATCGACTCGACGCGTATCCCCTACCAGGCGCCGAGCCTCGGCGGTGTCGAGACGCTGATCGAGCTTCCGGTGACGATGTCCTACTGGGACTACGATCCCGAGCAGCGCAAGAGCTGGGGGATCACGGACTCGCTCGTCCGGCTGGCCTGTGGGATCGAGGCGACCGGGGACCTGGTCGGCGACATGGAGCAGGCGCTCGAGTACGTGTAGTGCGAATCGCAGCGCGAACGCCCGCCGGGCTGGCTGGGCTGGGGCGGGGCGGGGGATTTCAGTCTTCCAGCAGGTTGGTGGTGCGGCCGGCGACTTCGAGTCGTAGGAGGGTGAGCTTCCAGACGCCGGCCTTGCGGGCGGCTTCGACGCGCAGGGTTCCCTCGTCGCGGGGGCCGGACACGGGAATTCGCATCACCGCCCGACCGCTCTGGAAGCCCGCTCGGATCGAGCCGAGAACGAGCCACCCGGGCTCGATCGGCGCGCCGAGCTGCTGGCGCGCCGCCGGGCTCGGTTCGACGGCGGCGACCGCCATTCGATAGGGGTCGCTCGACCTGAACGCGCCCATGACGAGCGCGAGCAGGAGACCGGCGAACGCGAGAACGCCGGCGGTTCCGGTGACGATCCACCTCCAGTCGGGCCACGGGTCGGCCGGCCCCGCACCCGCAGACTCGCCTCGCTCGACGATCGACTGCAGCTCGGCGACGAGCGGATGCGCGGAGAAGAAGCCGAGCAGCCGCGGCGGCGGCAGGAAGTGGATGCGGGAGCCGAAGTCCGACGGCTCCCGCAGGGCGAGCCAGATGCGCTCGGGACGGGCGAAGCGGCTGCCCCCCACGAAGTCGACCTCGCGTATCGGGATCTCGATGGTGCGGCTGCCACTCGACACGATGAACACGTGACCGAGCAGCTCGACCCTCTTGCACCGCCCGACCAGCAGGTAGATGGTCAGGAAGACGATCAGCCCGACGGCCGGCATCAGGAAGTCGAGCCCGGCCGGGTCCCGCGAGCGGGCCAGCGCGTCGGCGGAGAGCAGGATCCACAGCGCCGTCAGGCAGAGCGCCCCGATCTTGCAGAGGTAGGTGGCGCGGGAGGACAGGAGTCGCGATTCCAAGCCCCACCCCCGCTGGTCGGAAAGAGGCCGACTGGGCCCTTTGCCGGCGCCGGTCAATGATCGAGACGCCAAGCCTTCCCGTCGCGCACGATCTTCCCCGCGCTCACGCCCGCGAAGTGTGTGCCGATGATCAGCACCGGGCGGTCCGCGTACTTCGAGAAGAAGCTGCGGCGGGTCTCGATGCCCTGATCCCGGTCGTAGTCGAACGAGCTGAACCACTCGGGGCGAGCGCATTGGGCGGGATGGTGGACGAAGTCGCCGGTGATGATGGCCTCCTCGCCGCGTGACGTGATGTGGACGCTGACGTGGCCCGGGGTGTGGCCGGGGGTGGGCTCGAGGCGCACCTCGTCGGTGACCACGTGGTCCGAGTCGACGAGGTCGACCTGGCCCGCGTCGAAGACGGGACGCACCGACTCGGCCATGATGTTCGTGTAGAGATCCTCATCGGCAGCCATCCAGTGGTCGTGCTCGGCGCGGCTCCAGAGGTAGCGGGCGTTCGGGAAGGTCGGCACCCAGCGGCCGTTCTCGAGGCGGGTGTTCCAGCCGACGTGGTCGACGTGGAGGTGCGTGCAGAGCACGGTGTCGACCGAGTCGGCGGGCGCCCCCGCGGTCGACAGATCGCTGAGGAAGCCCGACTGCATGCCGGTCCAGAAATCCATGCCGGGCAGGTTCTTGTCGTTGCCGATGCAGGTGTCGACGATGATCCGCTGGCCCTGCGATTCGACGATCAGGGCGTGGATGCTGAACTTCGCGAGCCCCTCATCGTCGGCGAACTGCGGGGCGAGCCAGGCGATCTGCTTCACGGCCTCGGGCTTGCCTTCGGGCAGCAGCCACGAAAGCGGCTGGGTCTGGGTCAGCTCGACCACCTTCGTCACGGTGACGTCGCCGATCTTCCACTGCTGGGCCGCCTCGGCCATCCCGAATCTCCTTCGTCGCGCTGCGTCGCCCGGAGGTGCGCCTCAGTCCACGGCCTTCCAGGCGTCGCTGAAGTAACGATAGAGAATGGCGTCGTTCGAGCCATCGGCGTTCTCTCGCGTCCAGAGCGACAGGCTGCGCCGCGCCGACCAGGTCGCGATGCGCGAGTAGCAGCCGTCGAAAGGCACCACGTAGCGGTCGACCCCCGAGCGGGCGAGCCGGCCCGCGAACCAGACGTCGTCGACGAAGAAGGCCTCGGGCGGCGCGTCCGCGTAGTCGAATACGCGTGCGTCGAAGAAACGGGGCCGCACCAGGAAGCCCGCGCTGCCCTGCATGATCTCGATGCGCGCGGGCTCGCGCAGGTGCGTGCCGTAGAGGGTGTCGCGGTTCTCGATGTCGAACCCGGCCGGAATCCGGAAGCCGCGCGAGCAGACCGCGGCGTCGGGCAGGCGCTCGCTCCAACCGACGAGCGTCTCGACGAGGTTGCGCGGATAGACCTGATCGTCGTCGACGACGATGATGCGCGTGTCGGGATCGGCCTCGCGCTCGAGTGTCGGCAAGAGCTTGGTGGCCGGACCCCGGTCCTCGCCGCAGTCGATGCGCTCGACCACGTCGAGTGCTTCCAGGAACGACGGGATCGCGTAGCGGCGGTCCTCGCGCCGCGCGTGACTCGGCAGGTTGAGCACGATGGAGTCGGGACGCCGGGTCTGATCGAGCAGCGAGAGGAGCGTGGGACCGATGTGGGCGATGCGATCGGGAATGGTCGTCAGCGACACGACCACGCGGCTCGCCGTGTCGACGCGGGGCGTCGCCGCGTAGCGCGCGCGGTAGTGGGCGGGGTCCCGCCAGTGCAGCGCCGGGAAGCGCAGCATCTCTCGCAGCCAGGTGAGCGGCCGCCGGAACATCAAACGGGTCACGGTCGACAGGCCTCGGTGCTTGGCGCGAGTCGCGGCACCCTGCCGCGCTTCACGCTCGGCCGGGTGCGCCCGGCCACGGTCTCGCGAGGGCGAGAAGTCAACCTCGTCCGCTTCCGAGCGTCAACCGAACGAAGACGCGGCTCCCGCAGATCGCCGACGAGACCCGCCGTCGCCGCGCGAGCGGGCCCCACGGGTCGGTCACCGAGCGCCTCTGCTAGCGTCGCCGCGCACGCATGGCACACAACCTGGTCGTCGCCGCCATCTTCAAGAACGAGAACGCCTATCTCCGGGAGTGGATCGAGTTCCACCTCCTGATCGGCGTCGACCACTTCTTTCTCTACGACAACGACGGCGGCGACGAGGCCCGCACGCTGCTCGCCCCGTACGAATCCGCCGGCCTGGTGACGCGCCACGACTGGACGCACCTAGACGGCACCCGCCACGATCGCCCCACACGCTTGGGCGGCCGCGACAAGAACCACATGGCGTTCGGCCACGCCGCCCGGCACCACCGCGACGGCTGCCGGTGGATGCTCAAGATCGACATCGACGAGTTCCTCGTGCCGCTCGATGGCGACGCGATTCCGCCCCTCCTCGAGCGCTACGACCGCGGGCGCGTCAAGGGCGTCCAGGTTCCGCGCGTCAACTTCGGCCACTCGGGCCACCGGCAGCGCCCGGAGGGCCTCGTCATCGAGTCCTACCTCGAGCGCGAGGCCGAGATCTCCGACCACAAGGACATCGCGAACACGCGCTTCCTCAGCGACAATGACCGTATGAACAGCGCGCACCGCTGGGGTTACCGGCTCAGCGCGCTGGCCCGGATGGTGCGGCCGAGCGCGGTCGCGGGCATGCGGATCCACCACTACTACACGAAGTCGCTCGAGGAGAGCATGCAGCGGCAGAACATGATGCGGACGCGCCCGACCAGCGAGGCCGAGTGGGAGAAGCAGAACGCCCACCTGAACGAGGTGCACGACGACACGATGCTTCGCTTCGCGGCGGCCCTGGAGACACGGCTGCAGGACCGGGACGGGCCGGGCTCGGGGTAGGAGGCCGGCCCGGGCGGCCCTCGGGCGCCCGGCTTGCGGTCAGCGGCCGCTTCTCAGAGCAGCGCGCCCTGCAGCGGGTGCGAGGCGCTCTCCATCGCGAGCAGCTTCGCCTTCAGGCGCAGGCCGCCCGCGTAGCCCTGCAGCTGGCCGCTCTTGGCCACCACCCGGTGGCAGGGGATCACCAGCGGGATCGGGTTGGCGCCGTTCGCCGCCCCCACGGCCCGTACCGCCGAGGGGCGGCCGATCTTCTCGGCCACCGCGGCGTACGACAGGCTCTCGCCGTAGGGGATGCCGGCCACCACGTCGTAGACGTCGCGCTGGAACGCCGTGGCCCGCAGGTCGAGGGGCAGGTCGAAGACCTCGCGCTTGCCCTCCAGGAAATCGGTGAGCTGGGCGATCGCGTCGCGATTGGGCTCGTAGCCCTCTCGCAGAGGGACGTCCGGCGCGTGGCGTTGCTGCCAGCCGCCGAGACCGCGGCCGTTCGCGCGGGGCAGGCCCACGTAGCAGAGGCCCAGCTCGCTGGACGTGACCGTAAGGGGTCCGACGGGTGAATCGAAGCGCGCCGTGTAGAGGGTCCTGCTCATCGACCGCCGTCCATTCTAGCAGGCCGCCGGGTGCACGCCCCCGTCAGCCCGCCGCCGCGACGTCGTCGTCCGAGATCTGCAGCCGCTTCATCATCTTCTGCAGCGACTGCCGCGGGATTCCGAGCCGCTCGGCGGCGCGGGTCTTGCTGCCGCTCTCGCGGATCGACTCGATGATCATGCGGCGCTTCAGCACGTCGACGGCGCGGTTCATGTCCCAATCGTCGATCGACCCGCCCGGCTCGGCGGCGCCCGGCGCAGCGCCTCCGGGGCCGCGGGCGCCGCGGATGTGCTCGGAGAGCATCTCGACGTCGATCGCCTCGTCGTCGTGGCCGGCGAGCGCCGCGACCCGCTCGATCTCGTTCTCGAGCTCGCGCACGTTGCCCGGCCAGTCGTAGCCGAGCAGGCGGTCCATCGCGGCGTTCGTGAAGCCGGTGAGCTTGCGCCCCATGCGGGGGCTCGACTTGTCGAGGAAGTGGTGGGCGAGGCCCGGGATGTCCTCCCGTCGCTCCCGCAGCGGCGGGATCCCGATCTCCACCACGCGCAAACGGTAGTAGAGGTCCTCCCGGAAGCGGTCCTCGCCGACCTCCTTCTTGAGGTCGCGGTTCGTCGCCGCCACCACGCGCACCGAGACGTGGATCGTCTCCGACGAGCCGAGCGGGCGGATCTCGCCGTCCTGCAGGACGCGGAGCAGCCGCACCTGCATGCCCGGCTCGGTCTCGCCGATCTCGTCGAGGAAGATCGTGCCGCCGTCCGCCACCTCGAAGAGGCCCTTTTTGTCGGCGTGGGCGCCGGTGAAGGCGCCACGCTTGTGGCCGAAGAGCTCGCTCTCGAGGAGAGTGTCGGGCAGCGCCGCGCAGTTCTGGGCCACGAAGCGGCGGTCCTTGCGCGGACCGCTGTAGTGGATGGCGCGGGCGATCAGGTCCTTGCCCGTGCCCGTCTCACCGGTGATCAGCACCGTGGCGTCGGTCTCGGCCACCTTGTGGGTGACGTCGAAGACCTTCTGCATGGCGGAGCTCTCGCCGATGATCTCGGCGAACGAATAGCGGCCCTGCACTTCCCTGCGCAGGTAGAGGTTCTCGGCCCGCAGACGCTCGTTCGCCGTGGCGAGATCGGCGGCGAGCTGCGCGTTCTCGCCCATCAGCTCGTACGACTCGAGGGCGCGACGCACGTCGATTCGCAGTTCGTCGGGCTCCCACGGCTTGGCGATGTAGCGGTAGATGCGCCCCTCGTTGATGGCGCGCACCAGCGAAGACATGTCCGCGTAGCCGGTGAGCATCATGCGGATCGCGCGCGGCTTGCGCTCGATCACCTTCTCGAGGAACTCGACGCCCGTCATGCCGGGCATCACCTGGTCGGAGATGACGAGCGCGACCTCCTCGCGATCGAGGATCTCGAGTCCGGCCTCGCCGTTCGTCGCCGTGAAGACGCGATACTCGCCGCCCAGGGTCAGCTCGATGGACTCGAGGATCGCCTCCTCGTCGTCCACCACGAGTATCCCGTAGCGCGAGAGATCGCCGCCCGGCCGCGCGCCCTCTATCTCACTCATGGCTCGGGACACGATAGCTCAGGCTCGGGTGACCCCTTCGGCGAGCTTCGACTCGACGCGCTCGATGACGCGCTCCTCGAGGCGGACGCCTTCGAGGGCGTCGATCTCCTGCACGCCGGTCGGGCTGGTGACGTTCACCTCGGTCAGGTAGCCGCCGATCACGTCGATGCCCACGAAGAACAAACCCTCCGCGGCGAGCACCGGGCAGACCCGCTCGAGTATGCGCCGATCGGCGTCGTCGATCTCGGCCCGGGCCGCCATGCCGCCCACGTGGAGGTTCGCGCGCACCTCGGCGTCGGCCGGTACGCGCATCAGTGCGCCGAGGGGCTCGCCCTCGAGCAGCAGGATGCGCTTGTCGCCCTCGCGCACCTCGGGCAGGTAGCGCTGGGCCATCGCGTAGCGGCTCTCGAAGGCCGTCGATTGCTCGAGGATCGACGCGATGTTCCGCTCACCCTTCACGACGTGGAAGATCCCCTCGCCCCCCTTGCCGTCGAGGGGCTTCACGATCATCTCGCCCCCCATGCGCTCCATGAACCCGTAGAGCTCGCCGATCGACCGGGTCACGATGGTCTCCGGCATGAGCTCGCGGAAGTGCAGGGCGAAGAGCTTCTCGTTGTAGGCCAGGATGCTGGTGGGCCGGTTCAGCACCAGCGTCCGCCGGCAGCTCCCCATGATCTGGGTGGTGACCACGTAGTCGGGGTCGACCGGCGGATCCTTCCGCTGGAAGGCCACGTCGATCTCGTCGTCGAGCACCACGCGGCGGGGCTCGCCGCGCTCGATCCGGGCGGCCTCCCAGTGGAGCGTGATCGGCGTCACACGCGCCGCCGCCCGCCCGTCGAGGATGCAGAGGTCCTTCGGGTCGACGTAGAGCACCTCGTGACCGCGGCGCTGGGCCTCGCGCATCAACACCAGCGTCGTGGACGCCGCGAAACTCTCACGTTCGATGGGATCCATGACGAAGGCCATGGTGCGCCGCACGTCGGCCATGGGAACGTCTCCCTTCGTCGGGGGGTCAGAGGGCTGCTAGGCTTCTCGCCTCCCCCCGGAAACGAGCTCCAGGACCTCCTAGCCGTAGCAGAGGCGCCGAGCCCCCGGCCAGGTGTCCCAAACAGCTGGTGATGGCATGTCTTTCTTTCAGACCCGGATCCGGCGGTGGCTGCTCTGGGCGGGCGTCCTCGGCTTCCTGCTCGGCGGGGCGGGTGTGCTCTGGTTCTACCAGCAGTTCTTCCGCGATCTGCCCGACCTTCGCCGCATCGAGGACTACCGCCCGGCGCTGACCAGCGTCGTCCTCGACCGACGCGGCCGGCTGATCGGCGAGTTCTACGAGGAGCAGCGCCGCCTGGTGCCGATCGGCGAGATCCCGCGGCACGTGCAGCTCGCCTTCGTGGCCGCCGAGGACAAGTCGTTCTTCGAGCACGAGGGCCTCGACTACTCGTCCATCCTGCGCGCCGCGCTCGCCAACCTGCGCGGCGGCGGCATCCGTCAGGGCGCCTCGACGATCACCCAGCAGATGGTGAAGAGCCTGCTGCTCACCCCCGAGCGCACCTTCCGCCGGAAGATCCGCGAGATGATCCTGGCGAGGCGCATCGAGGAGCACTTCACCAAGGACGAGATCCTCTACCTCTACGTCAACCAGATCTATTTCGGCCACAGCGCCTGGGGGATCGGCCAGGCCGCGCGGGCGTACTTCGGCAAGGAGGTGCGCGACCTCAGCATCTCCGAGTCGGCGCTGCTCGCCGGGCTGCCGCAACGACCCTCCGACTACTCGCCCTACAAGAACCCCGACTCGGCCGAGCGACGCCGCCGCTACGTGCTCGAGCGGATGCTCGTGGACGGCTTCATCGACGAGCAGCAGTACGACGAGGCCCTCGCGAATCCACCCGAGATCGGCGGTCCCTCCGACGACGACAATCTCGCGCCAGCCGCGCACTTCGCCGAGCTGGTGCGCCGCTACCTGTTCGAGCGGCTGGGCAGCGAGCAGGTGCTGCTCGACGGGCTCGTGATCGAGACGACCCTGGATCTCGACCTGCAGCGCTCGGCGGTCGACGCGGTCCGCGCCGGCCTCGAGGCCCACGACCACCGGCAGGGCTACCGCGGCCATCTGCGCCACGTCGAGACGGCCGACCTCGACGCCGAGCTCGCGCAGCTCGGCGAGCAGAACGCCGACCAGCTCGTCTACGCCGAGTCCGCCGCGGCGGAGACGGACGGCTCCGCGCTGCCCGACGTGGCGGCCAAAGCCCCGCAGCCCGTCGACCGCGATACCGCGGCCTCGGGCGCGCCGGGTGGCGGCGACCAGACCTGGGCGGTCGACGAGGCCGGGACACCGCTGCCGGCGGCGCCCGCCCCGCCCGAGCTGCCCTTCGACGAGCCGCTGGTGGGGGTCGTACTCGAAGTCGACGCCGAGGCGGAGCTGGCCCGGGTGGGCTTCGGGCCGCCGGGCGTCGAGGGCGTCGTCCACCTCGAGGACGTCGCGTGGGCGCGCCAGCCCAACCCCAAGCGCAGGCCGCGCCCGGTCGATCGCATCACGAAGATCTTCGCCGTGGGCGACGTGGCGCGCTTCGTGCGCATCCCGGAGCCCCCCGAAGCCGGCGAGGAGGCCGACGAGGAGGCCGACGCGCTCGACGAGACCGACCCGGACGCCCCGCCTCCGCCGAAGCCGGCGCGGGTCGCGCTCGCCCAGCAGCCGATCGTGCAGGGCGCACTGCTCTCGTTCGACAACGAGACGGGCGAGGTGCTCGCCCTCGTGGGCGGCTACGACTACGCGCATAGCGAATTCAACCGCGCCGTGCAGGCGAAGCGGCAGCCGGGATCGGCCTTCAAGCCGTTCATCTACGGCGCCGCCCTCGAGAAGGGCTACACGCCGGTCAGCGAGGTGGTGGATCGGCCCGTGGTCTACACCGATCCGGTGTCGGGCTTCGTGTGGGCGCCGAAGAACTACGGCCGGCGGTTCTACGGCCCCATGCCCATGCGCAACGCTCTCAAGAAGTCGATCAACAACGCCACCGTGCACCTCTTTCGCGATGTCGGCGTCAGCTTCGTGATCGACTATGCGCGTCGCTTCGGCATCCAGTCGCCACTGTCCTCGGATCTGTCACTGGCACTGGGCTCGAGCTCGGTGACGCTGCTCGAGCTGACCACCGCCTATGCGGTCTTTCCCAACAAGGGACGCCGCGTGGTGCCGCTGTTCATCGACCGCGTGACCACCCGTGACGGCCGGGTGCTGCTCGAGGACGTGCCGCTCGGACCCGCGCCGCCGCCCGTGCTGCGCCCGCTCGTCGCCGAGCGCGGCGCCGAAGTGCCCGCCTACCCGGACGCCGAGATCATGCCCACCGATCAGGTCATCTCCGAGGCCGCCGCGTACCTGATGTCCGATCTGCTGAAGGCCGTCGTCCAGGAGGGCACCGGGCGCAGGCTGCGCCGGCTGGGCCGACCGCTTGCCGGCAAGACCGGCACCACCAACGAGCAGGGCGACGCCTGGTTCATGGGCTTCTCGCCCGACATCACCACCGGCGTCTGGGTGGGTCACGACGACAACAGCGTGCTCGGCTTCGGTGAGACCGGCGCCGGCGCGGCCCTGCCGATCTGGAGCGACTTCATGCGCGCGGCCCTCGCCGAGCGCCCGATCCGCGACTTCGACGTGCCCCGCGAGCAGATCGTATTCGCGCGAATCGACCGCGAGACGGGCCTGCTCGCCGACGCTGCCAGCCGCGACGCCTACTTCCAGGCCTTCATCGAGGGCACCGAGCCCGAGCGCACCGTCGGCCAGCGCGAGTCGGTCACCGACGCCCGGCGGGCGCTGCGCGACGACATCTTCTGATCGCGCCACCCGGTCGAGGGGCCGGCGCGCCAGGCGCCACCGCCCCGGCGCCCGGGCCAGGGCCAGGGCCAGGGCCAGGGCCAGGGCCAGGACCGAGTTGACAGGGGCGAGCCGCGCGGGGTAGCAACGGGGGCATGTCTGGGGGTGAGCGAGGAGGAGCCGGCGGGACGCGCCGGCCGGCGGCGCGGCGCTCGGTGTCCGCGTTGATCGACGCGGTCTTCTCCGCTGCCCCCGAGACGACGCCCGAGACCGACGCCGACACAGACGCCGACCTGCAGAGCGTGCTGGCCTCGGCGGTGGGCGACCTGGCCCGGCGCACCGCGGCGCCGCGGGTCTGCGCGTGGCTGACTCGCGACGGCGAGCCCCCGCTGATCGCCGCGGCACGCTGGACGACGCCGGGCGAGCCCAGCGTGCCCGCACCCGGCGTCCTGACGGCGCTTCGCGGGCGCCGGCAGCCCTGCGACCTCGGCGCCCCGGGGGTCGACCCGGCAATCGGTCGCTTCGCCCACGGCGCCGAGCTCTCTGCCGCGATCGCCGTGGCCCCCTCCGAGACCGACGTCGCCGAGGCGGCGCCCGTGGTGCTGGCCCTCGGCGGGCCCGACGACCCGCCGGGCCGCGTACGCCCGCGCACGCTGGCCATGCTCGAGGACGTGGCGAGCAGGCTGCGCGGCCCCCTCGCCACCCAGCTGTCGATGTCGCGAATGGCCCGGCTCGACGAGGCCGTGCAGAGCCTCGACCGCCGCGCCGCACTCGGTGAGCTGGTCGCCGAGATCGTCCACGAGGTCCGCAATCCACTCGTCTCGGTGAAGACGTTCCTGCAGCTGCTGCCGAGCCGCCTCGACGACCGCGAGTTTCTCGAGGACTTCCGGCAGGTCGTGATCGACGAGGTGGCCCGGCTCGAACGGCTGCTCGACTCGGTGCTCCAGCACTCGCGACCGAACGACGGCGACGAGGCAAACGGCACGGCGTGCGTCGGCGAGGCCTTCGAGCGCGTCGCCAGGCTGCTCGACCACCGCGCCAGCGAACGCCGCGTGCGGCTCGAGCGGCCCGTGGAGGCGAACGCCCCGCAGGTCGCGATGTCCCGCGACGCGCTCCGGCAGGTCGTGCTCAACCTGACACTGAACGCGCTGGACGCCGCACCGGCCGGAGGCACGGTGCGGCTCGACGCCCGCTCACGCTCGGGCAGCGACGGGCGCTGGGTGGAGATCCGCGTCGAGGACGACGGCCCGGGCATCGCGCCCGCCGACCGGCGACGCATCTTCGAAACCTTCTACTCGACCCGCGCCGACCGGCCAGGCGGGCTGGGCCTCGCCATCTCGCGCCGCCTGGTCGAGACCGCCGGCGGCAGCATCCGCGCGGGCGAGGCCGAGGGCGGCGGCGCAGCGATCTCGGTCCGGCTGCCGGCGGGACCACGCCGCTAGCCCCACTCCTGCCGCGCAGTGGACGCGGCAAGCCGCGAGCGGAGGAACAGCATGACCCCGACTCGACCCTCGGCCCGCAGGCCCGCACGGATCCTGCCGCTACTGGCGCTGGCCCCGTTGCTCGGCGTCGCCTGCGCGTCGCCGCCGCCGAGCGAGACCGCGCCCGACCCCGAGCCGCCCCCCGACGCGCTGTCCGCGGCGTTCGACGCGCTGGTGGGCCAGCTCCGTGCCGTCGAGCAGGACATCCGCCGCTCGCCCTCCTTCGGCGACGAGCACGAGCAGGTCGGCGGCTACCGCCACGTGCTGCGCGCCTTCTCGAAGAGCATCGAAGCCGAGGTCCTCCAGGACGCCGACTACCCGTACTTCCGCATCCTCGACTTCTGGCTTCGCGAGGGAGGCGACAACCCCGACCAGCGCTACGCGTTCTCGCCGATCCGCGGGGGCGAGACCTACAGGGTGTGGGGCCACCTCGGCTCGGCGACGCGCGTCGAGCTGCAGATCTACTCGGGGCGACCCTGGGACGGCAGCGGCCGGTCGGTCGGCTACCTGGCCTTCGAGGACATCGCGATCGAGCCGGACGGATCCTTCGAGGTCCAGGTCTCGGCGGAGCCGGGCGAGGGCAACTGGCTCGCGAACCCGCCCGACTCGACCACCCTCTTCGCCCGCCACGTCTACGGCGAATGGAGCGACGCGCCCACCGGCGACATCCACATCGACCGGGTCGGCTACGAGGGGCGCCGCCGGCCGCCCGAGTCGGCCGCCGAGCTGGCCGCCCGCATGCGCGACGCCGCGGTGATGTTCGGAACCACTGCCCGCACCTGGCCGAAGTTCGTGGCACGCCGCTACGTGGGCGCCGGGGAGAAGAACACAGTGCGGCCGCCCATCGACACGTACGCGCTCGGCGGCGCGAAGGGACGCTGGATGAGCGGCGGCTACTTCGAGCTGGCGCCGGACCAGGCGCTGCTGATCCGCATGCCGGCGACGCGGGCCCCCTACCAGGCCGTGCAGCTCGCGGACATGTGGCTGGCGTCGCTCGAGCACGGCAATCAGGTCTCGAGCCTGACCGCCCGCCAGTCGGTGCTGGCCCCCGACGGCGCCTACTACTACGTGATCGCCGGGGAAGATCCCGGCTACGCGAACTGGCTCGACCCGGGTGCGCTGTCGCGGGGGACGATATTGATCCGCTGGGACGGTGTGCGGGGCGCGCTCAGCGAGGACGAGTATCCGTCGGCCGAACTCGTCGACCAGGCGTTGCTCGCGGACCGGATCCCGGGCTTCGAGACGGTCAGCGTCGAGGACCGCAATCGCGTGCGCGGCGAGCGCAGGCGGCACCTGCAGCTGCGCTCGCACCGCTAGCCCCGGGCCCGCCCCGCTCAGTCGAGCCCGCCGAGCCAGTCGGCGACGATCCGCGTCAGCTCGCCGAGCCCCGTCATGAAGAAGTGGTCGCAGCGGGGGATCGCCTCGACGCGGGTGGTGTCGTCGTCGAGCGCGAACTCGGCGAGCAGTCGCGCGTCCACCCACTCGTCGTCCTGGCCGGCCACGATCAGCGTCCGGCCCGCGAACTCGCCGAGCAGGTCCGTGTCGAGCATGCGGGTCGGCGGCGCGACGAGCACGAGATGCGCAGGGGGCCCTTCGCCCTGGGTGGCGCGTAGCGCCGCCAGCGCGCCGAACGAGTACCCGCAGCCCAGCAGCGGGCCCGGCACGGTGTCGCCCATGAAGCGGACGGCGCTCGCGTAGTCGACGTCCGCGTCACCCAGGTCGCCGCTCGTCGAGCCGCCGCTCGCGCCCACCCCCCGCCAGTCGAAGCGCAGGCTCGCCCGACCCGCGCGCTCGCACGCCCAGGCGACCTCGCTGACCACCGGCGACTCCATGCTGCCGCCCATCAGCGGGTGCGGGGCGGCGATCACCGCGCCGCCGACGCCGCCTTCCACCGGCACGTACAGGCCGTCGAGCGCCAGCCCCTCGCCCACCGAGTCGGGCAGGGCGATCGTGGCCGGTCGCTCGAACGCGCGCGCCAAGCTGCTCCTCCCGCGCCGGCCACCCGGCGCCAACGCCCGCAGACTACCTGCCCGCCTCGCGCCCCGCGATCCGACTCCGAGGCGCGCCCGGCCCGGCTCTTCGATGGACATCGCCCCCGATTCCCATAGCCTCCCGGCCCGTGGCTGACCGGCGCGTACAGCGGGGCGCGATGATCGAGATGGTGACCGAGGAGGTCACCCTGCCCGGCGGTCGCACCGCCACGCTCGACATGATCCGCCACCCCGGCGCCTCGGCGGTGGTGCCCTTCCTCTCCGACGACGAGGTGCTGCTGATCCGCCAGTACCGCTACGCGGCCGGCGGCGAGATCTACGAAGTGCCCGCCGGCAAGCTCGACCCCGGCGAGTCCCCGGAGGCCTGCGCGCGCCGCGAGCTCGAGGAGGAGACCGGTTGGCGGGCCGGGGCGTGCGAGCACCTGGCCACGATCCTCACCACCCCGGGCTTCACCGACGAGCGCATCCACCTGTTCGCGGCCCGTGACCTCACGCCCGCCGAGCAGCGGCTCGACCACGACGAGATCATCGAGCTCGTCCCGACGCGGCTCGACGAGGCGCTGGCCATGGTGTGGCGGGGCGAGCTCTCCGACTCGAAGAGCGCGCTGGCCCTGATCCACGCCGCCCGCAGGATCGGGCGGCTCGCATAGCGCCGGAACCTTCGCGGCCAGCAGGCGCCGGGCGGGAGCCAGTGCCGGCCCCGTGGGAATTCGGCTTTCGGTCGCTGATCGGATTGACTGAACTACCTACGGTCTCTAAGCTTTTTGCGCTCAACGGGATACCGCGCCCTTCCCGCCAGCCGATAGGACAGTCGAGCCGCGTATCTCCTCGATGGGTGAGGACAGTTGATTCGCGGCTCGTGAACACGAGTCACGGCTGAGTGGGCGGTCGGACACCGATCGCCGCTTCGTCGAGATTCGTCGAGAGTCGAGCACAGCAACCGACGAGTCGGACGAGCAAGGAGTCGAGCGCGGGTGTACGGGCGTGGATCGCAAACGGGCTTCGGCCCGCCCAGCACTCCCCAGATCATCAAGACCCTGATGATCGCCAACGGGGTGGTGTTCCTGTTTCAGCTCGTGTCGCCGGCGGTCAGCCGATTCGGCACGGTCTCACCCGCCGACGTGTGGCTGGGCTTCGAGTTCTGGCGCCCCTTCACCTACATGTGGCTGCACTCGCCCGGCTCGATCTTCCACATCCTGTTCAACATGTTCGCGCTGTGGATGTTCGGCTCGCCGCTGGCGCTCTACTGGGGCGAGCAGCGCTTCCTCCGCTACTACCTGGTCTGCGGGGTCGGCGCGGGAGTCCTGATCGCGACAGTGCCCTGGATCGCGGTGCTCTCGGGTCTGATGGGCACCGACAGCCAAGAGCTGTGGATGCCGACTCTCGGCGCCTCGGGGGCCGTGATGGGCGTCGTGCTCGCCTACACGTTCACCTGGCCCGACCGCACCATCATGCTGATCTTTCCGCCGATGCCGGTGAAGGCGATCTGGCTGATCCCGCTGATCCTGCTGATCGAGTTCACCAGCGGCCCCTCGAACGTCAGCCACGTCGGCCACCTCGGCGGCCTGTTCGTCGGCTGGATCTACCTGATTCGCGAGGGCCGGACGCCCGGCGCGCCCACCCTCGAGACCCTGAAGCACCGCTGGCACCGCTACCGGATGCGCCAGAAGATCCGCGCCCTCCACGAGGAAGATCGCCGCGAACGCCAGCGCCGCTGGCAGGACGACGACGACGATCGTCCGCGATACCACTGAGACCGTCACTCCGATGCAGAAAGAGCAGAGCAGGTCGAGCGGCGAGCCGAAGGGCCCGAACGGCGGAGCGCGCAGAGACGCGGACGAGCGCGACGACGGCGCCCAGGGCCTCGAAGGCGTCGCCGATCACCTGCGGGCGGTCCACCGACGCGTCCAGGCGGGCCGCATGAAGCCCCTGGCGCCGAACGAGTCGGTGGGATGCCAGGAGTCCGGCGGACTCAGCCACTTGCTGCGCAGCCTGCTGGCCGGCATCCCCTGGAGCGAGCGCGCCACCGCCGACTTCGAGCTGCACTTCGACGCCCCCCTGGCCGGGCGCATTGAGCTCGTCAACTCGAACGGCAAGACGCGGGTGGTCGGCGAGGACCGCGACGACGTCGTGCTGCGCGGCCGCAAGAGCGCGCGGGCCGAGAGCGAGCAGGCCGCCCAGGCCCTGCTCGACGCCATTCGGGTGCGCTCCGAAGAGATCGGCGGCGTGCTCGGCCTCGAGGTCGAGATCCCGCGCAAGTGGAACCGCCACGGCAGCATCGACCTCGAGCTGCGCGTGCCGCGCGACACCGAGGTCGACGTGACGTCGTCGAACGGCAAGGTCTGCCTGGCGGGGCTGCGCCATGGCGTGCGGGCCCACTCGAGAAACGGATCGATCCGGCTCGAGGACATCGTCGGCGACATCGAGCTGATCACCGCCAACGCCAAGGTGTGCTGCGCGAGCACGTGCGGCCATCTGGTGGCGCGCTCGAGCAACGGCAAGATCGAGCTCGGCGATCACAGCGGCTCGATCGAAGCCTCCACGTCCAACGGACTCATCCGCGCAAGCCTCGAGGCACTCGCCAACGACGGCGTCAAGCTGGCCACCAGCAACGGACGCATCGTGCTCGAGCTACCCGACGAGCCCGACGCCGACGTCGACATCCGCGTCGACAACGGCGTGATCCGCAGCGACCTCGCGCTCGGCGAGGAGGTCCGCGAGGGCGCGGGGCGGCTGCGGGGCCGGCTCGGTCGGGGCGGCAGCCCCATCAAGCTGCGCACGTCGAACGGAACGATCCGCCTGCGCTGAGGGCTCAGCGCCCGGCGCCGACGCGGCGCTCGACGGTGACGCCGTCGCGTTCGAAGACGACGCCCGAGAGCTTGATCTCGCGCACCGCGTAGCCCTCGATGACGTCGCCCTCGCGCAGCTCGCGGCCGCCCGGCTCGCCCGCCACTTCGACCCGGGCGACGCGCCGCTCGGCCCGCGGATGCCAGACCGTCTTGAGCACGGCCACCTCCCGCGAGCGGCTCGATACCGCTGCGCTCGGCGGGGTGTCGGGGGCGCGCGCCGTCTGCTGCGCGTTCTCCGCGAGCGCGGACGCACCCGTCCGAGCCGCCGCGCTCGAGGCGGTCTCCCTCGCCGGCGCGGGCGGAGCGGCCGCGGGCGCCCACCTCTCAGGGAGCGAAGCGATCGTGGGCTCCGGGCGCGGAGCCACACGCGGCGCCGGGGCAGCCGGAGCAGCCGGGGCAGGAATCTCGGGCCGGGCGACGGCTCGAGCCTGCGAGGTCGGAGCCGGGGTCGGAGCCGGGGTCGGAGCCGGTGCCGGCGTGCGGGAGCCCGCGGACGGTGCCCGTGCGACGGCGGCACTCGGGGCAGCCGAAGCCGCGCTCTGGCTCGGACTGCCGGCGCGGGAGGCAGGGGGGCGCACGGGGGCGCGTGGCGGGGCCGGGGGGGCGGCGGCCCGAGCCGGCGCGGCAACCACTCGAGGCAGCGGGGCCGAGCGCAGAGCCGGCCCACCCGCTGCGGCAGCGGGGCCCGTCTCGGGCACCTTGCCGGTTGCCGGCGGCGCCGCCGCTGGCGCGCCCTGCTCGCCGGCATCCATCGCGCCGAACCGCTCGACCCACACGAGCCCGCCGCCGACCGCGACCAGCAGTCCGGCGGTGGCCGCCGCCAGCACCGCAATCAACCCCCGCAGCCGGCCGCGCCCCGGGCTCGCCGGCTCGAGGACGCGCGTCTCGAGGTTCGCCGCCTCGGCTTCCCGGCGCTGGTCGCGCTCGAGCCGGCGCAGTGCGTCGAGGATCGTGCTCATCCGGCGGGCGTCCCGAGCCGCGGAGGCGAGTACTCGTCGAGGTCGCCGTAGAGCAGCATCTGCGTGAGCGGTCCGGCGACGCCGTCGGGATCGAGGCCGTGGCGTCGCTGGAAGCGGCGAATAGCGTCGGCGGTGGGGGCGTCGTAGTCGCCGGTGATCGCGCCGTCGAAGTCACCCAGGCGCTGCAGGGCTTCCTGGATCCAGAGCACGCCCGCGCCGGAATCCGTCCATCCGATCATCTGCGGCACCTCGAGGTAGGGCTGCCAGACCAGCCAGGCGTCGCCGATCCACTGCTCCTCGATCGCGGCGAGCGGCACGCGCAGGACTCCGCTCGGTCCGACCCCGACCAGGTCGCCGACACCCGACGACACGCGGACGAGCGCCACCACGCGAAGCTCGCCCGATGCCGCGCGCAGGGGCAGCAGCGCCGGGTAGTCGAACGAGACGAGGAGGTCGAGGTCGGGCTCGGGCAGCACCGAGACGGCCAGCCCGCGGCGGGCGAGCTCGCCGACCAGGCCGTCGAACGACTCGGGCACCTCGAGGAGCGGGGGCAGCCCGTAGAGCTCGAGCACCTCCGAAGCCGCGAGCAAGCGGGCCTCGGCGGGAGCCTGGCGGGCGAGCAGCGCCGCCAGGAACTCGCCCTGTCCCTCGACCGCCTCGACCGGACCGGGATCCGCCGGCCGCACCAGGGCGGTCGATCCCGACGGTATGCCGACCCACGCCTCCTCGTCGCGAAGCGGCGTGGCACGCGGGGGCGGCACCACCACGACGGCCGCCGCGGACCCGCCGGCGGCGGGCGTCGTCGCCGAGCTCGTCGGCGGCGGGAGCGGCGGCGCCGCGGCGACCGCCGGCACCGGCTCGGCCGGCCGGGCCTCCTCGGCCGGTCGTTCAGCCTCCGGAGCGCCCGGCCCGTCCGCGAGCGAGATCCAGAACAGCCCGGCCATTCCCGCCGACACGGCGAGCGCCGCGCCGATCGCTGCGCGCCGGCGTCGCCCGCCGGGCTCCACCACCCCCGGTACCTCGCGCGCCGCTTGACGCACGAAGCGCGGCCCGATGCGGTGCGCCCCGCCCGCGTAGCCCGCGAGCAGGGTGCGGTCGGCCAGCACGTTGATGAGCCGCGGCACGCCGCCCGTCAGCCGGTGGATCTCGCGCAGCGCGGCGTCGCTCAGCACGTCGCGCTCGGCGCCGGCCGCCACGGACAGCCGGTGGCGCACGTAGGCGAGGGTGTCGCGCGGGGGCAGCGGCTCGAGCCGCCAGCGCACACTCACCCGTTGCCGCAGCTGGCGGAGCGAGTCCGAGTCGAGCTTCTCGTCGAGCTCAGGCTGGCCGAGCAGGATGATCTGGATCAGCTTCGACGAGTCGGTCTCGAGATTGGACAGCAGGCGCACCTGCTCGAGCGTGCCGGCCGAGAGGTTCTGCGCCTCGTCGATGATCAGCACGACGCGCTTGCCCGCGGCGTGCTGCGCGAGCAGGAAGCGATTGAGGGCCGAGAGCAGCTGGCGGCGGCTCTGCTGCTCGGAGCCGAGCCCGAACTCCTCGTTGATCGACTGCAGCAGCTCGTTGGCGCTGCGACTCGGGTTGAAGAGGATCGCGATCTCGCTGTCGCCCTCGATGCGCTCGAGCAGGCTGCGGCAGAGCGTCGTCTTGCCGGTGCCCACCTCGCCGGTGACGACGATGAACCCCTCGCCCTCCTCGAGGCCATACAGCAGATGCGCCATGGCCTCTCGATGCGAGTCGGCCAAGTAGAGGAAGCGCGGGCTGGGCGTAAGAGAGAAGGGCTTCTCGCGGAGCCCGTAGAACGCGGTATACATGCTGGCTGACCCGGTGGGGGAGTGTAACCGATCGACTCAGGAGTCCGGCACGAGATGGCACAGCCCGTCGTCGGCATCGATGTCGGCGCCACGCTCGCCAAACTTGCGGTGCGCGAGCCGAGCGGTGCACTCCGATACGCGTTCGTTCCCGCCCGGGCCCTCGACGAGGTGTCGCGTCGGGTGCGCGAACTCTCGCCGCGCGGCGTCGGGCTGACCGGCTGCGGGGCGAACACGCTGGAGCAGTACCTGGAAAAGACCCCGCACCGCCTCGTCGAGTTCGAGGCCTGGGCGCTCGGGGCCCGAGAGCTGCTGCGCGGCCTGCAGATCGACCAATCCGCCCCGTACCTGCTGGTTTCGCTCGGCACGGGCACCTCGGTGCTGCGCATCGAGGGCGAGAGCGTCACCCGGCTCGGCGGCACCGCGCTCGGAGGCGGCACGGTGCTGGGCCTCGGCGTCGCGCTGGCAGGCTGCGCGAGCTACGAGGAGCTCTGCGAGCTGGCGCGCCGCGGCCAACGCGGCAACGTCGACCTGCTGATCGGCGACATCTACGGACCCGGCGAGATCGCCCTGCCGGGCGATGCCACGGCCGCCGCCTTCGGCAACCTCGCGCGCCGACTCACGGGCGAGCGCCTCGGCGACGACCCGGCGGCGGCGAGCGCGGCCGAGCCCGCGGATCTCGCTGCCGCCGTGATGAGCCTGGTGGGCGAGAACGTCGCGCTGCTGGTCGGCGGCCTGGCGTCCCACGCCGGCGTGCGACGCGTCGTCTTCGGGGGCGCGACGCTGCCAGGCAACGAAACCCTCCGCGCGGTGCTCACGCAGGTGAGCAGCGCGATCGGCCTCGAGCCGATCCTGCTCGACGAGGGCGGTTACGCGGGCGCGCTCGGCGCCCTCGGCTACGCGTTGGCGGCCGTCGCCGAGTAGGAGCCCCACCCGAGACGGGCCGCGCCCGCAGCGGGCGTCGCCGCTGCGGGCGCGGGGAGTCGAGACGGCAGCTACTGAGGCTCGCGGATGACCGGCTCGGTGGGTCCGTCGTCCTCGGGCCGGTTCATGTTGCGCACGGCGCGCTGGGTGCGCGCGATCGCGGCGCGCTGCACCCGCAGCTCCTCGGTCTGAGCGGCCACCTGCCGTTCGAGGCGCTCGCGCGCGTCGTTGACCTCGTCGAATCGCGACTCGAGGCTCGCCATCCTTCGCTCCATCTCGCGAACCATCCGCATGACCTCGTCGTCTCCCTCGATCTCGCCGCCGAGCCCGGCCAACGCCGTTCCGATCGCCGGCGCACCGACGCCCTCGACGAGCGTGTCGGCCTCGCCCGGTGTCACGCCGCTGTCGCCGATCAGCAGGCCGTCCGCGAGAGGCGCGGCGGGCTTCTCCTCATCGTCTTCCTCCATCCCGACTCCCCCGATCTCGACCTCGGGCGGGTTGGCGATCGCGTCCTGCAGCGTCTCGCCCGCATAGTCGGGCGTCGGCGGCTCGGAGTGGCTCGAGCTTCCGGCGGCGAGGCCCGAGAACGGGTTGTCGTCGGCGGCCCCGGTGACCGGCGCCCCCTCGTCGACGGCCTCCTCGTCCTCGTCGTCGAGGGCGCCTTCGCCGCGCCGCCGCATGTAGACGACGCCGGCACCGGCCAGCACCACCAGGCCGACGATGGCGGCCACGCTGCCCACCCCCATCCCCGCATCGGTGGACGCCGCGGCCCGGTCGGTGGTGACCGGCGGCTTGCTTGCCGCGATGCGCTCGGCGGCGGGCACGGGGCGTCCCGCCCGCTCGCGGTCGGGATCGCCCTGCATGTTCATCCCCATCGTGGGCAGGCCGCCCTCGCTCGGCTCGGCGCCGGGCGCCTGCTCGCCCGGCGAGACCGCTGCCCGGGCGACGGGAGCCGGCCCGGCACCCCGAGTCGTCCCCGGCTTCGCGGCAGCGGGGGCGGGCGGCGACACGGCGGCGATCGCCTTGGGCTGTTGCGGAGAGGGGCTCGGCACAGCGGGAGTCGGCTTCGGGGGCTTCGCGGCGGCGGGCGCCTTCGCGGGCCTGGCCACGGGCTCGGGCTGCTCGACCGTCTCGGCCCTGGCGACCTGCTTCGGCTGGGGCTTGCTGGACGGCTGGGGCTTGCTGGCTGGCTTGGCCTGGTTGGCGGCTTGCTGGCCGGCCGGGCGCAGCACGTCGAGCACGATCCGCGGCGGGCTCGCGAGGATCATCTCCTTGAGGTTCAGGCCGTCCTGTACGAGCTCGATCCGGGCCACCGAACCGCCGCCCTCGGGCGTGATCCGCACCAGCCCGATCAGCGACTTCTGCGAGTGGACCTTGCGCGGGATCGAGGTGGCGTCGAGCGAGACCACGAGCTCCTGCCCGCCGCCCTCGGCGGTCGCGCGCTCGATCCGGTAGCCCGTGGGCCGATCGAGCTCGAACACCACGCGCGTGTAGTCGGGGTGGGCGCCGATCCGCAGATCGACGACCTCCGAGGCAAGCGCCGGAGCGCCCGCCAGCAACCCGATCATCGTGAGCAGACACGCGGCTCGGCGCGTTCGCGACCGTCCCCTGTCCCCGCTGCCATTTGCCATCACGTTGACTCCCTCGCTCAGCCGATCCAACGGATCGGTGGGCCGCCGCCGTCCATCGCTGCCCCGTGCACGCAACGCACCGCTACGACGCAACATTCATCGGAACGGGCGACACCCGTGTCGACCGTGTCCAGTGGGTGCAGGGGGGTGAATGGGTGGAGTGAGGGGGTGAATCGCTGGAGAGTGGGGACAGGCCAGAGCCGACTGAGTCGAGGGCCAACAGCGGGAAGCGGATGGCCGGTGTCGGATCCACCGGCGCGGCGCGGCTGCCGGCCGGCAATCGACTACCGCGGGTGGCAATGGCAACGCCGACGGTCCGCCGAGCGCCGACCACGCGCCTACACCCCTGACCCATCCCGAACGTCCCCCACGTCGGTACGGCTCGAACCTCCGGCCGCGAAGTCCCCGTGCGGCCGGCTCTATTCGGCGGACCGTACCACGGCGGCGCCCGCCAGTCAGGGGGCGAAGGACAGCTCGAGCACGCCGTCGCGCAGCTCGACGCGCTCGATCTCGCGCCCCTCGATCGAGGTCGGCAGGGCGATGCGCCGGGAGGCGTCGCGGACGTGAACGAGCACCTCGGGCCCGACCCGCGTCACCTCGATCTCCTCCTTGCTGGCGCCGGGAAGCGCGATCTCCATCACTGTCGAATGACCGCTTTTCCTCAATCGGATCGGGCGGTTGCGCGTGAACGCCGACGCCGGATCGCGGTCGCCGAAGAGGCCCGCCCCGAGCTCGCCGAGCGCGGCGGCGCCGATCACCTCGCGGTCGCGCAGGGGAGCCCGCAGGATCGGCACCGGGAACGACGCCTCGATGTCGGCGAGCTCGCGCCGCTCGCGCTCGGCCCAGCGCGCCATGAAGCCCGCGCCGGCCTCTTCGGGGAGCACGCGGTTGACCAGCACCGCGTCGGTCGCCACCCCGTAGAGGCTCAGGTAGGCGAACGAGCGGCGGGTCTCCGCGACCACCACACGGGCTGGATTCACCACGAGTCGCGCCGTGGTGCGGTCGCCGTCCAGCAGGATCTGCCGCACGTCCTCGACGTCGCGGTACAGCCGCTCGAAGGCGTCGAAGAACTCCTCGCGCGGCAGCAGTCGGTCGGAGCCGAGCCGCCGCACCAGCGGACGCAGCAGCCGGACCCCGCGCCGCTCGAGGTCGAAGAAGTGCTCCATGAAGACCCGCAGGGCGTCCGGGAAGCGCAGCAGGCGCAGCGTCGAGCCGGTCGGCGCGCAGTCGACCACGCAGACGTCGAAGTCACCGCTGGCCTCGACGTCCCGCACTGCGCGCAGCGCGATCAGCTCCTCGAGCCCCGGAAACACCAGCAGCTCCTCGGCGACCAGCGGGTCGATGCCGTCGCGCATCAGCTCGCGCAGCCAGCCCCGGATGTCCTGCCAGGCCCTGTCGAGCTCGGCGAGCACCTCGATTTCCTGGGCGACGACGCCCGGCGCCACCTCGGTGGGGCGCGCGCCGATCGGCCGCCCGAGCGCATCGCCGAGGCTGTGGGCCGCGTCGGTCGACAGCACGAACACGCGGTGGCCGTGCCGCGCCGCCCCCAACGCCGTCGCGAGGGCAAGGGTCGTCTTGCCGACGCCCCCCTTGCCGGTGTGGAGAAGCACGCGCATCAGGACGCCTGCGGGGCGATCGGCGCGGGCGGCTCGAACTCGACGACGAGCTCGCCGTCCGAGAGCCGCGCGCCGCAGAGGTGCGCGGCCGCGATCCGGCCGGGCAGCAGCAGGGCCCGTCGCCGCGCTCCGACGCGCACGACCAGCTCGTCGTCGACGACCGACACGTCGAGCTCCTCGGCGTCGGCGCCCGGCAGCGGGAGACGCACGCGATAGCCCGAGTCGCTGGCGTCGTAGTGGACGGCAGCCGGCTCGCCCAGCACCGCGGCCGGGGCCCGCTCGCCGAACATCGCAGCCGCGTGGGCGGAGAGCCGCTCGAGCCCCACCACCTCGTCGTCCTGCAGCGGCGCCGTCAGCACCGGCAGGGGCGCGAAGTGGCCGCACACTTCGTCGAAGCGCTCGACCTGCAGCTTCGCCCAGTCGCGAAAGAACACCTCCTCGGCGGCCTCGACGGGCAGCACGCGATTCATCACCACGGCGTCGCAGCCGATCTCGAAGAGCGACAGGTCGCGATGCGCGCGGCGCGCCTCGTCGATCACCATGCGCTCGGGCGTGACCACGAGCCGCGCAGTCGTGCCCGGATCGAGCAGCCGCTCGCGCAGCCGGCGCAGGGTGCGGTAGAGCAGGCGCTCGGCGTCCCGAAACACCCGCCCGTCGGGCAGGGGCACCGGAACCACCCCGGTGGCCAGCGGCGTCACCACGCTGGCCACCGCGCGCTGCAGCCGCAGCAGCACGCGCACGGCCCCGTGCGAGACCTCGGGCAGCGTGACCAGGCGCAGCGTGCTGTCGGTCGGCGCGCAGTCGACGACGATCAGGTCGCGATCACCCTGCCGGGCCAGCTCGTCGACCGCGGCCAGGGTGGCCAGCTCCTCGGCGCCAGGCAGCAGCGCCAGCTCTTCGGCGACGACGTCCTCGATGCCCTGGTAGCGGAAGAGCGCCACCAGGTAGTCGCGAATCGCGCCCCAGTGGCGGGTCAGCTCGGCACGGGCGTCGATCTCGACGGCCTCGAGCCGCTCGGCGATGCGGCGCGGGGGGGGGGCGCCCCCCCCCCCCCCCACCCCCCCCCCGCGGGGGGGCGGGGGCGCCGCCGCCCCCCGCCCCCCCCCCCCCGACTCGGCGGCCCGCACGGCGGTCGCCGCCGACGTGGTGGTCTTGCCGACACCGCCCTTGCCCGTATACAGGATGACGCGCACGGCGCCACGGTATCACGCGGCGCTGGCGACTCCCCGGGCCGCCGGGCTCTCGACGACCGGCGCACGCGCCGCCTGCAGCCGCGGCCGTGCCGGACGCCGGCCCTGGACGGACCCACGCGGCGCCGCTCGCCACGTCCAGCGGTGGGCGCAGCGCGGACACTCCGCGAGATGCAGCGTGTCGGCGCCTGCGGCGACCTGATCAGCGCCTGCGGCGACCTCGTCAGCGCCCGCGGCGACCTGATCAGCGCCCGCGGCGACCTCATCAAAGAACACGTCGCTGCTGTGGCAGACCGGACATCCGGGTGATGGGGCCGTCGAACCGATCAAACCGAGCTGGGGGGCGGTACTCATCAAGGGCTCCTCCGATCATCGTATGACCAGAGGAAACACCTCCCCCGTGACGAATCGGGTCACGATGCCGCGAAGAATTCGCGAAGATGCCCCCTCGGCGGTCGCGGGGGCGAAGCGATCCGCTCTACCGAAGCTCTCGTTTGAGGATCTTGCCGGTCGGCCCCTTGGGCAATTCTGGCACGATCTCCACGATCCGCGGGTACTTGTAGGCGGACAACCGCTCCTTGCAGAAGGCGATCACCTCGCCGGCCGTGGTCTCGGCGCCGGGGGCGAGGGCCACCACCGCCTTGACCTCCTCGCCGTGGCTCTCGTGCTCGACGCCGATCACCGCCGCCTCGACGACGGCCTGGTGCTCGTAGAGCACCTCCTCGACCTCGCGCGGGTACACGTTGAAGCCGCCGCGCAGGATCATGTCCTTCTTGCGGTCGACTATCCAGTAACAGCCGTCCGAGTCGCGGTAGCCGATGTCGCCCGAGTGGAACCAGCCGTTCTTCATCGTCTCCTTGGTGGCGTCCGGCCGGTTCAGGTAGCCCGCCATGATGTTGTGGCCGCGGATGCAGATCTCGCCGCGCTCGTCGTCGGGCAGCGGCTTGTCGTCGTCGTCCATGATGGCCATCTCGACGCCCCACACCGGATAGCCGATGGAGCCGGCCTTGCGCGGCCTGTCGACGACGTTGAAGCTGGCCACCGGTGACGTCTCCGACAGCCCGAAGCCCTCGAGGATGTCGATCCCGAACTTCTTCTCGAATGCGCCCATCACCTCGACGGGCATCGGCGCGCCGCCCGTCATGCAGAGCCGCAGGCTCGACACGTCGTACTCGCGCTCGCCCTCGTAGTGGAGCAGCGCGAAGTACATCGTCGGCACGCCGGCGAAGAGCGTGATGCGGTCGCGCTCCATCAGCTCGAAGGCCGACTGCGGGTCGAAGCGCGGCAGCAGGGTGAAGGAGCCGCCCGCCGCGATCGTCGCGTTCTGGATGCAGGTCTGCCCGAACGAGTGGAAGAGCGGCAGGGTGGCCAGCGCGCGGTGCTCGCCCTCGGGCAGGGCCACGAGCCGCGGCACGACGAACGCACAGTTGAGGAAGAGGTTCGAGTGCGTCAGCTCGGCGCCCTTGGGCTGACCGGTGGTGCCCGACGTGTAGAGGATCACCGCCGTGTCGTCGGCGCCGGTCGGGTGCGGGCAGTCCAGCGGCTCGTGGGCGGCCAAGTCGGCAAGCGTCCCCTCGCCTTCGCCTCCGGCGATCACGACGGGTACGCCGACTTCCGCGGCGCCGGCCTGGCCCGGCTCGGCGAACAACGGATGCACGACGAGCAGCCGCGCCTCGGAGTCCTTCAGGAAGTAGGCGACCTCGGGCGCAGCCGCGAGCACGTTGATCGGCACCACCGTCGCACCGGCGTACAGGATCCCGAAGTACGCGATGGTGAATTCCTTCACGTTCGGCACGAGCAGCGCGACCTTCTCGCCCGGCTGGATGCCGCGCTCGCGCAGGGCCGCCGCGACGCCGGCCGCGGCCCGTTCGAGCTCCGCGTACGAGAGGCTCGAATCGGCGTCGCGGATCGAAGTCGCGTCGGGCGCGTTCGCGCTGCTGGCCTGCAGGATGGTTCCGAGGTTGAGGCTCACGGCGGCTCCTCCGTGGTTTCTTTTTTGGGGGGGGTAGGGAGATAAGGGAGGGAGTAGGGGGCTGGGGGAGTGGGTAAAGGGAGAGGGTACTTCCGGCGCCTCGCCGGCGCGAGCGGTCGTCGCGCCTGCGATATCGTTCGCGCCCCGGATGCAGCTCGTGCGCAGAAGCCGTGCGCCGCAGCGCCGGGTGCGACGAGCAGGAGGACCCTTGGACGACGTGCGGCCCACGGAGAGCGGCGAGGCCGACGGCAGTCGACGCAGCGAGCGGCGCGCCGTACTGCTGCTCGCGATCGGAGCAGCGGCGGGGCTGCTGGCGGCGGCCGGTGCGATCGTGGCGCCGACACCGGCCGGCAATGCGGTTCCCGAGGACGCGGTCGCCCTGGTCAACGGCGTCGCGATCCGGCGCGACGACTACCTGCGGCTGTTGGCAGGCTTCCAGAGCGACACCCGAGCGCCGGTCGACGCCGAGACCCGCCAGCACATCCTCGACCGCATGATCGACGAAGAGCTGCTCGTGCAGCGGGGCCTCGCCCTCGGCCTCGCGCGCGTCGACCGGCGCGTGCGCGCCGACCTCACGTCCTCGCTGATCGGATCGATCGTCGGCACCGCGGAGGATCGCGCCCCCGACCCCGACGAACTCGCGCAGTTCTACGACGAGAACGCACGGTTCTTCACCCGGCCCGGGCGGCTGCACGTCCGGCAGGTGTTCCTCCGGGTTCCGGCGGAAGGCGACGAGGCCGCGGTGCTCGCGCGGGCCAACGATGCCCGGCAGGCGCTGATCGCGGGGCGCCCCCTCGCCGAAGTGCGCGCCGAATTCGGCGACGAGGAGATCTCGCCGATCCCCGACACCCTGCTGCCCGCCCTCAAGCTGCGCGAGTACATCGGGCCGACGGCGCTGCGCGCCGCCGAGCAGCTCGAATCGGGAGAGGTCGGCGAGCCGGTCCGCTCGGGCATCGGACTCCACGTGTTGGCGATGGCCGACCGCCGGCCGAGCGTCACGCCCCCGCTCGAAGAGATCGGCGATCAGGTCGAGAGCGAGTGGCGCCGCCGCGCCGGCGACCGCGCGCTGCGCGCCTACCTCGACCAGCTGCGCGACGAGGGCGAGGTCGACGTGCTCGTCGACCTCGACGACGCGTCGATCGACGCACGATGACCCGTCCCGCAGGCAGCTGGCAAGAGCGCTGGTGGCGGCGCTTCTACCTCGACCGGCCGGGCTGGCTCGACGGCACGACTCGATTCCATGCGCTGATCACCCAGCACGTCGAGCGACGGGAGCCCCGCGCGAGGATCCTCGAGATCGGACCCGGACCCGACAACCCTACCTCGCGCCACCTGGCCAGCCTCGGCGAGCTGCACGGCATCGATCCCGATCCGGCGATCCGCGACAACGCGGCCCTGACGAGCGCCCACGTGCTGGACGAGACCGGCCGCTATCCCTTCGACGACGACGCCTTCGACGCGTGCGTGTCCGACTACGTGCTGGAGCACGTCGCCGAGCCGCTCCTGCACCTGCGCGAGGTCGAGCGCGTCCTGGCGCCCGGCGGCGTCTACGCCTTCCGCACGCCGAACCGCTGGCACCCGATCTCGCTGGTGGCTGCCGCGACGCCGCATTGGTTCCACGAGCAGGTCGCGAACCGGCTGCGCGGCCTGCCCGGCGATGCCCACGACCCGTACCCGACCGTCTACCGACTGAACTCGCGCCGCGCCATCACGCGCGCCGCCGCGCAGGCGGGCCTGGCCGTGAGCGAACTCCAATTGATCGAGCCCGATCCGTCCTACGGCGCCTCCTCGCGCGGGCTCTTCCTCGCCTTCATGGCCTACGAGCGCGTCGTGAACAGCACTGCGCTGCTGGCCGGTATGCGGGTCAACATCCTGGGCGTACTGCACAAGCCTTCGAGCGCTTAGCTCGAGCCATTCATGCCGAGGGCGCCGGCGGGAGAAGGCCGCGAAAGCGGTGCCCCTGGCGTCCGCGTTCAGTCGCGGCGCACCATCAAGCAACCGCCGAGCGGGCCGCCACCCGCAGCGGCCACCGCCACCCGCGGATCGCCCGGCACCTGGCGCGCCTCGCCCTCGCCCCACAGCTGCACGGCCGCCTCGTGGAGAAACCCGTAGCCGTGCAGGCGACCGGCCGAGAGCTGGCCGCCGTGCGTGTTCAGCGGGATGGCGCCGTCGCGCGCGATCGCGCGGCCGTCTGCGATGAAGGGGCCGGACTCGCCCTTGCCGCAGAAGCCGAGCGCCTCCAGCCAGCACATCGTGATGAAGCTGAAGCCGTCGTACAGCTCGGCGACGTCCACGTCGGCCGGGCGGAGGTCCGTGCGCTCGAACAGCATGCGGCCGGCGTCGCGCAGCGCCATCGTGGTGAGATCGTCGAATTGATCCCAGGACGGACGCCCGTGCAGGGCGCTGCCCACGGCCTCGACGCGGAGCGGCGGCTTGCGGCAGTCGGCCGCGGCATCGACGGCGCTCACGATGATCGCCGTGCTGCCGTCGACCGGCGCGTCGCAGTCGTACAGGCAGAACGGCTCCGAGATCAAACGTGCCGAGAGGTAGCCGTCGAGCGTCAGCGGGTCGCGGTAGATCGCCTTCGGGTTCAGGGCGGCATTGCGCCGCGCGTTGAGGGCGATCTGCGCCATCTGCTCGCGCGTCGTGCCGAACTCGTGGAAGTGGCGCCGCGCCATCATGGCGATCCACACCGCGGCCGACGCCGCGCCGTAAGGCAGCGTCCACTGCATGAACCCGCTGGCCCGGAAGCGGCCGCCGCCGCCGGTCCCGATGCCCGCGCGGGGCCCGCCCGCCTGGGCGGTCGACTCCCAGACCGTGCGGAAGCAAAGCACGTGGCGGGCCAGCCCCGTCGCCACGGCCATGCACGCGTTGATGACCGATCCGAGCTGGCCGGGCAGCTCGGGCCCGCCGCAGAACCAGTTCAAATCGAGTCGCAGCATGTCCTGGACGTCGCTGACGCCCGCACCCGTGAAGCCCGGCGCGCCGGGCAAGTTGCCGCCGGGATAGGTCGAGAGGCCGTCGATGTCGCGCCGGTCGAGGCCCGCGTCGGCGATCGCCGCGAGGCACGCGTCGGCGGTGAGCGCGAGCGGGTCGACTTCGAGCCGCCGCCCCACCCGCGACTGCCCGACGCCGGTGATCGCGGCGCGCCGCTCGAGCACCTTCGCGTCGTCGACCTTCACAGCGTCACTCCACACGCTCGGTGTCGGGCTCGAAGAGCGGGATGAAGATGCCGTCGTCCCGCGCCTCGAAGACCACCCTCACCGGCATGCCGACGTAGACGTCCTCGGGCGCACAGCCGACGATGTTGGTCGTGAGCCGCAGGCCGTCCTGCTCCTCGAGGTCGACGATCGCCACCACGTAGGGCGGATCGAATCCCGGCACCCAGGGATGGTGGTTGATCGTGTAGGTGTGTACCCGTGCGCGGCCCGACACGGCCTCGGGTGAGAGATCGCGGCCGAGGCACTCGGGGCAGAGCGGAGCCGGCGGATGCACGTAGCCGCGGCAAGACGCACAGCGCAGGAAGCGCAGCTCGCCGTCGGCGCCCCCGCGCCAGAAGTGCTCGTTGTCCGGTCCGACGGCCGGCAGCAGGCGGAACGGCAGCTCAGCCATCGGCCCCGGCCTCCCGGGCGATCGATCGCGCCACGAGCCGGGCGCGCGATATGCTGCCGGACCCGCGGCCCCGGCACCGAAACGACGTCCCCTTCATCGCCCATGCAGTAGAGGATCCCCGTGCCCTCCACCACCCCCCGAGACGTACCCCGCCGCGAGGGCTACGGGAGCGGCAGCTATCGCCGCCGCATCGTGGTGGACGCCCAGCCCGGGCGGGCGCGGGGCGAGCTGGCCGACGACTTCCACCACTTCGCCGTCACGATCGAGCACGACGGACGCAGCGTGACGGCGATCGACGGCGAGGGGATCCGCGTTCCCTGGACGACCTGCCGTGGCGCCGCCGAGCCGCTCGAGCGCGTGGTCGGCGCGCCCATCCGGCGCTCGCTCGCGCAGGTGGCGCGCTACACCGACCCACGCGCCCAGTGCACGCACTGGTACGACGTGGCGTGCCTGGCCGTCGCACACGCCGCGCGCCGCCAGGCGGGCGGGGCCGCAACCCGGCGCTACGACCTCGTCCTGCCGGATCGGCGCGAAGGGGTGACCGAGCCCACCCTCGACCGCGACGGCGAGCGGCTGATCGAGTGGCGGCTCGCCGGGCTCCGCATCACGCGGGCCCGCCCGCAGGTCTTCGCGGGCGTGACGATGAGCGGACCCTCGTGGAGCGACTTCATGAAGGCCGCGTCGGGAGGCGGCGGAGACGACGACTTC
>CAZETS010000010.1:70243-85431 GCA_964515335.1 uncultured Spirochaetaceae bacterium
CGACTTCCACGCGGCGCCCGAGCGCATCCTCGACCGCTGAGCCGGCCCTCGCCGGCCGCTCGACTCGCCGGCCTCGCCACCGGCGCTGCTGGGACGCAATTCCGGTAGGCTGGAGCCCCACTCCAGGCATCGGAAGGAGCCCCATGTCACTCGCAGGACGCACCGCCCTCGTCACCGGCGGCGGCCGCGGCATCGGACGCGCCATCGCGCTCGCGCTCGCCGAGGACGGCGCCGACGTCGCCGTCCACTACAACCGCGACCGCGCCGCCGCCGAGGACACCGCCAAGCAGATCTCGAACCTCGGCCGCCGCACGGGCGTCTATGCCGCCCCGCTCGAGGACCGCGAGGCCCTCGCCCCGATGGTGGACGCCGCCGTCAGCGACCTCGGACCGATCGGCATCCTCGTCAACAACGCGGGCATCGCGAGCCGCGGCCGCTCGGTGAAGAGCACCGACCCCGACGAGCTCGATCGCGTCGTGCGCGTCCACGCCCTCGCGCCGCACGACCTGTGTCGGCTGGTCCTGCCGGGCATGCGCACCTGCGAGCGCGGCGACATCATCATGGTGTCGAGCGCGGCGACCATCCACAACGCCGCGAACGGCGCGCCGTACAACATGGGCAAGGCTGCCCTCGAAGCGCTCGCCTTCACATTGGCCAAGGAAGAGCGCCGTCACGGCGTGCGCGTCAACGTCGTGGCGCCCGGCCTCGTCGACACCGAGATGGGACAGCGCCTCGCGAAGGCGACCGCCGGCGTCGACGACATCCACCAGCTGGACGCCAGCATGCCCTACGGCCGCGTCATCCAACCCGAAGACATCGCCGACACGATCCGCCACCTCGTGTCCGGCCGCTCCAGCTACGTGAACGGCCAGCGCCTCTACATCGACGGCGGAGGGCCGTAGATCGCGATGTGGGACGCCCTTCGATCCTTCTTCGCGCCGCCGATCAGCGCGGATCCCGCCCCTTCGACCACGCAGCTCGCCTGGATCGTTCGGCTGCGCTGGCTGGCGCTGACCGCGCAGGTGCTGTCGATGCCGTTCGGCGTCCAGTTCGAGGTGCTCGAGCCGCGGCTGGTGCCGGCCTTCCTCGGCGTGATCGCCGCGTTGGCGGCCTTCAACGCCGCCAGCTGGCTCGCGCTGCAGCGCGACTGGCCCCTGCCCCGCAACCACACCCTCGTGCAGCTCGGCGCCGACGTGGCGGCACTCTCGACGCTGCTGGCGCTGACCGGCGGCGCGTGGAATCCGCTGGTGCCGATCCTCTTCGTCCACTCGGTGCTCGGCGCCATGCTGCTCGAAGGACGCAGCGGCCTGGTCTTCGTCGGCATCCTGGTCGTGTCGCTCGGGCTCATCCAGGCCAACAGCCACATACCGCCGCAGCTCGAAGAATCGCTCCTGCCGGCCGAGATCCTCTTTCCCGCCCAGTACCTGATCGCGGTCGTGTTCTTCATCCTGACGGCGTGGCTGTCGCGCACCCTCACCGCCCTGCAGCAGCACGCCTCCCAGGCCCGCCAGCGGCAGATCCGCATCGACCGGCTTCGCGCCGTGGGGGCGCTGGCCGCCGGTCTCTCCCACGAGCTCGCCACGCCGCTCAACACCGTGCAGCTGCGACTGGCCCGGTTGGCCCGCACACCCGAGCTCTGCGACGATGCCGATCTGCTCACCGCGCGCGAAGAGCTCGAACGCTGCGGAGAGGTGCTGCGCCACATGGCCGGCTCGCAGCTCGACCCCGAACGGCTGGCCCTCGAGGTCGTCGACATCGCGCAGCTGGCTCGCCAGGTCTGCAGCAGCGTCTCGAAGGTCAACGAGGACGTGCCGATCGAATTCACGTGGGACGGGTACGGACCGCGGCGCGCCCTGGTGCCCTCGGTGGCGTTCTCCCAGGCGCTCATCAACCTGATCGAGAACGCCATCGAATCCGATCACGACGGGGGCAGCGTCGACATCGCCGTGCAGGGCGCCGGCGACCACGTCGACCTGGTGGTGGCCGATCGGGGCGCCGGCTGGCCCGCTATGGTGCGCAACCACCTCGGCGAGCCGTTCGTGACCACCAAGGAGCGGGGGGTGGGACTTGGCCTCTACTATGTCCACAGCCTCGCCGAGGCGATCGGGGCGAGCCTTGCGCTCGAAGACCGGCCGGGGGGCGGTGCGATCGCCCGGGTATCGTTGCCGGCGGTGACACCGGGCCAGTCCGGCACAGCGGAGGCCGAATCATGACGGAGTCGAAGGGATCCCTGCTGATCGTCGAGGACGACCAGCGCTTCGCCGACACCCTCGCGGCAGAGTTCCGCGACCGCGGCTACGAGGTCCACTGGCTCGACAGCCTCGAGGCCGTGCGGGCGCGCGAGAGCCTCGACTACGGGTACGCGGTGGTCGACCTGCGCCTGCGTCAAGACAGCGGCCTGGACGTGATCACCACCATCAAGGAGCGCTCGCCCGACACGATCGTGGTGGTGCTGACGGGGTACGGGAGCATCGCCACGGCGGTCCGGGCCACCAAGCTCGGCGCCACCGCCTATCTCACCAAGCCGGTCGAGGCCGAGCAGGTCGAGCGGGCGCTGCTCGGCGATGCCGAGGACGAGGAGATCCCCATCCCCGATCAGTTCCAGAGCCTCTACCGGCACGAGCGCGAGTACATCGAGTACGTGCTGGCCGAGTGCGACGGAAACATCAGCCAGGCCGCGCGGCGGCTCGGCCTCCACCGTCAGAGCCTGCAGCGCAAGCTGCGCAAGTACACCCCCAACTGAGAGAACGACGTGTCCATGAAGCGATTCGACGAGAAGGTGGTACTGGTGACCGGCGCCGCCGCCGGCATCGGCAAGGCCTGCGCGGAGCGCATGGCGGCGGAGGGCGGCCGCATCGTCTGCGCCGACGTCCAGCACGAGGCCGCCCTGCAAACCGCCAAGGAGATCCGCGCCGGCGGCGGCGAGGCGTTCGCGACGGCCTGCGACGTGAGCGATCCCGCCCAGGTGCGCGACACCGTCGCCGCGTCCGTCGAGCAGTACGGGCAGCTCGACTCGCTCTGCAACATCGCGGGCATCCTGCACTTCGACAACACCCACGACCTGGGCCTCGACCGCTGGGAACAGATCCTCGCCGTCAACCTGACTGGCACGTTCCTGATGTGCCAGGCCGCGCTCCCGCAGCTGCTCGACGGCGGCGGCAACATCGTCAACATGTCGTCGACCGCGGGCCTCGCTGGCCATCCCTGGACCGCCGCGTACTCGGCCTCGAAGGGCGGCGTGCTCGCGCTCACCCGCACGCTCGCCGTCGAGTACGGCAAGCTGGGCGTTCGCGCCAACTCGGTCTGCCCCGGCTCGATCAAGACCGCCATGCACGAGCAGTTCCGCCTGCCCGAGGGCGCCGACGGCTCATTGCTGCAGCGCATCGTCGCTCTCGACACCTTCCGCGGCCCCGAAGCGGCCGCATCGGTGGTTGCATTCCTGGCCTCCGACGACGCCGCCCACGTCAACGGCGAGGAAGTACGGGTGGACGGCGGGACGTTGGCCTGACGCCACCTCGGCGCTTCGACCGACGCCTCCCAGCGGGCCTCAGGTTCGCCGGCGCTTCTGCCGCTCCCTACACGGAACGACGGCCCGCGCGACCCGCCGCCCGAGCAAGACCGCCCTACCCGTGCAGGATCGCCGCGCCTCGACGGGAGAGCTTCGGCGTGACGACACGAATCGGGATCAACGGCTTCGGGCGCATCGGGCGCTGTGTGGTGCGGGCCCTTCAGGGGCGCGACGTCGAGCTGGTGGGCATCAACGACCTCTGCGATCCGGCGACGCTCGCCCACCTGCTGAAGCACGACTCGATCCACGGCCGCTTCGGCGGGCGCGTCGGGACCGCAGGCGACGCCCTGACGATCGACGAGCGGCGTGTGCCGGTGAGCAGCTGGCGCGACCCGGTCGACCTCGATTGGGGGGCCCTCGGCGCCGACGTCGTCATCGAGTCGACCTCGCACTTCTGCGACCGCGCCGGCGCTTCGCGACACCTCGAGGCCGGCGCCCGCAAAGTCGTGATCAGCGCGCCGTCCCCCGACCCGGACGTCACGCTGGTGCTCGGTGTGAACGACGACCAGTACGACCCGGCTGCCCACCGGATCATCTCGATGGCGTCGTGCACGACGAACTGTCTGGCTCCGATCGCCCACGTGCTCGACACCCGCTTCGGCGTCGAGCGCGGCTGGATGACGACCATCCACGCCTACACGAGCGACCAGAACATCGAAGACGCCGCGCACGACGACCTGCGCCGTGCGCGGGCCGCCGCGCTCTCGATGATCCCGACGAGCACCGGCGCAGCGCGGGCCGTGGGCGTCGTACTGCCGCGGCTCGCGGGCAAGCTCGACGGCTACGCGATCCGGGTGCCCACCGCCGACGTGTCCGCCGTCGACCTGACGGTGGAGCTCTGCTGCGACACGAGCGCCGAGGCCATCAACGATGCCGTGCGCGACGCCGCGGCGGGACCGATGAAGGGCATCGTCGGCGTCTGCGACGAGCCGCTCGTCTCGATCGACTTTCAGCACGACTCCCGCTCGTCGGTGCTGGACGCCGGGCTCACCCGCGTGATGGACGGCAACTTCGCGAAGCTCGTCAGCTGGTACGACAACGAGTGGGGCTACGCGTGCCGGCTGGTCGACCTGGTCGAACGGCTCTGAGACCGACCGATCCAATTCTTTCCCTGCGACCGGCGTACGATCGAGAAGCCGCCTGACGCGCCGGACGCGAACTTCGTACTACTACGCGATCGAGAAGGCCCGACACGCGATCGTGCCGAAGAACTTTGGAAGGAAGTACCGAAATCTGGATTTCCCGACCTCCACCCGTCGCGGATCCACCGACTTTGGATAGGCTGACCGGCCAGGAGCCAGCACGATGCCCGTGAGCAACTACGGCGACTCGACCGACGCGCAGACCGTGATCGTGGTGGACGACGATCCCGCCGTACTCGCCGTGCTCGTGAAAATGCTCGAGAGGAAGGGGTACTCGCCGATCGCTTGTGACAGGGCCGAGGCCGCCCTCGACGCGATCGGGCGCAACCGCCCGGCGGCAGTCGCCGCAGTGATCGACCTCGAGATGCCGGGGACGAACGGCCGCGCCCTCTTCGGCAGGCTGCGGGCGATCGCTCCGTCGCTGCCGGTGCTGTTCGTCAGTGGCCACGGCGAGAGCAGGCTGCTCGACGAGCTCGGCAGGCCCTCCCGCACCGACTTCCTCGGCAAGCCGTTTGGCACCGCTGCCCTCGACGCGAGGCTGCGCGACCTCTGGCAGCCGCCTCCGAACGCCTCGCCCGCCGCCTGACGCCCGGCGGCCCCCCTGCGGCGCCCCGGCCTCCGATCCGCACCGGTAGTGGCTACGCTCCCGGGGTCCGCCGGCTTCGTCGGCCGCGGCGGCCCCAGGGAGGAGCCCTCATGATCCTGCTCGATCCGAAGAACCTCGAACGTCCCTACACCGATTCCCGATCGGCCGAGATCATGCGCAAGACGGTCGACTTCTTCGAAGCCAAGGGCAAGGCCAGGCTCCTCGAGGACTACTACGATCGCCCCTGGTACTCGGACTTCCTCGAGTTCGCCGGAAAGGAGCGCATCTTCGCCTCGATGTGCACGCCCGAGGGCGAAGGCGCTGCCGACACGCGCTGGGACACCTGGCGGATCTGCGAGTTCGCCGAGATCCTGGGCTTCTACGGCCTCCAGTACTGGTACACGTGGCAGGTATCGGTTCTCGGTCTCGGCCCGATCTGGATGAGCCCCAACGAGACCCTCCGCCAACGCGCGGCCCGCGCGCTGGAAGACGGCGGCATCTTCGCCTTCGGGCTCTCCGAGAAGAGCCACGGCGCCGACATCTACTCGACCGACATGGTGCTCACGCGGGACGGCGACGGCTGGCGGGCGAACGGCCGCAAGTACTACATCGGCAACGGCAACGAGGCGGCCGTCGTCTCGACCTTCGGCCGATTCGAGGACGCTGACGAGTACGTGTTCTTCGCCGCCGACCCGCACCACGACGACTACCACCTCGTCAAGAACGTCGTGGCGAGCCAGAACTACGTCTCCGAGTTCGAGCTGCGCGACTACCCGGTCAGCGAGGCCGACATCCTCCACCGGGGGCGGGATGCCTGGAACGCGGCGCTCAACACCGTGAACATCGGCAAGTACAACCTGGGCTGGGCGTCGATCGGCATCTGTACGCACGCCCTCTACGAGGCGATCACCCACGCCAACAACCGCGTCCTCTACGGCATCCCCGTGACGGAGATGTCGCACGTGCGCCGCATGTTCGTCGAGGGCTACGCGCGCCTGGTGGCGATGAAGCTCTTCGCCCTACGGGCGGCCGACTACATGCGAACGGCGGCCGCCGAGGACCGCCGATACCTGCTCTACAACCCGATGGTCAAGATGAAGGTCACCACCCAGGGCGAGTCCGTCATCAACCTGCTCTGGGATGCGATCGCCGCCAAGGGGTTCGAGAAGGACATGTACTTCAGCCAGGCGGCGGTCGACATCCGGGCCCTCCCGAAGCTCGAGGGCACCGTGCACGTCAACATCGCCCTGATCGCGAAGTTCATGCCGAACTTCTTCTTCAACCCGGACGAGTATCCGGAGATCGGGCGGCAGGACCAGGCCGGCAACGACGACTTCCTGTTCGATCAGGGCAGCACGCGAGGCCTCGGACAGATCCGCTTCCACGACTACCGCGAAGCGTTCGCAGGCGTCGAGGTGCCGAACGTCCGCGTCTTCTTCGAGCAGACCGAGCACTTCCGCCGGATGCTCGCCGAGGCTCCGCCCGGACCCGAGCAGATGAAGGACGTCGACTTCCTGCTCGCCGGCGGCGAGCTCTTCGCCCTGGTCGTCTACGCCCAGCTCATCCTCGAGAACGCGCGGATCTACGACCTCGACGACGACCTGATCGACCAGATCTTCGAGTTCATGGTCGCCGACTTCTCGAAGCACGCCCTGCAGCTCCTCGGCGAGCCGACCAGCAGCGACACACAGATCGAGATCTGCCGCGAGATGATCCGCAAGCCGCTTCGCGACGCCGAGCGCTACGAACGCGTCTGGAGTGGGCAGGTCGAGCCGCTCGACGGCGCCTACGTGATGAATCCGTGACCGGCGCGGCGCCGACTCAGATTTCGTAGACGAGCGCGCCCTGCGCGTCGCGCCGCGCCTCGGCGTCGCCGAGCAGGCGGATGTGCTCGAGGTGCGCGTAGGTCTCGCTGGCCGCCATGCCGCCCCAGCTACGCTCCTTGAAGAGGCGCTGCATGAAGGCCTCGACGTTGGCCGGGCCCAGCTCCTTGGCGATCGCGCGGATGCGCTCGAGGCGTTCGTCGTGGTGGCGCTTGATGGCCGCGCAACGCTCGGCGAGGTCGTCGAAGGGATGGCCGTGGGCCGGCAGCACCTGACTCACGTGCGGGATCTCGGCGGCGCGGTCGAGCGAGTCGAAGAACGCCTGCAGCGGATCGGGGTTGCGGGTCATGCCCGAGATGTGGGGCGTGATGCTCGGCAGCACGTGGTCGCCGGCGAGGAAGATCTCTTCGGCGGGGTCGTGCAGGCAGATGTGGTCCTCGGTATGACCGGGCGTGTGCACCACGAAGAACTCGCGTCCGGCGAGCTCGAGCACGTCGCCACCGAGTGCCGGGCTCGTGATGGTCGGAAAGCGCATCGCACGGCCGAGCAGTCGCATCACCGCGAAGCGCATGCGCATCCTGAAGGGCGGCCGGGGCGCCTCGCCGCCCCAGGGCGTCTTCACCGACCACTTCGGTCGTTCGGGCGTGAACGGCTCTCGGGCGCGCTCGCGCTCCACGCTGCCCTCGAGCGCGTGACCGCACTCGGCGTGGGCGTGGGCGTCGAGGTCGTCGACCGAGACCTCGGGCTTCTCGGGCTTGGTGAAGCCCAGCGCGAACGAGCGGTGTGCGACCAGCTTGGCGCCGCTGCGGTCGATCACGCGCGCCGCCCCGCCGAAGTGGTCGGGATGTGAGTGCGTGACGATCACGGTGTGGACGTCCTCGACCCGCAGCTGCGCCTGGCGGAGCCGCGACTCGAGGGCGCGGAACGAGCCGGCGGTCGGCAGTCCGGGATCGACGAGCACGGCGCCGTCGTCGTCGAGGATCGCGTAGCAGTTGACGTGGCCGAGCCCCGGCATCCAGATCGGCAGCTGCATGCGGAGGAGGCCGCGGCCGACCTCGGTCACCTCTTCCGAGGCGGACTCCTGCTCCTGACGGTGCGATCGCCCGCCGGACTTCGGGTCCTTCTGCTCCCGGGCATCGCCAGACGGTCCCTGCGGCATTTAGAGACACTAACGAAACGGCCGGCCCGACGCGCGCGCTGGCCCGGATCCCGCTCACAGCGCCACGATCCCGCAGATCGGCGAGAATCCGGGAGACGCCGGGAAGGAGCGCACGCCGCCCGGCGTGCGGAGACGAGGAGGCGCGGGTGGCGGGTCTGGTCGAAGGCAAGGTGGCACTGGTGACGGGCGGCGGCAGCGGCATCGGGCGCGAGAGCGCCCTGCTGTTCGCCACCGAGGGCGCGCGGGTGTGGGTCGCGGACATCGACGCCGCAGAGGCCACCGCCACCGCCGAGGCGATCCGCGCGGCCGGCGGCGACGCGGAGGCGAGCGGCGTCGACGTGAGCGACGAAGCGCAGGTCGAGGCGCTGGTCGCGAGCTGTGCGGCCCGCTTCGGCACCCTCGACTGCGCGCTCAACAACGCAGGCATCTCCGGGCCGATGGCGCCGATCGAGCAGCTGACCCTCGCGGACTTCCAACAGACGCTCGCCGTGAACCTCAGCGGCGTGATGCTCTGCATGAAGCACGAGATCCGCGAGATGCGGAGCCGGGGGGGCGGCGCCATCGTCAACATGGCTTCCGGGGCCGGCTGGATCGGCACACCCGGACTCGGCGCCTACTGCGCGACCAAGCACGGCGTGCTCGGCCTCACCAAGACGGCGGCCCTCGAGAACGCGCGCACCGGCATCCGCATCAACGCCGTCTGCCCGGGCAGCATCGACACCCCGATGCTGCGCGCCGCCATGGACCAGGGCGACGCGGTCGCCGACATGATCCGCGCCAGCATGCCGATCGGTCGCCTGGGCGAGCCCCGCGAGATCGCCGAGGCGGCGGTCTGGCTGTGCTCGGATCGCGCCTCGCTGGCAACCGGCAGCTCGTTCGGGATGGACGGCGGCTCGGTGGCGCGCTGAGCCGTCGCTCCGCAGCGGCCCGGACGACCGGCGTCAGGCGCCGCTCGCCTCCCCGGCCCGCGCAGCGACGCCGGCGGACCCCTCGGCGGAGTCGTCGTCCACCATCTCGGGCACCTCCCACCAGCCCGCCGCCTCGAGCTGACGCAGCGCCTCCTCGCGATCCGGCACGTGGATCGCCACCGTCGCCTCGTCGCCGCGACGCGGCTTGTAGGCCCCCGACATCGGCACCACCTTCTCGCTGCGCTCGACCGCGAGGATCACCGAGCGCTCTCCCGACCCGCCTCCCGACGACGGGCTCCCGGAGAGCCCGCTCGCGCTGGTCTCCTCCCCGTCGCCGGCACTCTCGAGGGGCTCGCCGTAACGCCTGCGCACGATCTCGACGTCGCCGCGTCGCGCGCGGACGTCCCAGCGCTGCACATCGTGGCGGCCGTCGAACACCACATCGGCTTCGTCCTTGCCGACCATCTCGGAGGCCAGCCCGCCGCCCGCCTGGTTGGTGGCGACCAGCCCCTTCGGGACGCCGAAGAGCTCGCGGGCCCGGCGGACGAACACGCCGTTCAGCGTGTCGTTGCCGGTCAGCGCCACCACGGTGTCGATCGACTCGAAGCGCGCCCGTTGCATGACGCGCTCCTGGATCGCGTTGCCGAACACCACCGGATGGCCGGCCTCCTCGACGAGCCGGCTCCGCTGGGGGTTCGAGTCGAGGAAGACGACCGGCCGGCCGGCGGCCCGCAGCGCGTCCGCGAGCGCGAGGCCGAGCGCATTGACCGAGAGGATCGCGACGCCGTCCCGCCCCGGCAGGCGAACGCCCAGCCAACGGCCGACGGGACCGGCAGTGAGCCCGGCCAGCACCACCGTACATGTGATCGTGAGGAAGACGAGGGCGCGCAGCTCGAGGCCGCCCGCGATCTGCTCGCGCTCGAGCGTGCCCGCGACGATCGAGGCCACCGCGGCAGCCACGATACCGCGGGGCGCCACCCAGGCCACGAAGCCCCGCTCGCGCAGCGTCAGGTCCGAGCCGCGCGTCACCAGGAAGACACCCAGCGGTCGCACCAGCAGGATCAGCGCGCCCACCACCAGCAGCCCGCCAACGCCGAGGCCCTGCACCTGCGCGAAGCGCACATCCGCGGCCAGCACCACGAAGAGCAGCCCGATCAGCAGCACTGAGAGCTGGTCCTTGAACTCGCGCAGATCGCGGTCGACCCCCTCGCCGAGGTTGCCCACCACGGTGCCGGCGATCGTCACGGCGAGGATGCCGCTGTGCGAGACCAGCACGTCGCACCCCTGGAAGAGCAGCAACACGGCAGCGAGGGTCACGATGTTCTCGAAGCCCTCGGGAATCAATCGGCGCACCCCGAGCATGCGCGAGATCACGAGTCCGCCGATTGCGCCGGCCAGCAGCCCGAAGCCGAGGCGCGAGACCAGCGCCAACCCCGAGGCCCCGAGCGAATCGACGTCGGGGGCCAGCACCAGCTCGAGTACCAGCACGGCCCCGATGGCCCCGATCGGGTCGATGAGCACGCCCTCGGCCTCGAGGACCGTCGCCACCCGCGGCTTGAGGCGCAGCTCGGTGATCAGCGGCCCGACCACCGTCGGCCCGGTCACGACCACCAGGCTCCCGAAGAGCAGCGCGTTCTCCCACCCCCAATCGAGCAGCCAACGAGCGGCCAGCGCACCGCCGAGCAGGGTGACGAGCGCACCCCAGGTGACGAGCCGGCGGATCGCAGCCTGCTCGCGTCTCAGGCGGGAGAGCTGGAGGTTGAGGCCGCCCTCGAAGAGGATGACCGCCACCGCCAGATCGACGATCGCGTAGAGGCCGTCGCCGAGTTCGCGCGGATTGACCCAGCCGAGGCCGTCCGGCCCGAGCCCGATGCCCGCGGCGAGCAGCAGCACGATGCCCGGCACGCGCAGGTGCCGGGCCATCGACTGGGCGAGCACACCGGCCGCCAGGGCCAGCACCAGACCAAAGGTGGGATGCCCGGCTTCCACCGCGCCTTCACCCCCTCGCGGTTGCGCGCATCGGGGTCGTCGTCAGGCCGCCCGCCGGCAACGGGCGGCGCTCAGCGGTCGCGCTCGCCCGCGATGAACTCCTGCATGTGGGCGTGCGCCTCGTCGTCGGTCACCTGCTCGGGCGGGTGCTTCATGAAGTACGACGAAGGCGAATGCAGGATTCCCCCCACACCCCGATCGAGCGCCAGCTTCGCACAGCGGATCGCGTCGATCGAGACGCCCGCGCTGTTGGGCGAATCCTCGACGGAAAGACGCATTTCGAGGTTCATCGGAACGTCGCCGAACAGCTTCCCTTCCATGCGCAGGAAGCAGACCTTGTTGTCTTTCTGCCATGCCACGTAGTCGCTCGGGCCGACGTGGATGTTCTCGTCCGCGATGCGGTCGGCTGCCACCGACTGCACGGCCTCGGTCTTCGACTTCTTCTTCGAGGCCAGGCGGTCGCGGTTCAGCATGTTGAGGAAGTCGGTGTTGCCGCCGGTGTTGAGCTGGTAGGTGCGCTCGAGCTTGACGCCTCGCTTGGCGAAGAGATCCGTCAGCGTGCGGTGGGTGATGGTCGCGCCGAGCTGGGCCTTGATGTCGTCGCCCACGATCGGCAGGCCGGCCGCCTCGGCGCGCTTCGCGAAGTCGGGGTCGCTGACGATGAAGACGGGCATGCAGTTCACGAGGGCGACACCCGCCTCGAGGGCGCACTCGGCGTAGAAGCGCGCGGCCTCCTCGGAGCCCACCGGGAGATAGCTGATCAGGACCTCCGTGCCGCTGTCCTTCAAGATCTCGACGATCTCGTGACGGGTCGGTTCGCGTTCGTCGGAGGGCAGGAAGGTATTGGCCTCGGGGAAGCCGCCCATGTGGCCCGCGACCCCGTCGAGAACCACGCCCATGCTGACCCGCACACCGGTCTTGGGCACGTTGGCGCAGAACACGGTCGTGCAGTTCGGCGCTTCGAAGATCGCCTCGGCGATGTCCTTGCCGACCTTGCGGACGTCGACGTCGAGGGCCGCCACCACCTCGAGGTCACCGGGCTCGTACCCGCCGAGGTCCCAGTTCATGAGGCCGATGGCATCCGAGGGAGACCGGTGCTTGTAGTACTCGATGCCCTGCAAGAGCGAACTCGCGCAGTTGCCGATGCCCACGATCGCAATCTTGATCTTGCCCATCGTCCCCCCGCTCACTAAGCGCTCTGGTCGTATCTCGCGGCCGCAGGAATCCCAAGGAACCCCCGGGCCAGGCGGCACCGGATCTTATCGCAGCCGCGGCACCCGAGCCTCACGCGCAGGCGCCAGAAATTACGGATTCCACCGAAGTTTCGGGCCTCTATGGCGTTTCGTGCCCGCTCGCCATCAACCGGGCCACTCTTGATTCAGTAGGGAATACACCCCTATTTGCCTTGTCCTGAGCCCTCGCATCCCGGTACATCGTCTTGCAGCGGCAGACCACGCGGAGCCTTCGGTGCGCCGCGTTCGTCTCCGCCGTCGCGCGAACGCTGCGACCGGACGGCTCTCGGCGCTGGATGGGCTGGATGGGCTGGATGGGAGGGGGCAGGAGCCTATCGGGCGAAGTCGAGGCTCGCCAGAAGCCGCTCGGACAGCTCGGCCGGGGCCGAGAAAAGGACGTACGGCGGACATCAGCCCCGTACACGTGTGACCACCCGGGCAAGCGGCGCACACACCTTATCGGCGCCAGGTGGGTGCGGCTTGATGGCCGGGCGAGCAGGCGGGACGGCACCCTTCAGTCGCGCGCAAGTCCCGCCGAAAAGCAGGCTGGCCACTGACCGATTCCCCGTTCACGAAACGCCCCACCGGGAGAGCCTCGATGACCGACGAACGCCGCTCGGCCCTCCAACGACACCTCGACCTCGTGCTGCGTGCCTTCGCGCTGATCCCCGCCGTCGCGCTGGCCACCCCGGCCCTCGCTGGCGGCTTCCTCGACAACAGCAAGCCCGAGGAGCCGGTGAAGCACACCTGGGCGGTTCCCGCCAAGCGGATGCCCGTCGAGGGCGACGGGACGGACGCGATGGTGGCGCGCCTCGAGAACGCGCGGATGCGCGTCGAGGAGTCGCAGCAGAACGTCGAGACCGCCCGGTTCGACCTCGGCCGCGCGCGCACGCGCCGCTATCCGCGCGGCGACAAGCTGAAAGAAATCCAGGACCGGGTCGTCGACATGGTCGAGGAGCGTGATGCGGCCCGGAGCGACTTCGTCGAGCTGGTCACCGAGGCGCGTGCGGCCGGCGTGCCGGCCGGCACGCTGATGCCCTACATGGATCTCTCGGACGAGATCGAGAGCCAGTCGGGCGACCAGTAGCGCCGCCCGCCCGCCTCACCCCTCTTCGGACGGCCTCGCCGATGGCCGCTCGGCCGGCACCCAGGCCGGGGGGGGACAGATCGTGTAGACGAGGCCGTGCTCGGGCAGCAGGGCGCGCCACGTGTACGCGCCGCCGCCGGCGCGCCGGGCCCGAATACCGCGCTGCGGCCCGTCCGCGCAGGGCTCGAGGGTGAACGGCGCGGCCCCCTCCTCGAGCCACACGTACGCGATCACCCTGACCTCGTCGTCGAGCAGGCGGACGTTCACGCCGCTGGGCAGACCCTGGGGCTCGCCGAGGAAGGTGGTGCCGGCGAGCCAGCGCTGCCCGTCCGAGAGCAGGATACCGTCGATCCGCGTCCCGACCGCGCTGCCGGGCAGCGTGTCGAGGTAGTCGGTCAGCAGGGGCGCGTTGGCGGCATACCACGCGGGCGTCATCGACTCGGTGAAGACCGGCTCTCCGCCGCCCGATCGACCGAGCAGCCCGCAGCCGATCGACCCGGCCAGCACCACGAGCACGACAGCAGCGATCCTCGTCACGTTTGCAGATCCCTCGGCCCGCCGCGCTCGTTCATGAGCGTGCGCACCGCACGACGATACACGGCGGCCTCGTCGAGGCCCGGAAACCGCGCCCGCTCGCGCTCGATCCGCCGCTCGACGTCGCGGCGGTCACCCCCGCAGGCATCGAGCAGCCAGGCGCGCGTCTCGTGGTCGACGCCGCCTTGAAACGGGTTCGACACGCCGAGCCGCGCGGCCCACCGCTTGCCCCGGTCGGTCGTGAGGAAGATGGCCAGCACCGCCGCCGCGGTGATCGCTGCCAGGATCCAGCTGGGAATGGCGGCCCCCGGCGTGGCGCGGCCCCGTCGCACCCGGCCACCCCGACCGGGGCGCGCGGCGCCGCAACACAGCGAGCGTACACGATGACCGGCCCGCGGCGGCCGACTCGAAGCCGGGTGCATGGGATAGGCTCTGGCGTCGCACCGCTTTGGGGCCCGATCGGGCTCGCGCCGGAGGCCGTCATTCGAGCGCTCGTCTTCGACTTCGACGGTCTGATCCTCGACACCGAGACAGCCGAACACCAGGCGTGGCACGAGATCTACGCCGAGCACGGCACCGTGCTGCCACTCGATCGCTGGCTCGAGTGCATCGGCACTTCGATGGCCGGCCTCTTCGACCCGATCGAGCAGCTCGAGCGGCAGCTCGGCGAGCTGGTCGATCGCACGCGGCTTCGACGCCAGGCCGCCGACCGCACGCGCGGCCTCCTGGCCGACCGCTCGACGCTGCCCGGCGTCACCGACCACATCGCGCGCGCCGGCGAGCTGGGCCTGCGGCTCGCGGTGGCGTCCAGCTCGAGCCGCGGCTGGGTGGAGGCTCACCTCGAGAGGCTGGGCCTCGGCGGCGCCTTCGACGCGATCCGCTGCTCGGACGACGTCACGAGCGTGAAGCCCGACCCCGAGCTCTACCTGGCCGTCTGCCGCGCGCTCGAGGTGGCGCCGAGCGACGGCATCGCGATCGAGGACTCACCCCACGGCATCCGCGCCGCCAAGGGCGCCGGGCTGTACTGCGTCTCGGTGCCGAACGCCCTCACCCGCCACCTGTCGATGGACGAGGCCGACCTCGTGCTCGTGTCGCTCGCCTCGCTGTCGCTCGACGACATCATCGACCGCGCACGCCGCCCCGACGGCACCCCCTGACCG
>CAZETS010000011.1:0-84670 GCA_964515335.1 uncultured Spirochaetaceae bacterium
CGACAGCCCCGCGAGTCCCAGACCGAACAGCAGCGCCGTCCCCGGCTCCGGGATCGCCAGGAGCATGCCGTCGGCGAGAATCGCGTTCAGCTCTGTCGAGGGATGAACCGGGTCGAAGAACGCGAAGTTCGAGCACGCCGGGGGCGCCCCGCTCGTGAGGCACGAGCCCGTTACGTCGATGCCCGCCGGCAAGCCGTAGAGTGTCGGATCCAACTGCACGGCATCGAAGAGCGCGATCACGTCGAGGCTATAGACGCTCGGATCGAGCGCGACGAAGAGTTGGCTGCTCAGATCCTGGGACAACGCGCGGCCATGCGCCGGGGCGCCACCGCCGAGCCCCAACGTCTCGGGGATGCTCCCGACATCGCCCACGCCGTTCACGAGGATGTGCTGTGCGCCGGCTGACTGGAGCTGGCTCACCCCCGTCGTGATCGCGGCGACCACGCTGTCGATCACCTGCTGGTCGGTGAGCGTCGCTGTCCCGTCCGCGACGGCCTGGATCTGGTCGCGCACGTCGTTGCCGCCGATGTTGATCACGTAGAGCGCGTTCGCATCGGCCGAGCCCGCCACGTCGAGGACGAACTGGCCGACCTGCAGCGACAGATCCGGGAGCGTGCCTCCGACGCTGCGAGCGCCGCCGTAGGAGTAGTTGGTGCCGCCTTCGGTGGTCGCGACCGAATTCCCACCGGACACCGCCTGGTTGACGAAGTCCGCGGCGTTCGGGCCGTTGGTGAATCGGCCGTCGAAATAGCCGAAGGAGGCGGGCGCCGGGTCGCAGGGGGGCGCGGCAAACGCACAGGGTGTGCCACCAGGCCCGCCGAGGGCGTTCTGCGTGTTGCCCGAGTCGACGATGCTGTCTCCGAACACGACGACCTGACTGAGCGACCCGAGCGGGACGGCGTGGGCCGTCGACGCGCCGAGGACGCCGAGAAACGAGAAGCACACCAGAGCCACAGCAGCACACACGACGACACGAACTTGCACAGAAGAACCTCCGAAGGGAACCAGTCGCATTGGGTTGTCTACGCCACGCCTGGACTACTTACATATCACCTTTCGTCCGGTTGCCTCAAGCAAATCAATCCCCTGCCTGCTGACTGCTGGTCATCCGATGCTGCCGACCCCAAAGGGAATCTAGTTGAGGTTCTTGTCCTTGTAGTACCGGGTGCCCTTGGCGGTCAATTCGAGGGCGACGCCCTGGTCGGTGAGTTGATATACCCACACGCCTTCCTTGACGGAGACGGCGCCCTGCATCGCTCCCCCGTCGCCGTTGACCTTGGCGGCTGCGGTCGCCTGGCCCCCGAACTCGTAGCCCTTGTCGATGAAGTTCTGGTAGTCGGATTTGTTCTGAAAGACCCAGACCACAGCGAACTTCTTCACGCCGATTCCGAGACCCGCCTGAACCTCGACCATCTTCATGTAGGTCTTCTTCCCGGTGGTGTTGTCGACCGCCAATCCCTTGCCGGTTCCCCCGCCGGCGACCAGGATCTTCATGCCGAAGTTCGAGAACACCGCATAGCCCTTGCTCTTCCGGATGGCCTCCTTGGCGCTGGGCTGTGCGGCGTAGAGCCTCGCCAGGGTCTTGTCCACGGTCTTCTGCACCTCGGCGCGCTTCTTGGTCTTCTCCGCCGCGCTCATCCCCGAGTCTTTCTTCTCGTCTCCGGCCCACGTCGCGGATGGCCCCACCGTACAGACGAGTGCGAGTACCAGCAGCACGAGAACCGCGCTGGATCGAGCAACAATCATCATTGAACCTCCCTATAGGATCTTCGTCTTCCTTGCCTGGCCGTCCATGGCCCGCTGAACCCTAAGCCTCAACCCAACTCCCGTCCAGCTTCCAGGCTGACTCCTTGCAGCCCGCCGCCAAAGCGCTCGGCAGCAGACCATGGGGCGCGGCGCGGAGAGCCGTCAAGATGTAGAGTTGCATCGAAGCCGGCGGCGATGTTCCGAGTGGCCGATCGTGGCAGAGCCCGGCCTCGCACCACCGCAGCATCCCTCTTCCCCGGTGCGCGACGTATCCCCGAGAAGGATTCGCGTGCAACCGAATCGAGGAGAAGCGATGAGCACACCGATGCCGGGCGGCCTGGGGCGGGAGTTCAGCGTACTGATCGCGGGCGGTTTCGACGCGGATTCGGCGGCGGGCAGCTCGGCCCAACAAATCGTCCGAAGCCTCGAATCACTCGGTCGCCCGGTCCTGATCGCTCACACCATCGACGACGCGCTGGCCACGGTGTCTTCGAATCCGGCTCTCGCGTGCGTGGTGATCAACTGGGGGCCGGCGTCCAAGGACGAAGCCTCTCTGGAAACCGCACAGCGCATGCTCGCGCGGATTCGCGCGCGCGCCGCGCAGCTACCCGTTCTGCTCGGCGCCAGCCGGGAGACGCTCGGCCAGGTTCCCCTGGACATCGTCGAGCAGATCGAGGGATATGTCTGGATCCCCGAGGACAGTCCCGACTTCATCGCCGGCCGCATCGACGCCGCCGCCCGCCGCTACCTCGATCTCGTGCTGCCGCCGTTCTTCGGCGCGATGGTCAACTTCGCCGATGTCCACGAGTACTCCTGGCATACGCCTGGCCACACCGGAGGCACGGCCTTCATGAAGACTGCGGTTGGCCGCGCCTTCATGAGCTTCTATGGCGAGCAGATGCTGCGGTCGGACTTGTCGATCTCCGTGGAGGAGCTGGGCTCGCTCAACGACCACTCGGGCCCGGTGGGTGCGGCCGAGCGCGAGGCAGCCCGCATCTTCGGTGCGGACCAGACCTATTTCTCGGTCGGCGGAAGCTCAGCGAGCAACGAGATCGTGTTGCATGCCTCGGTGGCTGACGGCGACATCGTCCTGGTCGACCGCAATTGCCACAAATCCCTCAACCACGCGCTCAAGCTTTCTGGCGCGATTCCCGTCTACCTGCGCCCTACGCGAAACGCACGGGGCGTCATTGGGCCCGTGCCGGCCAGCGACCTCACACCCGAGGCGATCCGGAAGAAGCTCGAGGAGAGTCCGCTGGTCGCCGATCCCGATCAGCGCCCGGCCCTGGCGGTGCTCACCAATTCCACCTACGACGGCCTCTGCTACGACATCGAGCTCGTCACCCAGGAGCTGGGAAGGAGCGTAGACCGCATTCACTACGACGAGGCGTGGTTCGCCTACGCGCGCTTCAATTCGCTCTACGAGGGACGCTACGGCATGCACCGCGGGGATCGCTCCGAATCGGATCCCACCGTGACGGTCACCCATTCGACCCACAAGCTCCTGGCCGCGCTCTCGCAAGCGTCGATGATTCACGTCCGGGAAGGGCGCGCGCCGGTAGAGCCGGCGCTCTTCAACGAAGCGTTCATGACGCACACCTCCACTTCGCCCCAGTACAGCATCATCGCCTCGACCGACGTTTCGTCCAAGATGATGGAGGAGGCCGGCCCGGCGCTGACCGACGAGTCGATCCGGGAGGCAATCGATTTTCGCCAGGAGATCTCGAGAATCGGCGCCGAGCTGAAACGACGGGACGCTGACGACTGGTGGTTCGAAACCTGGCAGGCCGACGCGGCGAGCTCTCCCGAGCGAGCCGGTTTTGGCGAGGCGCCGGTCGAGCACCTGGCCACTTCGACCGCATCGTGGACGCTCGCGCCCGGCGAGCAGTGGCATGGATTCGGCGATCTCGGCGCTCGCTACTGCATGCTCGACCCCATCAAGGTCACCACGCTGACACCCGGCCTCGGCCCCGACGGACGCCTCGAGGAGCACGGCATTCCAGCAGCCGTCGTGACACGATTCCTCGATAGCCGTGGCATCATCATCGAGAAATCCGAGCCGTACTCGATACTGACCCTGTTCTCGATGGGCACGACCAGGGGCAAGTGGGGCTCTCTCGTAGCCGCCCTTCTCGAGTTCAAAGAGCTGCACGACGTGGACGAACCGCTCGCTCGCGTCTTTCCCGAGATGGTGGCCGCACACCCCGCCCGCTACGAAGGAATGGGCTTGCGCACCCTGTCCGCGGAAATGCACGACACCATCCGAACCCTCGACATCCTGGGCAATCTCGACTCCGCGTTCGAATCCCTGCCCGAGCCCGTGATGACGCCGAGGGAGGCGTATGGCCGCCTCGTTCACGGCGACGTCGAGTCAGTCGCTGCCGCAGAGCTGGAAGGTCGCGTGCTGGCCGTTCAGGTGGTCCCCTATCCGCCGGGGATTCCGCTTCTGATGCCGGGGGAGCGCTTCGGCGGGTCGACCCGCGCGATCGGGAGCTATCTGCTCGGGCTGGAAGCTTTCGACGCCCGATTCCCGGGGTTCGAGCACGACACCCACGGCGTCGAAGTGAAGCGCGACGAAGACGGCCGTCCCCGCTACATGCTCTATTGCCTGAACGACTGAGCGATCGCCGAATGGATCGATTCAGCCCGGTCGCACTCGCCCTGCTGGGGCTCGCCTTCTCCGCCTCGACTTCCGCGGAGAGTACGAATTCGAGCGAGCTGGAGCGACTGCGCGACAACCAGGCCCGACTGGAAGAACGCATCCGAGAGCTCGAATCGGCGAAAACCTCCGACTCGAGCGACTCGACCAACTCGACCAACTCAACCAAGGCGGAGGCCCCCCCACGCAGGGCCTCCGAAGGGCCGCCGCCCTACACGTCCGCAGATCCCGAGTCGAAGCATTACGAGCTCGGAAGCGAGGCCCCGGCCCCCGTAGACCCCTTTTGGCGATTCGTTCGCCTCGGCGTCGCCACGACGCTCCAGCTAGACGTCATCCACGACTTCCAGGCGGTCGGCCTGACGCAGAACGGGGACTTCGAGAACTGGTTCGTCACGGCGGACATCCCGGTCGCCGGCTCGGCGGCGGCGCAACGGGACGACCGGACGGGCCTGAGCATCCAGCAGACCCATTGGGACCTATGGCTCGACACACCTACTCCGTGGGGGGATTTCGAGGTCTTTACGAAGTTCAACCTCACGGGCCAGATCACCGGCGTCGCGCCCTTTCAGGTCTACATGGCGTACGCGACGTGGGGGTGGCTTCGCGCCGGTCGCGACTACACGCTCTTTCTGAATACGGCGACGATCCCGGACACCCTGGACTTCGAAGGACCGAACGCGATCCCGGAGAACCGCCCACTGAGCCTGAGGGCGCAGATCCCGATCTCCGCCTTCGCCAGGTCTCCGAAAGGCCTGCAAGTGCTGGTCGGAATCGAGGACCAGCCCTTCGAGATCACCCCTGCCGCCGGCGGAGGGCCCATCGACGTCAACCGGCTGCCAGCGCTCGTGGCCGGGCTCGGCTACGAGGACGTGCGGGGCCGCTCGGTCTGGCTGAGGGGCCTCTACCGCCACACCTGGGTGACCGGCAGCCCGACGACCCAATTGAACGGCTGGGGGGTCACCCTGCAGGCGCATCTCCCCACCTGGAAGAACGATGCGTTGATTTTCGGAGTGCTTGGAGGCCAGGCGCTCGGCGCGTACATCGACGACCTGCAGGGCTTCGGCCTCGACGCCGCACCGCTCTCGCCGACCGATGCCCGCCTCGAGCCGATCATGGCTGCCTCCGCATACGGCGCCTACACCCACCACATCAGCGAGGCTCTGCGCTCGACCGTCAGCTACGGTTACGTCTGGACCGACACGGATTTCATTGACCCGTCCCTCCAACCGGTCCCCCAGCAAGGCATCTACAAGCAGGCCCACTACGTCTCGCTGAACATGATCTGGAGCCCGATCCCTCCTTTCAACGTCGGTATCGAATACCTGTTCGGCTACCGGGAGGTCACTCGCGCAAGCAGTCTCCTCAACGGAACCGGGGAGAGCGGCCTCAACAACCGGCTCCAGATCACGCTGGCCTGGGCTTTCAGCGGCGAGCGTGCCTTCACCTGGTGACCTTCACCCGCCCACTCAGGAGTGACCGATGATCGATCCGACCTACGAGCCGATTCGCCTGCGGGCCTTGATCATCGACGACGGACTCGCGCACCTGGACACCAGCCTTGGACGGGCGGCGGAAGACCTGGCCCGGGAGCTGGGGGCGCGAGACGTCGAAGTCGTCAAGGCACTCTCGTACGAGGACGGCGCCTCGATCGTGGTCGCCGATGCGGCTCTCAGCGGCGTGTTGCTCAACTGGGACCTGGGTCGAGACGACGCATCGAGTCACGCCCAGGCGAAGGCCTTGCTGCACAAATTGCGCGAGCGTCACGGGGAAGCGCCGGTCTTCCTGCTGGCGGATCGGGAGGGCGTGGCACGCAGCCTCGACCTCGAGGTCGCCGAACTGGTGGACGAGTTCGTCTGGCTGCTCGAGGACACGGCAGACTTCGTCGCCGGCCGCGTCATCGCTGCGATGAAACGCTATCGGGCGGGCCTCATGCCGCCCTACGCCGACGCTCTCTGGAAGTACTCGCAGATTCGCGAGTACTCCTGGTCGGCGCCTGGCCACCAGGGGGGCGTCGCCTTCACGAAGCTCCCGGCCGGACGAATGTTCTTCGATTTCTACGGTGAGAACCTCTTCCGCACCGACATGGGGATCGAGCGGGGGCAATTGGGCTCACTCCTCGATCACAGCGGACCGGTCGCGGAAAGCGAAGCGAACGCGGCCCGCATCTTCGGCGCTCATCGTACGTACTCGGTCGTCGTCGGCACCTCGGGTTCGAATCGCACCATCATGCAGGCGTGCATGAGCGACCGCGACCTGGTCGTCGTCGATCGGAACTGCCACAAGTCCATCGAGCAGGGATTGATCCTCACCGGAGCGCGGCCCGTCTACATGATTCCCACACGCAACCGGTACGGAATCATCGGGCCGATCCCGCCCTCGGAGATGCAGCCGGAGACCCTCCGCCGCAAGGCGGCCGAGAGCCGGCTCGCCGGCGACCTGCAGGGGCAGGATCCGGTCTATGCGGTAGTGACGAACTGCACGTACGACGGGCTCTGCTACAACGCGGCGGAAGCTCAAGCGCTGCTCGAGGAGAGCTGCGATCGCATTCACTTCGACGAAGCCTGGTACGGATACGCTCGCTTCAACTCCATGTACGACAACCACTACGCGATGCGGGGGGATCCCGCGAATCACGCCGGCCCCACGGTCTTCGCCACGCACTCGAGCCACAAGCTGCTCGCCGCGTTGTCCCAGGCCTCCTACATCCACATTCGGGACGGCCGCGGGGCGATCGACCACGACCGCTTCAACCAGGCCTACATGATGCACGCCACGACCTCGCCTCTCTACGCCATCATCGCGTCGAACGACGTCGCGGCCGCCATGATGGACGGGGCCGGGGGGCGCTCGCTCACTCAGGAAGTGATCGAGGAGGCCGTCGACTTTCGACAGGCCGTTGCGCGAATCGAGCGTCAATTCGCGGAAGCGGGAGACTGGTTCTTCACGCCCTGGAACGCTACGCGGGTCGTCGACCCTTCCGACGGACGCGAGTACGACTTCGCCGACGCGCCTCGCGAGGTGCTCTGCCGGGAGCAGGATGTGTGGGTCATGCATCCCGAGGACACCTGGCACGGCTTCGAAGGAATCGCGCCGAACTGGTGCATGCTCGATCCCATCAAGGTGAGCATTCTGTCTCCGGGGATGGGCGAGGGCGGTCGGCTTCGCGAGACCGGCGTCCCCGCCGCACTGGTCAACGCGTACTTCACGCGTTTCGGCATCGTCCCGACCAGGGTGACCGACTTCCAGATCATGTTCATCTTCTCGATCGGGATCACCAAGGGAAAGTGGGGAACGCTCCTCACGAACCTGCTCTCGTTCAAGCGTCACTACGACGCCAACGATCCGGTGTCCCGAGTTCTCCCGGAGCTGGCCCGAGAGCACGGTGCTCGCTATGAGGGCGTCGGATTGCGCGATCTCGGCGACCAGATGTTCGAGTACCTGCGCAAGAACCGGCCGGGCGACCTATTGAACGACGCGTATTCGACGCTGCCGGTTCCCGACATGAGTCATCGCGATGCCTATCAGCGGATCGTCGCCAACGAGATCGAGAAGGTTCCCGTGGACGAGCTGGCTCACAGAACCTCGGCCAATGCCCTGATCCCCTACCCCCCCGGCATCCCGATGTTGATGTCGGGGGAGAATCTCGGGGACGAAGCCAGCCCCCAGATCGGCTACCTGCGCTCGCTCCAGGCCTGGGACCGTGAGTTCCCCGGCTTCGAGCACGAAACCGAAGGGGTCGAGGTGATCGAAGGCACCTACCACGTGATGTGCGTCAGGCAGGCGAGCTGAAGAATGTCCAACGGCGACGGCAGCGACACGAAGAAGCTGGGACTGATCGGACTGGTCGGCATCGTCACGGGCTCGATGATCGGAGGCGGCATCTTCGACTTGCCCTCCAACATGACGGCAGGAGCCGCTCTCGGTGCGGTGCTGATCGCCTGGTTGATCACCGGGGTCGGGATGTACTTCCTGGCGAATACGTTCAGGAGCCTGCAGGACCAGCGGCCAGACCTGACCTCGGGCATCTACGAGTACGCGCGGGAAGGCTTCGGACGTTTCGTGGGGTTCGAGATGGCCTGGGGCTATTGGTTGAGCGCCGCTTTCGGAAACGTCGCGTTCGCCGTCTTGATCATGGACACGATGGCGCACTTCTTCCCGCTCTTCGGCGACGGAAAGAACCTGCCCTCGATCATCGGCGGCTCGCTGCTGATCTGGACGATGCACTTCACGGTGCTGCGGGGGATCTCGGCTGCCGCCGCGCTCAATGTGATCGGCACGATTGCCAAGCTGGTGCCGCTCTTCGTGGTAATTCTCGCCTGCATGATCTCCCTTCAGTGGGAGAGCTTTCGTTTCGATTTCTGGGGCCACGGCGAAGGCCTGGGCGGCATCCTCTCCCAGGTTCGAAGCACCATGCTCGTCACCCTCTGGGCGTTCATCGGAATCGAGGGCGCAGTCGTGGTGGGTCGCCACGCCAAATCTCCCAAGCTCGTGGGGCAGGCCACTCTGATCGGGCTCTTTCTCTGCCTCACGATCTACGTGCTTCTGTCGGTCTTGCCCTTTGGCGTCTTGCACGAGAAAGAGCTCGCCGCACTTTCCACTCCGTCCACCGCCTACCTGCTCGCGCACATCGTCGGACCGTGGGGGGCGACCTTCGTCAATGTCGGCGTCTTGATCGCCCTGCTCTCGGCCTGGTTGGCCTGGACGATCCTGGTCGCCGAGGTGCCGTATGTCGCCGCCAAGGACGGCGTCTTCCCGAAGGCGATTGCCCGCGAGAACGAGAAGGGCGTGCCCTCCGTCGCGCTCTGGCTCTCGAGCTTCATCATGCAGCTGGCCATGCTCGTGGTCCTGTTTGCCGAAAATGCCTGGTTGTTCCTGCTGAGCATCACGGGTGTGATGGTGCTTCCGCCCTACCTCGCCAGTGCGGCGTATCTGTGGAAGTTGAGCAGCGGGAGCGCCTTTGCAACGAGTGGCGCCGGGAGCCGGACTTTCCCGTTCGTCACCGGGATGATGGCCACCCTGTACGCCTGCTGGCTGCTCTTTGCCGCCGGCCCGAGCTTCTTGTTGATGTCCGTCGTGTTCTTCGGGCTAGGAATCGGGCTCTACTGGTTGTCGCATCGAGACCATGGCGAAGGCCAGCTCTTCGTCGGGCACGACGCCTGGATAGCCGGGGGACTGATCGCGATGACGGTGGTCTCCATCGTCCTTTTCGCGTCGGGCAGCGTGAGCCTGAGTGCAAGCTAGAGCGCTCGGCCGGGCGGGTGAGTGGATCGGCGCGTGCCTGCTTGCCGTCGTCGGCGGGGCACTGATCTCGGCTTGCGCGAGTTGGGAGCGCCAGCATTGGCTCGACGAAACCTACACGCCCGGCGCTTCACGCTCCGCGGCGAGAACCTACAAGCATGGCCAGTCGAATACGCTGGTGCGCACTGTGATCTTCGAGGTGGACGAGGAGCAGGCGCCCGAAGGCGCGGCTGAAGCACTCGGTCCCGAGCGGCTCGAAATGGTGATCGGTTTCGACGTCTACGACGTCCGGCTGCGGACGGGCAACCGCCACGTGCGAAAGCTCGAGTCGATGTGTGACTTCGTCTTCTTCGACGAGCGAGAGCTTCTCGTGGGTGGGTTTCGTCGAGACGGAACCTGCTCGCGGTAGCAAGCCCCACCGTTTCCGCGGCGCCGGACGAAAGGGGCGGACGAAAGGGGCGGCCGAGAGGGGGCGGCCAAGAGGGGCGGCCGATCAGCGGCCCTCCGCTTCGAGCTCTCGCGTTCGCTCCCTGGTCAGGGCACGGAAGCGCTGGGCGGTCTCCGTGGGTGCGTCGAGCCAGAAGGTGCGGGCGTCGAGCGTCACGAAATCGACGAGCACCGACGCACCGACCTCGCGGAGCACGCCTTCACGTTCGGCCCGCGAAGGCGGGACGGGAGTAATCACCAGCACCCACTCGGGCGCGTAGGCGGCGAGCCGGTCGCTGCTCGCCGCAATGCGCTCGGCGTCCACGCCGTGGGTGTGCGTGACGCTCTCCGCCCCCGCGATCTCGATCAGGTCGGTCTCGAAGCTGTGCGCTCCCGCGAACTCGAGCGGCGCGAAGCCCGTGACCGCGAGCGCCCGCAATTGGCGCTGCCCGTACGACTCGCCGCCGATCAGTGCGAGGGGGCGCGCCAGCTCGATTTCGGCTCGGAGCGCCTGCGCGCGTCCGACGAGCCGCGACCCCAGGCCGCGAAACAGCATGTAGACGTCCTCGAGGCTCGCCGGCGCGAACACCAGCACGTCTGCCCCGCTCTGCGCGAGTCCCCCGCCCGCTTCCGGCGCGGGGAGCGGGCCCGGCGGCACCAGGATCAGATCCGGTGCAAGCGAGCCCAGACTGTCCGCGTCGACGACCGGCAGCTCCTCCAGCTCCTCCAGCCCGGGGAGCCTCGCGGACTCGCGATCGACGCCGACCAGCCGGTCCTGCGCTTCGAGCAGCAGGAGGAAGCGGCTTGCCAGCGGCGACAGGGAGACCACGCGCACCGCCCGCGGGGAGGCCGGATCCCAATCAGTCGATGGGGTGACTCCTTCGGGCGGGCCGCACGCCGCGCAGGCGAGCAGAACCCACAGCACGACCGCTGCGCGTCGCAACCCGCTGCCGCGACGCCCTTTCACTCGCCTCGCCCTCGGCAGGGTATCGGCGCCCTGAGCGGACCACCCGGGGGGGAGGCGGACCGACCCACCCACGACGGGAGGCGAGGATAAGTACCGCGGAAGGTCATTCGGACCGTGACTTTCAGCCTCAGTTCCGTTTAAGATCGGAGCTGGAGGGGCCGGATCTACCCCCAGCGGACGCTCTGGCGCTGAGCGAATCCCTCAGCGCCGCTCCCGGATGACGTCCCACGTCCACGCAAGCGGGTCCAGGCATACGAGTGCGAACCGCAAAACCAGAAAGAAGAAGCCCATACGATCCCACACCGAAGGGACAAATGGAAAGGCATTCCGGATGACGATGCTGCTGCGAACGGCCAGCAATCGACTGGCCACAGGGTTGGCTCTGATGATGCTGTGGACGGGATCGGCGGCTGCCGGCATCCACACCTGGCAGATCAACGAAGTCTTCAGCGACGCCACCGGGCAGATCCAGTACATCGAGTTGCAGGACGTAGGCACCGGCGGCACCGAGATCAACATCGGCAACGCGACGGTCACGAGCAACACGCAGAGCCATACCATGGCCAACGGCACCGTGGCCCCGCCGACGAACGGCAGGTTCTACCTGATCGCGACTCCCGACTTCGCTGCGCTGCCGGGGGCTCCGACTCCGGACGAGATCCTGCCCGCCGGGGTGGTTCCATTCTTCGCGACCAGCGGCGACACGGTCGGGGCAGCCTTCGACAGCTACACCTTCGGCGCGGTCCCGACGGACGGTGTGAATGCACTCGATCGCGCCGGAACGACCCTGGTCAACACACCGACCAACTACGCTGGGGCGACGGGATCGGTGAACGCTGCGCCGCCCCCGCCGACCGTACCGCTTTCGTCATGGCCGGCGGTAGTGGGAATGCTGGCGATGATCGTCGGCCTCGGCACGACTGCCTTCGCGCGGCGCCCCGCCCAGAGCCGCTGACAGACGCCGCGGCCCCCCGCGCCAGCGACCGGCGGTGCGGGGGGCCCGCCGGTAACGCGCGCGGCGCGTGCTGATGCGCCTGCAGGGCTGAACGCGCTTCGAGACCGGCAGGCGCGCGGGCTAGGCGGCGAGCTTCTCCAGGTCTGGAATCACCGCCTCGCAGGCTTCCGCGCAGTCACCGCACTCGCGGTGCTTCTTGGCGTGCTTCTCGCACTCTGCCACGCAGTCGCGACAGGCGTCTATGCAAACCTTTGCCATGCTCCGCGTGTGAGCCGAATCGGACGCGACGAGGGTGGACATGGCACGGCAGACGGCCAGCATCTCGTGAACCTTGGCGGCGCACTGCGCGAGCGAAGTGTCCCCCTCGCGGAAGCTGACGAAGCAGTGGGAGATGCAGACCTGCCCGGTCGTATCACAACGCTCTAGCTCTTCGAGCAGTCCCGTGTCTCGCGGCGCATGCTTCGAATGGTCATGCGCTTCCTTGGCGGCCGCCGGGCCCACTGCCGCCATCGAGGCCAGGGCGCCTGCAGCCACCAGCACCTCGCGTCGGTTCATGATGTTCGGATTGCGGTTGCCCTCGTCGGATGCCATGTGTGGATCTCCTCCCCTGGCTTGCCTCGGTTCGACCAGAGTCTACTCGACTCGCCCCCTCACGTAGACAGCTGGCCACAGAAGAGACCCTCGTCCTCGCGCCTACTCGCTTGCCTGTGCGGCCGGCGCTGTCGCAGAGACCGGGTCCGCGCCGGGCGCCCGCCATAGGGGGTGCGGGCGAGGGCATTGGCCCTCACTCCGGCCTGGCTACCCTGCCACCGCAATGAGTGCCGAAAGTGCGCAGAACGGCGACGCCGCCGAGCAGCCGGCGGCCCGTCTGATCGCATGGTGGAGGACGCACGCAAGCAGCGTCCTTCGGCTCAGCGTGAGGGCGATGACGGCGGTCGCCGCGGGCTGGCTCACCTACCAGTTCTGGCGCCTGCTCTTTCAGACCGGCAAATGGGGGGCCATCGATCTTCTCTATCTCCACACGGGAACCCGCTCCTGGTTCGCTGGCGACCCGGTCTATCCGGCATACCCCTTCGCCACCTACCCGCCGGCCTCCTACGCGCTCCTGTGGCCCCTGATCGGGTGGATGGGACCTGTTGCCGTGCGCTGGTTCTGGGCGGCAACCACCCTCGCCTGCCTGGCGTGGCTGATTCGGATCGTCCTTCGCGCCTCCGGCGCAACGCGAGCGATCGACCGGCGCTTCGTCGCCATGCTTCCGCTGGCCATGTACGCCACCGGTGCGGCCATCGGAAACGGGCAACTGACCAATCACATCCTGCCTTGCTTGATCAGCGCCCTGCTGCTTCTGCGGAACGAAGGTCGCAGCTTGCAGAAGGACCTCCTGGGGGCGGCACTCTTCGTCTTCGCGCTCGTCAAGCCCTCGGTGACGGCCCCCTTCTTCGGCATCGCGCTCTTCGCCGTCGGAAGGATCCGTCCGGCGATCCTGATCGTCAGCGGCTATCTGGCGCTCACGCTACTTGCCTCCTGGTTCCAACCCGAAGGCCCGATCACGCTGATGCTGCAGTGGCAAGCCACCGCCCACGAAGCGATGTACACGGCACCCGTCTTCACGAACAGCTCTGGCAATCTGCACAGCCTCTTCCACAGCCTCGACATCGACGACTGGCTCACCGCCGCTTCGCTCACCCTGCTCGGAGCCTTGCTGGCATGGATCGCCTCGCACCGAAGGGGTGACCTCTGGGGAATGATGAGCGTCTGTGCCTTCGCCTCCCTCTTCCACACCTACCACGGTTGGTACGACGATTCGCTCCTCCTCATCCCGATGATCGCGCTCTACCGCATCGCAACCGAAGCCGACGAGCGACCCGGGCTCCGGGCGGCTGGCGGCGCCTTGATGGCAGCCACCCTGCTTTCGACGCTGGCGCCCGGCGGCGAGCACCTGTTTTCGTCACCGCTTCGCGACGTCTACATCTCTGGACAAGTAAGCGTATGGCTCTGCGTGCTCGCCTTCTTGATGCGCCACGTGGCCGTCACCCACCGGGCCACGAGCCGCAGGGCACTATCTGTCGCATAGCGGACAGAGTCGCCACACCTGCCGAAATCAAGCTACTGGAGCCGAATCGACAGGAACGCTCCGCACGTCTACTGACGGCGGCTACCGCATTCCCTCGGCCCCTTGCTCGCCCGCCGTCGACCCTGTGGCCATTCGTCCCAGCGGATTCACAGACGACGTGACGCAACCATACGTAACTCAAGACTACGCCGGCCCCGGCCGAACCCATGACTCACAGAACGCGCTCATGACCGAATGACCAATCGAATTCAAGAGGGAACAACCATGAAGACCCGGACTACACCGCAGCCCGCCACGAAGCCCGGCCCGGAGGGCGGCGAGGCCCCGGAAAAGTCGTTCGAGATGTCGTTCATGCGCATCCCCGTGAAGCTCTACCTGCTGACCGCGTTCCTGCTCCTCAGCATGGCGGGCGTGCTCGCGTACACGGCCGCCACGCTCGGACGTCAGAAGCTCGACGGCCACCACATCAACCTCGCCGGCGCCCAGCGAATGCTCACCCAGAAGCTCAGTAAGGGCATCTTCGAGGCGCGCCTGGGCGACACCGAGAAGCTCACGGAGATTGCCGGCATCCAACGGCGCTTCGAGAGCGTGCTGGCCGGACTGGAGGCGGGCGATACCGAGCTCGAGCTCAACGCAGCCGAGACCGAGGCGATCCACCAGAAGCTGACGAGCGTGGGCGATCTCTGGCAGCCGTTTGCCGAGCACGTCGAGACGATCCTGACCTTGACTCCGATGATCGCGGAAGACCTCGAACGCGCAGACGCGATGCTCGCCAGCCTCTCGAGCAGGTCGGCGGCCTCGGCCAGCGAGGCCGAGGGCAGCCGCCACACCGCCGGGCTCGTCGACCTGTCTCTGGGCTTCGAATGGCTGCGAAGGCAGATTGCGCTCGGCGCCTTCCAGGCGAACTCCGAGTCGGTCGCCGAGATACGCGCACAGATGGCCGCGCAGGGCGACGCCCTCGCCGCCCCGCTGCTCGGGGGAGCGGGCGCGCGGTCCGACCTGATGCAGATCGGCGAGTCCTGGCGCGCCACCGCAGAGGTCCTGGAGCGACTGCTGGTCAGGACCGAGCAGGCCAGCGACGCCTACGCGTACGTGGCGGCTCGGAACATCGAGCTGCTCGCGACCATGAATGCGGCGGTCCAGGAGATGGCCGCCCACTCCGCGGCCAAGGTGGACACCATGGTGACACGCCAGATCGTGCTGTTGGCGCTGCTCGTGGCGGTGGGCATGGGCTTTGCCACCTGGCTGATTCGCGATGTCACGCGGCCTCTCGCCGAGGTGAACCGATGCATGGAGCGGATCTCCTCCGGCGTGCTCGACCAGGAAGCTCTGGTCGTCCGTAACCGGGACGAGATCGGCCTGCTCGCGAACATCTTCAACGTGATGTCCGCGCATCTCCGCGACATCGTCGACCGGGTGGCCAGTGTGGCCGGCGGCGACTTCTCGGCGGAGTTCCCGATGAGCTCGAAAGAGGATCAGCTGGCCTCGGCGCTCAACGGCATGGTCGGCTCGCTTCGTGCCGAGGGAGACCGCCGCGCCGCAGAGGAGAAGCGGCTGAGCGAGGAGCAGGCGCGGCGCGAGCGCGAGGAGACCGAGGCACGGCAGCGCGCCGAGCAGGAACAGACCGAGGCCGAGCAGCGGCGTGAGCGGGAACGGGCCGAGGCCGAGCGACAGCGCGAGCAGGAGGAGGCCGCCCGCTCCCAAGCCGAGGCGAAGGCCGAGCAGCAGCGCGAGCAGGAGAAGGCCGAGGCGGAACGGGCGCAGATGGCTCGCGAGCGCCGTCAGGCCGAGGAGCTCAGGGAGCGCGTCGACCTCATACTGGACGTGGTTCGCGCCGCGGCCAGTGGCGACCTGGGGCGCAAGGTGCCTGTTTCGGGGAGCGACTCGATCGGGCAGCTCGGCGAGTGTCTGGAGCAGTTCTTCGAAGATCTGCGCTCGCGGGTGGGTGCCATCAGCACCCGGGCCGCATCGGTGACCGAGTCGTCCGAGGATCTGACCGGAGCCGGAGAGCGGCTGCGGAGCGGATCCCAGGAGACCTCCACCCAGGCGAACACGGTGTCGACGGCGGCCGATCAGGTGAGCGAGAGCATCCAGACGGTCGCGGCCGCAGTCGAAGAGCTGAACGCGAGCATCACGGACATCTCGCGGAACACGACCAAGGCGTCCAACGTGGCGAGCGACGCGCTCACCATCAGCCAGACGGCCAAGGAAGAGGTCACGAAGCTTGGAGACGCGAGTGCCCGCATCGGGCAGGTCATCCGCATCGTCACGTCGATCGCGGAGCAGACCAACCTGTTGGCCCTCAACGCCACCATCGAGGCGTCACGCGCCGGCGAATCGGGCAAGGGCTTCGCGGTCGTCGCCAGCGAGGTGAAGGAACTCGCTCGCCAGACCTCGGTCGCCACCGACGAGATCAGCGAGAGCGTCGACGCGATCCAGCAGAACACCGGGGTGGTCGTCGACTCGATCTCGCGCATCGGCTCGGTGGTACAGGACATCAACGACCTGCAGGGGTCGGTCGCCTGCGCGCTCGAAGAGCAGACCGCGGCCAACCAGGAGATCGGCCGCAGCGTCCAGGACGCAGCCAGTGGCGCGGCCGAGATCGCCACCAGTATCGGGGCCGTCGCGAGCCAGGCATCGGAAGCGACCGCCTCGGCCGAGTCGAACCTCAAGACGGCCGGAGACCTCTCGGAGATGGCCAACCACCTGAGCGAGCAGATCGCCCACTACCGCACTTGAACTGCGCGCACTCGAAGTGCGCGCCGGCGAAGCGGAATGCCGCTACCGGATGCGGTTTCGCAGTCGCTGCCGCACACCGAGCACCACCAGGCCAAGGCCGGCCAGCAGGCCTGTTCCGGGCTCGGGGGTGATCACGTAGTAGCTGGCCACGATGGTGAGGTTCTGGCCGGGCTCTCCGAAGGCCGCGCCATCCAGGCTGTTGATGGTGACCGAGTCGATCAACAGGAAGGGAGCGGTGTTCACGATCCCGGTAATCGCCAGGACGTCGTAGCTGATGGGTACGTTCGAAACCGGAGGATTGGATGTGATGGTGTCGACCCCTGCCCAGGTCCCGTTCACTTCCAGGGGACCCGCGTTGGCGGCATAGAAGGTCGGCGTACCGGCACTGGACAGAGTGGTGAACCCCACCGAACTCGTGAGGGTCGCGTTCTCGATGTAGATCTCGTTGTAGCCCCCGAAGCTCTGGCTCAGCGAGATCAACGTGTTCGGAGTAATCGACAGCTCCAACGCCTCGAGGTTGAGCAACGATGTGTCCGCGGTGACGCTCACACCCGTAAGCCCTACTCCCGTCGTGCTACCGATCGTCACCCCGTTCAGCCGCACGTCGATGTCCACGTGCCCGCCCACGACGGGATAGACGGTGGACACCGCTCCAGCCCACGTTCCCGACAGGAGCACGCACCCGAACAACAAGGCCGCCCCCAGGCGACGGATCACTCCACCGCTGGATCGCTCAGCACTCAGCAACATCTGCAGCATCCGCAGCACCTTCGATTCCCAGGGACCCACCGGCCGAAACCGAAACACGCCTGCAACATCGTCTGCGGCTGTGGGCTTCTAGCCGGCTTCGAAGATTAAAAGCCTGATGGAATGATTAGACCACAGTTCTCGCGATCGGTGTGAAAAAAATGCACATAGTGGTGAAGCATTGATGCATCCTAGACGCAGGGACCGCTAGATATACCCTCTGGTAGCGTCCGGCCCCTCTTCACGCCCCCGCCGATGCAGAATGCGACGCGAAACACCCGGAGGCGAGGCATCCGCCATACCCGCGGGGCATCAAGGCTCGCCTGCGCGCGCTGACCGCCCCGGGCTTCGCCGCGGCACTCAGATCGCCGGGTCGGGAGGATCCGATTCGCCGAGCAGCCAGGGCACGTGGCGCGACACCGAGGCGGTCGAGAACGTCTTCTCGAAGTAGAGCCGGCAGCGCTCGGCCATCGCCGGCATGCGCGCGCGGATCTCCTCTACCGCGCCGAGCCGGGTGGCGAGGTCGGACTCGACGGGGACCACCCAGCCCGTGTCGCCGTGCTCGACGAACTGCGTCAGCCCCGGCAGGTCGCTCACGATCACGGGGGTGCCGTTCATCAGCGCCATCGGCAGCGCCCCGCTCTGCATGACCCGGCGCTGCAGGATGACGACCATCAGGCTCTCGCGCAGCGCGCGGTGGATCACCGCGTCGCTCAGCGGCCGCTCGCTGACGACATCGAGGCGCTCGAGAGCCCGCTCGTCGAGCGAATCCGCCAGCGCGGCCGTGTCGTTGCCGGTGATGATCCGATACTCGACGTCAGCTTCGCCGGTCGCCGCGGCGACCATCTCGAGGAAGAGATCGAGCCCCTTCTGGTGGGCATGCGAGATCTGGCCGAGAAAGGAGACGTACCGCCGCTCGCACTCGTCCGGACAGGCTTCGTCCACCAACGGCAGGTCGATGACGCCGACGGCGGCGGCGACGCCGGAGTAGTAGTGGCGATACGCGCGGAGCGCGTTCGCGGACGGAAGCACGATGGCGTCGGCCCGGCGGGCCAGGCCGCGAGTCAGCCGTTCGAAGACGACCAGCAGGAGGCTCCGCCGCCAGCCGTACACGAGCTTGTCCTCGGTGTAGGGCTCGTGGAGCATCAGCACGACCCGGACCTGCGGATTGGCGCGCCGGGCGAGCCGGACGAGGACGCGGTCCACGAGCTGATTGAGATTGACGACCACCAGCACACGCGGCGGGTGCTCGGCGAACGCCCGCCGAATGCGCGCGAAGGCGCCGCTGCGCACGAACGCCATCAGCGAGGCGAGCGGGTTGGCGGTGTCACGTGTCGGGAGGATCTCGGCGTCCGCCCGATCGCTTCCGGTGAGCCACGCGTAGTCACCCGCGAGGAGGTACCGAACAGGCAAGCCGGCCGCGGCGATGGGCTCGCCGAGGGCGCGGCCGTGGTTCCACATCACTGGCGCGTACTTGAGGCTCGCGATCCAGCAGACTTCGGCTCTTTCTCGGCTGGGCCCGGCCATGCGGTTCCGATCGATGCGCCTCCCCCCGGCGCGGGCGGGTGCCAAGCCTCGCAGACGGGTCGGCAAGCGGCAAGTAATGCTCAGCCGAGCCGCCCGGTCGCCGATGAATGAAGGGGCGGCCCAGAGTGCGCGGGTGCGGCGGTCTCCGATCGCCTCCCGGGCGCGACACGCGCACCTCGCGAAGCCGAGCCCGTACGTTCGTCGGCGTGGGCATGGTAGACTCCGCCGCCTCAGCGAATCCCGATGGTCGGGCGAGGACGATGACCGCACCGCGCAGGCATGGATCATTCGCCAAGCTGATCGGTGGCGCCCGTGTCTTCTGGCACTGGGCCGTGCGGCGCAGCGAGGTGCTGCCCTACCCGCCACTCGAGATCAGCATCGAGCCGACCAATCGCTGCAACTTCGCCTGCAAGTTCTGCCCGCAGTCGAGCCCGGCCCACTTCGACCAGATTCCCGCCGCAGCGATCGAGCCCGATGCGGTCGACACCCTGCTCGGCAGGGTTCGCGCGGCCGGGGTCGCGGTGGACCTCATGCACTGGACGCTCGACGGCGAGCCGTTCATGAACAAGCGGTTGAGCGAGCACTTCGAGGTCGCGCGCCGCCATGGCTTCACGAAGCACCACTTCGCCACCAACGGAATGCTGCTCACCCGCGAGCGGCTCCACGAGCTGCCGCGCGAAGGCCTCCAATACGTGATGACCCCCGACTTCTGCTCGGACGAGGCCTACTTCGAAGAGGTGCGCGGCACGCCCGGGTCGTGGAAGGTGGTGCGTGACAACCTGACCCGGGCAATCGAGGATCCCGAGCTCGGCCACATCGAGTTCAAGGTCACGGACATCTCGTCCTTCCGCTTCTCCGATCCGGACGACCTCGATCGCCGCTTCGCCGAGCTGCAGGCGCTCTTCCCGAAGAGCGACCGGGTGAGCTTCCATCGCCGCGTCTTCCACAACGCCTCGGGCAAGCTCGAGAGCCGGCTGGCCTCGAAGGACGGCTACCGGGTCTGCCCGTACCCCTGGTACACGTTCTTCATCGCTCACAACGGCGACGTGGTCGCCTGCTGTCGCGATCTCGAGCACCAATCCGTGCTCGGCAATCTCTTCGAACAGGACCTGATGGAGATCTGGAACGGCGAGGCCTACCAAGCCATGCGCAGGGACCTGGCGAGCGGGCACCCCGAACGCCAGAGCGCCTGTAACGGGTGCGACATGCCATACGACACGGCGAAATTCTCGGCGCGCAACTTCGTCAAGACGGCCCTCCACCGGATGCTCATCTTCGACCGCTAGGCGATCGGGTCCCGGCGACGCCCTCGACGCCAGGCGTGGGCACCCGGGCCCAGGGAAGGCGCTGAATCATGGGCCGGACGCTCGCACGGTGGCTGCTCCGAATCGTCTTCGTCTTCGCGATCGTCCTCCTGGCCGCCTTCTGCCAGCTGTTCTTCTCGTCGCGGCCACCGCTGACGACCGATCCCGCCACGCTGGCGGGCGACGGCAGCACGGTGGACTACTGCGATCTGCCCGTGCTCGACGGCAACGGAAAGGCCGCAGCCGACATCCCGAAGGGAAACACGCCGGGCTGCAGCTACAGCCACTTCCCGCTTCCGGTCCTGGCCGAGTGCGCCGAGCCTCTAGCGGAAGGGGCGGCGGACATCCGCGGCCTCTGGCTGGGGGTCGCGGGCGATCACATCGGCCACGTCGAGCGCATCGAGCAATGCGGTCGCCGCACCGTGGTCACTTCGTCGGGGCTCATCCACGACGCCGGCCCGAACAGCACCCTCGGCGAGACCACCAACGACACCGAAGGCGGAGTGTTGTTCACGATCGGTGGGCGCGAATACTGCCCGCGAACGTCGGCCAGCATGATCTGGAACGACGGCGTTCTCGACTTTCACGTCTTCGGCTGGGGGCCCGTCGTCGTGCGACGCTATCCCGATGGCGACCAGCTCGTCTGGGAATACGCCGACGGGAGCACGACGCGAATGGATCGCCTCTGCACCCTGCCCGACGATCAGAAGGCGCCGAGACCGAGGGGCCGTCGGTACAGCTTCTTCTGATCCGCCTACCGGAGACTCTTCGCGGCGGATGAGCTTCCCCGGAGCCCCGGGGCAGAGGCTCGTCGCAGCGCGCCTCTCGACCCCAGGCCCGCGAAAAGCCCCGCCACGACCGCGAGCCCCCAGAGAGAGAGCACCGGCACGGCCGGTCCCGCGGCCCCCTCCGCCCCGGCGGCGCCCGCCGAGGGCTGCGGAGAGACGCCGTACTTGCTTGCGCCGTAGAAGTCGCGGCTGACGCGAATCGAGTGCTCGAGGCCCTCGTTCACGTCGTCCCAGCTGCCCGCGCCGAGGGCCGGGCAGCCGGCGGTCAGCCGGAAATCGAAGTTCGCCGGGTCCACGAAGCAGGACGCCGGCGCGATGTAGGCCTCGTCGTTGTGCGAGCCGACGTCCTGCCCGACGCCATTGGTCACCCAGTCTGCGAACGTCAGCAGGCTGCCGAAGCCGATCTCGTCGGAGACCAGCCAGCCCTTGCTGGGCCCGATGTAGATGGGGAAGTTCGCGAGGTACACGTTGTCGTCGAAGAGGAAGAGATCATCCAGCTCGCTGCTGCTGGTTGCCGGCGCATAGGAGTGGATGCCTGCGTTGTTCAGATTGAGGTAGAGCAGCGCGTTGATCGGCCGCACTCCCCCGGCGTCGTCCATCACCACGAGAGAGCTGCTCACATGCGTCCGGCCGACCTGCGCGGTCGGATGCTCGCCGGGCGTCCAACATCCGCCGTGCTTGTAGTAGACGTTGGTGCCCGACGCCCCATCCGAGTAGAAGTAGGTCTCGAAGCTGAAGAATGCCTCGAAGCTGCAGGAGTAGTCCAGCCAGCTCGTATTCTTGTAGATGTTGTTGGTGAGGAAGACCCTGTTGTTCGCACTCGGGACGTTGTAGCGCCCGGCCAGCTTGTTGAAGTCCACGCCGTCGAAGATCGCCCGTTCGATGCGAAACGTCTTGCCCTCGTAACCGGAGGCGACACGGTCGTGGCCGAAATCCAGGCCCGCGTCGATGAACGCCTTGCCGCCCGCTTCGATCAGCCCCTTCCAATTCTCCACGAATACGTTGAACAGGATGCCATCGCCCGGCGAGCGAATGGAGATGGCGTCGAAGTTGGGGTTGGCGTTGTATGCCAGATACGAGCCGCCGTCGCTCGTGTTGAAATCATGGACATAGACGTTCTGGATCGTCAGCCAGGAGTCCACCCAGGCGGGGGCGTCTCCCTTGGAGCCGTTGTCGACCGCGATGCCCCCGCCGAGGCGGTAGCTCCCGGGGCTCGCGGGATCCTCCCGGCCGGCTATTTCGACGCGATCGATGTAGATCTCCTTGCAGTTCCGGATCCGGACGTGGATCTGGTCGACCGGGCCTTCCAGGTAGAGATTGGTCAAGGTGACCTTGTTGCAGTTCTCTACGAAGATGCTGTGCTTGCCGTAGCGGCTTCCGGTGATCCGCATGGCGACGCTGTCGATGGAGATATCGCTGGTGCCGTTTCCGTCGAAGTAGATGAACGTCCGCTCGTAGTTCGGATCGCCCGCTGCCGTCTCCTGCCAATCGATCTCGTAACGATGGTTCTCGACGCCCCCGAGAACCCTCACGTTTCCGTCGCCATCGGTGTAGGGGGCGAGGTCGAGTTCGTAGTCGTCGCTCGGGCTCATGGACTGATACGGGAGATGGTCGGGATCACCGGGATCCGCGAACGTCGGTGCGCAGTCCCGGCCGTTGCCCAGAACCGACCAGTCCGTCCAATAGAGCTCGCTGTAGCTGCCATGCTGCGAGTACGGGGACCCCAGGCTCTTGATGCAGCTGCCGGGCGTCGCGTACGCCGGCACGGAGACCAGCGCCGAAACGAAGAGTGCCGCCGAGATCACAGCGAGGTGCATCGGCTACCTCCCACCTCTTTACCGCTCGAACCAGGCCCGGAACTCGCCAGCCGCGCCCCGAAGAACAGGACCGTCACGAAGAGCAGGAAGAGCCCTCGAGAACCAACCGAAGGAACCGGCAGGCCGATGCCCTCGCAGCCATGAGAAAAGGCCTGGTACCAGCGGAGTGAATTCGGCCCGCCGTCGTCAGTCGTGAGGAAGAAGCCGCGCTGCTCGTTCTGGCAGTCTGCCACCGCCATGACGGCGATGCCCTCGTTGTTCTCAGCGGCCGGCCCGTCGAACAGCGCCACGGTGGTGAAGAGGCGCCGGCTCTGCCCGGCGATCGGCGAAGAAGTCAGGTCGATCACCGAAAGTCGGTCGATGCCCGCATCATGATAGGCATAGAGGAGGCCGGTGGATCGATCGAACTCGAGCCCCGATGTGTCGGCGTGCCCCGTGCCGTACTCGCCCACGAAGACGAATCCGCCGGTGTTGCGATCGAGGTCGAAGACGAAGATCGATCCGCCATTCTGATGCCCCACGAACATCAGCCCGCCCATACCCTGGGTGCTGGTGTATAGGGCTCCCGTCGAGTCGACGAAGCCCGCCGCGTTCAGATGGGCATCCGGGACGAACGTGATCCCCTCGGCACCCTTGCCACCACTGCGAGGCAGGTGAACGGACGTATTCCAGTCGTTGACGAGTGTCGCCACTCCATAGCTCGACACGTCGTACTCCTTGATCCGCTCCTGGCCTTCGATCATCAGGTAGACCGTGTCCTCCCCGAGATCGGCCTGGGTGACGCCCTCGAGATCGCCGAAGCTCGTCCACTCGCCGCGGGCGCCCGCACGCTGATCTATCTCGAAGCTGCCCATTCCATCCTCGACGGCCGCCCAGAGCTTCGAGTTTCCCCCTGGGCCATTGCGCACGAGCCACAGGGTCCGGGTCTGCGGATTCCAGAACGCGCCGCTCAGGTCGTCGTGGAAGTCGTTGGCTCCCGGCCCCTCGATAGGCGTGAGGTTCGTGGCGGCGCCCAGGGGCTCGGCGGGCCAGGGGGCCTGAGCATGAGCGGCCGGACCCAGCAGGACGACGACGACGGCAACAACGACGATCGACACGAGAAGCGACACTCCTGCAGGCTGACACGTGCGCATGGACATCACGGGACGTGTCGTCGACGAAGCGGCCGAGTACCGGTCGAAACGCAACGAAACCACCGTCGAAGCACTCGAATTCATCTACACACTAACAGGACACTCCCCCTCCGGGCTCCGTCTGGGTGAGATTTCCGCTCCCGGGATCCGGCAGGTGGTCGGCAGCGGAAGAGCTATCAGGCCGTTTTCGTTGTGCTTCCGACGTGCCCACCAGAACCAATTTCGTGGGCACCTCCGTCACCTTGCGCGGCAGCGTGCTCGGCGTGGTCACGATGAACGCCTTCATCGGCTTCGTGTTCGGCTACGCGCTCGTCCGGCGGCAGGGGCTCGGAATACGCTCTGCGACCCGGGCTCCAGGCTCCGGGCTCCAGGGCCACGCCTTCTGGCACCTGGAATGCGCCGGATCGACGGTGCTCCTCCATATCTACGTGGGGTCGCAGCAGAGACCCTCACGTAGCCGCCCCACCTCCAGGCGATGACCGTTCGCGGAGAGCGCCTCCCCGCCGCTTCGGGCAGGGAGGCCGCCCGACCCGCGGGGCGCCCACTACCCGGGAGGCGCCCCGCAGACGGGGCGCGTGCGACGCCGCCCCCGGTCGCACCGTCACGGCCCCTCCGAGCGGGTATGTGCCTGAAAAGACAGGCAAAACAGCCTGGAACAATCTTCGGGACACCTCGCTCAAGCCGCGGCGAAGTCCCGACGATGCCGCTCCCACCAGGAGGTCACCCCCCGGTGGCGTCACCCGCCCCCCGCAAGCGCGCCGACCCGCGTCGGTACGCCCGAGTTCGAGGCATCGACGGCCGGCACCCCCTCAAGCGGGCGGCGCCGACCGCGTACGTCCCCTATCGGGCACGCCGGCGCCGCGACACGCGCGTCGCCTACCTGAACTTCGCGCTCGCCCGCGAGATGGGGCTGATCCCGGCCGACCATCCCGACCGCCTGACGGCCGGCCTGCGCGACGCCCTGCTCGAGACCTTCGGGCTGGTGATCCTCAACGAATACGACTTCCTCAATCGCACCCACGTCCCGCGCGGCGACCTGCTGCCCCACAGCTACATGGCCACCCGCTACCTGCAGCTCCAGCATCCCGACAAGCGGGGGCTCAGCTCGGGCGACGGGCGCAGCGTCTGGAACGGCACCACGCGGCACCGTGGCACCAGCTGGGACGTATCGAGCTGTGGCACCGGTGTGACCCGCCTCTGCCCGGCGACCTCGCAGCACGGACGCTTCTTCCAGACGGGCAACTGGGTGGCCTCCTACGGCTGCGGGACCGCGGCGCTCGAGGAGGGGATCAACGCCGCTCTGATGAGCGAGGTGTTCCACCGCAACGGCATCGCGACCGAGCGCGTGCTGGCGGTGATCGCGCTGCCCTCCGGCCTGGCGATCAACGTGCGGGCGGCGCGCAGCCTGCTGCGGCCCTCGCACTTCTTCGTCCACCTCGCACGAGACGACAGCGAGTCACTGCGGCAGACCGTCGATTTCTTCATCGACCGCCGCATCGCGAACGGCGACTTCCCCGAGCTTCCACCGCCCGACACAGCGGCACGTCGCGCTCGACGCTACGCCTGCTTCGCCGAGGACGCCGCGCGCACCTTCGCCCGCATCACCGCGCGCTTCGAGAGCGACTACGTGTTCTGCTGGCTCGACTGGGACGGCGACAACATCCTCGCCGACGGGGGAATCATCGACTACGGCTCGGTGAGGCAGTTCGGGCTGTACCACCGCGAGTACCGCTTCGACGACACCGACCGCATGTCGACGACCATCCCCGAGCAACGCCGCAAGGCCCGGCACATCGTGCAGAAGTACGCGCAGATTCGCGACACGCTGATCACGGGCGAGCGCCCTCGCCTCGATACGCTCGCGGACGATCCCGTCCTCGCGATCTTCGACGAGGAGTTCGCGCGCACCCGCACGGCGCTCCTGCTCGAGAAGGTGGGCTTCACCCCCGCGCAGGCCGAGCCGCTCGCCGCCCGCGAGCCGGCCGCCATCGCGCGGTTCCAGCGGGCTTTCTCGTCTTTCGAGCGGGCGCGCTCGTCGCGGGGTCGGGTCCGCGTACCCGACGGCATCAGCTGGAACGCCGTGTACTGCATGGCGGACGTGCTGCGCGAGCTGCCCGTCCACTATGCGAACACCGTCGCGGACTCGAAGGAGGCGGCGCGAGTCGACGAGCTGCTGCTGCCGCCCCGCGAGCTGCTCGACATCGCGCTCTCCGACTACGCGTCACGGCGCGATCGCGAGATGACCGAGCATCGCGGCCGCATGGCCCGCGAGCTGCAACTCGCCTACCTCGATCTCGTGGACGCGGCGGCGCGACACGCGCGCACCGGCCGCGAGCAGATCCTCGACGAGCTGGCCGCCCGCGCGCCGACCCTCAACCCCGAGGCGCGCATCACCGGCGACGCCGTCGATCACGCGGTGTCCCGCATGCTGGCCAGCCGGCCGCGCGTCTCGCCCGAGTCGCTGTACCGGCTGATCAACGCCTTCACCGAAGACCAGGACCGGTGTCCCGACCGCGCCTCCTCCGGGCGGCGCGACCGTCGACCGCGGCTCTCGCGTAGGGAGCGCACGCTGCTTGCCCGCATGCGCGAGATCACGCGAGAGCTGAAAGAGGGCCTTTGAGGCCACATCGATATACTCAAATCGAGTCTTCTTACACCCACCGCCTGCACCCGAACCTGATTTAATGTGGGCTTCTAGACCCTTCTGCTGGCGACCGAACAGGGCTTCGCCGATCTGGTGACAGTCGTCACCGACCGCTCCCGAAGAACGGCGGATACATGATCTGACATCCGCACCGGGGGGGGCATTGCCGTGAGCGAGATCGCCACCATCGTAGGCTTCGTCCTGCTCGGCCTCACGTGGCTCGCACTGCGCGGCATGGACGGCCGCAAGCGGCGAAGTCGCTCGCGGCGCTGATCGGCGGCTTCCGACGCCTCGGCGCCAGGGGCCGACCCGCCGCCGCCGTGCGGCGGGGCAGTTGCCCCTGACTTATGGTTCGCCGTTCCCGGCGACGCCCGCCCGTTCTCATCGCGCCGGCTCGAGGTCTCCACGATTCCCCCGGCATGAAGAACCGGATCGACGAGTGGCTGGCGCGCTCGCTCGCGCGGTGGATCGACGGTGTGCGCCGCCACGCCCGGGCGACGGTTCGCGCCGTGCTCGGCCTGACCCTGGCCCTCGCGATCTACACGCTGTCGTTCCTCGGCATCAACTCCGACAACGTGCGGCTGGTTCCGCCTGATCTCCCGTCCCGCAAGGCCCACGACGCCCTCGTCGAGCACTTCCCGAACCTCGAGGAGGCGATGTTCGTCGTGATCGACGCCGAGAGCCCCGAGCTCGCCCGCGAGGCGGCATCGAGCCTCGCCGACGCCCTCTCGCTGGAGACCGACGTCATCACCGACGTCTACCTGCCGGGGACGGGAGAGTTCTTCGACCGCAACGGCCTGCTCTACCGCAGCGTCGACGAACTCGACGTCTTCGCGGACCAGATGGCGCGCATCCAGCCGCTGATCGCCGAGCTCGAGCGCGAGCCGACCATCGCCCACATGTCGGAGATCGTGCAGGAGGGGCTCGCCGACGTTCGGCCCGGGGACGCCGACGCAGAGGACTGGCAGCTCGTGCTCGACCGGGTCGGTCAGGCCACCGTGCGCGCCTGGGCCGAGCACCCCGTGGCGGTGTCGTGGGAGGAGGTGCTGCTGCGCGACTCGGCGCTCGACGTCTCGCGGCGGCGGGCGATCGTCGTCCACCCGGTGCTCGAGTACGACCACGTCCTGCAGGCCCGCAAGCCGATGGCCCGAATCCGCGACCTCGCCGAGCGCCTCGGCCATACGCCCGAGCGGGGCGTCACCGTGCGCCTCACCGGCAACCCCGCCCTCAACTACGACGAGATGATGGGCTTCGCCTGGGACATCGGCGGCGGTGGCGTGCTCTGCTTCGTGGTCGTGTCGTTCGTGCTCTACCGCGCGCTCCGCTCGGTGCGCCTGGTCGTCGCGACCCTGGCGACGCTGATCGTCGGCCTGGTCTGGACCGCCGCGTTCACCACCGCGTCGATCGGCACCCTCAATCCCTTGTCGGTGACCTTCGCGATCCTCTTCATCGGGCTCGGCGTCGACTTCGGGATCCACCTGTGCACGGGCTACGCCGACGAGCTGCGGGCGGGCGCGTCCCACGAAGAGGCGCTGCGCGCGACCGCGCGCCACGTCGGCTCGGCGCTGGCTTTCTGCACGCTGACCACCTCGATCGGCTTCTACGTCTTCGTGCCCACCGAGTACCTGGGCGTGGCCGAACTCGGCCTGATCGCCGGAACGGGCATGTTCGTGATCCTTGCCCTGACGCTGACCTTCCTGCCCGCACTGCTCTGCACCTGGCTGACGATCGAGCCAGCGCGCGATCTGCAGGCCTCGGTGCGCTTCGAGCCGGGCCTGCTCGACCGCCTCGTCGCCCACCCCGTGGCGATCCGGCGGACGGCCCTCGTCATCGGTGTCGCCGCGGCGGGCCTGGCCACCGCCGTGCGCTTCGACTGCAACGTCGTCGACATGCGCGACCCCGACACCGAGTCCGTGCAGGCCTTCCAGGACCTCCTCACGAACGGCGCAGCCTCGCCGTGGTACCTGAACGTGCTGGCCCCCGACCTCGACCAGGCGGAGGCGATCGCCGAGCGGCTCGAGGCGCTGCCCGAGGTCTCGGACGCGGTGACGCTGCGAAGCTTCGTCCCGAGCGAGCAAGACGAAAAGCTCGAGATCCTCTCGGACGTCGCGTTCCTCTACGAGAACGAGCCGCCGCCGCTCACCGACTCGCAGGCCCCGACCCTCGAGGAACAGATCTCGGCGTTGCGCGACCTGCGCGACTACCTCCACCAGCCCTGGCTCGAAGAGGACGACTCGGCGCTCGCAAGCAGCATGCTGGGCCTGCGCGAGCACCTGCACAGATTCCTGGAGCGGGTCGACGCCGGAGGGGACGCCCATGCCGCGCTGGCCGACCTCGAGCAGGTGCTGCTCGATCCGCTGCCGGAACTGCTCGCGCGGCTTCGCGGCGCGCTCGGCGCCAAGTCGTTCGGCCAGGGCGAACTGCCGGCGGACATCACCCGGCGCATGGTGGCGCCCGACGGCACAGCCCGGGTGCAGCTCTACCCGAGCACATCACTGCACACCGCCGACGAACTCGACGAGTTCGTGCTTGCGGTCCGAGCGGCCACGCCGGACCCGGCCGGCGTACCGGTGAACCTCTACGAGTTCGGGCAGGTGGCGAGCCGCTCCTTCAATCAGGCGCTGGTCTCGGCGCTGGCGATCATCTCCACCCTGCTCTTCCTGCTGTGGCGTCGCTTGGGCGACGTGCTGATCGTGATGGCGCCGCTCGCGCTCGGCGCCTCGCTCACCGCCGCCACCGCCGTGCTGCTCGACATCCGCTTCAACTTCACGAACGTGGTGGTGATCCCGCTGCTCTTCGGCATCGGGGTGGACAGCGCGATCCACCTGGTGCAGCGCGCCCACGAAGGCCTCGCGGAAGGCGAGCAGCTGCTCGACACGCCCACCGCGCGGGCCGTCTACTACAGCGCGGTCACCACGACCGTGAGCTTCGGGAGCCTGTCGCTCGCCGGGCACAACGGCATCGAGTCGCTGGGCATCCTGCTCACGATCGGCCTGCTCTACACCGTGCTGTCGGTGCTCGTCGTGCTCCCGGCCCTGCTCGACCTCCGCTCGCGCCCGACCCGCACACCGCTCTCGCGCGAGCCGGCGGCCGCGACCACGGCGTCGGGCCCGATCGCGTGACGCCTCGCCGGAAACGCGTGCCCGGCCGGGCCTAGGGGCCGCGGACGCTCAGCTTCACCTTGGCCGGCTCGACCGACACCGCCTTCAGGTCCGCCGGCGCCTGCACGTTCTCGACGGAGACGGCGAAGGTCCGGCGGCCGAGCTTGACGAGCAGCGCGTCCACGCTCACCGCCACCTCGACGCCGCGGGTCAGGAAGCGATCGCGTCGCCGCCCCTGGAAGCGCACGGTCACCTCGGCGGGATCGACGCCGAGCAGCTCGTAGTCCTCGGGCAGGTTCTCCACGGCGACGGGCACCTCGCGCTCGAAAGTCTCGAGCGCCGAGCCCGGCACCGTCAGCGCCCACAACCCGAACGCCGCGGCCAGTGCCACCAGGCCCTCGCGCCAGTGCCCTTGCATGCGCCCCACCCACTCGCCGACGCCGCTCGGCAGGGCGCTCCTCGCCCCCCGGCCCACGAAGTCGTCGAGCGCGGCGGCAAGCTCGTCGGGGCCCTCGATCGCCACCAGGCGTCCGCCGGAGGCGATCGACACCTCGCCGCGCTCCTCGCTCACCACGATGCACAGGGCGTCGCTGCGCTCGCACAGGCCGAGGGCCGCCGCGTGGCGCGTCCCCATGCCGCCGAGCTGGTCCCAATCGGTGGACAGCGGCAGGTGCACGCCGAAGCGCGAGACCTTGTTGGCGCCCACCGTGACGGCGCCGTCGTGGCCGGGGGTGGCCGGATCGAAGAGGCTCACCAGCAACGGCTCGCTGATGCGCCCGTCGAGGTAGACGCCGCCGTCGAGGTGGCGTTCGAGGGGCTCGCGGCCGGGCAGCACGATCAGCGCACCGATCCTGGCGCCGGCCAGCCGGAAGACGGTGCGCACCAGCACCCGCTCGACCTCCGGCGGCGGGCGCGGCGCGCCGCGGCGCAGCGTCCACACCGCGATCACTTCGAACATGCGGCGCAGATCGTCCTGGAAGACGACCACGAGCATCACGGCGACCGCGGCGAAGAAGCCCTGCAGGAGCACCGTCGTGAGCTGCAGGTCGAGGGCCCGCGCCAGGCCGAAGAGCGCGGTGATCGCCGCCAGTCCGACCAGGGCGAGCCGCGCACGCGAGGTGCGCAGCCACACGATGGCCAGCCAGAGCAGCGTCGCCACGATCACGATGTCGATGACGTCGCTCGGGCGCAGCAATCCCGCACTCCCGATCCCGGGACGCCGAGGCGCCGAGCGCGCCCCCCCAACGGCCCGGTCCGTGACAGAGGATACCGGAACCCGCCGTACGCGCAGTCGAGCGAAACCCGCGCCGCTCCGGGCGGCATTGACCGCTCGAGAGGACATCGCGCGCCGCCCGTCGGGCGCTTGCCGAAGCGACCGGAGACGCGCCCGTGGGCCGTGGAGCGCCGGGCGGATGCGGCCTCCGACGCCGCTGGCCAAGCCCGGAGCATTCAACGAGAATCACCGCATGCGATACCTGCACACGATGGTGCGCGTCTCGAACCTCGAGGCGTCGCTGGACTTCTACTGCAACATGCTCGGCCTGGCCGAGCAACGGCGCTACGACGTCGAGAAGGGCCGCTTCACCCTCGTCTTCCTCGGCGCCCCGGACAACCCCGAGGCCCAGGTGGAGCTCACCCACAACTGGGACCCGGAGGAGTACGCGGGCGGACGCAACTTCGGCCACCTCGCCTACGAGGTCGAGGACATCTATGCGGCCTGCCAGCGCCTGATGGACGGCGGCGTCACGATCAACCGCCCCCCCCGCGACGGCCACATGGCGTTCGTGCGCTCGCCAGACGGCATCTCGATCGAGCTGCTGCAGAAGGGCGGAGCGCTGCCGCCCCGGGAGCCGTGGAAGTCGATGGAGAACACCGGCGAGTGGTAGACACCGCCCACGAGTCCGTCGGGCGCCGCCCCCTCGGATTCGACACACCCGTCACCCTGGTGACGGAGCGCTTCCCCGGCCGGCCCGTCTACGACACCGCGGTCACCCACGCACTCGTGCGCCGGGTGGCCGAAGGCGCGCTTCCCGAGACGTTGCGGCTCTACGTGCCCGACGACGTCGTGCTCTTCTCGCTGCTCGACGCCCGCCGACCGGGGTTCGCGGCGGCGCGGGCGGCGGCGGCCCGGGCCGGCTCGGGCGCCGTGCTGCGACTCGCCGGCGGTCACGCCGCGCTCTTTCACGAGCGCTGTCTCGCCTTCTCCTGGGCGACGCCCGACACCCGCGAGCCCGACGCGATCCGCCGCCGCTTCGAGACGGTGTCGTCGTGGCTGTGCGACGGGCTGCGGCGGCTCGGCGTCGACGCGCGCATCGGGGCGGTGGAAGGGGAGTACTGCCCCGGCGAGTACAGCGTGAGCGCGGGCGGCCGCACCAAGCTGATGGGAGTCGGTCAACGCGTGATCCGCGGCGCCGCCCACGTCGGCGGCGTGATCGTGGTCGGCGACTCAGAGCGCGTGCGCGACGTGCTCGGCCCGGTCTACGAGGCGATCGGGCTCAGGTGGGAGCCCCGCACGGCGGGTGCGGTCGAGGACGAGGCCGCCGGCGTCGACGTGGCGGCCGCGCGCGACGCGATCCTGGAGGCGCTCGGCGAGCGACGCGCGTGGCGGCACGGCGCCCTCGACGGCGAGACCCTCGCCCGCGCCGAGGACCTGCTCGACTGGCACGATCCCGAGCGTTCACCGCGCAGCGCGGCGATTGCCAGCGACGCGCGAACGAAGCTGGTCGTCACCCGCGACTGAGGGCCGGCGGGCACTGGACCAGCAGCTACGCGGATCGCCCCTCCAGCCGCTGCTGCATGACCGCTTCGAATCCCGCGCGCAAGCCGGCGACGAGCTCGGCGGGCGCCTTCTCGGGCGTGCCGGCGTCGAAGGGCGGAGCAGGGTCGTACTCGATGGCGAGCTGGATCGTCTGGGCGGCGGCGTCCCCGAGCATGCGGCGCACCAGCTCGAGCGCCATGTCGATGCCGGCCGACACCCCGGCGGCGGTCATGATGCCGTCCGACTCGACGACCCGGGCGAGCACCGGCTCGGCCCCGTAGTCGCGCAACGCCTCGCGGCGCATCCAGTGGGTGGTGGCGGGACGGCCCTCGAGCAGACCGGCGGCGCCCAGGATCAGGGAGCCCGTGCAGACCGAGGTGGTCCACTGCGTGGTTGCATCGATGGCGCGTAGCCAGGCCAGCGTCTCGTCGTCGCCGCGCACCCACTCGTCACCCGGGCCGCCGGGAACGAGCAGCACGTCGGCCCGGGACACGTCGCCGAGCGCGTGATCGGCGACGAGGCCGAGGAAGCCCGTGTCGTTGCGCAACTCGCCCCGTCGCTTCGCGACGAAGCGGATCTCGGCGCCAGGCAGCTGACCGAGCACCTCGCAGGGCCCCATGGCGTCGAGCACCGTCATGGCCTCGTAGAGCAGTACGACGATCTGCATCACTCCCTCCCACGCGCGTGATGGGGAGAGGATGACCGATTGCCGGAGCGTCCGCTGCGACGGCTCCCGACGCCCGCAGGCAGAGCAGCCTTCAGTCGAGCCCGTACTCCTGGATCTTGCGCCGCAGTGTCGAGCGGTCGATGTCCAGCACCTTGGCGGCCCGGGTGCGGTTGCCCGACGCGTCCTCGAGGGCCTGCTCGATGGCGCGGCGCTCGACTTCGCGCAGCGACAGCCCCTGCGGCTTGCCGGCCGGCCCCGTCTCACCGGCGGCCCCGGTCGACTCGTCTGCCTCGCCGAGGTCCATCGTCTCGAGCGAGAGGTGCGTCAACCCGATCCGCCCGCCGCCCGACGCCGCCTTGGCGCCCTGTACGATGTTGCGCAGCTGCCGCACGTTTCCCGGCCACGGGGCGCGGCAGAGCGCGTCCATCGCCTCGGCACTGAAGTCGGGGGCGTCCCCGCCCGCGAAGTGCCGCGCCAGCAGTGGGATGTCGTCGCGGCGTTCGCGCAGGGTCGGCAGCCCGATCTCGATGCCGCGAAGCCGGTAGTAGAGATCGTCGCGCAGCGTCTGCTCGGCCATCATGATGCGCGGGTCGCGATTGGTGGCCGCCACGAATCGCACCGACACGACCAGGCTCTTCTCCGAGCCGACCGGCCGCACCTCGCCGTCGTCGATCACGCGCAGGAGCTTCGCCTGATGAGCGAGCGTCATCGTCTCGAGCTCGTCGAGAAAGAGCACCCCGCCGTCGGCCTGCCGCAGCAGGCCCTCGTGGTCGCGGTCTGCTCCGGTGAACGAGCCCTTGCGGTGGCCGAAGAACTCGCTTTCGAAGAGCTCGGGCGGAGCGAGCGCGCAGTTGTGCGCGACGAACGGACCACTGGCGAGCGCCGAGTGGACGTGGATGGCGCGAGAGACCAGCTCCTTGCCGGTGCCTGTGTCGCCGGTGATCAGCACGTGCACGTCGCTGCGGGCGGCCATCACGACCTTGTGACGGACCTCGACGATCGCCTTGCTCTCGCCGACCAGCTCCGGCACCGAGCGCGGCGCCTCGTCGCGGAAGGGCCGGCTAGCCAGGGCCTTGTCGACCGCGGCGGTCAGCACCGCGGGCGAGGCAGGCTTGACGAGGTAGTTGATCGCGCCGAGCTGGATCGCCCCAACCACGTCGTCCACCGCGTCGTTGGCGGTGAGCATGATGGCCGGGATCTCTGGCCAGCGCTCCTTCAGATGGCCGAGCAGCTCGAGTCCGTCCATCTGCGGCATGCGGATGTCGGAGATGACGAGATCGTAGGTCTGGTTCTCGAGGGCGATCAGCGCCTCGATGCCGTTCGCGGTGGCGCGCACCTCGAAATCGCGCTGCTCGAGGAGCACACGCAGGTAGTCGGAAGCCGACCGCTCGTCGTCGACGATGAGAATGCGTTGCGACACCGGCCTCCTACCCCGCTCAGCCCGCAGAACCCGCCGAGCGCGCGCGCTCAGGCTCCTGAATCGGAAGCACCACCTCCACGACGGCTCCGTGCTCGTCGCCCGGACGCGCCTCGATCGTCCCACCGTGCTCTTCGACGATCCGCCTGGCCAGGAACAGACCGTAGCCGCTTCCGCCGGGCTTCGTGGTGAAGCCCGGCTTGAAGAGCTCGTTCGGCTCGACGTCACCGAAGCCGCGGCCCTCGTCCACGATGCGCACGTGGAGCCCGTCCTCGTCGACCCAGGTCTCGACGGTCGCGCGGCCCTGCCCCTCCATGGACTCCACCGCGTTGCGCATCAGGATGACGAGCGTCTCGGCGAAGGAGGTCTCGGGCAGCGACAACACCGGGCGGGCGCCGTCGTGGCGGGTCTCCCAGTCGACACCGGGATGCGAGTTCCGGACTTCGCGCAGCGCCCGATCCACCACCGGCAAGAGCCGGCCCGTCCCGGCAGCCTCGGCGGGCCAACCGGCCGGGGCCGTCGCGGGGCGGTCCGAGCCGAGCGTCAGGTGGGCGAGCGATTCGAGATCGTCGATGGCGGCCCGCAAGCCGTCGAGAGCGGCGCGGCCCTCGGACTTCTCATCGAAGCGGGTCTCGATCAGGCGCACGAACCCGCGCAGACTGTGCACGGCGTTCTTCAGACCGTGGGCGAGACGCGCGACGTTCTCGCCGAGTGCGGCGACGATCCGCTCGTCGGCAAGCTGACGCTCGAGATCGTCGAGGCGGGACGCGAGGCGATCGCGCTCCTCGACCGACGAGGTCTGCCGGATCAGCCAGCGGCGCGTGACCAGGTAGGTGGCGGCTCCCATACCGAGCAGGAATCCGCTCTGCAGGAGCAACGTCTTCATGTAGTACCCGATGCCGAGCCACGCCTGCTGGGCCCACAGCGCGCCCACCGAGCCGAGCGTCACCCAGACGATCATCTGCGGTTGCAGCGCCATCGCAGAAAACATGATCTCCAGCCACAGGCCGGCCATGAAGGGCGACGCGACGCCGCTCGTCGACATCACCAGGGCGGTCCAGCCTCCGATGCCGATCACCGGTGACGCGAAGTAGCAGAGGCGCGCCAGCCTGGGTCGCTTGCGACCCACGTAGGCGAGGAAGTTCAGGATCGCGCTGATCCCGACGATCGACAGCGCCATGTATCCGATGCGCAGCTCGGCCCGGAACACATACGCGGTGATCGCGCCTGCCGAGAGCGCGAAGTGCCGGGCGATGAGAACACGATCGAATGCGCGGTCCATAGGAATAGGTCTCGGTACGGAAGTGGCCGCAACACGCCCGGGGGGCTCACAATATCATCGGCGCCCCCGCAAGTCGATCGATTCCAGACTGCGCCAGAACGGCTGGAGCCGGCCCGGCGGGGCCGAAGACCGCGCCCGAGAACCGGCTTGTCGCACGACCTGCCGGTGCGCTGCCGCCTCCCGTCAGCGGCTGCTCGCGCGCTTGCGGGTCGATCGGCCCGACGACTTGGCACTCGCGGCGCGCTTCGCCCCGGCCTTGGTGCGGGCGGCCTTGCGGCCCGTCGCCTTCGTGGCGCTCGCCCGGGTCTTGCGCGCCGCAGCCTTCTTCTTGCGTACGGCCGCCTTCTTCTTCTTTCGCGCGGCCTTGGCGGGCTTCCGCTCGGGGATCTCCTCGACCCACTTGCCGTCGCGATGGAAGGCGCGCCAGCCCGTCGCCTTGCCGTCCGCCTCGCTCATCACGTACTGCTCTTTGGTCTTGCGTGCGAAGCGCACCATTGCGGGATTGCCGTCCGGGTCCTGGCTCGGCGCGCCGGCGAGGTACTTGTACTTGTCGTCGAGCTGCTCCGCGACGCCCTTGATCTCGTCGATCAACGGCGCGCGGGTCTCGCGATGCTTCGGGAACTGGCTGGCGGCCAGGAAGATCCCCGCCGCCCCGTCGCGCAGCAGATAGAAGTCGTCGCACTTTTCGCAACGGAGGTGTGGCATCGGGATCGGGTCGACCTTGGGCGGCGCCGGCTCGCCGTTGCGAAGCAGCTTGCGGGTGTTCTTGCAGTCTTCGGCCGTGCAGCCGAAGTACTTGCCGAAGCGCCCCGACTTCAGCTGCATCTCGGCGCCGCACTTGTCGCACTCGAGCACCGGGCCGTCGTAGCCCTTGATGACGAAGCTGCCGGCCTCGACCTCGAAGCCGTCGCAGTCGGGGTTGTTTCCGCAGACGTGCAGCTTGCGCCCCTCGTCGACCAGGTAGCTGTCCATCGACGTCTGGCACTTCGGACAGCGCTGCCGCCCGAGCAGCAGCCGCGCCTCGCCCTCCTCCTGATCGTCGGCGTCGGCGCTGACCGCCTCCTCGCCCGGGATCAGGTTGATGGTGCTCTTGCAGCGCTCCTTCGGCGGCAACGCGTAGCCCGAGCAGCCCAGGAAGACGCCGGTGGACGCCGTCCGCACCTGCATGTGGCGACCGCACTTCGGACACGGAATGTCGGTGTCAGTGGGGGCGTTCGAGCGCATGCCGCCGCTCTCGTCGGCGGCCGCGTCGAGCTTCTGCTGGAAGTCGGCGTAGAAGATCTTCAGCACCGCCTTCCAATCCTTGTCGCCCACCGCGATCTCGTCGAGGGCCTCCTCGAGACCGGCCGTGAAGCCGTAGTCCATCAGGTGCTCGAAGTTCTCGGTGAGCCGCTCGGTGACGATCTCGCCGATCTTCTCTGCGTGGAAGCGTCGGTTCTCCAGGCGCGCGTAGCCGCGGTCCTGGACGGTCGAGATGATCGATGCGTAGGTGGAGGGACGCCCGATGCCCCGCTTCTCGAGCTCCTTGACGAGGCTCGCCTCGCTGAAACGCGGCGGCGGCTTCGTGAAGTGCTGGACCGGGTCGAACTCCTGCAACGTCAGCAGGTCGCCCACCTGCACGTCGGGCAGCGGCGGATTCTTGTCGCCGCTGCCGCTCGGCTTCTCGACCTTCGTGTAACCGTCGAAGACGAGAATGCGGCCGCGGGTGCGCAGCTCGAATCCGTCGACGTTCACCACGATCGTCGTGCTGAGGTACTCGGCGGGCGGCATCTGGCAGGCCACGAAGCGGTTCCAGATCAGCTCGTAGAGCCGCTCCTGGTCGCGCTCGAGCCCACCGATCGTTCCCGGCCGCACGTTCACGTCGGAGGGCCGGATGGCCTCGTGGGCCTCCTGGGCGCCGTCGCGGCTCGAGTACGAGATGGCCTGCTCGGGCAGGTAGCGCTGGCCGAAGTGCTGGTCGATGTAGCCGCGGCAGCTCTCGACGGCCTCGGCGGAGAGGTTCGTCGAATCGGTCCGCATGTAGGTGATGTGGCCGGCTTCGTAGAGGCGCTGGGCCAGCATCATGGTCTTCTTCACGCTGAATCCGAGCCGTGTGCTCGCCGCCTGCTGGAGGGTCGAGGTGATGAAGGGAGCCGAGGGACGGGTCTTGGTCGGCTTGTCGTTGCGCTCGGCGATCTCGAACCGGCCGGGGCGCAGGCGCTCGATGGCCTGGTTGGTGATCTCGGCGTTCGGCGGCCGGAACTCCTTGCCGCTCTCCTTGACGACCTGCAGGCGGAGCGCGTCGCCGCCGGGGCTGGCCACGTCGGCGTAGAGCTCCCAGAACTCCTCAGGCACGAAGGCGTGGATCTCGCGCTCGCGCTCGACGAGCAGGCGCACGGCGACCGACTGCACGCGGCCGGCAGACAGCCCCCGCGCCACCTTCGACCAGAGCAGCGGCGACAGCATGTAGCCCACGACGCGGTCGAGGAAGCGGCGCGCCTGCTGGGCGTTGACGCGCGACATGTCGAGCTCGCCCGGCTCCTCGAAGGCCTGCTGGATGGCCGAGCGGGTGATCTCGTTGAAGACGACGCGCTTGAAGCGAGCATCGCCGCCGCCGATCACCTCGCGCAGGTGCCAGGCGATGGCCTCGCCCTCGCGATCGAGATCCGTGGCCAGATAGACGGCGTCGGCGTCCTTCGCGAGCTTGCGCAGCTCGGTGACGACCTTCTCCTTGCCGGGCAGGATCTCGTAGTTGGCCTTCCAGCCCTTCTCGGGGTCGATCCCCATGCGGGCGATCAGCGCCTCGCGCGCCTTCTTCTTCTTGTGTGCGGCGCGCTTCGCCGGCGGCAGCTTCCGCGTCGTCGCCGCCGCCTTGGCGCGGGCGGCGGGGTCGACCTTGCGACCCGAACCCGAAACAGGCAGGTCGCGGATGTGCCCCACGCTCGACTTCACGACGAAGTCCTTGCCGAGGTACTTATTGATCGTCCGCGCCTTAGCCGGCGACTCTACGATGACGAGCGACTTGGCCATGAATCCTCTGGGCGACAGAGCGGCAATCGGAATCAGCCTCGAGCGACTTGAGTTGCTGGAGCGGAAACGATGGACGCCGAGGGCCCCTCAGGCGCGACCCGTTTAGCACAACACTCCGAGTCGAGCGGAATCACCCGCGGGAATGCGTCGCGCCCTTGTGGTCGAAAGGGTCGCTGGTCCCCCGAGGCGAACGGCTCAGGGTGACGCAGCGCGATGCGCACGGGGGCAGGTCAAATCGAGTGAGCGGAAAAGCCCCCGTCGCGCCGGGTGCGCCCGTAAGCCGTGACGGCCCGCAAGGTGCCTGACCGGCACGGCCGGGAAAAAGAACGACGTGCCCACGATAATGGTGCCGACGGCCCGAGAGTCGGCCCCGAGACCTCCCCTCGCCCGAGGAACCGTTTCGTGACCCCGGGAACCCCAAGAGGCCACCGCCCGCGGGTCAGAGCGGGTCCGGGCGTTCGCGTCAGTGCGTGGCGAAGAAGGCCCTGGGGAGCCGCGGGCCAGAACCAATTTCGTGGGCACCTCCAAAGAGTCACCCCTCGCGGTCGCCGGCCTGCTGCTTCGATTGCCCGCCGGATCCGAGTCCGCCAACATGCTTCCCATGGGGAGGCGAGCCCGCGTCATCCGGCGCGAACGCCCCCCAGGCACCGGAGACCGCCATGGCGAAGCTGATCGGCAATCTCGTTCCCGACGACGACTACACGCATCCCCTCGGCGACGAGCCGAACTTCAACGAGAGCATGTACTTCAACTTCTTCGACCCCGAGCAGTCGATCGGCGGGTTCGTGCGACTCGGCAATCGAGCCAACGAGGGACGTGCCGAGATGACGGTCTGCGTCTTTCTCGCGAATGGGCGCGTGCTCTTCGACTTCAAGCGAGCTCCCATCGAGAACAACGACGCCTTCGACGCAGGGGGACTGCGCTTCGAGGTGGTCGAGCCCACCGATCACCTGCGCACGCTCTACAGCGGCAAGGCCTCGATGTTGGAGGACGCGCGAAGCATGGCGGATCCTTCCAGTGCGTTTCGCGACAGCCCGCGCTGCACGCTCGAGATCGACCTCGACCACCGCGCCGCCGGTCCGATGTACGGCGGCTCCAGGAACAACGACGAGGTCGACCGCGACGCCGAGAAGCAGTTCGCGAAGGCCCACTACGAACAGCACATGGCCGTGACCGGCACCCTCGAGATCGACGGCGAGGAGACGAGGATCTCGGGCTACGGCCTTCGCGACCACTCGTGGGGGCCGAGGCACTGGCAGGCGATCCACGGCTACGAGTGGCTCACGATGAACTTCGGTCCCGACTTCGGAGCGATGATCTCCGTAATCCGCCGGGAAGAGAGCGGCGACGAGCGGCGCGGCGGCGTCCTCGTGAGAGACGGCGAGCTCGAGATCGTCCGCGACATCGAGATCGACACCGATTACGAGGACAACGGCCTGTACCACCGCGCCCTGCGCATCGCGCTCACCACCGACAAGGGCGAGAAGCTCGAGATCGAGGGCGAAGTAAAGGGCTTCATCCCCCTGCGCAACCGCCGCGAGGGCATGACGACGCACATCGGCGAGGGCATGACCGAGTGGCGCTGCGGCGATCAGGTGGGTTACGGGCTCTCGGAGCTGCTGCGGCAGGTCGGATAGACGGCCGGACGCCGCAAGCGCCCTTCACTCGTCCGGGGCGAGGGCTGCGTCCTGATCGGAGGCACCGCCGGACTCGAGCAGGGCCTCGAGGCCGCGCGCCATGATGCCCTGCGCCCGCTCGGGCGAGCAGCCCGAGTGCTGCCTCAGGTTGTCCCAGCTGCTCCAGGACGCGAAGAGCGCCAGCGACTCGACGACGTCAGCCCGGGTCGCCTCGTCGGACCAGGCGGACAGCTCACGCGCGAAGACCCGGCCGAGATGCCGCCGCAGGTTGATCCGCCAGCCATCGATCGCCTCGGCGACGGCGGGCGAGAACGGTTCGTAGAGCCTCGAGGCGCGGCGAACCGGCGTCATCGATTCGTTGAGGTAGGCGATCTCCTCGGCGAAGCGCGCAACGCGGTCCCCGAGCGGTCCGTCGTGCGGGACGACCCCGAGGCTGCGAACCACGCGCTCGAGCAGCCGTTCGGAAGTGACACGAAATAGCGTCTCGAGATCCTCGAAGTGCTGGAAGATCGTGCGCTCGGAGACACCGGCCCGCTCGGCGATCTCCTTCGAGGTCGGGCGCAGTCGGCCTTCCTGGATCAGCGCAAGCAGCGCCTCGGCGACCGCTTGCCGCGTACGATGCGCGCGGGCCGCTCGACCGTCGCTGGGCGGCGCGTCGTCGGACGAGGCGCGCGAGCGCCGGGACTCACCTCTTTCGTCTCTATCGTCCGGCGCCATTGCGAAATCTTGCGACACCCGTGCGCGCAACCGCAACGGCGGAGTTCGGCAAGAGACGAGGGAAAGAGGCGTGAGCGGTGAGATTCAGACCCTCGCGCCGAATGCGTCGCACGTTCGCAGTGTCACCGCAGAAGGTGGAGAGACCGCGCGTGCGGGCTTTCTCCTCAGTCGCGCTGCAGGATCACGTCGAGCAGCCGGTTGCCGCGCACGGGCGGGGAAGCGAGCGGCAACCTGCTCGGCCGATCGCCATCCGGTCGATGGGCGAATCAGCGCGACGCAGTGAGAATGGCGCGAATGCCGAGTCCCATGATGCGGCGCGACTCTTCGACCGAGCAGCCCGAGTTGTGCCGCATGTTGTCCCAGCTGCTCCACGAAGCCAGCAGCGAGATGGCCCCCACCGCGTCGGCCCGCGACTGCTCGTCCGGCAACCCGGACAGCTCGCTCGCGAAGACGCGCTCGATGCCGCGCCGCCGATTCGCGCGCAGCGTGCCGAGCGCCTCGCCGAGCACGGGCGAGTAGGGCTCGTGCAGCCGCGCCGCGCGGCGCACCGGAGTCATCGACTCGTTCAGTGCGCACAGCTCATCGAGGTAGCGCGGGATGCGCTCGTCGAGCGGACCCTCGTCCGACACGAAGCCCATGCTGCGCACGACGCGCTCGCCGATCCGGTCGGCCGCGACCCAGAAGAGCTTCTCGAGATCTTCGTAGTGCTGGAAGATCGTTCGCTCGGAGACGCCCGCCCGCTCGGCGATCTCCTTCGAGGTGGGGCGCAGCTGCCCCTCCTCGATCAACGCGAGCAGCGCCTCCGCCACGGCCTGGCGGGTGCGGTGAGCGCGGGCCGAACGTCCGTCGCGCGGCGTGGAGTCGTCCTTCTCCACCCAGTCACGCGGATGCTTCCTGGGATCTTTCGGGGCATCCGGGCACATGCTCGGAGTGTGCTTCAGGCGGGCCGCTGACCGCAACCGATCGTGCCAACCCATGCCGGAGCAGCGCCGAGCGCATACACGGCGGGGTCCGCTCGAGAGCAGCGCGGCGAAGGCCCGCGAGCGGGCCGGGGGCCCGATTCAGCCGTCGACGGCGGCGAGCGTGGCCTCGAGGATCGGTGTCGTGAAATTCACCACGTCCACCTCGGCCTCCTCCGGCAGCACCTCGTAGTGCTTCATCTGCCGGAAGACGCGGGCCATGATGGCTGCGAACCGCCAGGCGGCGAAGACCTCGTAGTAGGCGAGGTGGACCGCCGAGCGGCCGACCCGCTCCTCCCAGCGCGCCACGGTGGCCTTCGCGTCCGGCAGACCGGGGAGGCGCGGCAGCCCGAGGCCTTCCGTCAAGGCGCGGTCGGTGGTGACGAACCAGGCGAGGTCGGCCTCGGGGTTGCCGACGAAGACCATCTCCCAGTCGATCACCGCGACCGACCGCTCGTCGCGGAAGATCTGGTTCGAAATGCGCGCGTCGCCCCAACAGAGGCCGACCGGCTCGTCGACCGGTGCGTTTCCCACCAGCCACGCGAAGCCGCGCTCGATCAGCGGGTAGCGGGCGCGGTCCATCCCCCAGTCGAGATAGTGCTGCCAGTAGTCGAGCTGGGCGCGGATCGGCGTCCGGCCCTCGGGCGGCCGCATCAGGAAGTCGAAGCGCGGATCGTCGATGTCGAGCTTGTGGACCTCGGCCATGGCGTCGAGCCCGGCGTGCCAGACGGCCTCGCGGCGCTCGGGCGGAAGCTCGGCGATCCAGCCCTCGGCGTGGTACGGAGGACTGTCGGAAGGCACCACACCGTCGACGCGCTCCATTACGTAGAAGGGCGAGCCGAGCGGACCGGCACTCTCCTCCAGCCAGAGCATCCGGGGCACGGGCACGGCGGTCTGTGCCAGCGCATCCATCATGCGGTACTGCAGCGCGACGTCGTACTCGGGAAAGACGCCGAAGTCGGAGATGGGCTCGAGGCGCACCACCAGGGGGCGCTGCGTGCTCCGGCCGCCCTCGCTGGCCTCGAGGGTGAACATCAACGTGTCGCTCGAGAAGCCCGTGTCCTTCGGCCCGCGCAGATCGCGAACCGCGACGCCCTCGGCGTCCGGCAAACGCTCGGCGAGCCACTGCTCGAGCTGCGCGGTCGTGCGTTCGAGGTCGCGGCCCTTCGGCTGCGGCATGCTGCATTCCCTTTTCGATGCGCGGCCGCGAAGCCGACCATCGCGAAAGCCCGGCCGAGGGTAGCGGTCGGCCGCGACGGGTTCGCGGCGAGCCGCCGGCCTGCCCGCATCGCACGCTAGCGGAGAGCACGCGCCCGCCGATGGGCTCCAGGGGCTCGTCGATGGGGCCCGATGCCGGTCGCTCGCTCTGCGCAAAGTGGCTAGAGTGCTCGGCGATGGGAGGCGGCCCCGAGTCCCCTTGGGGCCGCCTGCAAGCCAACAAACAGGTACGTAGCATCACGCCCCACCTCGCCGCGGACTCTGGACCGACTCCGGTCGGACCCGAGGAAGTGACGAGTGCGTTCGGGTAACGCCGCGGAGCGAGCGGCTCCGGTGGGCTTTCGGTGAGCGAACAGGTGGCAACGGCATACGACCTCGGAAATCCACTCGCGGACAAACGCGAGTCCCAGCCGGTGGACGCCTCCACCGGCGAAGGCCTCTACGACGAGGCGCTGCGGCTCGGCGAAGAGCTGAACGAGCGCCCGCTGCGCGGCGGCGGCGTGGCGCGCGTGCGCGTCCAGCACGCCAAGGGCCGCATGACGGTGTGGGAGCGCATCAAGGTCCTCACCCAGAACGAACCGAACGTCCTCTGGCGCAATTGGGGACCCCGCCTCGACGGCGCGTCCATCGTGACGGGCATCCTCGACATCGGCGGACGCGACGTCGCCGTCTACGGCCACGACTTCACGCTGCGCGCGGGCTCGATGGACGCGACCAACGGCGCCAAGCTCGCGCGGCTGATCTACATGGCGGGAGAGCAAGGCATCCCGCTGATCGGCATGAACGACTCGGCGGGCGCCTTCGTGCCGGCGGGCGTGGGCGGACTCGACGGCTACAGCGAGGCCTTCACGGCGCTGCGAAAGATCAGCGGGCTGGTGCCCAGCCTCAGCCTGATGTTCGGCTACAACGCCGGCGGCGGTGCCTACCTGCCCCGCCAGGGCTCGTTCATGATCCAGTGCGAGGACACCTTCATCGGGCTCACCGGGCCCGGCGTCGTCAAGTCGGTGCTCGGCGAGACGGTCAGCGCCGACGACCTCGGCGGCCCGGGCGTCCACGGAATGAGCGGCGTCTGCGACCTGACCACCCGAGACGAACTCGGCTCGCTGCGCACGGCGCTGCGGCTGCTCAACTACCTGCCCGACAACAACCACTCGCTGGCGCCGTTCTCGCCCACCTCCGATCCCATCGACCGCCACACCGTCGAAGAGGACCTGCTCTTCCGCCGCACGTTCGTGACGCCGGCGGGCATGAACGCGCCGATGGACATCACGCTCTACCTGCAGCAGATCGTCGACTACGGCGAGTTCTTCGAGCTGCAGCCCCAGCGCGCCCGCAACCTGATCACGGCCTTCGGACGACTCGGCGGGCACGTGGTGGGCTTCGTGGCCAACAACTCGGCACACCTGTCCGGTCAGATCGACGTGGACGCGGCGCTCAAGGGCACACGCTTCATCCGCTTCTGCAACGTCTACAACATCCCGCTGATCTTCGTGGAGGACGTGTCGGGCTTCATGCCGGGCACCGAGCAGGAGCGCCGCGGCATCATCCTCGCCGGCCGCAAGCTCCTCGACGCCATCATCGACGTGCGCACGCCGCGCATGACGATGATCATCCGCAACGCGATCGGCGGCGCCTATGCGTGCTGGAACTCGTACTTCACCGGCGCAGACCGCGTCTTCGCGATGCCGATGGCGCGCATCGCGGTGATGGGCCCGGCGGGCACAGAGTTCGTCTACAAGGACGAGATCCGCGGGATCCAGCAGGCGTACCGCGACGCGATCGAACGCGGCGAGTCGGAGGAGGCGGCGGCGAAGGTGCGCGACGACGGCCTCGCCGGGCTGAACCTCCAGTACGAGCAGGAGCTGATGAATCCCAAGGAGGCGCTCTCTCTCGGCTCGGTTTCGAGCATCGTGATGCCCGGCGAGAGCCGGCACGTGCTCGCCGACAACCTCGCCTTCCTGATGCGCAACTACGTCCCGACGCCGATGAGCGGCGTCCAGCGGGAGCACGAGTGATGCTGGGTCGCGATCTCACACCCGGGACGTTCCACGAGGCCGACTCCGCGTGGCTGCGCTCGTTCTCGCTGCAGGACGTGAAGTGTCTGGTGGTCTGCCGGGGGCCCGTGCGCCTCGAGGCCTTCGAGGTCTTCCACGAGATCGGCGTGCGCGAGTACGGGATGCTGCTCTCCGAGAAGGACTCGATCGTCTACCCGCGCTGCCTCGCCCCGGAGATCCGCTCGATTCCCTGGCCCGAGAACATCCACCGCGTGCCCGACTACATGGGCGCCGGGCAGGAGGAGAAGCTCGCCCGCATCGGCGAGATCGTCGAAATCGCGAAGAGCAACGGCTACACCCACATCTTCGCCGGCTACGGCTTCATGGCCGAGGACGCCGAGTTCATCGGGGCCCTCGAGGACGCCGGCATCGGCTTCTTCGGCCCGTCCTCCGAGGTGATCCGCCGGGCCGGCGCCAAGGACGAGGCCAAGAAGCTCGCCCGCGGCCTCGGCAACGCGGTGGTGCCGGGCGTCGACGACATCTCGGCGCGCGCGCTGCTCGCGAAGGCCGCCGACCGCAACGCCCTCGAGAAGCTGGCCGCCGAGCACCACCTCGACTGGACGTGGGACGACGCCGTCGACCCCCCCGAGAACGCCGAGGCGCTGCTGCAGGCCGGATACGCGGCCACCACCGAGCTGGTCACGATCGAAGAGCTGCAGCGCGCGGCCCTGGTCGAGTGCGACACCATCTGGGCCGACTATCCCGGCAAGCGCATCCGCTTCAAGTGCATCGGCGGCGGCGGCGGCAAGGGCCAGCGGGTGATCTCGTCGCCCGACGAGGCCGAGGGCGCGGTGATGGAGATCCTCGCCGAGCAGAAGGTCGTCGACCCGGGCTCGAACCGGAACTTCCTGATCGAGCTCAACCTCGAGACCACGCGCCACAACGAGATCCAGGTAATCGGCAACGGCGACTGGGCGGTGGCGCTCGGCGGTCGCGACTGCTCGATCCAGATGCGCGAGCAGAAGCAGCTCGAGTTCTCGCTCACCCAGGAGCTGCTCGACGAAGCGACCCCCCTCTACGAAGGCGTCCGCCGCGAGACCCTCGAGCGCGACAAGCAGACGCTGGCCGCAATGGAGCGCGACGCCGAGGCCTTCGGGGGCGGCGTCGGGCTCGACAGCGTCTCCACCTTCGAGTGCATCGTCGAGGGCTTCGACCACTTCTTCATGGAGATGAACACGCGGATCCAGGTCGAGCACGGCGTCACCGAGCTCGCCTACCGCCTCAGGTTCACGAACCCCGACGATCCGGACGAGTGCTTCTACGTCGAGCGCCTCATCGAGGCGATGGTGCTCGTCGGGCTGCACGGCGACCGCCTGCCGCGGCCCGAGCGCACGCCGCGCCACGTGTCGGGCGCGGAGATCCGCGTCAACGCGACGAACGCGGCGCTGCAACCCCACGCCGGCGGCTTGATCCGCACCTGGTCCGACCCCCTCCCCTACGAGATCCGCGACGACCAGGGCATCGGGACGCGCAACCCCGACACCGGATCGTTCATGTACTACAACCTCGCCGGTGCCTACGACTCGAACATCGCGCTGATCCTGAGCCACGGCGACAACCGCGCCCACAACCTCGAGCGCTTGTCCGAGATCATGCGCTGCACCGAGATCCGCGGCGACGACGTCGAGACCAGCGTCCCGGTCCAGTACGGCCTGATCAATTGGACGATCGGGCTCGAGCCGATGATGAAGCCGAATACGCGCTTTCTCGGCCACTATCTCGCGGCCGTTGGCTCCCTCGCCACGATCGCCCGCGACGTCGACCTCACACTCGCCGCCGGCGAGCTGATGAAGCGCATGCCTACCGCCGAGGCCAAGGCCGCCTTCGCGGCGAAGGAGACGCTGCTCCTGCGGCCGATCGAACGCCTGCTCGCCGATCCGCACGCGCTCGCTGGCTTCATCGGCCGGCACCAGGACCGGCTCTGGTCGGCCGAGGGCGAGAGCGTCCGCTTCCTCGCCAATCCCGTCGAAATGCTCGCCGAGCTCTACCACTACCTCCACATGGACTACGAGAAGAAGAAGCCCGCGTCGGAGATGATCTGGGAGAGCGACGATCGCATGCTGCAGGACGCGCTCGCCTTCTACGCCGAGGTCGCCCGCCGGGCGAAGGTGGATGGCTGGGCCGAGCTGTCGGCCCTCTTCGAGTCGGATCGCGGCGAGGCGGTGGCGGACGGCGACCCCGAGCTCTGGGACGCGTGCCGCGCCGCGCACACCGGCCACCAGCTCGGACTCGAGCTGCTGCTCGCGATCCCGCGCATCGCCGCCCGGTCCGGCTTCGACCAGATCACCGTCGACGAGCGCCTCGAGCCGGTCTTCCCCGAGCAGTACCTCGACCCCGAGATCGCGCCGGGCCTCGTCCGCCAGCTCGCGCCGCCGCCGGTGCAGACCGGCAACGAGATCCTGACGCCGACCGGAGGCACCTTCTACGCCCGCGAAGCACCGCACCTTCCCCTGCTCGCCGACGAGGGCACGCACTTCGAAGAGGGGCAGCCGCTCTTCATCATCGAGGTGATGAAGATGTTCAACAAGGTGCTCGCGCCTTTCGCGGGCACGATCACGAAGAACCTGATGCAGGACGCTGACGGCTCCGTGGTCGGCAAGGGCCAGCGGATCTTCGAGATCGAGCCCGACGAGGTACTGGTCCAGGAGTCGGACGAGGAGATCCAGGAGCGGCGGCGCGCCGTCACCCTGGGCCTCCTCTGATCCACCGCCCTTGCCCTGATCCAGGACGAAGGAGACCGAGGAGACAGATGCTGCACCTGCGCGGCGCCCCCGCCCTCTCCCCATCGCGATCCGCGGCGCTGCTGCAGAACATCCGCTCCCTGGTTCCCGAAGTCCGCGACCTGCGGACCGAGCACGCCCACTTCGTCGACCTGCGCTCCGAGCTCTCCGGCGGCCAGCGGCAGGTGCTCGAGCGCCTGCTCAGCTACGGGCCGCGGAGCGAGGCGCAGGGCGAGCTGCGCGGCCGGCTGCTGCTGGTGGTGCCGCGGCCGGGCACCATCTCGCCGTGGTCGTCGAAGGCGACCGACATCGCACGCATCTGCGGGCTCGACGCGGTCGCCCGGCTCGAGCGCGCCGTCGCCTACCGGCTGGCGGTGGACGACGGCGTGGACCTGTCCCCGGCCCTGCCCCTGCTGCACGACCGCATGACCGAAGCGGTGCTCGACGACTTCGCGGACGCCGCGCGGTTGTTCGAGCACGCCAAGCCCGCGCCGCTGGCCACCGTCGACCTGCTCGGACACGGCCGCGAGGCGTTGGTCGCCGCGGACGCCGAACTCGGCCTCGCGCTCTCCGAGGACGAGATCGACTACCTGGCCGCGAGCTTCCGGGATCTGGGCCGCAATCCGTCCGACGTCGAGCTGATGATGTTCGCCCAGGCCAACTCGGAGCACTGCCGCCACAAGATCTTCAACGCCGACTGGGTGATCGACGGCGAGCGGCAGGACGACTCGCTCTTCCAGATGATCCGCGTCTCCACCCGCCAGTCTCCCGACGGCGTACTGTCCGCCTACTCGGACAACGCGGCGGTCATGGCCGGCAGCGAAGCGACGCGCTTCCACGCGGATCCGGAGGATCACGTGTACCGGGCCCACGCCGAGCCGGTGCACGTGCTGATGAAGGTCGAGACCCACAACCACCCGACTGCGATCTCCCCCTACCCCGGCGCGGCGACGGGCAGCGGTGGCGAGATCCGCGACGAGGGGGCGACGGGACGCGGAGGCAGGCCGAAAGCGGGACTCACCGGCTTCTCGGTCTCGAACCTGCGCATACCCGGCGCCGAGCAGCCCTGGGAGAAGGACTTCGGGCGCCCGGGGCGGATCGCGTCGGCCCTCGACATCATGCTCGAGGGACCGATCGGCGGCGCGGCCTACAACAACGAGTTCGGGCGCCCGAACATCGCCGGATACTTCCGCACCTTCGAGGAGCGCGTCCCGGGCGCCGCCGGCGAGGAGGTGCGCGGCTACCACAAACCCATCATGCTGGCCGGCGGACTCGGCAACGTGCGGCCCGAGCACGTCGAGAAGGGCACCATCGCACCGGGCGCGCCGGTCGTCGTGCTCGGCGGTCCCGCGATGCTGATCGGCCTGGGCGGCGGCGCGGCGTCGTCGATGGCGTCCGGGGCGAGCCAGGAGGACCTCGACTTCGCCTCGGTGCAGCGCGACAACGCCGAGCTCGAGCGCCGCTGCCAGGAGGTGATCGACCGCTGCTGCGCGCTCGGCCCGCTGAGCCCGATCGTCTCGATCCACGACGTCGGCGCCGGCGGCCTCTCGAACGCGCTGCCCGAGCTGGTGCACGACAGCGGCCGCGGCGCGCGCTTCGAGCTGCGCGCGGTGCCGAACGACGAGCCGGGCATGAGCCCACTCGAAGTCTGGTGCAACGAGAGTCAGGAGCGCTACGTGCTCGGCCTCGATCCGCAGAAGCTCGACGCCTTCAGGGCGATCTGCGAGCGCGAACGCTGCCCGTACGCGGTGCTCGGCGAGACCACCGACGACGGCCAGCTCGTGGTCACGGATGCACACTTCGCCGACACCCCCATCGACCTGCCGCTGTCGGTGCTGCTCGGCAAGCCGCCGCGCATGCTCCGCGACGTAAAGCGGCTGCCGTTCCGGCCGCGACCCCTCGACCAGGCGGCGATCGACGTCAACGAGGCCGTCGACCGCGTGCTCGGCCTGCCGACGGTCGGCGACAAGACCTTTCTGGTCACCATCGGCGACCGGACGGTCGGCGGCCTGATCGCCCGCGACCAGATGGTCGGCCCCCACCAGGTGCCCGTCGCCGACACCGGGGTCACCACGGCGGGCTTCGACAGCACCGCAGGCGAAGCGATGGCGATCGGCGAGCGCACGCCGGTGGCGCTGCTCGAACCTGCCGCAGCCGCGCGCCTCGCGGTCGGCGAGGCCGTCACCAACATCGCCTCGGCGCACATCGCCTCGCTCGGTCAGGTGAAGCTGTCGGCGAACTGGATGGCGCCGGCCGGTCACCCGGGCGAGGACGCGGGGCTGTACGACGCCGTGCGCGCCGTCGGCGCCGAGCTCTGCCCCGCGCTCGGCATCGCGATCCCCGTCGGCAAGGACAGCATGTCGATGCGCACGGTGTGGAGCGACGACGCCGGTGAGCACAGCGTGACCGCGCCGATCTCGCTGATCGTCAGCGCGTTCGCGCCGGTCCTCGACGTGCGTGCGAGCCTGACGCCGCAGCTGCGACGCGACGTCGGCGACACGTCGCTCTGGCTCGTCGACCTGGGCGCGGGCCGGCAGCGGCTGGGCGGGAGCGCGCTCGCGCAGGTCTACGGCGGCGTCGGCGAAACGCCCGCCGACCTGGACGATCCGGCCCGGCTGCGCGGCTTCTTCACGGCGATCCAGGAGCTGAACCGCCAGGGCCTGCTGCTCGCCTACCACGACCGCTCCGACGGCGGCCTGCTGGCTACGGCGTGCGAAATGGCCTTCGCGGGGGGCTGCGGGATCGACCTCGACCTGGCGCCGCTCGGGGGCGGCGCTCTCGCCGCGCTCTTCTGCGAGGAGCTGGGCGCGCTGCTGCAGGTGCGGCGCAGCGACGAGGCGCGACTGCATGCAACGCTCGCCGAGGCCGGCCTGGACGCACACGCCCATCGCCTGGGCGAGCCGAACGACAGCGACCTCATCCGCATTCGCGACGGCGCTGCCCCGCTGATCGAGCGGCCGCGCGTCGCGCTGCGCGATCTCTGGTCCGAGACGACTCGGCGCATGCAGGCGCTGCGCGACGACCCGGCCTGTGCGGAGGAAGAGCACGCGCTGCGCTGCGATCCGGACGATCCGGGGCTGGGCGTGCACGTTCCTTTCGACTTCGTCACCCGCTCCGGCGGCGGGCACGGCGCGGCGCCGGCCGCCGGCGGCGAACGGCCCCGCATCGCGATCCTGCGCGAGCAGGGCGTGAACGGCCACGTCGAGATGGCCGCCGCCTTCGATCGCGCGGGCTTCGCGTGCGTCGACGTCCACATGAGCGACGTGCTCGGCGGCCGCGCGGACCTCACCGACGTGAAGGGGCTGGCTGCCTGCGGCGGCTTCTCCTACGGCGACGTGCTCGGCGCCGGCGGCGGCTGGGCCAGGTCGGTGCTGTTCTCGAGCCGCGCCCGCGACGTCTTCTCGGCCTTCTTCGAGCGCCCGGACACCTTCGCGCTCGGCGTCTGCAACGGCTGCCAGATGCTCTCGCACCTCCACGAGCTGATCCCCGGCGCCGAGGGCTGGCCCCGCTTCGTGCGCAACCGCTCCGAGCAGTTCGAGGCCCGGCTGTCGCTCGTGCGCATCGAGGAGAGCCCCTCGGTGCTGCTGCGCGGAATGCAGGGCGCGCGGATCCCGATCGCGGTCGCGCACGGCGAGGGCCGCGCCGAGTTCGGCGAGGCCGACGCGGCGGGAGCGAAGAGTGCGAACGGGAGCGGCGACCGGGTGGTGCTGCGCTACGTCGACCATCGCGGCGCGGCCACCGACCACTACCCCGAGAACCCGAACGGATCGCCCGGCGGCGTCGCGGGCCTGACCACCCGCGACGGCCGGGTCACGATCGCCATGCCCCATCCCGAGCGGGTATTCCGCAGCGTGCAGCACTCCTGGTGCCCGCCCGATTGGGGCGAGGACGCACCCTGGATGCGCCTGTTCCGCAACGCCCGCGACTTCGTCGCCTGATCACCACCGCGCCGGCGCTGCGCCGGCGCCGCCGAGCAAGGATGCCTCTCATGGAGCCCTCGACCCTCACCGCGCTCTCGCCCGTGGACGGCCGCTACGCGGGCAAGGTGGACGGCCTGCGCGCGCTGCTCTCCGAGTACGGGCTGATACGCCACCGCGTGCTCGTCGAGGTGCGCTGGCTCGAGACGCTGGCCGCCGATTCGCGCATCCCCGAAGTGCCTCCGCTCGGCGACGCCGCCCGGACGCGCCTCGCCGCGCTCGTCGACGACTTCTCGCCCGCCGACGCCGAGCGCGTCCGCGAGATCGAGCGGACCACCAACCACGACGTCAAAGCCGTCGAGTACTTCATCAAGGAGCGCATCGCCGACGTGCCGGAGCTGGCGGCGGTCTCCGAGTTCGTCCACTTCGCGTGTACGTCCGAGGACATCAACAACCTCGCCTACGCGCTGATGCTGCGGACCACCCGCGACGAGTGCCTGCTGCCGGTCGCCGACGAGTTGATCGGCGCCCTGCGAACGCTCGCCGAGACCCACGCCGACCGGCCCATGCTCTCACGCACCCACGGGCAACCCGCCTCCCCGACGACTCTCGGCAAAGAACTCGCGAACGTCGTCGCGCGGCTCTCGCGACAACGCCGACAGCTCGCCGGGGTGGAGGTCCTCGGCAAGATGAACGGCGCCGTCGGCAACTACAACGCCCACCTCGTCGCCTATCCCGAGGTGGACTGGCCGGCGCTGGCCCGGGGGTTCGTCGAGGATCTGGGGCTCTCGCAGAATCCCTACACGACACAGATCGAACCCCACGACTGGATCGCCGAGCTCTTCCACGCTCTCTCGCGCTTCAACACGATCCTGATCGACCTCGACCGCGACGTCTGGAGCTACATCTCCCTCGGCTCCTTCCGCCAGAAGACAGTCGAGGGCGAGGTCGGCTCCTCGACGATGCCCCACAAGGTGAACCCGATCGACTTCGAGAACAGCGAGGGCAATCTCGGTATCGCCAACGCGATCCTCTCGCACCTCGCCGAGAAGCTCCCGATCTCGCGCTGGCAGCGCGACCTGACCGACTCGACGGTGCTGCGCAACGTCGGCGTGGGCGTCGCCCACTCGCTGATCGCCTGGCGTGCGACGCTGCGCGGCCTGAGCAAGCTCGAGGTCGACGACGTGCGACTCGCCGCCGACCTCGACGCGAACTTTGCGGTGCTCGCCGAGGCGATCCAGACCGTGATGAGGCGCCACGGCATTCCCGAGCCCTACGAGAAGCTCAAGGCGCTGACCCGCGGCCGCGAGATCGACGCCGAGGGCGTCGCGGCTTTCGTGCGCGACCTCGAGCTGCCCGAGGAAGCCCGCGAACGGCTGCTCGCGCTGCTACCGGACCGCTACGTCGGCAACGCGGCCGAGCAGGCCCGCAAGATCGGGGACGGCTGAGGGCCCGCGCCCGCCTACCAGATCTCGATCGACAGGCCGAAGATCAGCTGCAGATCGTCGGCCTGCGGGACCTCGCCCTGCAAGTTGGGCACCGGCTGCCAGGTGCGGTTGTGGATCGCGGTCGTGTCGAGGTCGAGCCGGTCCGTGATCTCGTAGGAGAGCTTCGCGCGCGTGTAGTTCGTGGTCTGCCCCAGGTTCGTCACTACCAGGATCGTGCTGTGGTTCACCGTGAGATCGAGATCGCTCACGATGGTCCACTTGAAGTAGGTCGAGAAGCGCGCCACCGCATCTTGGTTCTCGGGCGGCTCGCCCGGAATCACCGAGATGTACCTCAAGTACTGATAGCCGAGGGCTGCCTCGAGATCCCACTCGAAGGCAGAGCGATCGGCCACGCGGTAGCCGAAGCCGCTGCTCGGGGTGAAGCGCGAGGACACGTTCTGGAACTCGTCGTACTGCAGCGTCGCGTCCAGCGGGGTCGCATACAGCCGTTTCGTCAGGAACCAGTCGATCTTGAACTCGGCGCGGTGACGGTTCGCGTTCGCCTGCCCGTCCGCCGTCCCATAGCTGCCATAGAAGCCGAGCTCCCCCCGCGTGATGTGGTCCTCCCGCCGGACCACCAGGCTGGCGTTCAGCGAAGCCTGCTGCGTGTTGCCCGTGTAGGCGTCTCCGCCGAGCGAGGCATCGAGGGACCAGCGCTCGCGCTCGCTCGCCCGGCCGGGAAGGATCGCCAGCAGCTCGTCCCGCGCAAACTCGACCTCTCCGTTCGCCGTGAGGACACGCACCTGCCCGTCGTCGACCTGCCCGATGCCCTGCACGGTCGTGCGGTCCGAGCGGACGAAGCGCGCCACCCCGGCCAGGCAGACGGTGGCGACGTCGTCCCACTCGAGGGTCTGACTCTTGAGCTTCTCGCTCTCGAACTCGAAAGTGCGGGTCCGCATCCGCCGGAGCTCGCCCTTCAGCCATTCCGCCGACTCCAGCTGCACCCAGTCCCAGCTCCCGGTGCACGGCGCATCGAGCGGATCCGCGGCCCACGAGCTGCCGGGCCCGGCGAGGACGAGCAGTACGCCCCAGAGGCCGAAGCGGGTGAAGAGAGTGAAGCGGGTGAATCGGGTGGATCGGAGCACGCGGCGCAGGGCCCTCCACGAGTGCCGCCCCGGGAGTCTCCCTGCGGCAGGCCGGGACTGGCGATGGTCGGCACGATAGCCGGTGAGCGGCGGGGGCGAGTCGACCTTCGATCCCGCCGAGGATCACGGTGCTATAAAGCGCAGCGCTTCGACACCTGACGGCGGCGTCCCGTCGACGCACCCCGTGCCCGGGGGCCGTGACATGTCGCTCGGAGGGGCCTCTGCATGCGCGTACCGTTTCTTGCCTGCGGTTCGATCGTGCTGTTCGCGCTTTCGTCGGCGCTGGGCGGCTGCACCCACGTCGCCCTCGAGCCCCAGGGAAGCGACGTCCGCCGGCTCGGCGTCCAGGAGGCGCCGGCCTGCGAACGAATCGGCACCACGCGCGTGAAGGTCCTCTCGAAGGTCCTATTCGTCGATCGCAGCAAGACGACCGTCGCCGAGGAGCTGACCATCCTCGCCCGGAACGCCGCGGGCAACATGGGGGGCGACACCGTGATCGCCGAAGGCGGCGTCCGCGACGGCCACCAGACCTTCGGCGTGTACCGGTGCCCCGAAGAGTGAACGAGAGCCGCTCGAACAGGGCCCGAATCGGATCGCGGCGCAGCACGGTCGAGGCAGTCCGGATCGCCGCGCTGATCGCCTGGGCGTTCGCCCTGCCCGGCGGTGCGGCCGCCGACCCGGCCCCGGCGGCGCCGGACGCCGAGGGACCCGCCCCCCGTGCTGCCTGCGCGGCCCGCGACCCCCTGCGGCGCCCGCACTTCGGCGACCTCCACGTCCACACCGTCTTCTCGCTCGACGCGTCGACGATGGACACCCGCAACCGCCCGGCCGACGCCTACCGGTTCGCGCGCGGTGAGCCGCTCGGCATCCAGCCGTACCGCGACGACGGTACGCCCATGCGCAGTGTGCGCCTCGCGCGTCCGCTCGACTTCGCCGCCGTCACCGACCACGCGGAGCTGCTCGGCGAGGCCCACACCTGCAACACGCCCGGCCTGCCCGGCCACGACTCGCTGGTCTGTCGCCTGTACCGAGAATGGCCGCGCGGCGCCTTCTTCTGGATGAACTATCAGGCGAGCCGTGCGGTGCGGCACGACTTCTGCGGCGAGGACGGCGTCCACTGCCGCGAAGCGGCCCGCGGCCCCTGGCGCGAGATCGTCGAGGCCGCGGAGGACGCCTACGACCGCAGCCCCGCCTGCGCGTTCACGAGCTTCGTCGGCTACGAGTGGACGGGCGCAGCGGGCACCGGCAACAACCTGCACCGCAACGTGATCTTCGCCAACGACGTGGTCCCCGACCTGCCGCTGAGCTTCATCGACGAGCCGGACCTCGAGCGCTTCTGGAGCCGGCTCGGCAGCACGTGTCGCCACGCCGGAGACGGTTGCGACGTCGTCGTCATCCCGCACAACTCGAATCTCTCGGGCGGAACGATGTTCCGCACCGCGCGCGCCGACGGCTCGCCGATCTCGCGCAGCGAGGCCGAGGCGCGCAGCCGCTACGAAACGCTCGTGGAGCTCGTCCAGCACAAGGGCGAGTCCGAGTGCTTCCCGTCGCTCGGAACCTCGGACGAGCTCTGCGCGTTCGAGAAACTCGCGATGAACAACTTCTCGGGTCGCTTCTTCTCGTTCTCGAAGGAACGGCCCGTAGCGAGGCAGTTCGTGCGCAACGTTCTGCGCGAAGGGCTCGCCGAGGAGCAGCGGCTCGGGGTCAATCCCTTCCGCTACGGGTTCATCGGAAGCAGCGACACGCATCTCGGCGCGCCCGGCCTGGTCGCCGAGTCGGCGGACTTTCCGGGACACGGCGGTGCCGGCAAGCCACCGGGCGACGCTCTGCCCGCGGGACTGCCCGACCACTTCGACTTCAATCCGGGCGGGCTCGCCGTGCTCTGGGCCGAGGAGAACTCGCGCGCCTCGCTGTTCGCCGCCATGAAGCGGCGGGAGGCCTATGCGACGAGCGGTCCGCGCATCGTCGTGCGCTTCTTCGGCGGCTGGTCGCTGCCCGAGGACTACTGCGCGCGCGCCGACGCGGCCGCCGCCGGCTACGCGCACGGCGTGCCGATGGGCGGCACGCTCGGCGCCGGTCCCGACGCGACGACCGCGCCGGCCTTCGCGGTGTCGGCCATCGCCGATCCGGGCACGGCCGACGCGCCAGGCGCCCCCCTGCAGCGCGTGCAGATCATCAAGGGCTGGGCGGCCGGCGATGCGACCTGGGAGCGGGTCTACGAAGTGGCGGGCGACGCCGCGAACGGCGCCTCCGTCGATCCGCTGACCTGCGAGGCCCGCGGTGCGGGCGCGGCCTCGCTCTGCACCGTCTGGCGCGATCCCGACTGGCGGGCCGAGCAGCCGGCCTTCTACTACGCGCGCGTCGTCGAGAACCCGACCTGCCGCTGGAGCCAGAAGCTCTGCCTGGCGGCGGGCGTGCGCTGCGACGACCCCTCGACGGTCCGCGACGGCTTCGAGGACTGCTGCAACGCCGAGCACCGGCCTGTGATCCAGGAACGCGCCTGGACGTCGCCGATCTGGTACACACCCGACGCGCCATGAATCGACCCGCTTCGCTCTTCGCACGCGCGTGCCGGCGCGCGGCACGATCTCCCCTGCTCCACTTCATCGTGCTCGGTGGACTGGCCTTCCTGGCGCGCGACCTCGTCTTCGGCCCCGAGCCGGCGCTCAGCATCGGACTCAGCGCCGACGAGGTGCGCGACCTCGAGGACGGCTGGCAACGCCAGACGGGCAGGCCCCCCTCCGAGAGCGAGCGCGAGGCGCTGATCCGCTCCGAGGTCGACGACCGGCTGCTGCTCGAGGACGCCTTCGACCGGGGCTGGCACCGCAGCGACGCCATCGCGCTGCGGCGCCTGGTGCAGAACCAGCGTTTCCTCGCGCCGGACGATCCCGCGAGCGATCTCGAGCTGCTCGAACGCGCCTTCGAGCAGGGCATGGACCGCAGCGACATCGTCGTGCGGCGACGCCTGCTCGAACGCATGCGACTCGCGATCTTCGCCGGCGCGCGCGAGCCCGCGCCGACCCGCGACGAGCTGGCCGCCTACCTGGCCGCCCATCCGGCCCGCTTCGAACGCCCCGAGCAGGCGCGAATCAGCCACGTCTTCCTCTCGCGCGACCGCCGCGGCGAGTCGCTCGCCCGCGACGCGGAGGCGCTCGGCGCCCGCCTCGCCGCCGAGTCGGTGCCCCCCGAGCGAGCCAGCGAGTTCTCGGATCCCCTGCTGGTCCGGTCCCACCTCCCGCTGTGGTCCGAGTCACGCATCGCCCGCGAGCTCGGCGCGCCCTTCGCCGCCGAGGCGATGGAGGCTCCGGTGGGCCGGTGGACCGGACCGATCGAGTCGGCGTACGGGCTCCACCAGGCATACGTTCACGAACGGACTCCGCGCACCCTGCCGCCCCTGGACGAAGTGATGTCCGAGGTGCGCGCCGAGCTGCTGCGTGAACGCGAGCAGCGCGCCCTGCGCGACTACGTGACCGGTCTGCGCGCCCGGGCGAGCGTCACGATCGCCGGGATCCCCCGCTGAGCACGCGCGGACGCGCCGCTACTCGTCGCGCAGCGCCTCGACCGGATCGAGCCTCGCCCCGTGGCGGCTGGGCAGCAGGGTGGCTCCCAACGCGAGCACGAGCGCAACACCGACCACACCCACCACCTCGACCGGATCGACCTGCGAGGGCAGCGTCGAAATCTGATACACGCTGGCGGGCAGCGTATCGACTCCGGTCAGTGCCTCGATCTGGCGCTGGATGAAGGGCAGCTGCGTCGACACCGCGATGCCGGCCAGCACACCGACCACCACGCCGAGCAGACCGATGATGGCGCCCTCGATCGCGAAGACGAGCTCGATGCTCTCGTCGCGCGCCCCCATGGTCTTGAGGATCGCGACGTCGGTCGATTTGGCCATGATCATCATCATCAGAGTCACGACGATCACGAAGGCCGACACGACCATGATCATCACGAGCAGCAGGAACATCAGCGAGCGGTTGTCGTTCAGCGCGTGGAAGAACTGCGGGAAGAGCTCCTTCCAGTCGCGGGCGAAGAAGGGGTGCTCGAGGGCGTTCTCGACGGCGTCCGCGACGGCGCGCGACCGGAAGAAGTCGCGGGTGCGCACCTCGAAGCCCGCCACCACGTCCGAGGCGCCCACGAAGGTCTGCGCGGCCGAGAGATCCGTGAAGGCGTAGAGCTCGTCGAACTGCAGGAAGCTCGATTCGAAGAGCCCGACCACCCGGAAGCGCATCAGCCTGGGCGACGGGCCGAGCGCCGTCGGCGCGCCACCCTGGGGCGAGACGAGGATGAGCGGATCGCCCAGCTCCGCCCCGAGCTGCTCGGCCAGCGCCTTGCCGATCACCAGGCCCGGCGCCGCCCCGGCCTCAGAGGCGTCGCCCGGCCCGGGCGGGTCGATCGCGGCGAGCTCACCGGCAACGATCTTGTCGGCCAGCTGCGTCACGCGGCTGGCCCTCTCGCGCTCGATGCCGCGCAGGCGGATCGGCGCGATCCGTCCGCTTCCCTTTCGCACCATGCCGTCGGCATCGAGGTACGGGCTGGCCGCCACCACGTCCGGAACGCGCTCGATGTCGGCCAGCACCTCGGGGTACGCGACGATGTGCCCGTAGTAGCTCCGCACCAGAAAGTGGGCGTAGTTGCCGACGATCTCGTCGCGCCAGGTCCGCTCGAAGCCGTTCATCACCGAGAGCACGGTGATGATCAACCAGACGCCGGCCGCCACGGCTCCGATGCAGATCAGCGTGATCACCGAGATGAAGACCTGCCGACGCTCGGCCACCAGGTAGCGCAGCGCGATGAACCACTCGGCCCGGCGCCGCATCTCGATCAGACCGGCCACCGCCAACGGCAGCAGGCCCACCACCACGGCCTGGGCGACGGAGCGCAGCGCGAGCTGTGGGTAGGCGAGTCGCGTGTCCAGATCGAGAGACGCACCCGAAAGATACGCGACCGCCAGGCCCGCCAGCGAGGGGACGGCGATCACGAGCGCCAGCATCGACCACACGCGCCGCCGCAGCGCGACCCGGTAGAGCAGCATGGCCGCCGCGCAGACCGGCACCAGCACCGCAAGCTCGCGCCCCCAGGCGGCGAGCCACTCGGCCCACGGCGCCACCGACAGCTCGGGCGCGCGGACGCGCAGCACGAGCGCCGTGAGGCCACCGCACACCATGGCGGCCGCTGCCAGCGCCGGCGGGAGGCGCTCGGAGGCGCGGGCGAATCGGCCCAGCACGATCAGCGCCGCAACGCCGTAGACCAGGGCCAGGGCCGCCAACACGAGCGCGATCACCACGATGAAGACCACCGAGAGGCCGCTGCCGAGCGTCCCCACGGCGCTCCAGAGCGAGGTCAGCGCGTCCATCGGACCGCCAGAGCCTCCCTGCCCGCCCCGCCCTCGAAGGCCCGTCGGCCCACCGCCCTGCCCCCCTCGCCGCCCCATCGCGCGGACGGCCGGCAAAATAGCGGCGGGGCGACGCCCGCGCCGGAAGCCGGCGCCGCGACGCGCGTCGGCCTCACTCAGGCGGGTTTCGACTGGGTGTCCGACTACGGGATCACGCTCGGCGGAGCCGACGCCGGCGGCGCGGCGAACTGGATGTACTCCGTCGACGCGAAGCTCTACTTGTCGACCGAAGCCGTCCAGCCCTTCGTGGTGCTCGGCATGGGGGCCTACCATCTCGACTACGTGGTTCCGGGCACACCGATCGGCGTCGACGCGACGTCGTTCTCGCCCCGCTTCGCAGGCGGCGTCGACTGGTACCTCGACTGGCGCTGGGGCCTGACCGCGGAGGTCGACTGCGTGATCGGCACACGCCAGCTCGTGAATCTCGACCGGGTGACGGTCTCGGTCGGCGCATTCTGGCGCTTCTGAGTCGAACCGCCGCACCCCTCGCCCCTACGCCACACGACTTCCAGCGCGACCCGCAGCCTCGCCCGCGCGACTCGCCGCCCTCGACTCACGGGGCTGCTAACGTCGGCCCTCCCCTTCGGAAGGCGCCCGCGTGGCGCCCGGAGCCGTCGACCGATGCCGTACACGCTCTCGCCCGAGGAACGCGATCGCTGGGAGAAGGACGGGTTCTTCTTCCGCAACGACGTCTTCTCCGCCCCGGAGATCGACGCGTTGCGCGCGGCCGTGGAGGCCGTTCACGCACGCGTGCTCGCTGCGGCGGACGGCGACTCGGCCGGCGACGTCGAGCAGGTCGACAACCAGAAGTTCCAGCAGGTGCTCGGCTCGACGATCAAGTGGGAGTGGCGCGACGAGTTGCGCGCCGTGCGCTCGATGGAGCCGGTCCACCAACTCGACGAGCGGCTCGAACGCCTGGTCGACGACCCGCGCATGTGGCAGCCCTGCGCGGACATCACGGGACACGACGCCCTCTCGCTCTTCAGCGACAAGCTCAACGTGAAGCGTCCGGGCGGCGCGCCCTTTCCGTGGCACCAGGAGGGACCCTACTGGGCCTACGGGGCCGAGGATCTCGAGAACGTCGTCACACTGATCATGTACCTCGACGACGCGACCGAGGAGAACGGCTGTCTCTGGGTGATTCCGGGCACGCATCGCTACGGGGCGCTCCCGGCGCTCCGCGATCGCGGCACCCTCGGCCGCCTCTACACCGACGTCGACCGCCTCGACGAGAAGCCCTTCGCGGCCGCCCTGCCCGCCGGATCCGTGATGTGGTTCCACCGGGACCTCGTCCACGGCTCGCAGACCAACCGCACGGACACCGACCGGCGAGCCTTCCTGCTCGCCTACCAGCCCGCCGGGCTGCGCCAGTGGCGCAACGGCGAGCGCCGCGACGTCGACCACCAGAGGTCCGACACCGGCTCCTGACCGGCCGTACGGGCCCCGGTGGCCGGCAGGGGCGTCCTGGGCCTGCCCGCGCGGCCTGCGTCGCGGCGGCGCCGGAGCGCAGGTGTGGTGCCGGGCGGCCTCGGACCGAAGCGCCACCCGCGGCGTGACGGCGTTCCGGCGGAATTTCGTCCGCCGGCCTGGTGGCCGGATTTCGGCCGGCAGACGGTTGACACACGGCCGCCCTCGATAGAAACTAACGCTAGTTAGCCAACCGGAGCCCCCCGGCATGCCCGCCACCTCACCCCAGCGAGCCGCGTCCCCCGCCCCCCAGCGAGCCGCGTCCCCCGCCCCCCAGCGAGCCCCGTCCCCCGCCCCCCAGCGAGCCCCGTCCCCCGCCCCCACGCTGGCCAGCCAGCCGGTCGTCGAGGCGGGCTCGACCGCCGGCCGCATCCTCGACGCCGCCGAGGTCTGCTTCGCTCGGCGCGGCTACGACGGCACCACCCTGCGCGAAGTCGCCGAGATCGTCGGGATCCGCATCCCCAGCCTCTACAACCACTTCGACAGCAAGCAGTCGCTCTACACGGCGGTGCTCGCCCGGGGCATGGCGCCGATCCTCGAGATGCTGACCCGCTCGGTGGCCGGCGGCGACGGTGAAGCCGGCGGCGACCCCCGCAACTTCGTGAACGAGGTGATGGCGGTGCTCGCCGAGCGCCCGAACCTGCCGCGGCTGATCCAGTACGAGATGCTGGCCGGTGGGGACAACCTCGCACTGATGCTCGAGGCCTGGCTGCGCCCCACCATGACGCGCAGCCTCGAGCTGCTGCGCGACACCCCCGCCGCGCGCCACTGGAAGCCCGAGCAGCTGCCCCACCTGCTGCTCGCGCTGGTGAACATGCTGATCGGCCACTTCGCAATGACGCCGCTCACAGAGCTGCTGATCGACGAGGACGTCCACGACGAGACCGCGCTGGCCCGAGCGACCGGGTTCTACGCCCGCGCCGCCACCCTGCTCACCTTCGGCGACGCCGCCCCGGCGCTGCCCGAGAGCCCCCCGTCCCCCAGCCAGGAGACCAGACCGTGACCGACTCGACTTTCAGCTTTCTCGACGCCAGCAACTGGGACAGGAGCATCTGGCCGCGCCTGCGCGGGCTGCGGGACGAGGACCCCGTCCACTGGTCCGAGGCCGACCAGCTCTTCGTGGTGACGCGCTTCGAGGACGTCTCCTACGTATCCAAGCACCAGGAGCTGTTCACCTCGGCGGAGGGCGTGCGCCCCGGCAACCCCACGAAGCTCGGGCTGATCGACGAGGACGAGCCCCGCCACGGTCAGATCCGCGCAATGATCAACAAGGGCTTCACGCCCCGCATGGTCAAGAATCTCGAGACGGTCTTCCGCAACATCACGACCGAGGCCATCGACGCCATCGCCGAGAAGGGCGAATGCGATTTCGTGACGTCGATCTCGGTGCCGCTGCCCCTGCTGCTGATCGCCGAGATGCTCGGCATCCGCAAGGAGGACCGCGAGCGCTTCCACCACTGGTCCGACGCGATGATCGCCGGCGACGGCAACATGGACAAGCCGGAGATCATGGCCGCCGCCGGTCAGGCCTTCGTCGAGTACTCGACCTACTTGAAGGACGTCATAGAAGACCGGCGCCAGAACCCGCAGGACGACCTGATCAGCATCCTCGTGCACGCGAAGGACGAGGGCCTGCTGGGCAGCTTCGAGCAGAACGCCCAGGCCGACGAGATCTCGGGCGTCGATCACGGCGGCATCGCGACCGACGAGTTGGTGATGCTCTGCACCATCCTGCTGGTGGCCGGCAACGAGACCACCCGCAACGGGATCTCCGGCGGCATGCAGCTGCTGATCGAGCACCCCGAGCAGCGCCAGCGCCTGATCGACGACCCCTCGTTGATCCCGGCAGCGGTCGAGGAGATGTTGCGGCTCGTGTCGCCGGTGCACAGCTTCGCGCGCACGGCCACGCAGGACACCGAGCTGCACGGCGTGAAGATCCGCGAGGGCCAGAAGGTCCTGATCGTCTACCCGATTGCGAACCGCGACCCGCGTCAGTTCGAGCGGCCGGACGAGTTCGACATCGATCGCAACCCCGCGCACCTCGCGTTCGGCATCGGCAGCCACTTCTGCCTCGGCGCCAACCTGGCGCGGATGGAGATGCGGGTGGCGTTCGAGGAGCTGCTGCGCCGCATCCCGGACATGACGTACACGGCCGGCGGGCCGGTGCTGTCACCGTCGGCGCTCGTACGCACCTGCATGGAGCTGAAGGTCGGGTTCACGCCCGAGGCGTGAGCGCGCGGGGCGGCGGGACCGCCGAACCGCCGCCCCGCAACCGACCACCGCGCACCTCGACGGCGCGACGCCTCAGTCCGTCGCGGACGCCTCAGTCCGTCGCGGACGCCGACTGCAGCAGCACCTCGACGGGCTCGAGGGTGACGAGCCCGCGAAAGTCCATCTCGCGCAGCTTCGGCACGAAGGCGTCGACGTGCTCGCGGTCGTCGACCAGCTCGACGAGCACCGGCACATCCTCGGCGAGCCGCAGCACCCGCGAGGTGTGGATGTGGCTGTCGGCCCCGTAGCCCATCGAGCCCTTCGAGACCGTGGCGCCGGCCAGCCCCGCCTCGTGGGCGGCGCGCACGATGGCCTCGTAGAGCGGTTCGCGCCCGTGCCGATCGCCCTCGGCGCAGTAGATCCGAAGACGCCAGGATTGCCGGGGCAGCGCCCTCATCTCACGCCCCCTGCCACGCCACGCCGAGCCGGTAGCCGAGCCACACGGCCAGCAGGCCGGCCAGGTTGCTCACCAGCACGTTCGTCGCGGCCGGCCACCAGGCCCGCTCGGCCAGCATCGAGAAGGTCTCGAAGCCGAATGTCGAGAACGTCGTGAAGCCTCCGAGAAAGCCCACCATCAGCGCCAGCCGCACCTCCTCGCGCACGATCGCCGGCCCGGCGAAGAGCGCGGCCAGCACCCCGATCGCCGCGCAGCCCGTCACGTTGACGAGCAGCGTTCCGACCGGGAAGACGCCGTCGGTGAGCCGCTGCCCCACGCCCGACAGCCCGTAGCGAGCGACCGCACCGAGGGCGCCGCCGCAGGCAATGAACAGAAGCTTCGTCATGGGTGCCCCGATGTCCGCCCCACGGCGCCCGTCCCCGCGCGGCCGCCGTCCACTACTCGCCGAGCAGCTTCTCGACCACCGCTTCGAACGCCTCGTCGGCGAGCGCCACCATTTCGTCGTCGGTCCGGTCCTGGATCGGATGCGGGACGTAGACCGCCGCCGGGTCGGCGCCGAGCGCCTCGGCCTGGCGCAGCGCGCCGTCCTCGAACACCTGGCTCGCGATGAAGACACCCGGCACGCCGAGCGCCTCGAGGTTCACCGTGTCGTGCACACTGCACGACGTGCAGCTGCCTCAATCCGCCAGCGCCTCCACGACGGCCGCGCACTCTTCCGCGATCCGGCGGCGCACGTCCACGGGGGCGGGCTTCGTGAAGGTCGGCTTCTGGTAGCGGCGTACGCGTGCGCCGCGCTCGCTGAAGCGCTCCTCCAGCCGATCGAGGAACACGTCGCCGCGCGCCTTCGAGATGTCGAGCAGACCCAGCTCGAGGCCTTCGAGCTGCTGCGGTCGCGGCAGCCGCTCGCGCAGCGCCGGCGATCGCTCGGCGGTGGGATCGAGCACGACGGCGCCTCTCCCGCTCGTGGACTCGCTCATGGACGGACCTCCTGCACGACGGGCTGGCTGCCCATCTCGCCGGTCACCCAGCCGCCGATCATGGCCGAGAACAGGCCCGCCTCGCCGCCGCAGTGGACGACGAGGATACCGCCGGGCCGGAACTTCGGCAGAGCCTCGGCGGGCGCTTTCTCGGGAATGCCCTCGGCGATGCCGCCGGCCCCGCGCACGAGCTCGGCCTTGGGGATCACCAGCAGCTCGTGGAGCCGCTCGACGAGCTGCTGCTTGCTCCAGCCCGCCTCGGCGAAGACGCGTGCGTGCTCGGGCCCGACCGCCAGCAGGCAGTCGAAGGCCAGCACCGCCTTGGGATGGTGGAGGCTTCGCAGGTTGACCGCATAGGTGCGCGCCAGCGATTCCGGGTCGCGCGCGAGCTGATCGACGATCGTGCGCGGGCCCTCGCCCGGAAACAGCGTGACCGTGCTCTGGCCCGGCTCGGCGCCGAGATCGCTCGAGAGCGGCGTCCAGGGCGAGCCTTCCTCGTCCTCGGCGAAGCAGAAGCCCACCTTGCCGGGATTGCCGAAGGTCGCGCGATCGACCTCCCCCGGGCGCCCGCCGCCGACGTTGCGCACCACGAGCTGAAGCGCGCGACCGATCGTCGAGTTGGCGCGATTGCCCTGCCCGAAGACGTTGCGGCCCGAGTTCATGCCGATCGCGCGGCGAATGGGACCGTTCACGACCACCACCGGCCCGGATGTCATCGTGGTGGCCAGCAGACCGTGGATGTTGAAGGCGTCGGTGCACGCGGCCTCGACGGCGGCCAATACCACCGGAAGGTACTCGGGCCGGCAACCGGCCATCACCGCGTTGATCGCGACCTTCTCGACCGTGCACGGCGCGAGGTCGGGAGGCACGGTCGCGACCACCTCGTCCGGGCGGCGGCTGGTGCCCTCGAGCATGGCGAGCACCCGCCGCTCGGTGGGCGGCACGACCGGCAGACCGTCCGTCCAGCCGCGCTCGAAGAGCGCCTCGACCTCGTCCTCACCGTCACCCAACGCGACCCGGCGGGCCGAGAGGCCGCTCTGCCCGAAGCGGATCGCCAGCTCGGGCGCGACATCGGGATCGACCGAGCGCGAGCCGCAGCCCGGCCGCAGCCCGGGCAGACCCGGCCCGAGCTCCGAGCGGCCCGTCAGCGTCTCCCAGTCGCCCCGGTGCCAGCCGATCGCGCGCGCCACCTCGACACCGTCCTCGACGCGAAGCAGCGTGGGCACGACCTCGACGTCGTGACGAAACGAGATCTCGAGCGCGGTGTCGTCGACGGGCTCGAGCGCCTCGGGAAAGGCGGGGTCGTCCTGGACGTACACGGTGAGCGGCTCGGACTTGGCGAGCTCGATCAGCACCGGCACGACGAGCCCGCAGGTGGGGCAGTCCCGCTTCACGAAGGCGACGAGACCCGAAGGCAGGGGGGGACGCGAGGCGGCATGGCTCATGGTCTGGGCTCCCGGACTCGATGCTACCGCACCGCCCCCGGCATGTTCGTACGAGCTCGCGGCCGGGCTGTCCGGCCAAACGGCCCGGCCGCATCGATTCGGCGCGTCTCACCACCACGCAGGGCGCGTTGCCCGCGCACACGGGCCGGGCGCCGGCACGCTTGGCGCTCGACAGCCGATGAATTACGATCGCTGACCCGCGCCCGTTGGGGGCCCGTCGACCGGGAGGGACGATGGCCGAAAGCTGCGATCTGCGCTCGAAGAGCCTCCACCACGTCGCCTACGCGACGCGCGATCCCGAAGCCACCTACGCGTTCTACACCGGCAAGCTCGGTCTCCCGCTCGTCCACACCGAGAACCACCTGCAGGGCGACGGCTACTTCCGCCACTTCTTCTTCGACATGGGCAACGGCGACTACCTCGCCTTCTTCGCGTTCGAGAACGTCGGCGAGAAGGAGTCGTACCGCACCGACGTCTCCACCGGCGCGGGCCTTCCGGTCTGGGTGAACCACATCGCCTTCCGCCTCGACAGCGAGGCCGAGTTCGACGCCATGATCGGTCGCATGCGCGATCGTGGCATCGAGCAGATGAGCGAGGTCGACCACGGCTGGTGCCGTTCGGTCTACACCGTCGATCCGAACGGCATCATGGTCGAGTTCTGCGTGACGACCGACGCCGCGGCGTTCGGCCAGGGCGAAGAAGAGGCCCTGCGACTGCTGCGCGTTCCGCCGGAGCAGCTCTCGGAAGAGACCCGCAAGCAGCCGACCTCGGCCACCCGCGCCTAGGAGCCCGACCCAAGCCTCCGCCAACGCGCCACGCGGCCACAAGCCGCGCGCGAACGAGGACCATGCTCGCCGACTTCCTCCAGCTCGTGGCCGGACTGACGATCCTCGTCACGGGGGGCGAGCTGATGGTGCGAGGCGCCTCCGCGCTCGCCCGCAGCCTGGGCGTCTCGACGCTCGTCATCGGGCTGACCGTCGTGGCGTTCGGCACGAGCGCTCCCGAACTCGCCGTGAACATCGGCGCCGCGATCGACGACGCCGGCTCGCTGGCGTTCGGCAACATCTTCGGCTCGAACATGGCCAACATCGGGCTGATCATCGGGCTCATCGCCGTCCTGCAGCCGATCCCGATCCAGACCATCCTGATCCGCCGCGAGCTGCCGATGCTCATCCTGGCCACCAGCGCGGCCCTGGTGATGGCGTTCGATGTCGACCTCGGCGGTGCGCGCGACGCCTACATGCGGACCGACGGGCTGATCCTGCTGTTGTTCTTCTTCGTGTTCCTCTACTACACGATCGGCGACCTCGTCCGCCGGCGAACGGAGGACGCCGACGAAGCCATCGACGTGGGGCCACCGCTGCTCGAGATCCCCGAAGACCAGGGGCTCTCGCCGAAATCGAACGTCGGCCGCGACATCGCGCTGACCGTCGTCGGTCTCGTCGGACTGGTGGGGGGCGCCAAGCTCACGGTGATGGGCGCGACGGGCCTCGCCCACGCCTTCGCGGTGCCCGAAGTCGTGATCGGTCTCACGATGGTTTCGATCGGCACGAGCCTGCCCGAGCTCGCGGCGGCCATCTCCTGCCTGCGCCACGGCAAGGCCGACATGGCGGTCGGCAGCGTCGTGGGATCGAACATCTTCAACACGCTGCTCGTCGCCGGCGCCACCGCCACCGTCCGCCCGATGGCGATCCCCGCGAGCGGGCACATCGACCTGATCGCGATGTGCGGGATGTCGCTGCTGTTCGCACTGACCGCGTTCACCCAGGGCAACAAGATCATCCGCACCGAGGGCGTACTGCTGATGATCACCTACGCGGTCTACGTCGTCTGGCGGACCTACACCTACGCGCTGGGCTGACCATGGCGTTCGGACTCCGCACACTCCACCGACCGCGAGGCGGCAGGTCGCGACGCTCCGCGGCGCTCGCCCTCGGCGCGTGCCTGGCAGCCGCCTGGGCGGGCTCGGCCCCGGCCCACCCGCTGGCGCCTGCGCTGCTCGAGCTGGAGCAGTCGGCAGATGGGCGCGTAGACGTGCACTGGAAGACCTCGCGCCTGCGGCCGCGCGGCGTCGAGCTGACACCACGGCTTCCCGCAGACTGCCGGCGCACCTCGGAGACGCGAACCGGTGGCGACGAGCAGAGCGTGTCGCTGCGCTGGACCGCCGACTGCGGGGCCCGGGGCCTGGTGGGCCGCGAGGTCGGCATCGACGGCCTCGGTCCGGTGAGCATCGACGTGCTCCTGCGCGTCGCCCTGCCCGACGGCCGGGTGGTGCGCGAGGTGCTGCGCCGCGGGCGCACGGCGATCACCGTCCCCGCGCGCCAGACGAAGTCGCAGGTCGGCTGGGGCTACCTCGTGCTGGGCTTCGAGCACATCCTGGGCGGCCTCGACCACCTGCTCTTCGTGCTCGGCCTGATGCTGCTGGTGTCCGACGCGCGGGCTCTCGTGAAGACCATCACTGCCTTCACGCTGGGCCACAGCCTGACGCTCTCGCTCGCCACCCTCGGCATCGCCCGGGTGCCGAGCAGCCTCGCCGAGCTGCTGATCGCCGCCTCGATCCTGGTGCTGGCCGTCGAGCTCGCCGCCCCGCGCCGCGAGCACCCCCACCTGCTGCAGCGGCGTCCCTGGCTGATGGCCTGCACCTTCGGTCTCGTGCACGGGCTCGGGTTCGCGGGCGCGCTGACCGAGGTGGGGCTGCCCCAGGAGGAGATCCCCCTGGCGCTGTTCGCCTTCAACGTGGGGATCGAGGTCGGTCAGCTCGCGTTCGTCGCCGTCGTCGCCGGACTGGCGTGGGCGGCCTCCCGCCTGGTGACCGACCTGCCCGCCTGGCTGCGACGCGTGCCCGCCTACGCGATCGGCTCGTGCGCGGCGTTCTGGTGCTTCGAGCGGGCCGCGCAGCTCTGAGTCCGCGCGCCGCCGCGCCCTGCCCCGCCCCTCACGCCCCTCACGCCCCCTGCGGCGTGTAGCGGATCAGCACCCGCGAGCCGTCATCCCAGCCCTTCTGGAAGCGCGGCCCCCACTTCTCCCACTCGTCCGCGTAGCGGCTCGAGAAGCTCTCCATCAGCCTCGCGAACACCTCGGGCCGCGAGTCGAGGGAAGCGCGGGCGAGGAAGGTCGGAGCCTTGCGGTAGCGGTCGCCCGCCCGCTTGACGGGTCCGAAGTCGCCCACCCAGAGCCGGGCGCTGTCGCGCCCCCGGCGGATGGCCCGGGCCTTCCAGCGGTCTGCCGCCGTGAAGACGACGACGCCGCCCTCGTCGACGAAGAACCAGACCTCGCCGTGGCAGCGGCTCTCGCTGCCGTCCGGGTGCAGGGGCGACACGTAGACGAGCGGGCTCTCGCCCAGCGCGGCGCGGGTCTCCGCGGACAGCTCGAAGCCGCCCTCGGCGCGCAGCCGCCAGGGCCAGAGCGCACCGCCCGCCAGCGCGCCCGCGCCGATCAGCAGCTGCCGGCGGGTCCAGCGCAGAGCGCTCCGGCTCCTCCCCCTCGCGTCCTCGTTGCCCGTGACATCCATGCGTCCGTCCTCCTTGCGGCCTCGTCTCTCCGACCGTCGCAGCGGGTGTGCCGGTCGAGCCCGGCATCGCCCCCCGAGACCTCCCTCAGGAAAGGCGGCGCCCCAGGCGCGTGCCCCACAGGAGCTTCATGAACTTCTGCAGGCCGGCGTCGCTCTTGGCGCTGTACGGATAGCGGCTGGCACTCATCCGGCCGCCGCGCCGATCGATGATGATCGGCTCCGCGTGGCAGTAGCCGCGCAGCCCCGTCTCGCTGTTCACCTGCCCGACGCCGCTCTCCTTGCGGCCGCCGAAGGGCGCCTCCTGGACGCCGTAGGTCATCGTCATGTCGTTGACGCAGACGCTGCCGGTCTGCAGGCGTTCGGCGATGCGCGCGCCCTTGCCGGTGTCGCGGGTCCAGACGTTGCCGCCCAGCCCGTAGGCGCTGTCGTTGGCGAGCGCGATCGCCTCCTCCTCGTTCTGCACCCGCATGACGGGCAGGATCGGGCCGAAGGTCTCCTCGCGCATCAGCCGCATGTCGTGGTCGACGTCGGTCACCACGGTGGGCTCGTAGTAGAGGCCGTCGAGGTCCGGGTTGCGACGCCCCCCGGTGAGCACCCGTGCGCCCTTCCGGCGCGCATCCTCCATGTGCTCCTCGATGATCTCGAGCTGCCGGGGCCAGAAGATCGCCCCCACGTCGAACTCCCCCTCGGCGCCCTGGCGCAGCTGCGAGACCCGGTCGACCACTTTCTCGATGAAGTCGTCGGCGAGCGAGTCGACCACGTAGACCCGCTCGGTGCCGCAGCAGTACTGCCCCGTGTTCATGAGGGCCCCGGCCACCGCGCCGGCGGCCGCGTAGTCGACGTGCGCATCGTCGCAGACGATCATCGCGTCCTTGCCGCCAAGCTCGAGGGTGCACGGGATCAGCTGCTCGGCGCAGGCCACCGCCACCTTGCGACCCGTCGCGACGCTGCCCGTGAAGGCGATCTTGTCGACGCCCGCACGACACAGGGCGGCGCCGGTCGAACCGTCGCCGAGCAGCACCTGGAAGAGGCCGTCGGGCAGTCCGGCCTCGGCGAAGAGCTCGCCGGCGAGGCGCCCCGAGAACGGCGTCACCTCCGACGGCTTGAGGATCACCGCGTTGCCGGCCATCAGCGCCTGCACGGCCGGGTTCACGGCGAGCACGAACGGGCCGTTCCAGGGGCTGATCACCCCGGCGACGCCGAGCGGCCGGTACACGACGCGCAGCTGTTTCATGAAGCGCAGCATGCCGTGCAGCCGCCGCCGCTCGGGCCGCAGGATGCGCTCGGCGTGCTTCGCGTAGAAGTTCAGCGCGTCGCCGACGGCGAACACCTCCATCTGCAGCGCCTCGGTGCGCGGCTTGCCGGTCTCGCGCATCACCGTGTCGATCACGTCGTCCTGCCGCTCGAGCAGCACCTCGAGCACCCGAACCATGTGGCGGGCGCGCTCGGCAACCGGCAGCTCCCCCCAGTCGCGCTGGGCCTTGCGGGCCCGCTCGACGGCCTGCGCACAGTCGGCCTCGTTGGCGACCTCGATCTGCCCGATCGGCTGCCGATCCACGGGGCTTGCCAGCGACAGCCGGCGCCGCTCGCCGGCGGGGGTTTCGATGGGGGTGACGATGGCCATGCGGGTCTCCTCGGGCGGGTCGATCCGGCGCCGCGCAACCCGGACCGTGCAGGCGGTCGCGGCCCGAACGCGAGCCAGGCCGACCAAGGGTACCCGACTCGTCGGGCGGCCGCGGATCGGGACCGCCGCCCGGGGCTTCGCGCAAGCGCGACTGGCTACACTCGCCGCTCGTTTTCGCGGGGAGCCGCGCGCCCGGGTCGCGCGGCAGCGGAGGGTGGATGAGCGGCAGCCAGGGAGCGCTGGCGGGCAGACGCGTGCTCGAGATCGGAGGCGCGGCCGGCGCCTACTGCGGCAAGCTGCTCGCCGACATGGGGGCCGACGTCGTCAAGGTCGAGCGCCCGCGAGGTGACCCCTCCCGCGCGATTCCGCCTTTCTTCGAGGACCGCCCGGGACCGGACCGGAGCCTCTTCTTCCTCTACATGAACACCAGCAAGCGCGGTGTGACGCTCGACTTCGAACAGCCGTCGGGCCGGAGCCTGCTGCGCCGCCTGGCCCTGCGCGCCGACATCGTCGTCGAGTCGCTGCCGCCGGGCGCCCTCGACACACAGGGACTCGGCTTCGCCTCGCTGGCCGCCGAGCGCCCGCGCATCGTCGTCACCTCGATCACGGGCTTCGGACAGACGGGCCCCCACGCCGACTGGTCGTCGAGCGACCTGGTCGCCGGTGCCATGGGCGGCGCCCTCTACGTAACCGGCGAGGCCGACGACCCGCCGGTCGCGCTCGCGGGCCAGCAGAACCACCTGATGGCCTGCACGACCGCAGCCGTCAGCAGCCTGATCGCCCTCCGACACGCGCAGCGGAGCGGCCGGGGCCAGCACGTCGACATCTCGATCCAGGAGACGACGCTCGCGGTCTCGCACATCTCGGGCGTGGGCAAGTGGCTCGACGACGGCATCGTGCCGCGGCGCGTCGGCTCGGCGCTGACCGCCTCGGTGCCCTCGGGCGCCTATCCGTGCCGCGACGGTCGCGTCTACCTGATGGTGAACCGCCCGGCCCACTGGCGCGCCCTCGCGGCCTGGATCAACGAGGAGACGGGCAACCAGGAGGTGCTCGACCCGATGTTCGAGGGGCCGTCGTCCCGGCGCATCGAGTACCGGGAGCTGCTCGACATCTTCATCTCGGACATGACGCAGCTGCACAGCGTCGACGAGATCTTCCACGAGGGCCAGCGCCGTCACATCGCCTTCACGCCCCTGTGCACGACCGAAGAGGTCGCGCGCGACGCGCATCTCGCCGCGCGCGACTACTTCGTCAGCGTGCCGCACGGAGAATGCGGGCCGCTGCGCATGCCGGGCGCCCCGTACCGCCATCAGGCCACGCCCTGGGCGATCCGTCGCCCGGCGCCGCAGCTCGGCGAGCACAACGACGAGGTGTACCGCGGCGAGCTCGGGATGACGTCGGCCGAGCTCGACAACCTGCGCCACCAGGGGGTGGTGTGAGATGAGCTTCCCCCAGCAGGCTCTCGAAGGGGTGCGCGTCGTCGAGTTCACCCAGGGCATGGCGGGCCCCTGGATCGGCCGCATGATGGCCTGGTGCGGCGCCGAGGTGATCCGCATCGAGTCGCACCGTGTTCCGGGTGTGGTGCGCCTGTACGTCTCGCCCCACGAGCCCGAGCGCGGCACCCAGCCCGAGATGTCGCCCTGGTTCACCGACTGGGACGCAGGCAAGCTCTTCGTGGCGATGGACCTCAAGCAGCCGGCGGGCGTCGAGCTCGCCCGGCGCCTGGTCGCCCGCGCCGACATCGTGGTCGAGAACCACCGGCACGGCGCGATGCGCAAGCTCGGGCTCGACTGGGAGACCCTCGAAGCCGTCAACCCCACGCTGATCGGCCTCTCGAGCTCGGGCTTCGGCGACAGCGGCCCGCACGCCGACTGCGTGACCTGGGGCCCCAACATCGAGGCCAGCTCGGGCCTGGCCCGGCAGTCGGGGTTCGCGCACCGCGACAGCGCGACCACCCAGTACGCCTATCCCGACGCGCTCTCGGCCCTGCACGGGCTGTTCGCGATCCTCTGCGCGCTCGAGCACCGCGACCGCACCGGCGAGGGTCAGCGGATCGGCATCGCCCAGCTCGAGACGACGGTCGCGATGCTCGGGCCCGAAATGATGGAGCAGCTCGCCCACGGCCGGCCGCCTCCCAAGCTCGGCAACGCCTCGCGCTACATGGCGCCGCACGGCTGCTACCCGTGCGCGGGCGAAGACCGCTGGTGCGTGATCACGGTGCGCTCGGACGCCGAGTGGCAACGGCTCGGGCGGATCGAGCAGCTGGCGCCGCTGGTCGGCGATCCCCGCTTCGAGACCCTGGCCGGCCGGCTCGCCGCCCGGGAGGAGATCGACGCCGCGATCGCCGACTGGACGAGCGGCAACGACGCCGTGGCGCTCGTCGAGCTGCTGCAGTCCCTCGGCGTCACCGCGGGCGTCGTGCAGGACACCGAGGACCAGTATCAGCGCGACGCCCACCTCGCGGCGCGCGGCTACTTCGAGCGGATCCCGCACCTGCGCAAGGGCGAGGTGACGGCCTGCGGGATCCCGCTCGGCCTGACCGGCACGCCGGGGCGCACGACGCGCGCCGGGGCCGCCATGGGCGAGGACAACGCCTACGTGTTCAGCGACCTGCTCGGGCTCTCGGCCGAGGAGTACGCGGCCTACGTCGAGGCAGGGGCGATCGAGGAGCCGGACGGCGAGCCCTGAAAACCGCCACGCGCCGCGAGTCGACGGCGGGTGCAACGAAGGAAAAGACACGATGACGAGCGAGGCGAACGCACGCCCCTGGACCCGTGACGACGTACCCGAGCTGAGCGGGCGGCACGTCGTGGTCACCGGAGCGAACAGCGGACTCGGCTACGAGACGGCGCTCGCCTGCGCGGCCCGGGGTGCCCGCGTCGTGCTCGCCTGCCGCGACCCGCGCAAGAGCAGCGCCGCCATCGAGCACATCCAGCAGGAGCATCCGGGCGCGCAGGTCGAGTACGCGGCGCTCGATCTGGCGAGCCTCGCCTCGATCCGGGCCTGTGCGAAGTCGCTCCACGAGTCGCTCGGGCGGATCGACGTGCTCTGCAACAACGCCGGCGTGATGGCAATCCCCTACCGGCGCACCGCCGACGGCTTCGAGATGCAGATCGGCACCAACCACTTCGGTCACTTCGCGCTGACCGGGCTGCTGCTCGAAGCGCTGCTGGCGGCTCCGGCGGCGCGGGTGGTGAACGTCTCGAGCGGCGCACACCGGATGGGGCGCATGCGCTGGGACGACCTGCACTGGGAGCGCGGCTACCAACGCTGGCCCGCCTACGCGCAGAGCAAGCTGGCGAACCTGCTCTTCACCTACGAGCTCCAGCGCCGCCTCGAAGCCGGGGGGCACCGGGCGATCGCGCTCGCCGCGCACCCGGGCTACGCGGCCACGAATCTGCAGTTCGTCGCGCCGCAGATGACACGCTCGTCGCTCGGCGAGCGCGTCATGCAGTTCGGCAACTGGCTGCTCGCCCAGGACGCCGCGGCCGGCTCGCTGCCCAGCCTGCGCGCCGCGACCGACCCCGGGGCCGCGGGTGGCGACTACTGGGGACCGGACGGAATGCTCGAGATACGCGGGCATCCGGTGCGCGTCGAGTCGACCACCCGCTCGCACGACCGCGACCACCAGCAGAAGCTCTGGGAGACGAGCACCGAGCAGACCGGCGTCGACTTCGCGGCCCTCGAGACAGCGCCGAGCTGAGGCCTTCGAGCAGCCGACGCGTCCTCACTCTGCTCGGTCGGCAGGCTCGCCCTCGAGGTAGCCCAGCGCGCGCAGCTCCTCGCGAGCCGCCGTGTCGGGCGCCAGCGGCCGGGCCTCGTGCCGCCCGGCCCGCGCCTCGGCGAGGGCTCGGTCGAGACGCTCGCCGAGGGCGCGCACGCGCTCCCGGCGGGCGCCGGACAGGTCGCGCGTCTCGCCCGGATCGCGCGCGAGGTCGTAGAGCTCGATCACTCCGGTGGTGTCGTCGCGAACCAGCTTCTCGTCGCCCAGGACGATCGCCTTCTTGTGCGTGTTCTTCTCGGCGTTGCGCGCGTCGTCGCCCACGAAGTCCACCTCGATCACCACGGCGCGATCCGCCGTGCCGGCAGCCGCGGCCCCTCGCTCCTCGAGCAGCGGCCGCAGCGACCGCTCGCGCGCCGGGTCGCCCTCGGCCACGAGGCCCGCGTAGTCGAGCACCGTGGGCGCGATCGCCGTCAACGACACCGGCCCGGCCCGCACCCGGCCCGCGCGCACGGGGCCGGGCGGCCGCACCAGCAGCGGCACGCGTACCACCTCGTCGTAGAGGGTGCGGGTGTGGCCGAGCCAGCCGCGCTCGAGCAGCTCTTCACCGTGATCGGCAGTCACGATGACGAGCGTTCCCTCGGCGAGCCCGAGCTCGTCGAGCGCCCCCAACAATTCTCCGATGCCGACGTCGGTGTGCCGCACCTCTTCGTGGTAGAGGGCGCGAATGTAGTCGCGCTCTTCGGCGGTCAGGTCGTGGGAGATGGCGCGCAGATCCTCGATGTCCCGACTGTCCCGAAGCCGGCCCGCAGAGCGAGCCGACGACCAGCCGTACTCGGGATGGGCGTGATAGACGTAGTGCGGATCGAAGTAGTGGACGAAGAGGAAGACGGGGCGCCGCTCCTCGGGCGAAGCCTCGATCGCACGGAGCACCTCGACGGCGCGATCGGTGACCGCATCGGTCGAGATCGCCGAGTGGATCGGCAGCGCGGCCGACACCAGGAAGCGATCGAAGCCCTGGTCGAAGCCGTGCAGCCGGGCGAGCAGTACGTGGCTCACGATCCCCACCCGCGCGTAGTCGGCGGCGGCGAGCCGCTCGGGAAGCGTCTCGAGCGACTCGGGCAGCGAGCCGATGCGCACGAGCCCGTGTCGTGAGGGCAGCTCGCCGGTGAGGATCGAGGCGACCGAGGGCTGCGTCCAGGGAGCGGTCGCGTAGGCGCGCTCGAAGCGCACGGCGCCCTGCGCGAAGGCATCGAGGGCGGGTGTGGTCTGCCGGCTGGCCCCGTAGCTGCCCACCGCGTCGAAGCGAAGCGTGTCCACCACGATCAGCAGCACGTCGGGCGGACGCGCCGAGCGCGTAGGCGGCTTGCAGGCGGGCGGACCGAGGGTCAGCGCGGCCGTGAGCACACAGGTGAGCCACCGGGTGCGACGGGCTCGAGTCCTCGCGCAGCGCATCGCGCCATGATGACACGTCGGCACCTGGCCGGCGCGCGCTTGAACGACGCCGAACGCCGGGCTATGAAGGCTGCTCGGTCGACGATCGGGGCCGGGGACGGGGGATCGAGCCAGTGCTCAAGAAGGTCGCCGGCGTCGTTGTACTGCTCGTGGTCGTCACGACCCTGGTCCTCTACCTCGCGGGTCTCGGCACCTTCGGCAGCCACGAAGCACCCGGCGAGGTCAACCCGGCCGCCCGCCCGGCGGGCGTCGTGGGCGCCGCCACGGCGAAGATCGAGGGCGCCGCCTCGGCGCTCGGCGTCCCGCGCCCGAAGCAGATCCTCTTCGGCGATCTCCACGTCCACACCACCTTCTCGTTCGATGCCTTCATGATCAGCCTGCCGACGGCCCGCAGCGAGGGCTCGCACCCGCCGGCCGACGCCTGCGACTTCGCCCGCTACTGCTCGGCGCTCGACTTCTGGTCGATCAACGACCACGCCGAGCAGATCACGCCGCGCCACTGGCGCGAGACCGTCGACTCGATCCGCCAGTGCAACGCCGTCGCGGGCGAGGGCCAGAACCCCGACACCGTCGCCTACCTGGGCTGGGAGTGGACCGACGTCGGCGACACGCCCGACGACCACTACGGCCACAAGAACGTCGTCATCGCCCACACCGACGAGTCACGCATCCCCGCGCGACCGATCGCCGCGGCGAGCACCTTCGAGCGGGCGCGCAGCGCCGTCGGCGACATCCCGCTGCCGCTGACCGGCCTGTTCGCGCTCGCGAGCGGCGAGCCGCGCATCCACGACCTCGCCCGCTACTTCGCCGAGCGCAACCGACTCGACGTCTGCCCCACCGGGGTCGACGTCCGTGAGCTGCCTACCGACTGCCTCGAGACCGCGCGCACGCCGGCCGATCTCTTCGCCAAGCTCGACCAGTGGGGCCTCGACTCGATCGTGATTCCCCACGGCACGACCTGGGGCTTCTACACGCCGCCCGGCTCCACCTGGGACAAGCAGCTGGCCGGCGACCTCCACGACCCGGACCGTCAGACGCTGTTCGAGATCTACTCGGGTCACGGCAACTCCGACGCGTACTCCGACTTCCGCGCAATCCGCTTCGAAGGCGACCGCGTCGTGTGCCCCGAGCCGACCGCCCACTACCTGCCCACGTGCTGGCGGGCCGGTCAGATCATCGAGTCGCGCTGCCTGGCGGACGGCGCCGACGCCGCCGACTGCGCGGAGCGCGCCCGGGTCGCCCGGCAGAACGCCGCCGAGGCGCTGAGCCAGGACCACCTGACGGTGCCCGGCGCGGCGCCCGCCGACTGGCTGGACGCGGGTCAGTGCCGCGAGTGCGACGAGCCCTCGTTCAACTATCGACCCGGCGGCAGCGCGCAGTACGTGCTCGCGCTCGGCAACTTCGACGATCCACAGAACCCGCGCCGCTTCCGCTTCGGGTTCATGAGCTCGAGCGACAACCACTACGCCCGGCCGGGCACCGGATTCAAGGAGGTGCACCGCTACGGGTTCACCGAGTCACGCGATCGCAGCCCCCAGGGCGGCTTGCTGGCCGATGTGCTGACGCCGTCGCCCGTCGAGCCGGCCTCGCACTCGAAGCCGTTCGACCCCGACGACGCCGCCGGCTTCGCGCTCTTCCAGCTCGAGCGGCAGTCTTCGTTCTTCATGACCGGCGGCCTGATCGCCGCCCACTCGACGGGGCGCGACCGCGAGTCGGTCTGGAAGACCCTCGAGCGGCGCGAGGTCTACGGCACCAGCGGCCCGCGCATCCTGCTCTGGTTCGACCTGATCAATCCGCCCGGCACCACCGGCCAACCGGTGCCGATGGGCGGCAGCGCGGTGATGCGCGGCACGCCGATCTTCCAGGCGCGCGCCGTCGGCTCGTACGAGCAGCTGCCCGGCTGCCCCGAATACGCGGTGAGCGGGCTCGGCCCGGCCGAGATCGAGCGCGTTTGCAAGGGCGAGTGCTACCACCCGTCCGACCGGCGCCGGCTGATCAGTCGCATCGAGGTCGTGCGCATCCGCCCGCAGGTCTCGCCCGACGAAGACGTCGCCGAGCTGATCGACGATCCCTGGCGAAGCTTCCGCTGTCAGCCCGACCCGGCCGGCTGCGCGATCACCTTCACCGACCCGGAGTACGAGCGCGACGGTCGGGCCAGCGTCTACTACGTGCGCGCGGTGGAGACGCCGGCGCCGGCCATCAACGCGGGCGGCGTGCGCTGCCGCTACGACGCGAGCGGGCAGTGCGTCGAGGCGGAGCCCTGCGTGGGACTCGAGGACGAGTGCCTTTCCTCCTACGAGCCGAAGGCGTGGTCGTCGCCCATCTACGTCGACCCGCCGCGCTTCACGGCGTCGCGCTGAGCCCTCTCCCCCTCTACAGAATCCCGCGGAGGATGCCGTGGAGTACGCCTACGACCTGGTCCACGTCGACGTCGGGGACGGCGTCGCGCGGGCGACCATCGACAGCCCGCCCATCAACCTGATCACGCTGCCGCTTTTCGGCGAGCTCGCCCGACTCGGCGAGCAGGTCGGGAACGATCCGGACGTCCGGGTGCTGGTGCTGCGCAGCGCGAACCCCGAGTTCTTCCTCGCCCACTTCGACGTCGAAGCGATCCTCGGCTTTCCGATCGAGGACGAGGCCGAGCGCGGCGAGCGCAACGCCTACCACGAGATGTGCGAGCGCTACCGCACCATGGACGCCGTCACCATCGCGCAGGTGGAGGGCCGCGTCGGCGGGGGCGGCAGCGAGCTGATCTCGGCCTTCGACATGCGGTTCGGCGCACTCGGGCGCGCCGTCGTCAACCAGATGGAGGTGCCGATCGGCATCCTGCCCGGCGGCGGCGGCACCCAGCGGCTGCCGCGGATGCTGGGGCGCGGCCGGGCCCTCGAAGTGGTGCTCGGAGGCATCGACCTCGACGCCGAGACGGCCGAGCGCTGGGGCTACCTGAACCGCGCGCTGCCGCCGGAGGAGATCGGCGCGCACGTCGACGCCCTCGCCGAGCGGATCGCGAGCTTCCCGGCCGAGGCCGTCCGGCTCGCCAAGCGCTCGGTGGACTGCGCGGCGCTGCCCCTCGCCGAGGGTCTCGTCGAGGAGGACTACCTGTTCCAGACCCTGCTGCGCAGCGACGCCGCGCAGCGGAACATGCGGCGCTTCCTCGCGCTCGGCGGCCAGACGCGCGAGGGCGAGCTGCGCGTCGCCGAGCTGTCGGCCGAGGCAGCCAACGACAGCGCGTAGCCACCCGCGCGGGCGCCATCCCTTGCCGGCGGACCCGCGCTCGGCTACCTGCCCGCCATGCAGGCCGAAGCCACGCGCGGCGCCTTCTCGCCCAACGAGCGCCGCATCGTCCACCTCACGGGGTTCGGCCACGCGGCGACCCACTACGTGGAGCTCGTCTACCCGACGCTGGCCGTGGGGCTCGCCGCCGAGACCGGGCTGCCGCTGACCGACGTGCTGGCTTGGAGCTTCGCGGGCTACCTGCTGTTCGGTCTGGGCGCCCTGCCGGCCGGGCTGGCGGCCGACCGCCTCGGCGCGCGGCGCGTGATCCTGTTCGGGCTGCTGGGTTCGGGCCTCTCCGCCATCGCCGCCTCGCAGGTGGCCACCGGCTGGCCGTTGGCCCTGTGCCTCGCAGGCCTCGGCGCCGCGGCCAGCTGCTACCACCCCGCCGGCACCGGGCTGCTGTCGCGAGCCGTGGCGGCCCGCGGCCGGGCTCTCGGCATCAACGGCATCTACGGCAACGTCGGCATCGCGTTGGCGCCACTGGCGACCGCCGCGCTGGCGACGGCCCTCGGCTGGCGGGCGACGTTCGCCGTGACGGGAGGCGTGCTGGTCGCCTGCACGATCGTGTTCGCACGGGTGCGGATCGTCGAGCCCCCGCGCGCGGGCGCGGAGGCCGCCCATGCGGGCGACGAGGCCGACGGTTCGGCGGCGGACAGCTCAGCGGCGGGTCGCCTCGCCGGTGCTGCGCCCTTCCTCGTGATGTGCACGACCGCCGCCCTCGGCGGCTTCGCGTATCGCGCCAACACGGTCGCCCAGCCCGCCCTCTTCTCCGAGAAGATCGACTTCATGGGCTACGGGGCCGCCGCCTCGCTCGCCATGATGGTCGGCATCCTCGGCCAGTACCTCGGCGGCCTGGTCGCCGACAATCGCGAGCTGCGCGCGGGCTACTTCACGTTCCACCTCGCGAGCCTGCCGCTGCTGGGCATCATCGCGGTCGCGACCGGTGCGCCGCTGCTCTTTGCGTCGTCGATGTACGTCTTCTTCGCCCTGGGCATGCAGCCCATCGAGAACAGCCTGTTCGCGGCGCTGACGCCCGAGCGTTGGCGATCCACCGCCTACGGTCTCAAGTTCACGCTCACCTTCGGCATTGGCTCGTCGGCGGTGTGGATGGTACACGGCGTCGCCGACGCGGACGGCTGGGCGGCGGTGTACTGGGTGCTGGCGGGCGTGGTGGTGATGCTCGTCGGCCTGATCGGCGTGCTCTTCCGGCTGACACGGCGCAGGCCGTTGCGGAATCACTGAGCGGGGCCGGACGCCCCGCCCTCCAGACTTCGCACGTAGCCCACCAGCTCGTTGACCTGCTCGTCCCCCAGGTGGCCCCAAGGCGCCATCAGCGGGTTGCCGCCCACGGAGGCGGCGCCGTCGCGAATCACGAGGAACAGGTCGCGGTCGGTGCCGGTGTGACCGTCACCGTCGGCGTCGAACTTGAACCGCCCGACGCTGAAGTCGCGGGGCATGGGGACGGCCGCGAGTCCGGCGGGGCCATCGCCCTTTCCGGCGGGGCCGTGGCAGGTCAGGCAGTACTGCTCGTAGGCCTGCTGGCCCGGCGCCGGCCCGGGGGCCTCCTCGCCCCACGCATGCCCGACGAGCGCCAGCGAGACCAAAGAGCCCAGCGCCAGGGCTCGCATCGCGCGCCCCGCCCTCACGGCGCCCCGGCCAGCGCGCCGGACGAAAGGCGCGGGTCGAGGCGGATCACCCGGGGCTGCCCGCGCTCGATCTGCCAGGTCGGCGTGTTCGAGTTCGAGGTCCAGACGCGGCCCCGCTCGTCGAAGTCGATCTCGCGCGTGTAGGTCACGCGTGTCGGCAGCGGGTAGACGAGGAACTCCTCGCTCGCCGGATCGAAGCGGATCAGCGTGTCGCTGTTGGTGCCGCAGATCCAGACCGTGTCGGCCGAGCGATCGACGTGCAACGCGTAGGGGGTCTCGGTGCCCTTCGGCTCGATCGGCATTTCCCACTCTTCGAAGGCGCCGGTGGCCGGGTCGAAGCGCGCGAGCACGCCGGAAGAGAAGCCCGGGATCCAGAGCTTGCCCTGCGAGTCGAAGCGCAGGCGCCGCGGCGCGGTGAACGGGGTCTCGATCAGCTCGACCTCGAGGGTCTCGGGATCGATGCGCCCGATCTTGTGGGCATTGAGCTGGCTGAACCAGACGTCGCCGTTCGGCGCGATGTCGATCCCGTAGGGAACGGGCATGTCGGCCACGCCTTCGCCGCCGGCGCTGGCGTCGAGCTCGACGTACTGCGAGAGCCACAGAAAGAACGGCAGCATGCGCAGCACCAGGTCCTGCTGCCAGCTCTGCGCGGGCAGGCGGATCGTCTCGAAGGTCTCGCTCGCCGGATCGAAGCGCGCGACGTGGTTCGAGCCGGCGATCGTGAACCAGACCCGGCCGCGCGCGTCGACGCGCAGCGTGTGCGGATAGAAGCCCTCGCTCATGCGGTGCAGCGTCCACTGCTCGGTCTTCGGGTCGAAGCGGCCGAGCCGGTTGCCGAGGGCGAGCGTCACCCACACCGAGCCGTCGGGCCCGACCTGCAGCGAGTGCGGGCCGACGTGGGCATTGGCGTTGGGGACGAGCGGCGAGCCGCTCGTCGCGAAGACACCGCCGAGCGGCAACCCGTCGGCGGGGATGGGGAAGCTCTTCGTCTCGCCGCTCTCGGGGTCGAGACGAAACAGCTCGTCCTGCATCATGTCGACCGAGTAGACGTGCCCGCTCGGATGAACCATCAGGTCGTGCTGCATCGAGGCGCGCCCCCCGAGCACCCACTCGTCGATCACGGCCCGGCGCACCCGGGGCGGCGGCGGCGGCGCGAAGGCCTGCGTCCCCATGCCGGCGGTCAGGCGCGGGACGGCATGCGCCGGGTCGTAGGCGGCGTCGAACCAGGCCGGCACGTGGGTCCGCACCTCGGGCGAGAGGCCACCACCGAGCCGCGCCATCAGGTCGAGCACCTTCTCCCACTGCCAGTCCTCACGCGGCACGCGCGTGGCGGCGTTGCCCTGCTGGTGGCAGTAGGTGCACTGTCGGACGAACTGCTCGCGATGCCCGGGATCATCGATCTGCTCGAGGAAGAGCGCGAACCAGCGATTGGCGGGCAGCTGCTCGGCCAGCGCGGAGGGGTCCGTCTCGGGCTCGAGGGCCAGGTCGAGCGCCGACGCCGGCGCCTCGGTGTCGCGACGCAGATCGCGCCAGCCGATGCGACGAACCCGGACCTCCCACGGCCCGGGAGCCAGACCGGGCACCACGAAGCGGCCTTCGTGGTCGGAGAAGACCGTGGTGCCGCGGGCCGGATCGCCCCGCTCGGCGGTCACGCGTGCCCCGACGACGGGCGAGCCGTCCGGCCCGGTCACGCGGCCCGCGAGCGCGGCCGCGCCGGCGAGACCCGGCGCAAGCAGCCCCAGGACGAGCCCGGCGATCACGAGGAAATTCGGTGTCGGTCTCATCGGACGACCTCCAGCTCCAGCACCACCGGCTCGAAGACGCGGTAAGCGGAGAGTCCTTCGTGGCTCGTCACGCCGCCCGGCCCGTCGATCCTCAGTGCGAACGGCGCCGGCGCCTTCGCGTCGACGCAGGCCTGAGGATAGTCGACGCCCACTCGATAACGACCGGGCCGAAGCGGCGCCGGAAAGCGCACCGTCTCGACCCGCTGCGCGTCGTGGACGCAGCGCCGATCCTCGAGCAGCTCGCCGCCGCTCGCGCTCGGCGTGTTCGCGTAGTAGACCGTCTCCTGGTCGGGACCGGTCACGTAGAGGTCGAGATCGGCCCCGGCTCCGAAGGCCAGCCGCACGTCGAGCCCGCCCGGCGCCCTCGGCTCGAGGGCCGCGAGGTGCGCGAGGTGCGCCGTGTGTCCTTCGGCCTCGCGTCTGAGTTCTGCGTTCCAGGCCGGCGGGGGAGGCACGGCAGGCCCGGGCGGCGGACCCCCGTCGCAGCCGAGGAGCCCGAGGGTGACGGCCGCGGCTCCGAGCACCCGCTTCATCCGCCCGCCCTCCCCGCTGCGCGACTGCGCGACGACGGATCGATAGCGCATCGAGAGCCCGCGCCGCCGACGCCGTGAAGCATGAGAGGTGGCTCGAAGATTGGGCCCAAGAAGACTCGAAGTTGTCGATTCGCGGTGGGTTTCGGCGCTTAGACGGCGAACCGTGCCGCGTGGAACCGGATCCGCGCTAGCCGCCTCGTCGGGATCCGTCCCCAGTAGCACCGCTCGAGCCAGGGCGAGAGCTCCCGCTTCCGGGGAACCAATCGGGTCTCGAGGATCTTGCGGACCGTGAGCCGTTTCCCGATCACCCCGATCGTGACCCCCGGAGGCTCATCCCGCCGGTTCTCCGAGGTCGACTTCACGTAGTTGCGCC